>JAZSEW010000033.1:0-18245 GCA_045531895.1 Lachnospiraceae bacterium
ATTGCTACCAAGAAAGCAGAACTTGACAAGTACCTTGCAGAGCAGAAGAATGAAATGCGGGCTGCAATAAAGGATCATAAGAAGAGAAGAGTGGTTACTGAAATTCAGATGATTTTTCAGGATCCGATTTCTTCTTTGGATCCTCGTATGACGGTTGGTCAGATTATTGCAGAAGGTTTGGTAATCCGTGGTGAAAAGGATAAGGAAAAAATTAATCAGAAGGTTTATGAAGCGTTGGAAATGGTTGGTCTGGTACGTGAACATGCCGGACGTTATCCGCATGAGTTTTCCGGTGGTCAGAGACAGCGTATTGGTGTTGCCAGAGCGGTTATTATGAATCCGGAATTGATTATTGCAGATGAGCCGGTTTCTGCGTTGGATGTATCCATTCAGGCGCAGGTTATTAATTTGCTTGATGACCTTCGTGAGAAAATGGGGCTTACTATCATTTTTGTAGCACATGACTTATCTGTGGTTAAATATTTCTCTGACAGAATCGGTGTTATGTATTTTGGTAAATTAGTAGAACTGGCTGATTCTGATGAGTTGTTCAAGCATCCGCTACACCCATATACAAGATCTTTACTGTCCGCGATTCCTATGCCGGATCCGGAATATGAGAAGAAGCGTCAGAGAATTACTTATGTTCCGTTAAAGGAGCACAATTATTCTGTAGATATTCCAAGCCTGCGAGAGGTATCTCCGGGGCATTTTGTGCATTGTAATGATGCAGAATTCAAAAAGATTAAGGAAACACTTGCAGACGAAGCATAGTTTTTATGGGAGGCAGAAGGTAACATCTGCCTCCTACTTAATTTCGTGGAGGGTTAAATGAAGAAATATTTAGTACAACTTGCAATTGGATTCGCTTTGAGTATTGGTATTTATTTTTTGCGTTTATCACAAACGGTAGAAGGAATTGTCGGAACTGTGATGGCAATTAGTGATGCTTTTACGGTAGTAGGGTTACTGTATGTAGGGTTTGGTGTATTGTTTTATGCGTCTGGTACCGGTTTTTTTGATTTCCTCGGATATTCTTTTCAGAGAGGTGCAAGCCTGATTTTTCCGCGATTTGAACCGGGTGAGGAAAATTATTATGAATATAAAATAAAAAAACAGGAAGAAAGAAAAAAAGTTTCGCATAAATCGACATTGCTGATAGGCTTGATTTTTGTACTGATTTCCGGAATTTTTACTGTAATATGGTATCAGTTGATATAGGCTTTATAAAGGAGGACTAAGCATGGGCTTAATAACCTGTTCCAAATGTAAAAAAATTTACGACTATGACAAGTACAATGGCATCTGTCCAAAGTGTGCCAGATATAATAAAGAGACTTCTTCTGCAGAAGACCACCAGGAATATCATAATAAGTACGATGGCGGCTACAGCCATACAGCGCAGGATGACCATCATTCCTATCATCAAAAATATGATGGCAACAAAAATCCGCACGATAGTCAGTTAGATGGTGTACAGGAGACGCTGGAGGAAGTAATGGGTGCGGTACATAAGGTAACACAGGAGACTACAAGTTCAAGAAGCGGAAAAATGGATAAAAAGACAAAGATGGTTCTTGGAGTAATTGTGTTTTTCTTCTTATTTAATTTCTTCCTTCCGGTTTTTGGTGTTCTTTTTATACCTGTTGTGATAGGTGTTGTGATGTATTTGGTGCGTAAAAATAAAAAATAATCGAACAAATATTCGAAAAAAGTATTGACATTAAGAAAACGCCGTGTTATTATAAATACAAACAAATGTTCTTGCTTGTGCAAGCGTATTTTAGAGTAGCAGGAGGCCGTTATGGATGTCATGGAAAAACTTCAAATTCTTGCAGATTCCGCAAAGTATGACGTGGCATGCACGTCCAGTGGTTCTAATCGTAAAGGTGTAGCGGGAGCTATTGGTAATTCTGTGGCTCCCGGTATTTGTCACACTTTTTCTGCCGATGGCAGATGTATTTCCCTATTAAAAATTTTGTATACAAATCACTGTATTTTTGACTGTAAATATTGTATTAACCGTTCTTCTAACGATGTGGTGCGCACCAGTTTTACTCCGGAAGAGGTGTGTACCCTTACAATAGAGTTTTACCGCAGAAATTATATCGAGGGTTTGTTTTTGAGTTCCGGTATCAATCATACCCCAAATGAAACCATGGCAGAAATTGTGCAAACATTAATGCTGTTACGGGAAAAGTATCATTTCAACGGTTATATACATTGTAAAGCAATTCCTGGGGCAGACCCTGATTTAGTGGAACTTGCAGGCTGGTATGCCGATCGCATGAGTGTTAATCTGGAACTTCCCACCACAGAAGGTCTTCGTGCTCTGGCACCGCATAAAAATCGTAAAAATATTTTACTGCCCATGCGCCAGATTCAATCTGGTATTGAAGAAAATATGCTGGCTCTAGGTGTAAATGACAGCCGTGGCCGCTATTGGCACACTGCCAGAAACCTAAATAGAAAAGAAGAAGATACAACGCTTTTATTGCGAGAAAAACTGCGTCAAAAAATTATAATGCAGGAAAATATGGAGTTGGCTTTGCCGGACAGTAAGGCAGTGAAAATGGAGAAAGAAAATGACTTTGAACCGTTATCTGATGAAATCAGTGATAATTTTGTAAATAATGAACTTCCGGGCCTGCATATGAAACAGGAGGTTAAATGGGCAAATCAAAGCCATACAGGGCGGTTTGTACCGGCAGGTCAGTCTACCCAGATGATTATTGGTGCTACCAAAGAAAGTGACTACCAGATTTTATCGGTATCTGAGGCATTATATAAAAAATTTGATTTAAAGAGAGTATTTTATTCAGCGTTTATACGGGTAAATGATGATTCGGCATTGCCGGTTATTCCCGGCGGTCCTCCTCTTCTAAGAGAACACCGTTTGTATCAGGCAGACTGGCTCTTACGTTACTATGGATTTGAGGCAAAGGAGCTGCTTTCGGAAAAACAGCCAAATTTTAATGAATTTCTCGATCCGAAATGCGACTGGGCACTGCGCCATCCGGAGCAATTTCCGGTGGAAATTAACCGTGCAGATTATTATACTCTGTTGCGTGTACCGGGAATCGGAGTGAAATCTGCCCGGCGAATTGTACAGGCAAGACGCACGGCACGTCTTGATTTTGCTGACCTAAAAAGAGTTGGTGTTGTGTTAAAACGTGCCATCTATTTTATTACCTGCGGAGGAACATTTTACTTTTCCATAAAAATGACAGAAGGAATGATTTTGCAAAATCTGTTGCTTTCAGAAAAGCTTCCAAAGCAGGAAGATACAAAATATCAGCAGTTATCCTTGTTTGATGGCAGTTATCAGGATTTTTTATGTGAGAGTGGAACAGCATGAAGTATATATTACAATGTGAAGACAGTATCGAAGGCATATTTTCAGCAGTATATGAAGCATGGGAATTAAAATACGGGCATCAGAATACAGAAATTCAAGTGTTGGGAGAGCAGTATTATAATTTAGCCTTGTTTACTACCTGTATTCCCTTAAAACCGGATGCAGAGAAGGCAAAAAAGGTGCTTAATACAATCCGTAGAACCTGTTCTGATATGGTATATGAGTGTTTATTTCGGGCTGCCTGTGCAGATGCAGGCGACAAAGCAGATGCCATATACCGTTACATTCAGATTGCTTTGCGTATGGGAAATAAAGTGCTAAATCATTTGTCAGATCCTTCTGTGGTTCGTGTGATGGAACTTTCCAGAGCTGTGGGTAATGCAGAACATCATTATTTGGGATTTCTGCGTTTTATTGAAATTACGGGTAACATTCTACTGGCCAGATATGCGCCAAAACCACAGTTAACAGAGCTGATTATGCCGCATTTTGTAGATCGTTTTCAGGAAGAACGTTTTGTTATATGGGATACTGTTAGGAATGTGGCAGGAGTGCATGTGCCCGGACAGAATTACATTTTACTTCATTTGACAGAGTCCCAGGTGGCAGCGTTGACAAAGTACACCGAAGATAATATGGAGGCAGAAAATATGTGGAAAGCCTTTGTAGAAAGTATCAGTATTAAAGAACGGGAGAACTTAAAGCTGCAGCGAAACAATTTGCCGCTGCATTTTAGAACATATATGCCGGAATTTCAAAAAAGAGGAGAGGAGCAGGGAGAATACAGTGTATAAGACAAAACTGGAAAGATATCAAATGAAAGCTGTTGTGTTTGATATTCAGGCAGAGTGCAAAGAATTAAAAAGAACCTTATCTGATGCAGGAATCTGTGTTATTGTTCCTTTTTTTGGACTACAGGTGGAACGTACTTTACGGGAAATGTTGACAGGAACCGGACTTACACAGGAGGATTGTCTGCTTCTTACCAACAGTGAAGCTCATGCAAGGCTGGCAGGTGACATGGGAATGGCAGTAGCAGGATGTATGGAGGGACACTTTGAAGTGCCAAAGCAGGTACCATTGTTAGAGGAGCCGGAAACGGTCTCCATTGGCTATCTGAACCAAATATACTGTCATGCCAGGAAGATTCCTGCAACCATAGCAGAAACAAAGCGCTGCTTTATTCGTGAGATGACGGCTGAGGATATGGATGCATTATATGAAATTTTAACAGAGGAGGAAGTATCAAGATACCTGCCTGTCAAATCCGGTAGCAAAGAGGATGAGATGGAAAAATTGCTCTCTTATGTATTACATGTATATTCTTTTTTTGAATATGGCTACTGGGGAGTGTTTCATAAGGAAACCGGAGAACTGCTTGGCAGAGCAGGATTTAAAGAAGGAACTTATCCGTTGAAGGCAGGCTATGTCATAAAACGTTCTGAGTGGGGGAAGGGGCTGGCAACGGAAGTGCTCACGGAACTGATTCAGTATGCCAAAGATGAACTGGACTGCTTCGAAATATATGCAGATATTGATGAGAGAAATACTGCTTCCCTTCGGGTGGCAGAAAAATGTGGTGTAATATGTAACAGGCTTAGAAATTAAGGTCCAAGCCTGTTATTGAGCAATTCTAATGCTGTAGATAAATCCAACTACATAAGTAGAATCTATCGGTTGTTTGTGCCGGCAGCACCGTTGGCATCGTTCGCACCGTTAGAATGGTTTTCATCATTGCCGGTAAGACCGTCACCGATATCATCAACAGCATTGCCAACACCGTCAATGACATCTTCGGTACCGTTAATGATACCATCACCAACGTCTTCTACACCATCTAAAATGCCATTGTCTGTGTTGTCAGGAGTAATGGTCGGGGTGACAGTTGGTGTTGGGGTAGGTGTTGTTGTGGTGTTCTGATTTTGAGTACCCTCTGTGACAGAATTGTTATTACTGTTGTTCTTATCTCTGCCGCAGGCGGTAAAACCGCAAATTAGTAAACAGCAGAGTGCAAGAATGTAAAGTTTCTGCTTTTTCATAAAGCACCTCCTATAGGATGATATAATTGACGAATTTTTCGCCTGTAAATATTATCTGCGCTGTGAAAAATGTTATACATGGAAAGAATAGTGACATATGATTTTTTTTTTGGTACAATATAACTGAGTGGCAACAACAGAGCAAAAAAGGAAAGAGGGCAATTTTATGGAAATTGAACGAAAATTTACAATAAAAAAACTGCCGGATACTCTTGAAGAGTACGAAAAAAAGGAAATCGAACAAGCATATCTATGCAGAAAGCCTACACTACGTGTCAGAAGAAGCAATGACGATTATATTTTAACGTACAAATCAAAACAGGGAATTACACCGGCAGAGAATGCTACGGCAAGATGTAATGAAGAGGTAGAGCTGCCGCTAACGAAGGAAGCTTATGAGCATCTGAAAGAAAAAGCAGACGGTCAGGTAATTGCAAAGACAAGATATTTGATTCCAATAGAGAATTGCCGGAAAATTGAGCTGGATGTCTTCCATGGTTATTTGGAAGGACTGATATTTGCGGAAGTAGAATTTGGCAGTGAGGAAGAAGCGGCGGCATATCAGCTGCCGGACTGGTTTGATGAGGATGTAACCTTTGACCGTCGGTACAGCAATGCCGTTATGACAAAGTATACAAGTCTGGAAGAACTGTTGCAGAGTGGCTCTGAGGATTAAGAATGTAAAAGGAAATGTATGCTGACGGCATACAGTAAATGGAGAATAAGAAGAAATGAAAAAAGGTGAAGAATATACCGGTGTGGTAGTGCGCACTGAGTTTCCTAATAAAGGTATAATAGAACTGGAAGATAGAAAAATTATTGTGAAAAATACGATTCCGGGCCAGAAAATCCGGTTCCGGATTGCGAAGCTAAAACAGGGGAAGGGTGAAGGCACATTACTTGAAATTATGGAGAAGGCGCCTCAGGAGATAGAATCTTCCTGCCCTCATTTTGGTGTTTGCGGTGGCTGTGTGTATCAGTCGCTGCCATATGAAGAGCAGTTGAATTTAAAAGCAAAACAGGTAAAAGAATTGTTAGACCCGGTAGCCGGAACGTATGAGTTTCTCGGGATTAAAGGTAGTCCAAAAGCTTTAGAATACCGTAATAAAATGGAGTTTTCTTTTGGTGATGAAGTCAAGGGCGGTGAACTTACATTAGGACTTCATAAGCGTGGAAGCTTTTATGATATTGTGGATGTAAGAGAGTGCACCCTGGTGCATCCAGATTTTAGAAAAATATTGGCATGTGTACTGGATTACTGCAGAGAACAAGGCTTTGACTATTATCATAAAATGAGCCATGTAGGTTTTCTGCGCCATTTATTGGTACGTCGTGCGGAAAAAACAGGTGAAATACTTGTAAATCTTGTGACAACATCTCAGAAAAACAATTCCTTTGAACCTTTGAAGGAACGTTTACTTGTATTGCCGCTGGAGGGTCGTTTTGCGGGAATTTTGCACAGCGTTAATGATGGCTTGGCAGATGTGGTCCGTAGTGAAAAAACGGAAGTATTGTATGGCGAAGAATTTTTTTACGAAGAGCTTCTTGGACTTCGATTTAAAATTTCAACCTATTCATTTTTTCAGACAAATTCTTTGGGAGCAGAGGTATTATACAGCCAGGCAAGAGAGTTCATTGGTGAGGGAAACCGCAAGGTGGTATATGATTTATACAGTGGTACCGGCACTATTGCCCAATTGATGGCACCGGCGGCGGAAAAGGTCATTGGTGTGGAAATTATTGAAGAAGCAGTGGAGGCGGCAAAAGAAAATGCAGCCGGTAACGGTCTGAGCAATTGTGAATTTATTGCCGGAGATGTATTAAAAGTTCTGGATTCTATTGAGGAAAAGCCGGAATATATTATTTTAGATCCGCCAAGAGATGGTATTCATCCGAAGGCTTTACAAAAAATCATTGCTTATGGTGTGGAAAAAATGGTTTACATTTCCTGTAAGCCAACCAGTCTGGCAAGGGATTTGGAGGCTTTGACTGCAGGGGGCTACAAAGTGGAAAAGGTGGTTTGTGTGGATATCTTTCCGCAAACGGCGAATGTAGAGACGATTGCCTTATTATCTAAATGTGGTTTGAAAAATTCAGATGAACTGGAATTTGCTGTTTTTGTGTAGAGAATATTGCGATTAAACTGGGAGTAAGTGCATCAAAAGTGTATGAAGCACTGGTTGAAAAAAAGCAATATTTTAGATAAGTATATTATTCCTGGTTATGAGATGCTTCACACACAGAGCAAGGATTATATCGTAGAAGATATTTTGGATGTAATGAAAGAACAAGGGGTAGAACTATGTTAGTATACCATGGGTCTGACGTGGAAATAAAAACGCCGGATGTATTTCACTCCAGATTGCATTTAGATTTTGGAAAGGGATTTTATACAACTCCGTTAAAGAGACAGGCTGTGAAATGGTGTGACAGATTTTTGAAATTTGAAAGGAATGAGCGGGTGTGAATGCCAGTCCTGCCCTTTTACAAAAGAAGTATAGCAGGGTGATAGCTTTGTTTGCAGAGAAAACGGCAATTCCCCTGGAAGAAGCATTGAAAAAGTTTTAGCATTCAGAGTTATATCAATTGGTCAGCCAGGGGATTTCTGATATGCATTGCCGAAGCGATGAATATCTGGTACAGGAATTGCAGGAAGAATACAAGATGTAAATTCCTACAATTTTACACATTGCCATTCATCTTGCGAAATTGCGATGGAGAGCAGTTGTTGATGCGACGGAATGCATCACCGAAGTAATTACTGGTCTCATAGCCGCATTTCATGGCAATTTCGGTAATACTCATATCGGTTTCCAGAAGCAGCTTCTCGGCGCGGATGATTCGTACGTTGCTATGGTATTCTTTGAATCCGATGCCATTTACCGCTTTGAACTTGCTGGAAAAGTAGGAAGGATTTAGTTTGTACATATCGGCTACTCCTTCGAGGGTGAGTGGTTCGTTGTAGTTGGCATCGATGTAACGAAGTGCCTCCGCTACAGCAATGTCTGAGATAGGAATGCCTTCTTCAGTTACGTAGTCAGCGCGTGTATTATGACGAAGCAGTTCTATGATTATTTCCTGAAAATGCAGTTTTCGGATGCAGTCAGAGAATATATCTTTTTGTTGTGTCCATATGGAGTCTTCCGCAGTTGATGATATGGTTGGTTGTTTGTCTTCCGTAAGTGCAGCGAACATATGCTCAATATGAGAACGTGAATCCTGTGGAAGATAAATCGGTGAATTGTAAAAGAATCGATCCATCCAAATATTCCCGAATTCTTCGGCAATGTCAGAGATATATTCAGGAGCGAATTCCACAGTCAGACGTTCGCTGGTTGTATCCGGACTGTAGGTGGTTTTATGAGGTACATTAGGCGGGATTATAAGAATCATCCCCGGTGTCAGAAGGTAATTGGTCTGTCCTACCAACATAGTGCACATACCTGATATAAGATAGTATAATTCGCATTGTGAATGAGAGTGTGATGCGTGCATGCTGGAGGATATGTCGTGAGTAAGCCGCGATACAACAAAATATTTTTTTGAGTCCATAGTTTGTCTTCCCTTCTATAATTATCGTGATTATCACTTGCATAAAAAAGGATACGTTCTGGTAAAAACGCACAAAAAATCATCAAAATTTTTGTAAATAATGACATTATATACAGTATACACCTAAAAAAATCAGTAATCAATAGTGCTGCGTCAAAAAAAATAAGTATTAAGGTGTTTTTCTGTGTGCTATAATACAATTGCGTGGTGTACTGACCGGTGCAGTGTACTTATGCAAAGAAAATATTAAGAGGAGGATTTTTTTATGAAATTCAGCAAAAAGCAAAAGGCAAGAATTATTTCAAGCATGCTTGCCTTACTGATGGTTCTTGGCTTTGTGCCGGGTAATCACATCACAGCTGATGCTGCTGGTACTTCTAATATTGCTTCTGAAGCAGTAGAAGATGGCGGTACTATTGCAAGTGTTGAGACGGTGACATTTACAGCCCGTCAGGCTCTTAGCGTAGTGAACAAGGATGCAGCAGTTGCTGTTGGTGGAACAGAGTACACCTATGCATTAAAGTCCAGCGGTGTTAATAATGGTAAAGTTGGTTCTTCGAGTGCCCGTGTATTCGGCGAAATTACAGCAAAAGAAGAAACTGACGTTCAATTGGTGGTTTATATGGGTTCCGGTAAGGCCGGATATGTATTTGCAAGTGACACACAGCTTATTCCTACAGCTGAGGCTCCGGCTGTATTTGAAGCGGCTGATGCAGTTGTTACTTTAAAGGAAGGCAGCAATGCGTATGAGTTCACAGCTGAGGCAGGTAAATACTATTACTTATTAGGACAGGGAACTAATCTTGAAGTATTTAATTTTCTTAAGGCACAGAAAGCTGCTCCAATCGGAAAGGCTGAGAATTTTACATTTATGTATGATGAAAAGGCCGTTGAAGGTGTTGTTGCAACCGGAACATATAAGTTTGCAGACAGTGAACTTACCTTAGGCGGTCAGACAGTAGATGGTGTTATTACACCGTATACTGTAAAGAGTGGTAAGACAATTACAGTGAATGGTAAATCTTATGAGGCATACACATCCGGTAAGAGACATGCAGATTCTAACAATATTCTTACACTTCCGGTGGAAGGCGATGGATGTTTAACAATCTTCAAGCCTGCTGCTGAGGGTATGTTTACTGTATACTATAACTCCACATCTTTCTTAAGAGTTCATGATTTTAACAATGACGGAACCAAGAACGGTTATGTGGATTCTGAAGTAGGACCTACCGAGTATTCTTTCAAGGTACTTCCTGGTCATACCTATGTAATGTCTACAACAGGTAAGACCAATAACATGTTCTATGCCGGTTATAGCTATGTTGTTGATGAAAAGGTCAGCGTGCCTGTAACAGTTACTAATGTTGACGCAACTGTTAATGATGCATTAAAGCTTCAGCTTGTTGATGCGCAGCTGGGTGGTGATCCTATTGCGCTTAAGACAGCTGGTGATACACTTAAGCTTTTGAGTGGACACACATATCAGGTGTCTACCAATGATGGTGGTGTTAAGGCACTTATTGGTGAGGGTGATACATTTGTTGCATCCAAAGACGGTGTAACAATTACACTTAACAATGTTCCTGACCTTACACTTTCCGGTAAGATTGTAGGAGAAGATGCTTCCTGTGTTACAAAGCTTGTGTTTACCAATGCCAATGGCACAGCATATGAAGCAACTGTGACAAATGACACTTATACGGTTTCCTTAAAACCGGGTGAATATAAAGCAAGTGTTGAGACAACGAATGGTTCCTTTACATTCGACAGAGCATCTGTTAAAGAAGGTCGTGAAAATACAAATGATGTATATGTAGAGGTTTCTGATCCTGCAGCGAAGAGAGAGCTTTCCTATAAAGATATTGAGAATCTTGAAAAGACAGGTAAAGTTGCAGTGGAGACAGGAAAGGCACATTGTGTTGGAAATGCGGATTCCACAGTGAAGATTCCGGTAAGCGGCAAGGCAAAGATTGTTGTAAATGCATATTATGCAGCTGATTTCACAATTAATGGCGAGCAGAAGATTGTTGATTCTAAAACAACATCAACAATTGATTCGTTTGAACAGGTGGTAGAGGGCGATGTTACCATTGCATTTAATGCTACCTCTTACTTAACAAGTATTTCTGTAATCCCAATGGTAGAGTTCAAGAGCGAGCTTAACGTACCTGGCGATTATGCAACATTGAATGAAGCTTCCGATGCTATTCTGGGCATGGCAGACAGACCGGAAGGTGAAGCCGGCAGAGTAACCATTAATCTGACTGCAGATCTCTTTGAACAGGTTGTAATGAGTGCACCATATGTTACACTTAAGGGTAATGGTCATACCATTTCCTGGTACTACGGTGTTGGTACAAATTATTACTCTGTAGACCCTGATACAGGTTTTTACAATAAGAGACTTGCTATGGATAAGTATTCCTATGCAGAAGGTAATGGAAGTCTTTGGGGTGGTGTATTCATCGTAAAAGGTGACAACTTCATCGCAGAGGATACAACCTTTAAGAATACATACAACTATGAAGTGACAGAGGCAGAGAAGGCAGATATTGCAGGTTCTGCTATGAATGTTGACAGATTGGCAGAAGGTGCTGACGTAACCACACACGCATATAAGGAAAGATCGAATGCTTTCTATATCGATGCAGACAATATCGCAGTATACAATTGTAAGATTCTTTCCTCTCAGGATACACTTGGCAGAAACGGTTCTTCTGATTTAGGATATCATGTATACTTCAAGGATTGTGTAATCGGTGGTAATACTGACTATATCTGTGGTGAATTTGCAGCTATCTTTGATAATTGTGAATTACAGTGGAAGACATATTCCAATGATGCTGGTAACAATGCTAAAGTTGGCTATATCGTGGCACCTAAGACAAATCCATATGTATTCAGAAATTGTACAATTACAACAGATGGCAATGAAGGTGAAGCGGTAGTTCTTGGTAAATTAGGTAGAACATGGGGTGCAAATTCCAATGCTTCCTTCATTAACGTTGAGACTAACGGTACAATTGATGCTGAAGGTTGGGGCGAGATGAATAGTGGCGATAAGGCTACTGCAGTCTTCAATGAGTACAATATTACAAGTAAGGGTGAAGCATATGCTTCTACAGGTGCAATCAATCAGACTTTAGCAGCAGTGGTAAATTATTTTGATACTGCAACAGTAAGTGTTGCAGATACAGTGCTCGATTCATGGGTTCCGGCTCATTATGAATCCGTTTTGGCCGAAGGTGTTGAAACGACCAAAGATGGCAGAGCAGTTTTCCCTGGAGAAACAATTTACACTGTAAAGAAGGGTGATTTCTTACGGCGCATTGCAGCGAAGTTATTTGGTAATGAAGCAAAGCATAAATTATTGTTCGATAGAAATAATACAATTATTAAAAACGCAGATTTGATTTTCCCTGGACAGGAACTTATTGTTCCTAAGGTGGAAGGCGTTAAGGTAGAAGACGTTAAGACAGAAGGTGCTAAGGCAGAGGATGTAGTAGTAGATATTTCTGCAGGCTTAACTGCAGGTGTTGACTACAAGGGTATTATGGTTCTGGACAATATGCCTGCGAAGGAAGACAGCGCTTATGAAATTGATGGTGTTGCATATGCATGTAACGTACAGGGTAGTGTAAATCCAAAGCCTAACAAGGGTGAAGTTCCTACCGAAGGTGCAGCTGTAAAGGTTACTCCGGTAGCTGATGGTAAGTTTACAGTAGTATTTAAGCTTGGCGGTGGTAAGTCCTATCACATGATTGATGCGGATGCCAATGTGATTGATACAGCGGCTAATGAGACAGGCGAGTCCCAGTACTTAACAAAGACCTACGAAGTAAAGGCAGGAAAGACTTACTATTTCTACGGAAATGGTACAAAGCTTCCAATTTACTTCCTTGGTTTAGATTACTAAATCAAATAGAAAAGCAGGTTTGCTTTTCTAAGCAAATGAGACGGATGCCCGTGCAAAAAAAGCGCGGGCATCCAATTTTTTTGATTTTGTGCAATTCTTTTGATTTCCCCTTGTTTTGGGCTTTTTTTCTGTGAAAAATGCCGATGTAAGCATTTACAGAAAACGAAAAATATGGTAGAATAAAAGCTGTCAAAAAATCGAAAAAGAACGGTTTTTTAGGAACTCTTCACGAGAAAAATAAAGGGAGGAAAAAGGACGATGAAAAAGTTCAACAAGCGTCTGACCGGCATTATGCTGGCACTGCTCATGTTAGTTGGTATGTTACCAATGGGCCCAGTGTTTGAAGCTAAGGCAGACACCACCACGTATGTGTTTGATGCAACTACCATTGACGCCACAGGTGTGGAAGATAAGGCAGAAATTGCAGAAGGCACAATGTATGCAGATGGTTATTTCAAGACCATCGGTAAAGTAACTCAGAGATTAACAGGCGAAGGTACAACCAGAGCATTGGAAATCGCTAAGAATTTAACAGGTGCAATGCAGTTTACTACAAATGGTACTGCAAATGTAACCTTAGTTACAAGTTCCACCGGCGGCTCCAATACTTCTGAGGTTGCCCTGATTGATGCAAATGGTGCAGTAGTGGCAAATAATGAGGGACTCACTCAGGTTTCTACCACAGATGCTACCACATTTACCTACACAGGTCTTCCGGCCGGTACCTATCAGATTGTATCTCCGGAAAATGCTGAATTAAATAGAGGTTTCCGTTTAATCGGTGTTACGGTAGAAGAAGAGGGAGCAGCAGCGGCTGTTTCTACAGCAGCATATGTGTTTGATGCAACTACCATTGATGCTACAGGTGTAGAAGATAAGGCGGAAATTGCAGAAGGTACCATGTATGCAGATGGTTATTTTAAAACTGTTGGTAAAGTGACCCAGAGATTAACAGGTGAGGGTACAACCAGAGCATTGGAAATCGGAAAGAACTTAACAGGTGCGATGCAGTTTACAACAAACGGTACTGCAAATGTAACTTTGGTTACAAGTTCTACCGGTGGTTCCAATACTTCTGAGGTTGCCCTGGTTGATGCAAATGGTACGGTAGTGACAAATAATGAGGGGCTTACTCAGGTATCGGCCACAGCATCCACAACTTTTACTTATACAGCACTTCCGGCCGGTACTTATCAGATTGTATCTCCGGAAAATGCTGAATTAAACAGAGGTTTCCGTTTAATTGGCATTACTGTAGAAGAAGAGTCCGCAGGGGCAGCTTCCACTACGGAGTATTTCTTAGATGTTACAACTCTGGATGCTACCGGCGTAACCGATAAGGATGCAGTAGCAGAAGGAACAGCATACTCAGATAATTATTACAAGGTAGTCGGTACAGTAACTCAGAGATTAACCGGTGAAGGCACCATGAAAGCCCTTGAAATTGCCAAGAATCTTACCGGTGCACTTCAGTTTACTGTTACAGGTACTGCTGATGTTACTGTAGTAGTTAGTTCCACAGGCGGTTCCAACACTTCCGAAGTAGCTATTATTGATGCAAACGGTGCAGTAGTGGCAAATAACGAGGGACTTACTCAGGTATCTACCACAGCAGCAACCACATTAACTTATACAGGACTGGCTGCCGGTACCTATCAGTTAGTATCTCCGGAAAACGCAGAGTTGAACCGTGGTTTCCGTGTCATGAGCATTAACGTGGCTCAGACTTCCGGCGGTGCACGTCCAAGCCGTGCAGCATGGGATACAGTTGCAGCTCCTGAAATTACAAGTGCTGTAGCAGATGGAGGTTCCATCAATGTAAATTACAAGATGGTAATTGGCTATGACGGTGCAGATAAGATTTCCGTAGACATGTTAGATGCAGCGGGTAACGTACTTGCTACCGATGGGGAAGCTTCCGACAGTACAGGCGGAACAATTTCTTTCTCTCCGGCAGCAACCGGTGAGTATTCCTTCCGCTTAACAGCAAGCAGACAGGATGAGGCAGATAAGGTAGTTACTTCTGATGCAGTGGCATTTACTCTTCCGTTAGGCGTGCCTGGTCCTACCAGTGCAACCAGCCAGGGCGGCGGTAAGCTTTCTGTTGTATGGGCTCCGGTTGCAGAAGCAGAATCTTATATTGTTTCCTACCGTGAGGTGGGCAGTGATGCTGTTGTTATGGCAGGTACAACTGCTGAAACAGAATATGTGGCAGAAGGTCTTACCATTGATACAAAGTATGAATTCATGATTCAGGCAGTCAGAGGTGATGAGACATCTGAAGCAGGAACTATTGAAGGCAGAGCAACAGCGGAAGCGCAGCGCGTATGGTCCTTCGCAGCTTACGGCTCCAGTACAAAGCTGGAAAACAACTGGTATGAAGGCAGTGCAAACGATGGTTCCGTAACCGTAGCCTCCTTAAACGGCAGCGGTAAGATTGTTCCGGGTTCCACGGATGGTATTGCATTCTACTATACAAAGATTGATCCTGAAAAGGAAAACTTCAAGTTAAGAGCAAAGTTCACCGTGGATGAGTGGAAATTCTCCAACGGTCAGGACGGTTTTGGTATGATGGTTGCCGATGCCGTTGGTGTCAACGGTGATGGCAGTGCATTCTGGAACAACTATTTCTCTGCAGTAGTTTCCAAGGTGGAATACTGGTGGGATTACGAAAAGGAAGAGGTTGTAACAGGTGATACCGGTACAGCAAACAAGATTTCCATGAAGCTTGGTGTCGGTTCTCAGGAAAAGCGTGGTGTTACTGCCGCTAACATTCTGGACGGTACTATCGTTTCCAACACAAAGGAACTTTTCATCACAAATACAGAGCCTTTAGAATACAGCCAGAGATACGCAGCAGGCACCTATAATATCGTTGGTAACTATACAAACGATACTAAGCCTACCGGTACTCTTGGCGAAAAGGCATTAAAGACAGAATTTATTTTTGAAATTGAAAGAAACAACACAGGTTACTATGTAAGCTACATCACTGTGGATAAGGATGGTGTAGAGCAGAAGGAGACACGCAGATTCTACGATATTGAAAGAACTGCATTAACTCAGATTGACCCTGAGAACATTTATGTTGGCTTCTATGCAGCAAGAAATGCCAAGGTAACGGTAACTGATATTCAGTTTACAACTTCTGATCCGGCAACCGATGCTCCGGCAGAAGCAAGAGAAATTACATACTTTGCACCTGAATTAGCGGTAAACTCTGCTGAAACAACAGGTAATGATAACTATGTATTAAATATTTATACAAATGCAGACGGTGTTATCGACGTGAAGGGTAACAGCGGTGAAGTGTATGCAGAGGGCATTAAGGCAACAGCAGAAACTTATACCCATATTGAAGTGAAGGATCTTCCTGCCGGCTTAACAAACTTCCGTATTTCCTTTACACCGGATGCTGATTTCAAGTTCAGTGAGTATGAAATGCTTTCTACTTACGAAACAACAGAAATCCAGTGGGCAGTTTCCAAGAAAGTATTCGACATGAATGTAATTTACGTTGCTCCAAACGTAGATCCAAGCTTTACCGGTAAGGGAACCAAGGACAACCCAACTGACTTAAACAATGCTATGGAATATGCAAAGGAAGGTCAGATTATTGTTCTTGCAGAAGGTACTTACAAGGATTTCTTAAGCACCATTACCGTAGGCCGTGGTAACGACGGTACCGCAGAAAAACCAATTATCCTCATGGCAGACCCTGAGGCTAAGACACGTCCGGTATTAGACTTTGACAAGAAGGGCTCCGGTATGATCATTGCCGGTGATTACTGGATTTTAGACGGATTTGATGTAACAAACTCCAAGGATAATGCAAAGGGCATTACCATCTCCGGCAGCAACTGTATTATCCAGAATGTAAATACTTATAACAACGGTAACTCCGGTATCAACATCGGTAGATGGAAGGGTCAGGACCTTTGGGAAGAATGGCCGGCCAACAACCTGGTACTGAACTGTACATCCTGGGATAACGCCGATGCAGGTTATGAAGATGCCGATGGTTTTGCATGTAAGTTAACTGTAGCAGAAGGTAACACATTTGATGGTTGTATCGCTCACCACAATGCGGATGATGGTTGGGATTTATTCGGTAAGATTGAATCCGGTTCCATTGGTTCTGTTGTTATCAAGAACTCTATTGCTTATGGTAACGGTATTTTATCTGACGGTACCAATGCAGGTAACGGTAACGGCTTCAAGATGGGTGGCGACAGTTTACCTGGTAATCACAAGTTATACAACAGTTTTGCTTTTGATAACAAGGCAAAGGGTCTTGACAGTAACTCCGGTCCAAACATTGAGCTTTACAATTGTACTACCTTTAACAACGGTGGTGCGAACGTAGCACTTTACACCAATGACCGTGCAGATACAGCCTATGTAGTAGATGGTGTTGTTTCCTTCCGTACCAAGGATATGACTGTAGAAGAAACCTTCAAGCTGAAGGGTTCTCAGGATACAACCAAGGTTTATGGTGTAAATAACTACTACTATGATGCAACTGCTCAGACAGGTAAGAACAGTGATGGTGCATTAGTGGATGCTTCCTGGTTTGTAAATACAGATACTGCAACAGATGTATTAACCAGAAACGCAGATGGCACTATCAACATGAATGGTCTTCTTCAGTTAACTGATGCTGCAGCAGCAGGCTCCGGTGCAGTGATGGGCGGAACACCAAATGCAGATTATAGCGTTGTTCTTGCAGCAGCCCAGGCAAAGGATGCTGAAAATGCAGCAGCAGAAGTTACTCCGGAACCAACGGTAGCTCCTACAGAGACTCCTGAAGCTACAACAGCTCCAACCGAAGCTCCGGAAGAAGACGATGAAAAGGATGTTCCGGCTTCCAACGCAGGTAAGGGTGGCATCATTGCAGTGATTGTAATTGCAGTAGTTGCAGTAGCAGCGGCAGCAATTGGTGCAGTACTTGCAAAGAAGAAAAAGGGTAATAAGAAATAAGGCATTGCAGAAATAGTGTTATATACCGAATTTAGAAAGCAGTGAAGGTGAAGGCTTCCGACCTGTGTGTAATAGGTCGGAAGCCTTTATGCTTTAAAATAAGAACATTTTTCTGGAATGAAAGTGCTTGAAAAGTGCATAAAACAAGGATTTTGTATATACTGTAGAAAAAATATAAAAAATTTTAAAAATTCCTGTTGACAAAAATACTTTCATGGTGTATTATATAGATGTGCTTGAGAGAACAGCACAAAATAAGAAATGCGCGAGTGGCTCAGTTGGTGGAGCGCGACCTTGCCAAGGTCGAGGCCGCGGGTTCGAGTCCCGTCTCGCGCTCTTAGTAAAAGAAGCGGAAACCGTGATAAACAGCGGTCTCCGCTATTTTTTTGTGTATACG
>JAZSEW010000027.1:0-14860 GCA_045531895.1 Lachnospiraceae bacterium
AGAATCGGTTTCGAAGGTGGTCAGATGCCTTTATACAGAAGACTTCCTAAGAGGGGCTTCCACAACAGAAACACAAAGATTATCGTAACTATTAATCTTGATACATTAAACAGATTCGAGGATGGCGCAGAAGTAACTGTAGAATCCTTAATGAACATGGGAATCGTTAAGAACCCACGCGATGGCGTTAAGGTTCTTGGAAACGGAGAACTTACTAAGAAGCTTGATGTTAAGTTAAATGCTTTCAGCGCAAGTGCTGTTGAAAAGATTCAGGCTCTTGGTGGAAAAGCAGAGGTGATCTAAATGTTTAAAACATTCAGAAATGCTCTCAAAATCAAGGATGTAAGAAGTAAGTTACTGTTTACTTTTCTTTGTTTAATTATTGTAAGAATTGGCTGTCAGCTTCCGGTACCGGGAGTTAACAGAGACGCTATTGCGTCCTGGTTTGGCGGAATGACCGGTTTTGATTTTTTAAATGCATTAACCGGTGGTTCCTTTTCCCAGATGTCCATTTTTGCATTAAATGTATCTCCATACATTACATCCTCCATTATTGTACAGCTCTTAACTATTGCTATTCCAAAATGGGAAGAGATGCAGAAGGATGGCGAAACCGGAAGAAAGAAACTGGCAGAGTGGACACGTTACATTACAATTGGTCTTGCTGTATTTGAATCCGTTATGATGACAATTGGTTTCAGAAATACAACATCCCCGGTTTTTCTTGAGGAACTTGGTGGTTATGTAAATATGCCATTGTTATCTGCAGATTATCCATTAATCATGCATATGTTAGTTATCACAGCTTCCTTCACAGCAGGTTCCGCATTCCTTATGTGGTTAGGTGAGCAGATTACAGAAAAGGGTATCGGTAACGGTATCTCCGTAATCCTCTTAATCAACATTGTTGCAGGTTTACCAAGCGATTTTACTGGTTTATACAAGCAGTTTATCGTTGGTGGCGAAAACGTTGTAAAGAAAGTAATTGCAGCAGTAGTTATTGTTGTTGTTGTACTGGCATTAGTAGTACTTGTAGTTCTTTTACAGGATGCTCAGAGAAAGATTAGCGTACAGTACGCAAAGAAGATGCAGGGCAGAAAGATGGTAGGCGGTCAGTCCTCCCATATTCCGCTTAAGGTTAATACCGCTGGTGTTATCCCGGTTATCTTCGCAGGTTCCTTAATGCAGACTCCGATTATCGTATCTTCTTTATTTGGTGTATACGGTAAGAGAGGAACTGCTTGGGAAAAGGTATTGTACCTGTTAGACCAGAGAAACTGGTGTGATTTCTCCTCCTTTGGCGAATTCAAGTACACACTTGGTCTGTTACTTTACCTTGCACTGTTAATTTTCTTTGCATACTTCTACACATCGGTTACTTTCAACCCAATGGAAGTTGCAAACAACTTAAAGAAGCAGGGCGGTTTCATTCCTGGTATTCGTCCGGGCAGACCAACAACTGAATATTTAAGTAAGGTATTAAACTACATCATCCTGATTGGTGCAGTTGCCCTGGCAGTGATTTCTATCATTCCGATTTTCTTTACCGGTTGCTTCAATGCACAGGTAAGCTTCGGTGGAACATCTATCATCATTATTGTTGGTGTTGTTCTTGAAATCATCAGACAGGTAGAAACCATGATGAGAGAACGTCATTATAAGGGCTTCTTGTCCAACGAATAGTTAATATACTGAGTCAGATAAGGGTGGGGTATTTTTGCTCCACCCTTTGTTGCCTAAGATTAATATTGTTCACACATAACCTTGCAAACATTCGTAAAACCTGCCAGCAAGCTGTCAGTCGTTGCTTAGCAACTTTACGTTTTACTCATGTTGGCGGCGGTTATGTCTCTACAGAAAATGATAGTCCAATAAAATCACATGCAAGCATGTATGTTATTGTCCAATTATTTTCTGTGTGAACAATAACACGTAGGAGGTTACAAATGAAAATCATTATGCTTGGTGCACCGGGTGCCGGTAAGGGTACTCAGGCGAAGAAAATTGCAGAGAAGTACGGAATTCCTCATATCTCCACCGGAGATATTTTTAGAGCAAATATTAAAAATCAAACAGAGCTTGGTATGAAAGCAAAGTCTTACATGGACCAGGGTGCGTTAGTTCCGGATGAACTGACACTGGAGCTGATTATGGACCGTTTCACAAACGATGATTGTAAGAATGGTTATGTATTAGACGGCTTCCCAAGAACTATTCCTCAGGCAGAAGCACTGACAAAGGCTCTGGCTGACAAGCAGGATGTAGTAGACTACGCAATCAACGTGGATGTTCCGGACGAAGCAATTGTCTCCAGAATGTCCGGCAGACGTGCCTGCCTTGCCTGTGGCGGAACTTATCACATTAAGTTTAATCCAACCAAGACAGAAGGCATTTGTGATGCCTGCGGCGGTGAGCTTGTGCTTCGTGATGATGATAAGCCGGAAACTGTACAGAAGAGACTGAACGTTTACCATGAACAGACACAACCACTGATTGATTATTATCAGTCACAGAATATTTTAAAGGAAGTTGACGGAACTCTTCCACTGGAAGATGTATTCCGGGCAATTATCGCTATTTTAGAGGACTAGAATATGTCAGTAACGATTAAATCTGAAAAAGAAATTGAACTGATGCGCGAAGCCGGTAAAATTCTTGCTATCGTGCATGAAGAATTGAGAGATTTTGTACGTCCGGGAATTTCTACCATGGACATTGACAAAAAAGGATATGAAATCATCAAGAGTTATGGATGTATTCCTTCCTTCTTAAATTACAATGGATATCCGGCATCAATTTGTGTTTCCGTAAACGATGAAGTAGTTCACGGAATTCCAAATAAGAAACGAATCCTTAGGGAGGGCGATATCGTAAGCTTAGATGCCGGCGTTATTTACAAGGGTTATCATTCGGACGCTGCAAGAACCTGGGCAGTAGGCGAAGTAAGTCCGGAAGCAAAGCGTCTCATGGAGGTTACAGAGCAGAGCTTCTATGAAGGAATTAAGTTTGCTAAGGCAGGCTGTCATTTGTTTGACATTTCTGCTGCGATTGAGGATTATGTAGTAGCACACGGCTATTCCTGTGTTCGTGATCTGGTGGGTCATGGCATTGGAAAGGAATTGCACGAGGACCCTCAGATTCCAAACTTCCGTCAGAGAAGACGCGGACCAAAGCTGGTTCCCGGCATGACCTTAGCTATTGAACCAATGGTTAACATTGGAAGAGCAGATGTATGCTGGCTGGATGATGACTGGACCGTTGTAACGGAGGATGAAACATTGTCCGCACATTATGAGAACACAGTGTTGATTACCGATGGAGAGCCGGAGTTACTTTCCATTCGTAAGAAGTAGTTTTGATTGAAAAGTAGGAGGATTACATGTCTAAAGCTGATGTAGTAGAAATCGAAGGAACCGTAATTGAAAAGCTGCCGAATGCAATGTTTCAGGTAGAACTGGAAAATGGCCATAAGGTACTGGCACATATCAGTGGCAAGCTTCGTATGAATTTTATTAAAATCGTTCCTGGCGATAAGGTTACTCTGGAACTGTCCCCATATGATTTGACAAAGGGACGGATTATCTGGAGAGATAAGTAAGATAGTTTCATAAAAGGCCAAGGCTGTGAAGGGTAAGCTTTTTGCGTTTTAGTATCCGTGTTCGCCTGCCTCCTCCGACAGTTATTCGCCCAAGCTGGAGCAACTCAAATGGGATTTGGTTGTCCATCTTGTTCGAACAACTATCGGCTGAGAGGTCGGACACCTGGATACTAAAACACAAAAAGCAAGATACTCTTTCACAGCCTTTTTGTCTTTTATGAAACTATGTTACTTATCTTACGCAGTGTGATGGTAGGGGTGTGGAAAGCGCGAGTGTAAGGAATGTGTTGTGAAAAATTTCTTGTGAAGTTGAAAAAGAGTTGGTATACTGAGGAGAGAAGGGGTGATTGTTATGCGCAATTTTGAAGTAGAAAAAGAAATGTACCGTCTTGCGGTTGAATTAATTGAAAAACGATATCCTTTCGGTTGGGGCGGTGCAGGTGTGGTTCATACGGAAAACGGAAATTATTACACCAGTGTATCCATTGATACTGCCAATGCTTCAGCAGTATTGTGCATTGAAACCGGAGCTATGCTGGAAGCCCATAAATATAATGAAAAGGTAACACATTGTATGTGTTTGATTCGTAAAAGTGAAAAGTCAGAATATCAAGTATTATCACCTTGCGGTATCTGTCAGGAGCGGTTACGCTTTTGGGGTGAGGATGTACAGGTTGCGGTAACAACAAAGGAGCAGGATATTAAATTTGTTGAATTGAAAGAACTACAGCCGTATCATTGGACGAATGCCTATGCGAAGGAAGAATTGGAACAGTGGGAGGAGTAAATCATGGGTATTGCAATCTTTGGTTTAAACGGTGCAGGAAAATCAACCCTTACCCATTTCTTGGCAAAGGAACTGAATTATTACGAAATGGATGTGGAGGATTATTATTTTCCGGAACAGAAAGAATCCAGAAGGCAGGTTTTAGAGCATAACGGATCTTGTAAATGTGATACAAACAATTCAGGCAATCTTCCTTTTTCCAATCCTAAAAGTAAAGAGGAAGTACAGGCTGCAATTTTAAAAGATATCAAAGCGTATCCGAGTTTTATTTTGTCCGGTGTCAGGATGAATTGGTGTCAGGAAATCCTTTCAAGGATTGACATTGCGTTTTGGGTAAAAACACCACCTAATGAACGTTTAAAACGGATTCAGGAAAGAGAAGAAATTCGATTTGGTTCCAGAGTACTTCCGGGTGGTGATATGTATGAGCAGCAGAAAGAGTTCCGACGTATTGTGGCTGAGAGGGAAGAACAGGAGTTGGAGCAAAGTGTTTCAAAGCTTTCATGTCCGGTTGTGGTTCTTGATGGCACAATGCCGGTGGAGTATAATAGTAAGAAAATAGAAATTGAACTTAGGAAAAAGGAATAACAAATGAGAAATACAGGAACATAATAACTGGAAACAGAGCGTTTTATCCTCAGGCGTTTTGTAGAAGAAGATTATTATCATTGGGGAATTGTCTGCAAAGAGGACGGAATTTTAATTGGTACCATTAATTTAAGAGTTGATGATGACAATAATTCTGCGGAAACCAGTTATATTGTAGCACCGGATTATTGGAATAAAGGTGTTATGACAGAGGTGTTGAAAAAGGTAATTTCATTTGGATTTGAAACACTGAAGCTAAACCGGATTGCAGCGGAGTTTTTTGAAGGAAATGAAGCATCAAAACGGGTCATGGAAAAATGCGGAATGAAAATAGAGGGAACTGCCAGACAGTTGTATTATAAGAATGGCAGATATATTGATTCTACATGGTGTTCCATTTTACATAAGGAGTACACAAACCTATGAATAACAAACAAAAAACAATCGGCAAATCGGATGGTCCTACTGCCTATTTTATTCTGGGTGGAAAGAATCAGAAGCCAACCTTGAAACAACGCTATCAGAAATTGCGGTTTGATATAAAGAAAGCCCGGGCTGCCAAACGAGTTAAAGCAAATCCCCACACACTGGATGAGGTATGTGAATACTTGAAAACAAAACATGGTTTTGCAGAACTTCCGGCAGAGTCCGAAGAATATCAGCGGGAATACCGGGAGATGCGGGCAGGCTTTTTGATACAGTATGCACCGGGACTTTTGGGAGAGCAAAGCAATCGGCCGGAATTACAGGGTCACAGCGAGGAAGAAATTAAACAGTTTATGGAGGCAGTGGAGGCCAGAAAACAGCTGGCACTTAAGGTTCCGAAAGAAGACTTTGATATAGAGTTCCGACTGTTTAGAAAGCAGATGGGTGACGGCGAAATGCATGTGCCGATAGAAAAGCGGTATGCCTACCTTGGTGGTGGAGCCAGTGGCAGCACAAAGACAGTCCGTGAATTTCATAAAGTTTATAAAGATATTTACCGATATTATGGTGTGACGCAGGAAGATATCGACAGTAAATCAAAGCGCTACGAAGAACTGCTGCGTCGATTAGCACGTTAACGGTGAAAACAGGTGAGAAAAACCTGTATTACAGATAGAGATAAAAATGACAAGGGGAGATAAAATCATGGCAACAAACAGACCAAGATCAAGAGAAAAAAATGTAACAGGGAACAGCAAAGGTGTGAAAAAGCGCGGCAGCGGCCTTGGCACCGGTCCGGTAGGAACCGGTTCATCCGGCAGTAGCGGTGGTACATCTTCCGGTGGTGGAACCCGTGCATCCGGTGGAAAAAAAGGTGGACTGCTAAAGATTATTCTTATTGTTGTAGCATTGCTCGGCGGTGGCGGCGGATTAACCGGCGTGCTGACAGGGCTTTTAGGTGGAGATTCCGGCAGTACAAATAATAATTCCAACAACGGCAGTTCTATTGTTGGTGACCTGTTGGAAAATGTAGTAGGCGGTGGTTCCTCCGGCGGTACGTCCGGTGGTGTGGGAGATATTTTGGAAGGTCTTGGAAGTCTTTCCGGTATTCTCGGCAATTTAAATTCCGGCAGTACAAGTTCCGGCTGGGAGCTTGCCAGCAACACAGGCAAGCTTAACACTTCCGTGGACTCCGCGGCAAGAGATAAAAGAACGGAAATAAAGGGTAAGGGCAAAGACGAAGTTACCATCATGGTATATATGTGTGGTACAGACCTGGAATCCAGGCACGGTATG
The DNA here is from genome assembly GCA_045531895.1 of Lachnospiraceae bacterium. Taxonomy (GTDB): domain Bacteria; phylum Bacillota; class Clostridia; order Lachnospirales; family Lachnospiraceae; genus SIG299. Next base: position 6,696 of record JAZSEW010000027.1, read on the forward strand.
GGAACATCTGATTTACAGGAAATGTTAGGTGCGGATTTAGGCGGTAATGTGAATCTTCTGGTATATACCGGTGGTTGTAATCAGTGGAAGAATAACATAGTAAGCAGCAGTGTTAATCAGATTTATCAGGTGGTAGACGGCAAATTAAAGGCAATGGATAAGGATGCAGGTTCCGTATCCATGACAAACCCGGATACCCTGGTTGACTTCATTAAATGGTGCGATAAAAAATATCCGGCAAACCGTAATATGCTGATTTTCTGGGATCATGGCGGTGGTTCCATCAGTGGTTACGGCTATGATGAAAAGTTTGCCAGAACAGGTTCCATGAATCTTGCAGAAATTAATCAGGCGTTAAAAGAAGCAGGTGTGACCTTTGATTTTATCGGTTTTGATGCCTGCCTTATGGCAACACTGGAAACAGCGTTGATGCTGACTCCATATGCTGACTATATGATTGCGTCTGAGGAGACAGAGCCTGGTGTGGGCTGGTACTACACCGACTGGCTGACTGCCCTTGGCAAGAATACTTCCATGCCGACTATCGAAATCGGTAAGAATATCGTTGATGATTTTGTAGAGACCTGTGCTGCAAAATGCAAGGGTCAGAAGACCACTCTGTCTGTAGTGGACCTTGCGGAACTGGAAAAGACAGTGCCGGAGGAACTGGCGGCATTCTCCAAGTCTGCCAGCAAATTAATTCAGGACAATAATTATCAGACTGTGTCTGATGCACGTTACAATACAAGAGAGTTTGCCCAGTCCTCTGCCATTGACCAGGTGGATTTGGCGCATCTTGCCCAGAATATGGGTACCAAAGAAGGTAAGGAACTGGCCGAGGCTTTGCTAAGTGCTGTAAAATATAACCGTACCTCCGACAATATGACGAATGCTTATGGCTTATCTATTTACTTCCCATATAAGAAGACTTCTTCCGTGGATGAAATGGTAGACACTTATGAAGCAATCGGTATGGGCGATGAATATGCACGTTGTATTCAGGAGTTTGCAAGTCTGGAAGTTGGCGGTCAGGCGGCAACCGGCGGGACAAACTCTGCATTGCCATCCCTGCTTGGTTCCCTTCTTGGCGGTGTCACCGGAAATTCCGGAAGTTCAGGCTCCGGTGGAAGCACGGAAGTAATTACAGAGTTACTGGGCGGTTTTTTATCCGGACAGGTGAATAATCTTCTTGGTCTGGACAAATCCAATACCGCATTTTTAAATGAGAGTGGAATGGATGCCAATACTATGGCGCAGTATGTATCCGATAATTACTTTGATGCCTCTGCCCTTGTCTGGACAGAAAGCACAAAGGGTCAGAGAGTACTCTCTTTAAGTGAAAAGCAGTGGAGCCTGGTACATACCTTGGAACTTAATATGTTTTACGATGACGGTGAAGGTTTCATTGACTTAGGCTTAGATAATGTGTTTGAATTTGATGAAACCGGTGCGCTCATCGGAGATACTGACCGCACCTGGCTTGCCATCAACGGACAGCCGGTGGCATACTATTACCTTGATACCGTGGATGACGGCACCAATTACACCATCACAGGCTATGTGCCTGCCCTGTTAAACGGTGAACGTGTGGAACTGCTTTTGGTATTTGACAATGCAAATCCATACGGTTATATTGCCGGAGCACGTACGGTTTATACAGAAGGTGAAACGGAAACCGTGGCAAAGGGCATGACAGAAATCAACGTAGGTGACACTCTGGACTTTATCTGTGACTATTATTCCTACGACGGGGAATACCAGGACAGCTACTTCTTAGGAGACCAGATGGTTGTCACAGAAAACATGGAAATCAGCAATGTAGATGTGGGTGAAGGTAAGGTGAAGGTGACTTACCGCTTCACGGATATTTATAACCAGCAATACTGGACACCGGCATTTACGCAGTAAACAAGGAGGATTAAAATGGGGTTATTTGATAAAATTAAGAGTGCACTCAATTCTATTGATAAAGAAGCAATCGAGACAGTAATGAACAAAGTAGAAGATGCTGTTGTGCTTGCACCGGCTTCCCATGAGGTAGAAATGGACGATTTCGGCAACGATGACAGCGAGTACCGGGTGACCTTCCGAATCAATGATTCCTTCAAAGAAGCAAAATCTCATGCCGGGGAAGTTATGATGTTAAACACTTACTCTCCGGAGAGCGAGTATGGAGAAGAAGGCAAGGTTCCTTATATTGCGATTCAGAATGATGACGATGTGTATTGTCCGGTAGAGGAGTTTAAGGAAAAGGGAACCTTTGACGGAGCACTGGAACTGACTCCGGTTGGCGGTAAGTTCTACTTCAAAGCAAAGAAGGAATACTACGGAGATATCATGTATTTTTATGGTCTGGACCGTCTGGATGGCTTCTGGGAAAATAATGGACTTTGCCTGGTGTATCCGAAATCCTATGCCGGAACGGAAAATGAGATAAAACTCATGAAGGTGCTGGACGAAGTGGCAGCAAGTTACCGGGAAGAGAAGATTAACTAATAAATATTAGTTGATTTTGTAAAGTAGAGGATGATTTACAATGGCAGTCAAAATATTAGAGATTAAGAAAGAAACTTGTCCGGCAGCTCGCCTGATTGGCAAGAAGTATAAAAATAACCCGAACTGGGGTGAGTGGTGGGCAAACAACTGGTTTGCAGCTTTGGAGAAAATGCCTGCTTTGCCAATGAACGGAGATGCCTATATCGGTGCGGTATATATTGTGGAAGGTATGCCGGAGTTTTGGATTGGTATGTTCTTCTCTCAGGATACGGATGCACCGGAAGGTTTCGAATTTGTAGATATCGAACCGCTGAATTATGCCGTTTGTTATTTGCAGGCGAAAGAGGGAAGTGGCGATTTTTACACGATGGAAACCCACAACCAGTGTCTGGAGGCATTAAAAGCACAGGGGTTGAAGCGGAAAGAGGATGACTGGTGCTTTGAACGGTATAATTGCCCGAGATTTACGACGCCGGATGAAAACGGTGAAGTAATTCTGGATTATGGAATTGCGATTGAGGAGTAGATAAATGCGAACCTACAGCCAACAAAACAAACGTGCCTGGGAATACAGTGCCTATGATTTCTGGGTGAAAACCTCCGGCAGTCCTGCGGAAAGAGCAAAAAAGGATTTGGAAAATCCCAAAGGGATGCTTAGAAAATACGCGGAATACTTTGAAAGCTACGACGGAGTTCGAGTAGCAAATATCTGTGGGTCTTGTGGGAAAAAAGCAATTCCTTTGGCAATTCTTGGAGCAGAAGTAACCGTGTTTGATATTTCCGAGGATAACAAAAAATATGCCCTTGAGGTGGCGGAGGCTGCCAACGTAACAATCAATTTTGAGGTTGGTGATGTCCTTGAAATTGATATGGATAAATATAGAGGGTATTTTGATGTGGTTTTCATGGAGGGTGGTATTCTGCATTACTTCCATGACATCAACGAGTTTATGCAGGTGATGCACGGTCTGTTGAAAGAAAATGGCAGGATGATTTGCAGCGATTTTCATCCGTTTACGAAAATTGCAGATGTTTTAAATTTAGAACAACCTGCCATGAGTTATTTTTCTACTGAAGTATTTGAGGGTGAAATGGCCCATGCACGTTTTTATGAGGATGAAATCAGACAGCAAATGCCAAAGTGCAGTTATCGAAAGTATACCATCAGCGAAATTATTAATGGAATACTTCAAAATGGGTTTGTGCTGGAACGGTTTGATGAGCATCCTTCCTGGACAAATGAAACAGTACCAGGGGAATTTACGGCGATAGCGAGAAAAGTATAGTCATAAAGTTACAGGTTGCTGCATATGATGTAGGAAAAAAAATAATTTTGGAGGCGAAGAGTATGCATAACTTATTGAAAAACCAGATGTTCAGAAACGTAGTTTCTACCTTAATGTTCGGAGTATTTTATGTACTACTGACTTTTCTTATTGAAGGCGCTGTGGATTGGGGGACTATAGGTATTTCGGTGATAACGTATTTCCTGATGATGTGTTTGTTGAGTTTTCTGTCACCGAAACTTAGAAAGATATTCGGGTATGATAAAGAAGACTGAAGGCAGTGGAACAGTTTCTGCCTATAATTTTGTAAGGGAGAGTTTAGAAAAAGTGAGGAATATAAGATGAAAGTCATTGATGTATATAAACAATATTTTGCCGCTGACTGTATGTTCAACACGGTACAGCGCAACGGCGTGGTTGTCACCTTAACTGCCACCTCTGATTGTGGCATGATTAAATATGAAATGGGATTATCCTTCTTCCCACACAGAGATCCGGAGGACTTTGGTATTTCCTATGATGCGTATGCGTCTAAAGAAATCTACAATGCCAAGGGCAGACGCTCCAGAAAAAAGGAAGCAGTGTTTATGGAACAGTTAAGAGAGCATGCCGATGCAATGGCAGAAGAACTTGGTGGTAGTATCGTCTGGGACAAGCCGCTGCGAGAGGCACAGTTGGGGTAATTTTATTGTCTCAGGGCAAAAGTTTCATAAAATAGGACATTTTACACAAACACAACCGTTGGTTGAGTGAAAAAACAACCAATAAGTGAGAAAAACACATCTGTTTTCAACCAATGTTCCATGTGATTTTTTGCTTTTGTCTGATAAGATATAGGCAGGAGCAGGCGAAAAGAACCACGAAGGAATTGCTCTTGTGGCCACGTAATAAAAAGAACATTGGTAAAAGGAGACTAACATAGTATGGAACTTACAATTGGAAAAAGAATTGCTCAGCTAAGAAAAGAAAAAGGATTTACCCAGGAAGAGTTATCTCAGATGATGGAGGTCAGTGCCCAGGCGGTCAGCAAGTGGGAGAATGACCTGACATGTCCGGATATTTCTTCGCTGCCGAAGCTGGCAAAAATATTAGGAGTAACTGTGGATGAATTGCTGTCCGGCAAGGAAGAGGCGGCACCGGTGGCCCAGGTGTTACCTCCGGAGAACCGCAAGGAATTAAAGGACATGATGCTACGGATTGTAGTGGATGAAAACGGTGGTGACCATGTAAAAATCAATATTCCAATGGCTCTGGTTCAGGTGGCGCTTGATATGGGCATGGAACTTCCGCAGGTATCCGGGAACAGTGCATTAAAGAGTCTTGATTTAACGCAGATTGTAAACATGGTTCGTCAAGGCGCCGTTGGTAATTTAATGGAAGTGGAAACGGATGATACGGTTGTCCGTATTTTCGTGGAGTAGCCTATGAGAGTGATTGTACAGGAAAATACCGGTGAGCATCATGATATCCGAATACCGACCGGGCTGGCGTTAAACCGGGCGACTATTGGGATTATTTCAAAGGTGTGTGAAAAGAATGGAGTGAATATTTCTAAGAAGCAGTTACTGGTATTGCTGAAAGCTTTGAGAGATTATAAAAGAGATCATCCGCACTGGAAACTGGTGGAAGTGGAGGAAGCGGACGGAGAACGCGTAGAAATTATATTATAGGAAGAAATGCATTATGTAAGGGTTGGTATACTTATGAAAAGATAAGTGTGCCAGCCCTTGTTCTTTGCCTATTTCAGCCCAGCTTCCTCCTCTGTTATCGAAGGCAGATTGCTTAAGTTGTTATTCTCTGTGCCATCAGGCAGAGATTTTAAATACTCCGAATCCTTCCGGTGGGCAACTCCGACGCCCTGAATGTCACCGGATTTTGCCATGGAAATGCCGTCTTCCTTGGAGACCGCAGTGCCGTCCGACAACTGGTAACCGGTTACCTTGCCGCCGGATTTCACCAGACCTGTGATTTCCTTCGCATCTGCCTTTGGGTCCGGAATCTCATCCAACGCTGCATAGGCAAGCTTTGCGCCAAAGGTATTGTTGTCATAATCGTTGTTGATTGGAATTTCAAAAGGTTGTGTATTCATAATTCTCTCCGTATTATTTTCTATTTTAAAAACAAAATTTTGTTTCAGGGATAGTATTTGAAAAAAATAAATTTATATACGAAAGACATGCTAAGTAATGAAAAAAAGAATTTTTTGAAAAAATAGATAAATACAAAAATAAAGTTAGACAAAATATTGGAATTGGATAAAATTGTTGAAGTAACTTGACATGTTCATAAAAAAGTCCTATAATTTTTATGTATTGGGTTACTACAATAAAGAGGAGGATGGGGTTATGCTAAAGAAAATTATGAATATGAGAATTCAAAAGAGATTACTGTCGAGTTCTATTATGTCATCCACGATTATGATGCTGGCATCTATAATTGCATTGATTGTAATTATCTATTCTGCGGGGCAGTATAGCCATGTACTTACATACTATGCATTTCCACAGGGAGATATTGGTCATGCAATGACAGCACTTGCGGATGTGCGCAGCTACACGCGGGCTGCGATTGGTTATGAAGAACAGGAACTGATTGATAAAATGGTAATTGCCCATGAGAAAAGCAAGGAAGAAGTTGAAAAATTTCTGGTGCCGATTCGTGAGTCTATCGTTACAGATATCGGCAAAGAAAGTATGGATGTGATAGAGAATTCTATTAAAGCATATTTTGAGATTGATGCTGAGATACTTGCGCTTGGAGCTACCACGGATGCAATTGATTCCAGAATTGCCCAGGAACGTGCATTGGATGAAATGGCTCCGGCTTATGAGACTGCCTATGCTGCGTTGGAGAGTCTGATGAATGCCAACATCTCTCTGGGTGATGCAACACAGAAGAAATTAAACACCATGGTAACAATTCTTGTAATAGTAGTTATTGTCATTATCATTGTTTCCGGTTTGATTTCCACAAAGCTGAGCCAGACGATTACAAAGAGTATTACAAATCCAATCGACCAGCTGGTAACCAGAATGGGAACCTTCGCAGATGGTGAAATTTCTGCTCCGTTCCCGGAACATGATGTTCAGGATGAAATTGCCGATATGTTGACAGCAGTAGGTGGAACTACTGCAAAACTGCAGAAAATTTTTGCGGATCTTGAGAATCTGTTGGGTGAAATGGCAAACGGCAATTTCAATATCAGAACTTCCTGTGAAGAAGAATATATCGGAGAATATAATGGTCTGCTGGTGGCAATTCGAAAGATGAACCGTCAAATGGATGGTACATTAAGAGATGTAAAGGAAGCAGCAAATACGGTTGCTTACGGTGCGTCTAATCTTGCAGAGGCTTCTCAGGCATTGGCAGAAGGCGCAACGGATCAGGCGGCATCTGTAGAAGAAATGCAGGCAACGATTGACGAAATCACAACTGCTTTGGAAAAGACGGTTGGTGAAGTAAATGCTTCCTATGAAAAGGCTGAGGCTTGTGCAACAGAAGCAGAAAAGAGCCGTTATGAAATGGAAGCTATGATGGCGGCGATGAACCGTATCAGCGAAACGTCCCAGAAAATTGGAAACATTATTGCGGAACTGGAGGATATTGCAAGCCAGACCAATCTGCTTTCCTTAAATGCATCTATTGAAGCAGCGAGAGCCGGAGATGCAGGACGCGGCTTTGCTGTAGTTGCAGACCAGATTCGTAATCTGGCAGAACAGAGTGCAAAGTCTGCAGTGAATTCCAAAGAACTGATTGAAGAATCTATTCAAGAGGTAGAGCATGGTAATGAGGCTGCATTAAAGACTTCGGATGTACTTGGAAATGTAGTGGCTTCTATTCATGAGATTGCTGAAACTTCCAGAATGATAAGTGAAAACTCCACACAGCAGGTACAGGCAATGGAGCAGGCGAACATTGGTATCGAAAGAATATCCGAGGTTGTTCAGGCAAACTCTGCGACAGCAGAAGAAGCTTCCGCAACAAGCGAAGAATTATCCGCACAGGCACTCAGCATGGAAGAGCTGGTAAATCAGTTCCAACTGAGAGAATAATGATAAGAAGTTTCTTTATAAAATATGTAGCTATGTAATCACGTCATGGAAAAACAGGGCAAATTCACGTGTAAGTACGTAATTTGACCCTGTTTTTGTACTGTCGTGCACAATTTTGTGTTTTGCAAAATATTTTTGTAAAAAAAGAAAATTAGTACTTGCCAAATTATTCATTTGGTGCTATTATAATAAATGGACTTTTTTCGAAAGGAGAGAAATGAAATGAAGGTTAGATCTTCTGTAAAACCAATTTGTGAAAAGTGCAAAATCATTAAGAGAAAGGGTAGCATCAGAGTAATCTGCGAAAACCCAAAACACAAGCAAAGACAGG
>JAZSEW010000038.1:0-2163 GCA_045531895.1 Lachnospiraceae bacterium
CTCGAAGTCTTCAGCATTTACGAAATCTCCGTTTTCGCCCTGCTCAAAAATAATCTGTAACAGACCGCTTCTGTCTCTAAGGTCCGTAAAAATAATTCCGCCTTTGTTTCTGCTCTTCTGCACCCATCCCATAACGGTTACCACCTGTCCAAGGTTTGCTTCGCTTACCTCGGTACAACGATGGGTTCTTTTTAAGCCTTTCATTGATTCAGCCATTTTTATATCTCCTTTAAACTAGTTCTTCAGTGCTTCTCTGTAGAAGTCCTTAAATTCGGTATAACCGTCTTTCATAAGCTGTTCCTTCTGGAACTTCTTATTCTTGTTCATCTTGGCTACCAGAACAATTTTACCTTCTTCACGCAGTGCCTGAGCCTCTGCAATGATTTCACCGGTTCTTGCAGCATCCATGCCCTTCTCCAAAAGGAATGCAATCTTATTGTCGGCGTTGGGAACCTTAAATCCTCTTTCTAAAAGAATTGTGATAATTCTTTCAAAACCGATGGAGAATCCGCATGCAGGAGTATCATTTCCGGTAAATTTACCGATCATCTTGTCATATCTTCCGCCGCCTGCGACACTGCAGTTTAATTCCTTCATTTCAATTTCGAAAATGGTACCTGTGTAGTAGCTCATACCACGCACAAGTGTAGGGTCAAACATAATCTCGCAGTCAGCCTTCTTAGCCGCTTCCACGGTTGCAAAAATCTCCGCAAGATTATCAGCCACACCTTCTTCCAGGCAATCACCAAGCTCCTCTTTCAAGAATGTAAGCTTATCTTCTGCCGCATTCATTTTATCAAAAAGAGTCATGTACTTCTCAACACATTCCGGTGCGAATTCACATCCTAAAAGTGCTTCCTTCACGCCGTCGATACCAATCTTGTCCATTTTATCCAACTGGATAAATACCTGGTCGTAATCTTCCTCAGCAAAACCGCTGTACGCAGCCATTGCTTTCAAGATACGACGTTCATTGATGTGTACCTTAAAATTCTCAAAGCCAAGCTTTCCGAGAAGTGTTGTGGTTGCCAACACCAACTCGATTTCCGCCAAGTTGGAAGGCTCGCCTAAGATATCGATGTCGCACTGTACAAACTGGCGGAAGCGACCTTTCTGAGGTCTGTCCGCACGCCATACATTACCCATCTGCAACGCCTTAAAAGGCTGGTTTAAATTTGCTGCATTGTTGGCATAAAATCTTGCTAAGGGCACGGTTAAATCGTAGCGCAAACCGCTGTCCACCAAATCATTTTCTTCCTTTGCGGTTTCAAGGCTTAACTTCTCGCCTCTTTTTAATACCTTAAAAATCAGCTTTTCATTTTCGCCACCCTGCTTACTGCACAGGTTCTCTATATGCTCCACGCAAGGGGTTTCAATGTGTGAAAAACCGAACTTTGCGTAAGTATTCTTGATTTCGTCCATTACATAGTCCCTGATTTGCATTTCTTCAGGAAGCATGTCCTTCATGCCGGTAACCGGCTTCTTGATTAAACTCATGTCATTTCTCCTTAAAAAATACTGGTACGCTTATAAGCGTAATCTACCAAATATCAATTTTACACATTTTATGCGGAAATAACAAGGTTTTTATGCTTTTTTTGCGTAATATTTTCAGATATTCACCGAATAATCTTTTTTATAGCCATGGGCACCGAAAATCTGCCAGTTTCCGACACCCAAGCGCTGAAGAATGGCTTTCCTTTCATCTGCACACAGCCCTGGGTCCGTATCCACAGAAGTCATTAATATGGGTGCATACTGATTATATTCTGCCTGCTCCGGCGTCAGTCCCCGTAAATTAATGTAAACATCTCCCGTAAAAGCAATGCGATGTTTATAGTCAATCAACACAATTTCGCCGGGCAAATGGCCACCCTTACCCTCGTACACCTCGAAATGCAATTCACCAAAATCAAAGAAACCAATCTGCGTCAAAGGTTCTGACATTTCTTCTTTATTTTCCCAAGGTACTGTTATTTTAGAAGGGTTTACCGGCGCATAAGACGTTAAAATTTTACAAATATTAATATACGGCTTATGCAAGGGATTCTGCTCTCTGTAGCCACTGACGCCCTCATACTCGTTGCTTAGGCATGCAGCTGATTTATGACTTGTAATCACTTCATCAAACAAAGGCAAAAGTCCGCAATGATCCACATCCGC
>JAZSEW010000009.1:0-14410 GCA_045531895.1 Lachnospiraceae bacterium
GTCTTTGCACACTTTTCTGTCATAGTGTCATATAACTTACCAAAAACATTGGTAAGAGTATCCATTACCTGATCCGGATCCTCTTCCAGAGCTTTCTTTAAGCGATCGGTGTAAGTAGCATAGGTTGCATCATCTTCATCACCGTAGATATGCAGCTTACCGTTTTCGGTGTAATTACCGGTTACGATACCGAAGCTGGAGAGAGAATATTTCTTTCCTGTATCTTCATCGGTGTAGCTGGAAGAAAGAGCTGTTCTCATACTGGATAACAGACTGCCTAATGTATCATCTCTTCTCAACAGGGAACCTTTGATTTTGTCTTCCCAGTTCTTGATATCATCCTCTGTCATCGCTTCCTTCTGCTCATCAGTCAGAGGATCATAGCCTCTTGCAGAATCCGCATTGTATAATTTATTCATTTCTTCGATCAGCTTATTATACTCTGTTAACGCTTCTTTAATTAACTCGTAAGTGGAATCACCGTCCTTACCAACAGTAACCTGTACGGTATCATAATCTCCGGTGTCCTTGTTTAAAGTTGTAGAGGAAAGATTTAAGGTAAGACCGTTTACAGTAAAGTTGTTGGAGGTTTCCTCCATGGTAGCACCGTCTAACACAAATTCTGCATTGGACGCAGCCACAACTGCCATGCCGTTTGTACCGCCGTCGGATACATTAGCACCGGTAATTTCGCCAAGACCAAGAGCGGAAAGACCGTTAGCAGAAGTTGTTGTACCTGCAGTTGCTGCACTTGTCAGACTTGCCGTAATCTGATTCTTCAAATCCGTAATATCTGCATTATCTTCTGCATCCAGAATTGCCTTGCTTGCCTTGGAAACCTCTTCGTCATATACTGTCTTCTGGTCTGCCTTTAACTGGGCAATCATTTCATCTTCCACAGTTGTTGCTTTTACTGCATCAGATGCAGCAGTATATGCTGTACTATATAAATCACCCACCTTAGATTTGGAACCGTCTTCATTTGTAACTTCATAATTCCAGGTATTTACTACAGCATATGCATTCTTTAATGCCTTCTTATCTTCGTCAGAAAGAGTAGTATCTGCATCAATAGCATCCTCTGCAATACCCTTATCTGCAATCAAAGCCGCTGCGTCATCGTACTTCTTCTGTGTCAGGTCTGTTACCTTAGCATAATTTCCGGTTTCACCTTCTGCAGGAACTTTTAACTCTTTTACCGCCTTAGCACCGGCCGCATCACCTTCACTTACCGCTCTGCTTTCGATTGCCTTTTCAGCTTTTTCCTCTAATTCGGCATAAGTAAGCTTTGTACTGCCGTACTGGATTGCGGCAGAAGTATCAGCAGCCGCAGCAGTCAGTGCATCTTTTATTTTTTGTGTTTCTGCCTTTACTGCCTCTTCATTGGCATACGCTTTTTCAGCAGTATCCTTGATTACATTGACTGCGTCATACACAGCCTTCTGTGTCTTATCGGACTCATCATAAGAATCACTTAAAACATCATCAATCAAAGCAACATTCTGGCGAAGTGTTGCCATTGCTTCGTCATAGGTCTTCTTTTCTGTAGCAGACAGAGAAGAGGAATCAATAATATCATTCAAGCCATTGAACACAGTAGATGCCGTTCCGCTTAATTCGGATGTAGTAATAGAAAAGGCATCGTCCGCACCACTCTGGGAAGAACTAACAAAAAATCTCTGCTGGGTAGTGTCAAACGTAGCGGTTAAACCTGATTCCTTACAAGCATTTAAGAAATCATTTACGGTTGTTTTATCGGTTACTTCTAACTTTGTTACCTGCTCCTTGTCAGTGCCTTTATTACCTGTGATAGTAATAATGGTACCTGCCTTTACACCAGAGCCCATTTCTGTAAGCTTGGTGTTTTTGTTGTAAGTATCTGCCTTGCCAAGCTTAGCACCGGTTACATACTGGGAGCTTGCAAGTGCCTTAATCTGAAGTGTATGCGTACCCACTGCTGCAGAAGAACTTGCTGTTGCAGTTACCGCACTCTCGTTGGAGCTCTTTGCAGTTCTTGTCATATAAGAACTCTGCAAACGAAGCTTAGATGCATACTTTGTGTAGAAAGAATAAATCTTTGTATTCAAGGAAGACCATGCATCTGTTGTCCACTTGTTTAATGTAATTTTGTTTTCAATCTTCGTAGCCTTAGTCTGCTGTGCCGATACCATCGCCTTAACGATGCTGTCGGTATCCAGACCGGATATCATACCGGATAATCCAATTCCCATTTTGTCCTCACCTTCCGCCAGACTGTTTTTCCTGGCTCTCATCCTTGATTATTAGTTACATTACATCCCTGTATTTTTATGTTACCTATCTTCTCTCATCTACCAAAAGTCCGGCAAGCTCCCAGATTCTGGACAGCATATCCAGAGTTTCCTCTGCCGGAATTTCCTTGATTGTTTCCTCGGTAGCCTGATCAATTACCTTAATGGAGATACGGTTGGTATCTTCATGATAAGAAAATTCACATCTTGTCTTACTTGGAACAATCTTTTCATTCACCTTATCTACTGCGTCCTTAATCTTACTGGAGATAGTTTCATCTTCCTTTTTCTGTACGGAAGCTTCGGCATTTTTTGCCTCTGTCGGAGCCGCATTCAAAGCAGTTTGCGTTGTAACAGGCACTGTTGCCTTTTTGGTAACTTCTTCCGCCGGCTTTACCTGCTGTACCTGTGGTACCTTGTTTGCACTTGGCTTTACCACATCAACATAATTCATACCACTACCTGCTCCACCAATCGATTCTAATGCCATAATGTTCACCTTGCCTTTCCATGACCTCTCACATCAAAGTTCCTTCTTTGATAAAACAACAGTTTTCCTTATTTTTTATATCGGATTATTTTCTTTATTTCTTTATACTTTTTTTGAAAAAAAGGGAAAGATGCGCACATCTTTCCCTGAGATTTAAAACATATTCTTCAAATCCTCCAAAGAAGCTCCGCCTGCTACGGCTTCCTTGTTTGCTTCCTGAATCTGGACATAGATTTCCTTACGGTAAATCGGAACGGATTTCGGTGCCTTAATGCCGATTTTTACCTGGTCTCCCTTTACTTCCAGAATAGTAATTTCCACATCATGACCCACTACAATGGACTCATTTGCTTTTCTGGACAATGCCAACATCGGCCTACACCTCCTTCTGTTCTTTCATTTTTTGAATCACGTCATAAATGTTGTATTTTACCACATATTCCGGATTCTCAGCAATCACCTGACAACCTTTTTTCGTATCTGCATTAATAATAATTGGTGCCTTTAAATTCGTTGTTGTCTTTGTTAAATCGGAAGGCACGGTTAAGGTAAGGAAAATTGCAGTATTCTCCTCATTCAGCTCTCCAAGCTTTGTCAACACCTCATCCTCTACAACCGGATTGTAATCCGTCATAACATAAAACGGACTAAGCGCAGGAAATGCAACCATAGGCTCATCTAAGCTCTGCAACCAGGTGATATTTCCACTACTCTCTGTTTCGTTGTTATAAATTAACGTAAATTTTTTCAGATATTCAAATCCAATCAGACCATTCTCAAAAGTAATAATCTTCTGGTCATCCACATCAATTTCACCGAAATATCTTGTCTTAATTAGCATCGTAAACCTCCTACTCCATTCTTTTACAGAATTTCATTTATGCTACCAATTTTCTTCCTTCATCCTATAAGAAATCCAGCAATGATGTCTGCACCAGCTTGGATGCTGCAGACAGAGAAGAATTATATACCGTTTCTGCCGCAGAATACTTGATAATCGTATCTACCAAATCCGCATCCTCGTTCATGGATAACAGTTCTTCAAAATCTACCTGTTGGTCAGAAAGCCTGCTTTCCGTCAGCTGCAGTCTCTTATAACGTCCACCCAAATCAGCCGTAGCCACATTTAAGATATCCTGTTCTTTTTCCGTTGTTGTAATTCCCCGCTGGAACGCCTCAGTCATAACCGCAGTCTTTAAGGTAAACTCCGACTTTAACTGTTCCTTGATTTCTTCCAGTTTTGTTCTCTGGTCATCCGTAAGATTTGTATTTTCCAACATTTTATCTACTTCTGCCATAGAATCTTCTACTTCTTTTACATCATTTACCGCATTGATAATTTCATCAATCATACGACCGATTCCGGTAGTAAAAGCTTCTGCACCCTGCGTATTTATCTTCAGTCTCTGATTAAAATTTACTTCGTACTCAATCGGCTGGTCTTCCTTGGTATAAGCAATCGGCTCTTTTGCCGGAACCTCCTTGTCTGTTACCACACAGTCAAAATAATGCTCCGGACGAAGGTCATTTATATCAAAAGAGTCCTTTACATACTCCGCCTTGATATCTGTCGAAGTACGAAGTGTCTCGTACATTTCATCAGACAAAATTAATTCTCCGGTTTCCGGAATAAAGTTAATACATCCTGCTTCCGGCTGATAAGGCTCCTCATCCAAATCTGTAATGGAAACCGTTTTAATTGCCGGTGCCCCAAGCTGGGTACCATCCAATGTGACTTCCTGTCCATCCAATGTAGTATAAGAGAACTTAATGGAAGCCTGCGGGTCATCCTCATCCATCACCACATCCGTATAAGAAAGCTTCATACGATATGTCTCAATTTTTGACGGTACCGTGGAATCCCAGGCATCCAAATCATCCGGATCATAGTCCTGAATATTTACCTCGTTTACCACAATGGAAATACGGTCAATACTTTCTGCCTCAATCGGCTCCGTAATTTCATACTTTAAATTATTGGTTGCTTCGTTAAACACCAGACTGGTATCGGTCTTGTAACCACTGAACACATAACGTCCTGCATAATTAGTATTGCCCTCCTGGTACAGCTGACCCTTTAACTGCTCCAGGTTTGTTGCAATCGCATTACGGTCTTCTGCGGTAGGATAATCGTTTGCGCCCTGATTACAGTAGGTATTCATGGAAGTAATAATACTGTTTACGGTATTTAACGCACTTTCTGTTACATCCATCCACGCAATGGCATCCGGAATATTCTTTTCATAATACTGATTCAGCTCCGATAAGGTGGTACGGAACTTCAGTGCACGCACCGCTACAATCGGGTCATCGGAAGGCTTTGTAATTTTTTTTCCGCTGGAATACTGCTGCTCTAAATTACTCAATAAGTTTTTATTGTTATTGATATTATACAGCGCATTATTCGTCATCATCTTGTTTGTAATACGCATATCCGTTCCTCCAAATCTGTCGGTTTACTTCACTGTTGTAATCAGTGTATCATATGTTTCGCTCATTACTGCAATTACCTTAGCAGCCAGATTATATGCCTCCTGATATCTTGCAAGACTCATGGCCTCTTCATCAATGTCAACACCGGCTACAGAGAGGCGCTGACTTGTTACTGACTGTACAATGTTTTCCTGGCTTTCCGCAAAATTTAATGCTGCATTGGTATCTACACCGACTTCACCAACCAGTGTCTGTAAAAATGCCGCCGGATCACCCTGCTTAAACATAGTCACATCGCTCTTTAACGCAAGCAGTTTATTAGCAATATCTGCCTTACCCACACCATTCGTAATATCCGATGCAGCCGCAATGGAAGAAGGATTCATCATAATCAGTTCACTTACTGTAAAGTTTCCGGCTGTCATCATGTAATATGGTGCCTCTGTAGCTAACGGATCGGATTCAAAATCGGACATAGTTACGTTTTTCTCACCCTTCACACCAAAAGTATTCATGTGATACTGTCCGCCCGCCATGGTATTGTTTGCTGCAAAAAAGTTTACTCCGGTTTCACCGTTTAAGTTCATGCCGGACGCATGCACTTCGTTAAACTCCTGCGCAAATACACGGATGAACTCGTTTAACTGTGCATGATAGTACGGAAGTCCCTTGTAATCCATGGTTGTACCGATGGTCACCTGAGTTCCTTCTGCATACTGACGTCTTGCTTCTTCGTTTAGCTCAAAAGTATAGGTATAGCTTCCATCTTCATTCACCATAACAGAAAATGAAGAATAGGTATACTCACCGTTTCCGATAGTAATTTTACCGGATGCCGGGATATTCATATCTTTAATATTGTTAATGTTTGTCTGGGTTACGGTAACAGTGGTAGCACCTTCATCCACTTCTTCTGCATAACCACGGAGATTTTCTTCATTATTACCGTCTCTGACTTCGAATAACGCTTTTAAAGTTCCTGATAAAGTAGAACTTTCCGCATTCAGCTTTTCTCCATTTTCCCAGTAAATATCGTATAAGCCGTCTACATCGCACTGACTCATCTTCTCGGTTCTCGGAATTACGGACAACTCTTTTGACTCGTAATTATCTACCAACAGCTGTCCGTCCAGACGAACAATATATTCTGTCATGCCGCAATTGCCGATTTCTCTCTCTTTTACATCGATATTTACAATATTGGACAGTTCATCAATCAAATTTGCTCTCTGGTCTCTTAAATCATTAGCATTTTCGCCGCCAATTTCCACAGTGTTAATCTGCTTTGTCAGTGTAGCCACCTGAGTTGCCAGAGAATTAATTTTGGATACCTGGTTTTTTACTTCATAATTACACTCTGTCTGTACCTGCTTTAAGCTGGTAGACAAAGAGTTGAAATATTCGCACATACTCATGGCATAGTTGGATACCTGGGTACGAATGGTTAAGTTTGCAGGGTCCTTGGAAAGTTCCTGCAACGCATCATACATATGATCGAAAGTAACCGTAAAGCCTTCCAGTTCAATTTCATTTAAGTAGGACTGTACTTCGTTCATGAAATAGCTTCTGGACTCATACATACCAAGCAAAGAGTTATTGGAACGATACTTCTCATCATAATACTGGCTGCGCATCTGAACAATCTCATTTACTGCAACACCGCTTCCTATCATACCGTAACGGTTGTTGGTTGAAATCGGGGTGTCCGCAGACTGCTTGATTACCTGCCTGGAATATCCTTCCGTTTCAATATTTGCGACATTATGAGCCGTTGTATTCAAGCCGGTTTTTGCTGCATATAAACCGGTGGTTCCGATATTCAGACCAAAAAATGTATTTGCCATAAATAATTCTCCCTTGTTTATCAGCCAAGTGCATTCAATAAATGCTCTAACATCTGGCTGACCACATTAATATATCTTGCGGATGCGTTGTATGCCTGCTGGAAGCGAATCATATTGGTCAGTTCTTCATCAGAAGATACTGCTGTTACGGAAAGTCTCTGGGTATCCACACTGTTTACCAGCGTTTCCTGACCCTGATAAATATTTCTGTACTTTTCACCTCTGGTTGCAAGCGAGCCAATCATCTCTGTATAATACTCATTAAATGTATGCTCTTTATATTCATTCGGATTCAGTCTGGAGAATGGTGTCTGCCACTTCTCCATCATCTCTGTGCAAACCTCTACCGCATAATCACCGGTACCGCTGTTATCGGATAACGGAATTAAGGATGGATCCTTCAGAATCTTTTTATTTACTTCGATTTCACCTAAGGTGAACAGGCTATAGTTATCAGTCGGGTCTTCTTCGTTATATTTCCAAACCTCAACCTCCTGGAAAATGCCATCCACCTCAATCACCGCGGTAGTCTTTTCATAGCGTTCCGTAGATTTACGGTTAAACAACGCTTCCCCCGGTGTTCCCTCTGCATCCATACCGATTGGTGCCTTTTCCTTATCAAAGATACGAATCGTTTCACCTTCAGCAGTAACCACCTCTTTGTTTGGACACAGCAAGTCGTTAATCGTAGTAACAATTCCATGAATCAGCTGGTCAAATTCCGCCTGCACACATACAATGGCGGATGCTTCGATTTCCATGTTGAATTTTTCTACTTCTTTTTCATATGCCTTATAATCCAGATCATAATCATCTTTAAAGAAATAACCGGATTCATCGGTATAATCAGCCTTATCCGGTTCATGCGGAATGTCAGTATACTTACCGATTTTATCACCACGCACTAAAAGTAATCCCTTTAAAGTACCGATATCAGTATTAGCTTCGGAAGTCGGAAGCGGATTAAAGCTGAATACCGGTATGTCACCGTAGCATGGCCAGTAAGGTTCCGCCAGTCCGCTATCATTATCGAGAAGTCTGGTATCCATATGATAGACCATATCTTCTGCCACAAACAGCTGGTTTTCCAGCATAACCGTAACAACACCATTACTATGCTCTTTATAAGAAATATCTGCCAGTCCGCCTAACTCGTCCAAAAGAACATTTCTGGCATCCCGGTAGTCATTGGCATTTTCCATTTTTGAAGCTTCGTATTTCTGAATTTTTTCGTTCAGTCTTTTTATTTCATCACCGATTTCATTAATTCGTGTCACATTATTCTTAATGTTGGTATTTAAATTCAACTGATAATCTTTAATCTGCTGATATACCGTTTCGGCACGTTCCACAAAGCTGACCGCTGTCTGGATGAAACTGGAACGGGTAACAATACTGTCCGGTTCCTTACAAAGCTCCTGCATTGCCACCCAGAAATCTTCAATGGAATCCTGAAAGGCAACACCTTCTGTTTCACCTAAAATTTCTTCCACCTCAGTGGCACATTCATACTGCACTTCATAAAACTGCTGTCTGCCCAATTCCTGACGGTAGGATTTATCTAAAAAGGTATCTCTTACCTGAGTGATGGCCGCTGCTGTTACGCCATGACCAACCTGAAGATAAGAAACCTGATTTGTTCCAAGATTTGTATAAAAGGAGTCGTTCTGTAATGTCTGCTGACGAACATATCCTTCTGTTTCTAAATTGGAGAGGTTATGTGCTGTTGTATTTAATCCACGCTGACTGACCTGCAATCCGGATACTCCGGTATATAAACTACTCATTAAACCCATTGCACATTTCCTCCTTTCATAGTATTTTCAGCTCCGATAGACACTGTGCGCTTTTTACCTGCGCCTTGCCTATTTGCGCAAAAAGACAGAGCTGTTCCCTGCGTCTATTGCTTTGCATCAAACATCCCTGTCTGCGAAGCGGTCATATCCCATTGACCGGCATTTCTTGTATAATTATTACCAGGTACGATCCTTGTACTCTGGATCAGATTCATATTGTATGAAATCATTTCAAGCGACTGTTCGATTAGGTTTCTGTTATGTCCATTCACTTCTGCCAAACGCTTTAACAATGCTTTCAGTTCCTTGTGAATTTCCGCCAGTTTCTGTTGTTCCTGAGGCTGACGGTCCAATAATTGAATCAGCTTCGGCAGAGTCAGGTCAGAAACCTTTTTATTTAAAACAACACCGATGTTATTCATTATTTCAGTTCGCTTCTGCTCTAATCCGCTGACCTTTCCGATAGCAGCCTGTTCAAACTCCGTAATTTCCTGCACCTGTTTAATATCATTTGCAATAATCGCCCGAGTCTTACGCTCCACTACCGGCAGCAGCTCCTGATAGGCCGCCGTCTCCTTCTGGAGGGTGGCTATCAGTTCTTCCATTAAGCTTGCCATAGCGTGATTCTCCGTCTCTTATAAAATAAAACCGTTTAACAGCTTATCAGCCAGTGCAGACATTGGTACATTATATGTACCGTTTGCCATACTTGCCTTTAACTCCCGGATTTTATCTTCGCGGACATCCTCTGCCTGTGCAACTGCCTGCTTTGCGATCTGAAGGTCTTTGCCGAATTCAGAAATTTCAACAGAGTCCTTGGAATAGCTTGCAGACTTTTCTGTCTTTTTTCTTGTACTGTTTACCTGATACAACTGACTGACTTCCGACATAGCATCAATACGCATTTTTCTCACCATCCTATTCTTAAAACCTCGAACAAAATATTGTTTGTTCTTAATGCTTACATACTAAATATCGGACCGTACCTTCAAATACTTTAGCCTACTTGAAAAAATTTGTGAAATCAAATGTTGCAAAGTAATCTGCAGGAGTCTCCGCACGGCGGATTAACTGCACATCTCCGCTTTCTTTTAATAAAAGTTCTGCGGAACGAAGCTTACCGTTATAGTTATACCCCATGGAAAAGCCGTGGGCACCGGTATCGTGAATAACCACATAATCACCGATATCAATCTTTGGCAGCATACGGTCAATGGCAAACTTATCATTATTTTCACAAAGGGAACCTGTTACATCATACTTATGGTCGCATGGCAGTTCTTCCTTGCCCGGAATTGTAATATGATGATATGCACCATACATAGCCGGACGCATTAAATTTACAGCACAGGCATCCAGACCGATATATTCTTTATAAATATGTTTTTCATGTACTGCGGTTGCTACCAGCTGTCCGTAAGGAGCCAGCATGAAGCGGCCAAGCTCTGTAAAAATTGCCACATCTCCCATACCGGCAGGCACCAAAATTTCTTCGAATGCCTTTCTGACACCTTCACCGATAGCAAAGATATCATTTGCCTGTTGCTCCGGACGATACGGAATACCAACACCGCCGGACAGGTTGATAAAGGTAATGTTCGCACCGGTCTTTTCCTTTAATTCCACCGCCAGTTCGAACAAGGTTCTGGCAAGCATCGGATAATAGTCATTAGTTACGGTATTGCTGCAAAGGAAAGAATGAATACCAAATTCCTCCACACCTTTGCTCATTAAAATCCTGTAACCCTCCATCATCTGTTCCTTAGTCATACCGTACTTGGCATCCCCCGGATTGTCCATGATTCCATTGCTTACTTCATATACACCACCCGGATTGTAACGACAGCAAATTCGTTTTGGCAAACCCGCTACCTTTTCCAGAAAAGCAATATGAGTGAAATCATCCAGATTGATAATGGCATTTAATTCCCTTGCCTTTACAAATTCCTGTGGCGGAGTCGCATTGGACGAAAACATAATTTCAGAACCCGTGGAGCCTACTGCCTCCGACATCATCAGTTCTGTCATGGATGAGCAGTCAAAGCCGCACCCTTCTTCCTTCAGCACCTGCATAATATACGGATTTGGAGTTGCCTTTACCGCAAAATACTCTTTAAATCCTTTGTTCCAGGAAAATGCCTTTGCCATATTTCTGGCATTTTCACGGATACCCTTTTCATCATATATATGAAATGGGGTAGGATATTTCTTTGTTACCTCTGCAATTTGTTCCTTAGTCAAAAAAGATTTTTTCATAATCGGTTATTCTCCTTATTGTATTTCTAGCACAATACTATGGAAGCAGGGATTCGAACTGGGCAATTGCTTCCATGTTATATTTTTCATAATCCACATTCAGTTTTTTAGGTACTCTGCCGTCCAGGCAGGCTCTCAAGCCGTCTAAAACGCCTTCCCTGCTATCCTCTACCAGATAACCTCCTACCTGCTCCATAAACAACTTTGGTCCCGTAATATCCGTGGAGAAGCATGGAAGTCCCAGAATATCAGCCTCTGCCAGTACCAGTCCAAAGCCTTCATATAAAGATGGAAGCGCCAGATAATCACACGCCTTCATTAAAGGATACGGATTCGACATATACCGGATAATAAAAATAGAATCCGGACAGGAAGATTTTTCTGCCAACCGAATAGTTTCATTATAAAGCACACCATAACCACCCAGGATAAACAACAGGGTATCCGGCTGTTCCTTATGCAGTGTTTCAAATGCACTAATCAAACGTGCATGACCCTTTTCTTTCGAGAACCGTCCTACAGAAATAAACTTTTTCTTATCTGAAGCCAGTGCTGCGCGAATATCTTCCTCTTCCACATTCATGCGGGTTCTTTCATCAAATACAAGTTCCTGGTCTGCTCTCTCCAAAATAGACTTATAGTCAATTGTGTTTTTTACCAGCACCAGATTTGCTTCCTTCTTCGTATCCTCATCCTGATATGACGTTGCAATCGTCTGAGTAGACTGACGTAAATCCTCTGTTACAATTGCCACATTATCATATTTACGATACTCACGGCTTAACAGTCTGCGTATTAACGTATGCTTGGAACGAATTTCCTCTTCCATATCGTTATGTACGAAAATTGTTTTTTCGCACGGTGCCTGCTCCAATAATTCAATCAGCTCATGCTCATAGCCAAAGAACTGGATTGCCTTATCAATACGACAACTGCCAAGAATTCTTCCATATTCACGCCTCGCCACCTTTTCTACCAGTTCCTTCATCGGCTGATACGGCAGAATATGAAACTCCTGAAACAGCATATAGCAAAAAGTTTCCCACATAGTCGCGCTTCTTGCATGATAATAGCTGATGGTAGAAACACCTTCCGGAAGCATTTTAATACATTCCTGTCGTTTCTTAATGGCATTGATTTTAAATAATACCGCAAAATTATACTTTTCCTTATCTACCATGGATAACAGATTTACTGCAGAAGTAGTAATTCCGTTTCTTTCCAGATTTCCGGCATACAGCACCACATTCTTTTTGCCGTTATCCGGTGTCTGACGGATATCCAGCAGGGAAGAGGATTCCTTGAACAAAAGCTGGTGGCAGATTGCCTTTGTCATACCAGGCACGTCATATGCACAGAATTTCTTTAAAAATTCTGCATCATCATAATTCTTCGGTGCCAAAATATATTCTGCCAGTTCATCCACTGAAGATGCCTGTGGAAACGGAAGCTCATCCACAGAAAAATACATGCCTCTTTCCCGCATGTAATCCTCTTTATCATAGGTAAACAGGACAATTTTACGACCGCTGGCGGCAAAGTCAAAAAATACGCTGGAGTAATCAGTGACCAGTACATCTGCCGCATTCAAAAACTCATAGGTATCATATTTGTCAGCTGGGAACGGCACAATATGCGTATACTTCGTTACATCAATGGCCCCTCTGCTTAACGGATGCAGTTTCACATACAATATCTGATTATCGTTTAGTTTTGCATCCCACTCATCAAAATAGTTCTGCAAAATTTCATTCTGCATTTCACTGGTAACATTACCAATTACACCACGCCAGGTCGGCATAAACACAATAATCTGCTTCTCGCCAAATTCACATTCCTGACGAATTTCTCCTCTGCGTTTATCATCAAAAAAAGCCTGATTACGAGGATATCCTGCCAGCATCAAATTGGTATGTCCGAAATTAGCCAAACAAAAATCATCAATAAAATGCTGCATGGTAAACTCATTCGGACACAGCAGGTAATCCGCATCAAACATGTTTTTCTGCACATTACCAAAGGTCGCAAAATCATTTGCAACCTTGTTACCAAGACATTTTAACGGTGTACCGTGCCAGGTATTTAAATACACCTGTTCCGGACGCTTGTTAAAAATAATAAAAAACGTATGCTCATTTATCAGATACTTTGCTGTAGCAAGCATTTTAAAGTATTCCTTGGTTGTTACATCCAGCAAAGTCACTCCGGTTATATTTAATCTTTCCAGATATTTTCTGCGTTCTCTCATATCCTTTCTTCTGCAGGATAAATAAATTTTAAATTCCGCATACTCGTCTCCGGTCGTCAGTTCCTTTAACAATGCATTGATGTTGCCGTCCGGACTCTGACCGTTTAAGGTTTCCAGTAAAATTGCTTTTTCATCAATCGGGCAGTTTTCCCTGTACCGGATATATTTTTTACGATTTAAATATTGACGATTTACACGTTTCACTTTCTTACGCAACTTTTTTGCTTTTTTTCGCACACGTTCTGCCAATACTTTGACCTTTCCCATCGCTTACCGCAGCTCCTTTATCTCTATCTCTTACTTATTTCACTTTCAGGCGGATGACCGGACGCACTCCATTATAACTGTAATTCAGTTCCGTGCCAAGCCGATAAATACTTCCGTCTTCTGTAATTTCCACAGCAGTTCCGGAAACTTCACCCTGAGAACGCAACCACCAGCATGCCTTGCCATTCACTGTCCAAACATCCTGTTTCTTGGCATATTCAGTTGCCGATGCAGCCAATGCATTCTCCGACACAGTCTGCAGATACAAATCTGATGTTTCTACGGAGAAGTACCGCTGTATTTCCTCTAAAGAAAGCAGATATACTTTGCCTGCTTCTGTTTCCGTCATCTGCTTCTGTTCCTTTTCAGAAAAAGCATTTTTGTAAAAATCTTTCTGCAACCATTGATACAAATCACTGTTTTTCCATTTTACATCGGAAGCTTTCTCGTGAAATGCCTTTGCATCCAGCACATTCACGCTGAGTAGCACTAATTCATTGTCCTTTTTTTCTAACACATTCCAGGCAATCCACTCAACACCATTGTCCGCATTTCCATCCTGCTCACAGGCACCAAACAAAATCACATCGCCTTGTTTCGCATCTGCTGCTTCCACCGTCTTTCCCCCATATGTCTTCACCTTCGAAATCTTTCTGGTATCTTCCGGCTCCGGCGTTGGAGTTGGCGTTGCGGTCGGTTTTGGGGTTGCTGTTGGTTCCGGCGTCGCTGTTGGTTCCGGCGTCGCTGTTGGTTCCGGTGTTGCTGTTGGTTCCGGTGTTGCTGTTGGTTCCGGCGTCGCTGTTGGT
>JAZSEW010000017.1:0-6669 GCA_045531895.1 Lachnospiraceae bacterium
TAAGTTTTTACTTTAATAAAAGGAGGAAATTACAATGAAATTCTTTATCGACACAGCGAATGTGGCTGACATCAAGAAGGCAAATGATATGGGAGTTATTTGCGGTGTAACAACTAATCCATCCCTGATTGCAAAGGAAGGAAGAGACTTTGTAGAAGTTATCAAGGAAATTACAAGTATTGTTGATGGTCCTATCAGTGGCGAGGTTAAGGCTACTACAGTGGATGCAGAAGGTATGATTGCTGAAGGTAGAGAAATCGCTAAGATCCATCCTAACATGGTAGTTAAGATTCCTATGACAGTAGAAGGCTTAAAGGCAACTAAGGTTCTTGCATCCGAAGGTATCAAGACAAACGTTACTTTAATCTTCTCCGCTAACCAGGCATTACTTGCAGCTAGAGCAGGTGCTACCTATGTTTCCCCATTCCTTGGCAGATTAGATGATATCTCCCAGCCTGGTATTGATTTAATCCGCACTATTTCCGAGATTTTCGATATCTACGGATTAGATACAGAAATCATCGCTGCAAGCGTAAGAAATCCAATCCACGTTACTGATTGTGCTCTTGCAGGTGCTGACATCGCAACTGTTCCTTACGGCGTAATCGAGCAGATGACAAAGCATCCTTTAACAGATCAGGGTATTGAAAAGTTCCAGAAGGACTACAAGGCAGTTTTCGGCGAATAATTTGATAGTATAAACTACATAGAGCAGGCTCATAAGAGTCTGCTCTAAATTAAGAAAAACAAGTCAGAAAGGAAATTACGAACATGAATAACATCGATACAATGTCCGTTAATGCAATCCGTGTGTTAGCAGCTGACGCTGTTCAGAAGGCAAAGTCCGGTCATCCGGGTCTTCCTCTTGGCTGTGCAGCAGTAGCTTATGAACTTTGGGCAAAGGATATGAAGCACAATCCTGCAAATCCTGATTGGGCAAACAGAGACCGTTTCATCCTTTCCGGTGGTCACGGTTCCACGCTTTTATATTCCCTTCTTCACCTGTTTGGCTATGGTCTTACAAAGGAAGATTTAATGCAGTTCAGACAGTTAGATTCTTTAACTCCTGGTCATCCGGAGTACAGACACACCAAGGGTGTTGAAGCTACTACAGGTCCTCTTGGCGCAGGTATGGCAATGGCTGTTGGTATGGCAATGGCAGAAGCACACCTTGCAGCAAAGTTCAACAAGGATGGCTTCCCGGTTGTTGACCACTATACATACGTTCTTGGCGGTGACGGATGTATGATGGAAGGTATTTCTTCCGAAGCATTCTCCCTTGCAGGAACACTTGGTCTTAGCAAGTTAATCGTACTTTATGATTCCAATAAGATTTCCATCGAAGGCAGCACAGATATCGCTTTCACA
The DNA here is from genome assembly GCA_045531895.1 of Lachnospiraceae bacterium. GTDB lineage: Bacteria > Bacillota > Clostridia > Lachnospirales > Lachnospiraceae > SIG299. The sequence continues at coordinate 1,369 of JAZSEW010000017.1, forward strand.
GAAGATGTTCAGAAGCGTTTCGAAGCATTCGGTTTCCAGACTCTTGTTGTAGAAGATGGTAACAACTTAGATGAAATCCATGCAGCAATCGAAGCAGCAAAGGCTGACAAGAAGCGTCCATCCATGATTATGGTTAAGACTCAGATTGGTTACGGCTGTCCTGCAAAGCAGGGTAAGGCAAGTGCTCACGGTGAACCTCTCGGTGATGAAAACGTGGCAGCATTAAAGGAAAATCTTGGCTGGCCAAGTAAAGAAGCTTTCTATGTGCCTGACGAAGTTTACGCTAACTACAAGGCAATCTCCGATGCAAAGGCTAAGGACGAGGAAGCTTGGAATGCAATGTTCGCAGAGTACTGCGCTAAGTTCCCTGAAATGAAGGAAGCTTGGGACGCACAGTTCGATATGGACGCTGCAAAGGATTTAATCAACAATGAAGAGTTCTGGGCATACGACGACAAGCCGGAAGCAACCAGAAATCTCTCCGGTGTTGTTCTCAACAAATTAAAGAATTATGTGCCAAACTTAATCGGTGGTGCAGCTGACCTTTCTCCTTCCACAAAGACTTACATGAAGGATATGGGCGACTTCTCCAAGGACGATTACACCGGCAGAAACTTACACTTCGGTGTTCGTGAACTGGCAATGGCAGCTATCGGCAACGGTATGACATTACACGGAATGCGTGCGTTTGTTTCCACATTCTTCGTATTCAGTGACTACGTTAAACCAATGGCAAGACTGTCCTCTATCATGAGAATTCCTACCACATATGTACTGACACATGACAGTATCGGTGTAGGTGAAGATGGTCCTACTCATGAGCCAATTGAGCAGCTTGCAATGCTTCGTTCCATGCCGAACTTCCATGTATTCCGTCCGGCAGATGCAACAGAAACCATCGCTGCCTGGTACAGCGCAGTTACTTCCAAGGAAACTCCAACTGCTTTAGTTCTGACTCGTCAGAACCTTCCACAGTTAGCAGGTTCCTCTAAGGAAGCATTAAAGGGTGCTTATATTTTAGAGGATTCCACAAAGGAAACTCCGGATGCTATTATCATCGCTACCGGTTCCGAAGTACAGCTTGCAGTAAATGCTAAGGCTGAACTGGCTAAGGAAGGCGTTGACGTAAGAGTTGTTTCCATGCCATGTATGGATCTCTTCGAAGAACAGTCTGCAGAATATAAGGAAGCTATCCTTCCAAAGAATGTTCGTGCAAGAGTAGCTGTAGAAGCTCTTATCGACTACGGCTGGGGCAAGTATGTAGGCTTAGATGGTGCAACCGTTACCATGACAGGCTTCGGTGCTTCCGCTCCTGCAGCAACTCTGTTTGAGAAGTTCGGCTTCACAACAGAGAACGTTGTTAAGGCTGTTAAGTCTGTTCTGTAAATTAAATAGGATATGAGCCGGACTTTTGGTCAGGCTTCCTGTGTTAATCCCCGGTGGAAGAAATTCTACCGGGGATTTTGTGCGTTTTAATGAAACTTTAATCCTTCTCTGTGGAAAAAAGCTTGCAGAAGCGGCGGATTCCACCTATAATAGAAAGCGAAATTATTTGTTATAAAAGAGGAAAATGCCTTTGCCAAATGAAGTTGGTTTGCATTTTTTTCTAAAACAGGGAGGCTTAAAATGACAGGTTGGAATAACGAATTACTTCAGATAGGGCCGTTTACCGTGTATGGTTACGGTTTAATGATAGCCATTGGTGTCATCGTGGCATATAGTGTGGGTGAATATCGTGCAAAGAAGCAGAGACTTAGTCCGGACGAGCTGTTTTGGATTACCATCAGTTGTCTGGTGGGTGGTGTTTTGGGAGCAAAACTGCTATTTTATATTGTTGAAATAAAATCGATTATTGAAAACCCAAAGCTTTTGTTAGATATTACTCATGGATTTGTGGTATACGGAGGTATCATCGGTGGTATTGGCGTAGGTTATCTGTATTGTAAAATCAAAAAATTAGAATTTTTACGGTATTTTGATTTAGTCATGCCGTCTATCGCCATTGCTCAGGGATTTGGACGTGTGGGCTGTATGTTTGCCGGCTGTTGCTATGGCAGAGAAACGGACAGCTGGTTCCATGTCATTTATGAAACCTCGGAATTTGCACCAAATGGCGTGGCACTGATTCCGACCCAGATGATTATGGCATTTCTTAATTTTGCCCACTTTTTTATTTTGGTATTTTTAGCGAAAAAGGTGTTAAAGTACAGTGGTCAGGTGGCAGGTTGTTATCTTGTGTTTTACAGCATCGGACGTTTCTTTTTGGAATACCTTAGAAACGACCCGAGGGGAACTGTAAATCTTCTTTCCACCTCCCAGTTTATTTCTTTATTTATCCTGGCAGCAGGTGTAGGAACTATCCTGTTTTGTGGATATCTTGGAAAAAAACGAGTGGCCGTGGTGGATAACAAAGAAGAACAGAGCGGTCAGACAACGGAAAAAACAATAGAGGAAACAGTTGAAAACTCAGTAGTGGAAAAAGATGCAGATGAGTAAGGGGTGAAGGAATATGGCAAAAATTTTAATTGTAGAGGATGAAGCAAAAATTGCACGCTTTTTGGAATTGGAATTAAAGCATGAGGGGTATGAGGTTGCCCACGCAGCAGATGGCAGAACCGGACTTGAGATGGCACTGGAAAAAGATGTGGATTTAGTTTTGCTTGATATTATGCTGCCGGGGCTTTCCGGCATTGAAGTGTGCCGCAGGGTCCGCATGGAATCCCAGGTACCGATTATTATGCTGACAGCAAAGGACGATGTGACAGACAAGGTGGCAGGTCTTGATATGGGTGCTGATGACTATATGACAAAGCCATTTGCCATCGAAGAACTTCTGGCGCGTATCCGCGTTACCCTGAGCAGACATTCCGGAAAGCATCAGGAAGAGCAGGAGAAAGAAGAGTTATCTTTTGGTGCATTAGAATTGAATACAGCGGCACATTCCGTTTCCTATAATGGAGAAGATTTAACTCTGACCAAGAAGGAGTATGACTTATTGGAGTGTCTGCTTCGAAACAAGAACATCGCTATGTCCAGAGAGCAGTTATTAAGTACGGTTTGGGGCTATGAGTATATGGGTGATACTAATGTAGTAGATGTGTATGTGCGTTATTTAAGACAAAAAATCGACGATAAATACGGAATTCATATGATTGAGACCATTCGTGGCATTGGATACATGATTAAAGAGGATTAACTATGGAAAAGCAGCAGGGAAGATGGAAACGATACATCAGATGGATAAAGGAGGGAGCAAAAAACTTCAGACTCTCCTTATCTCTTCGTGTGTCCTTAAACTACCTGCGCTTTTTTTTGATTAATGGTATGGTGTTTTTCTTTATCCTGGGTTTCTTATACCTTCGTGTGGAAATGAAAGCGGCCATGGATATTGCGGAGCAGATGGTAGTTCTGCTGGAAATGGATGAGAATGAGTTTGTGGAATACGCAGTGAATGAGCAGCCGGAGGATTTGGCGGTTTATTGGAATGACGGAGAGGAAACGACAGTATTGTATCAAAACGGAGAGGAAGACTGGCAGCAGTATTCTTATGTGTTTGGCGTATTTCATTATGATAAGCAGAATGGAGAGACAAAGCTTCTGATTAGGGATAAGGAGGAGTTGTTTCGCAACGGAACGGAATATGAAGTATATTTTTACTATGATGTAACGGAAGGATTTATAAAATCATCCTATTTCCTAAAAGAAGCGTCGATTGTGTATATTGTAATCATGCTGTTTATTATCTGGGAAAGTCGAAAGGATAACAAGCGTATCTTTCAGCCTATCAGCAATTTGACAGAAACTGCAAGAAACTTAACGGTCACAAATCTGCACAGTGAGCGTCTTCCGGTGCATGGCACGGAAAAAGAACTGAGGGAATTAACGCAGGTATTTAATGAGATGTTAGACCGTCTGGAACGTTCCTATGAGAGCCAGAAACAATTTGTTTCTAATGCCTCCCATGAACTTCGGACTCCGATTGCTGTCATTCAGGGCTATAGCCGGATGTTGGCGCGCTGGGGTTCCTCCGACCCGGACATCTTAAAGGAGGCAGTGGATGCTATTGGGGATGAATCCAAGGCCATGCAGGAACTGGTGGAAAAACTGCTGTTTTTATCCCGTCATGACAGAAAGACCTTAAAGGTGCAGAAGGAATGGTTTTCCATGGGTGAAGTGGTGGAGGACATGGTAAAGGAAACCCGTATGGTGACGGAAAACCGGGAAATCAAGGCGAGAATTATCCAGAATGTTTCGGTATACGGCGATGACCAGCTGTTAAAGCAGGCTATTCGTGTACTGATTGATAATGCAATCAAGTATTCCAGTGATGGAGATACGATTACCATTGGTTGTGAAAACCGCAATGGTAACTGCGTACTGACGGTGGAGGATACTGGCCGGGGTATGAAGAAGGAAGACGTGGACCATATGTTTGAGCGTTTCTATCGTTCGGATGATATCCGTGGTAAAATTGATGGACACGGTCTGGGGCTTTCCATTGCAAGACTGATTATTCTTGCCCATGCAGGAACCATTAAGATTCGCACCCAGTATACGGTGGGAACGAGCTTTACGATTATTATCCCAAGGCAGCGATTAGCTCCACGTAACGGCAGGGAGTCAAGGCAGCGGAAGGAAGGTTAGGGAAATGCAAACAATGATTGGATTGATAGTTGCTCGTTCAAAAAATAATGTAATTGGTAAGAATGGAGAAATACCTTGGAAGATAAAAGGTGAGCAGAAGCAATTTAGAGAGCTTACTACAGGGAATGTCGTAGTTATGGGAAGGAAGTCATATGAAGAAATTGGTCATCCACTTCCAAATCGAAAAAACATAATTGTATCAAATAGTAAAAGATTTTCAGGTGAAAATCTCGTTACAGTTGGTTCATTGCAAGAGGCAATTTCTATCTCGGGTGGTGAAAATATTTATATATCAGGTGGATATGGGTTATTTAAAGAAGTTCTTCCCCTAGTAGATAAAATGTATATTACAGAAGTAGATATAACGATTGATAACGGAGATGTATTTTTTCCGGAGTTTGATGGCAATGATTTTGATATGATTATTGGTGAAACTGGAGGAGATGATGTCAAATATACAAGAACCATTTACACAAGAAAGAAATAGACGAATTCAAATTTTGTAGAGAACAGAAAATTTGAAGTTTACGGAGACGAGAAGATGGAAGTAGAAATTGTAGAAGTTAAAGAAGAAGAAAAAGAAGTATTATTAAATCTAATAGAAAAATATCTTTATGAATTTTCTCAGTGGGAAAAGACAGATGTGAATGTTGAGGG
>JAZSEW010000083.1:0-5226 GCA_045531895.1 Lachnospiraceae bacterium
GATACTTTTATGAGCTACCGTACTAATTCTCTATTAAATATATTCTTTTGTCCTAGGAATTAGCATTAGCAAGCTGCAACTCATACAATTTTTTATAAATGCCGTCCTGACTAAGCAGTTCCTGATGGGTTCCGGTTTCCCGGATTCTTCCTTTATGCATTACCATAATTTTATCTGCATGCTGAATGGTAGATAACCTATGCGCCACCATGATGGTAGTCCGGTTCTGCATCAGCTTTTCCAGTGCTTCCTGAATTAACTGCTCTGTTTCCGTATCAATGTTCGCTGTGGCCTCGTCCATAACAAGAATTGCCGGATTATAAGCCAGAGTTCTCGCGAAGGAAATGAGCTGACGCTGTCCGGCAGAAAGAGTAGCACCGCGCTCCGTCACCGGCTCGTCATATCCATGCTCTAACTGTTCGATAAAACCATCTGCATTGACATAGCGGGCGGCTTCCTTGATTTCCTCCTCAGTAATGGCCTCGTTTTTTAAACGAATGTTGCCTTTGACATCACCGGTAAACATAAAAACATCCTGCTGTACCTGGCCGATGGCACCACGAAGTTCATCGGTGCTCATGTCCTTAATATCCACACCGTCAATAGTAATGCGGCCTTTCTGGATATCATAATACCTTCCGATCAGGTTTAAAATGGAGGATTTCCCGGCTCCTGTGGCACCTACAAAGGCTACTCTCTGTCCCGGCTCAATCGTAAAGCTGACATCCTTTAAAATCCAGTCTTCTCCCTGATAAGCAAACCATACATTTTCAAATTCAATACGACCCTTTACTTCACCAGTCGTTACCGGGTTCTCCGGATTCTTCACCATCGGCTCTTCATCTAAAATGGTAAAAATTTTCTCTGCGGAAGCCATGGCAGACTGCAGGGTTGAAAACTGTTCTGCCAGTTCCTGAATCGGCTCGAAGAAGGAACGGATATAATCAGAGAAAATATAAAGCGTTCCGGCAGTAATTGCCCCTTCTAATACAATGCTACTTCCTGCACCGAGAATAATACAAAGCGCTACAATGGACAAAATGTACATCAGCGGACGAAAAATAGCAAATACCAGCATTTCACGGTAGCTTGCGTGAAACAAATCCTGCGCCTTATCCTTAAATTCCATGTTTTTTTCATGTTCTTTTGCAAAAATCTGAATAACTTTCATGCCGGACAAATGCTCAGAAAGATAAGTATTTAATGCTGTAATCTTTGTTCTTACAATCCGATATGTGGTTTTGGAAATGGTTTTAAATATAATGGTCAGTACCACAATCAACGGCATCAGACAAAGTGCCAGCAGTGCCAGTTTAGCGTTCAATAGAAACATTACCACCATTAAACCGGTGATTTTGGCTATGTTTTTAATGAGACGCACTAAAATCTGTGTGTACATCTCATTCAGCGCTTCCACATCGTTTGTCACACGGGTTACAATTTTACCCACCGGAGTAATGTCGAAAAAGCGCATCGACAGCTTATGAACATGCTCAAACACTTCCTGGCGGATATTATAGATAATGGTCTGACCGGTCAGCTGCAATATCCACATATTTAAAAAATTAAATACAAATCCCAATACCAGCACTACAATATACTGAATGCTTAATCCCGCAATTTCATTAAAATCAGCTGACACGGAAAACAAATCAATGGCTTTACCGGTAAGAATCGGACGGTAAATTTCAATCACCGTAATGCCAAGCACTAACAGCAGGCAGATAAGGAACTGCCACCAATAAGGGGCCGCATATTTTAACAGTCGTCGGAATACATGACCCTGTACATTCTCTTCCATGGAGGATAATTTCTTGTCACTCATATCTCATTTCCCCCCTTCCTAGACTGCTTCCAGCTGTTTTTCCAACTGCTGCTTTTCATATAATTTTGCGTAAATTCCACCTTTTTTCAGAAGTTCCTCATGGGTACCGTACTCTGCCATGGTGCCTTCCTCCAGGACAAGGATATGGTCTGCATTCTGAATAGTGGAAATTCGGTGGGCAATGATGATAGTGGTCTTGCCAGCCCGGTTTTCCTTTAGATTCTTAAGAATCTGCTCTTCCGTATCGGTATCCACCGCAGACAGAGAATCATCCAAAATCAGAATCGGTGCATCCTTCATAAGCGCCCTTGCAATAGAGCTTCTCTGCTTCTGACCGCCGGATACTGTTACACCACGCTCACCCACCATGGTAGAGTACTGGCGTGGAAATTCCATAATATTATCATGGATGCAGGCCATTTTAGCCGCCTCCTGCACCTTATTTAAATCATTATATTCTTTATCAGCCTGGCTCTCTCGATTATAAAGCTCCTGCTCTAAATACGCCTCTTCGCTTTCCTTACGGCTTAAAAACAGCTTGTGCTTTATTTTTTCTGCCGGACGCTCCTTAAAGTTACGCACACCGAAAGCAATATTAGTCTGTAATGTATCAGAAAACAGGAAGTTATCCTGCGGCACATAGGCAATCTGCTCTCTAAGTGTTTTTAACGGAATTTCATTGATATCATGTCCATCAAAGGAAATCATGCCGTCCTCTACGTTATACATATGTAATAACAGGTTCGCAATGGTGGTTTTTCCGCTGCCGGTGCGACCCAGAATTGCCAGCGTACTGCCCTTTGGAACTGTAACATCAATGTCCTTTAACGCATCCGGCAAAGCCTGCTTGTAGCGGAAGGTCAAATCATTTAACTTAATTTCACCATATAATTCTTTAATATCTGCAACTGTCTTTTCCGTATCCTTAATTTCGGGCTGTTCATCAAAAATATTCTGGATACGGTTCATGGAAGCTATGCCCTGGGAAAACATATTGATACTGTCTCCTGTAGCAATCATTGGCCACACAAGCATACCGATATACTGGTTGAAAGCCACGAATTGCCCGGCGGTAATGGCGCCTTCGGATACCAGATAACCACCATATAATAAGGTAATCACGCTGGAAAGACCAATCAAGGCTTCCAACAGCGGCCAAATAACTGCGTTTAATTTTACCACTCGCATGTTTTTATCTTTATTTTTCTTATTTGCCTTTGCAAAGGATTTTAATTCCTGACGTTCCTGCACAAAAGCTTTGATAACGCGGATGCCGGAAATACTCTCCTGTACCTCGTCCGTAAGATCAGAAAAGGCCTGTTGCTTTTCTGAAAAGCGCTTTTCAATTGCCCGACCATAATATACACCGCCAACCAAAATGACAAGTAATGGTAAAATCGCAATTAAAGTCAGCTCCAGATTGACATGTTCAATCATTTTTACAAGCACCATGATGGTCATAATTACCGCATCAAAGGTGGAAATCACCGCCGGTCCCACCGCCATACGGACAGAGTTTAAATCATTGGTGAAATGCGCCATCAAATCACCGGTTTTGTTCTGGTTATAATAGTTCATAGACAAACCGGTCAGGTGGGAAAACATATCTTCACGTATTTCCAGCTCAATTTTACGGCAGCTGCCAAAGATGAAAAAACGCCAGAAAAATCGTCCGACCATCAGGATAATGCCCACTACAAGAATCAGGAACACATAATAAAGAGCTCCTTTTAATTCCATATTACCAATGGTAAGACCATCGATAATTTCTCCGGTATATTCCGGAATATACAGATTAGCAAAATCCACCACAAACAAAGTAAAAATACCGCCAAGATACGACCACTTATGTCTGCCGATGTACTTTAATATCATTTTAGGAAATGGTTTCTTTTCCTTCTTTTCTTTCTGCATCATAGACTCTCTCTTTCTTAAGCAATTCCTTTGTGTACGGATGTTCCGGATGTTCAAACACATCCACCGTACGTCCTTCTTCTACCAGTTCTCCACGATACAGCACAATCACTCTGTCACAGATGCGTCGGATAACATTCATATCATGGGATACAAAAAGATAGGACATACCATGCTCCTGTTTTAGCCGGTACAGCAATTCCAAAATCTGCCCTTGTACCGTAACATCCAGAGCAGAAACCGGTTCATCCAAAATAACAATTTCCGGCTTTTGAATTAAAGCCGCTGCAATCGCAACCCTTTGGCGCTGACCACCGGATAGTTCCCGTACATAACGCTTTGCATGCGCTTCTTCTAATTCTACCTCTTTTAATGCTTCTATGACAAGTCTTTTTCTCTCTTTTTTTGTATACTTTCCCTGAATTTTCAACGGTTCTTCTAAAATCCAGCCAATTTTCTTTGCAGGATTTAAACTACCATACGGATCCTGAAAGACCATTTGAGGTCGTCCTGTTCCTTCAGCCCGAAACACTTCACCCTCTGTTAAAGGGAGCAGACCGGTTAATGCTTTTGAAATCGTTGATTTTCCGGAACCGGATTCTCCCACCAGTCCAAGAATTTCTCCCTGATACAATGCAAAAGAAACATTTTTAACTGCTGTAGTAACAGACTCTTTTCCGAAAAAAGTTTTCTCTCTATACTGAATCGTTGCATTTTTCAATTGAAGAAGTGGCGTCCCATGGAACATCTCTTCTTTTTCCTTAGCTGTACCGGCCAGCTGTTTTCCTCTGGCCGCTGCCACCAACTGTTTTGTATACGCTTTCTGCGGACGTTCAAAAATTTCTTCTTTCGTTCCTCTCTCCACTACCCGACCATTTTTTAAAACAAGCACCCTGTCACATAATCTCGCCACCAGAGATAAATCATGGGAAATAAATAAAATAGCAGTACCGTAGGTTTCGCTATAATATTTCAATAATTCTAAAATAATTTCCTGGGTTGCGGCATCCAAAGCTGTAGTCGGTTCATCCGCAATCAACAGCTCCGGGTGATTCAGCATTGCCATGGCAATCATAACACGTTGGCGCATACCTCCGGACAGCTGATGCGGATACCTCGCCAATAGTTCTTCCGGTTTTTGAAGCCCTGCTTCTGCCAGCACTTCCAGTACCCGCTCCTTTCGAAGCTTCTTGTCCTCTTTATATTTCTCTGCTTCATGCAGAAGCAGTCCTTCCTCCACCTGCTTCTCAATTGTTAAAACAGGATTTAACGACGTCATCGGTTCCTGAAACACCATGGCAATACGGTCTCCCCGAAGAGGCTGCCATTCTTCCGGTGTTTGGGAAAGCAAATCGATTCCGTCAAAGTTCATGCTGTCAGCAGTGATTTTAGCATCCTCAGGAAGAAGCTTCATTATGCTCAAGGAAGACACACTTTTGCCGGAGCCGGATTCGCCTACAAGACCGATAATCTGTCCCTGTTCCAAA
>JAZSEW010000099.1:0-21949 GCA_045531895.1 Lachnospiraceae bacterium
CCATACTCATACCAGCCAATACTGAACTGCATTAAAGAAATATCCTACAAGAATAATTCCTATCGTACAGATAGTCACAAATATTCCAAGCAGCTTAGGCTTCACAGCTTTTTTCAGCATAATAATGGATGGTAAAGAAAGCGTAGTCACGCCCATCATAAAGGACAGTACAACCCCTAGTCTTGCACCTTTTGCAAGTAAAGCTTCTGCAATCGGGATACAGCCAAAAATATCTGCATACATTGGAACACCACAAACAGTCGCAATAACTACACCAAATGGATTACCTGTACCTAACATCTTTACAATAATATCCTCTGGAATCCAATTATGAATATATGCCCCAATCCCAACTCCTATCAGCACATATGGTGCAACCTTCTTAGCTGTGGATACCACTTGCTCCCATGCGTATTTCAATCGTTGTTTCTTCGTCAGCTGTTCTTGTGGAATTTCCATTGCTTTACCATTTCTTATAAATTCCTGAACCTGATTCTCTAAGTGCATTTTCTCTATCAGTGTTCCACCAACAACCGCTATGATTAAGCCAACTAATACATACACTACAGCCACCTTCCAGCCAAAGATACTCATAAGCAATACAAGTGACCCCAAATCAACCATAGGAGAAGAAATGAGGAAAGAAAATGTGACACCCAATGGAAGTCCGACACTTGTAAAACCTATAAACAATGGAATGGATGAACAAGAGCAAAATGGAGTTACTGTTCCAAGAAGTGCTGCTATGATATTAGCCCCTATTCCATGAAATCTCCCTAGTATTTTTTTGGTTCTTTCTGGTGGAAAATAGCTTTGAATATATGAAATAATTAAAATTAAAAAGCCAAGTAGTACCATAATCTTAATTACATCATAAATAAAAAATTGAATACTTCCTCCTATTCTTCCTGTGGTATCTACCCCCACAGCCTCTAAAACTGTTCCAATCAATCTGTTCAACCACTTCATTCCTAAGACTTCATTTTGAAATAAATCCCAAACGTTTTGCAACATTTCATTCTCTCCTTTCATTTACACATCTAAATATTCAAATATTTCGATATGTTGATTATATGATTAGTCGTGCGAAAAAGTGCCTACTACTTATCAAGACTTTTTACAACACGACTTTTCATTTGCTTCTACTGGACACTTTGAAAAGTAATCCAGACAACTTTTTATTTCCTTCATGCCTTCTTTTGAAATGGAATAGTGCATCCATTTACCTTCTTTTCTACCTACAACGACTCCGGAATCGCATAGGATTTTCATGTGATGAGATAGGGTAGGCTGGGTTATCTGCATTTCTTCCAACAGGCTACAAGCACATTTTTCACCATCTCTCAATAATTCTAAAATCTGTAATCTGTTTTCATCGCAAAATGCTTTAAACATCACAGCTGTTCTTTTGCTATCCACACCAGCACCTCCATTCATTGAAGTTTATCTATATGTATTATACATATTACATTGATAAATGTCAATATGTTTTTTAACTTATCCCAAATCATCTTAACAAGTTATCAATAAAATGATATCATCAAATATTATCCAAATGTCCTTACAAGTGACGTCAGGTGTCCAAAAAGCGTCCAAATTTCTTCGAAATCTTGCTCCCAGTGGGTCACACTTGCCCAAACCAGACCATTCCACTTCCAACACCAGAACTGCAGTATTTTCGACTCCTTTCGGACGCTTCACACGTTCTGGCGACGATGTCCTAAACAAAAAGACCCTAATCCAAGTGGACTAGAGCCTAATTGTTACTAGCGGAGACGGAGGGATTCGAACCCTCGTGCCCTTTCGGACAAACTGATTTCGAGTCAGTCTCGTTACGGCCTCTTCGATACGTCTCCAAATATTCTGTTGTTCCAAAACAACTTAGAATATTCTAACACAATTCCATCCAATATTCAAGCACTGAATTATAAATTCCTAACCACCGAATCACACAAATTACGAATCATCCAAGCACAAAACAATACTTTTTTCCTCTGTCTCACCCAAAGCGCACTAACAGACCCAGTACCAACAGATGTACCGGGTAAAAGGCATAACAGATATACTGAAATATCTTGCTATGATAGCCCTGTTTACCATCATACATCCAGATTGGAACCAACGCAAACACGGCAAAGCACTGCTGCGGAAAGAAAACGGTAGTTCCAAACAGGCTCAGTTCGTAAACCAGACCGCCAACGGCCTTATTGATGTAGGTCAGGCAGAGAACCTGACCGGCATAATTCCACCACTTCTGCCCACGGAAAAAATAAAAGGTCAGTACCATCCACACCCCATAGTGCATATAGTCCATCATGGAAAGCATGCCAATTATCGTACCAAGTAAAATAGTTCCTGCTGCTGCAAGGAAACGCAGCCACAGTTTTCCGGTAGCCTTTGCCTTTTCATTCAACTGCATAAGGCCAAGGCACAACAAAAAACACCACAGTACGTTTTGGTGAAACGGATAAATCAGGCTACCACTCATCATCAGATTGAAGGGAAGTTCCGACAGAAGGGCAAACACAAACAATCTTCCGGCATAACGCTTCCGGTTCTTTGTGTGAAAGAATCCTTCCACCGTCATAAATGCAAAGATTGGGAATGCAAGGCGTCCCACACAGGTCATCCAGTCTGCTTTCCACGGAATTACCGTCGCCCACAGGTGGTCGCTCAGCATAAAAAACATTGCCATGATATGCAGTACAAAGGAAGTCACCTCAAAAGAACACAGCTTTGTCAGCCTACATCTGTTTCCGCACAATATAATATTCATCTCCTCTTTTATAATACGGGCAGGACGTTCTGTGACCGGACACCAGTCTGGCATATTCGTCCTCATCCATATTCATTTCACACATATATGCCTCATAATCCTCATCATAGGCATAGTATTGACATTCCTCACACTGAGAAACCATGATTCCTTACCTCCACATATATCACAAGACAGTCGATACGCATTATCTTCCGTCCTACTGCTCCACCTGCATCAAAGTCCCCATAAACAGCGGTTCATTGTGACGACAATCAATAATCAAATAGACAAACGGACGGTTTAGATTAACCACCTTCTTCTCCATTGCCATCATTTTGTTTGCCATGGCTACGGCGGTGGCTGCTCCGGCCTTAGTGCCACGCTCATCTACAGCAAGAAAGCACTTCTGATTTACTTCACTGATATAAATATTGCCGATGGCAGAGACAGCCATCTCGCTGAAATCTGCATTATCCTCATGAAATGCATCAGTCATACCCATCTGCATCAGGCAGTCATTCATATTACATCCAAACTCTACGGAAAACTTTGGCATAGTAACCTCTACCATTCCGGAATTTTTGTTATTCAACAGGTCCGTCAGACCCTCTGCAGTCAGACCTTCCACATACTCTTCCACTGTCATGCCTTCCTTTGGAAGCAGTGCCACAAAAGCATAGTCATTGCCTTTATAATACTTCATAAAACCGGTGGCATTTGCATCTTCCAGATACAGCTTCTCTTCCGAATGCATCATCGGCACCAGCTGTTCTTCGCCACCCTCTGTGGTAAAAATATCATTCCAGATATCATGCTGCATATAAATATTCTGCCACTCTGCGTCAAAGCTTAAGGCATTTACCAGATACAGTACATCTTCTTCCTTGATTTCCTTCAGTATTTCCGGAACCATACCATCGGTATTTTCCGATACCCATTGATTGATTTCATTCCTGGTTTCTTCTGTAAACGGAGCCTTGTATGCCGTTGCATCAAACATTGTCTTGTTATATTGCAAAAAGGCTTCCTTTACTTCAAGGCTCGGAACATTTTTATACCAGATTCCATTGGCAAGATGCAGCTTTGCGCCCTCACTTTCGGAACGGTTATTTGTATAATCCCACAAATATGCAAGATGATTTTCTCCGGAGATACCAAGCACGTTCTGCATCTGCATTTTGGTCTCTCCGACAGCGCCGGCCTCCGCCATGCAAAGTGCTAACCAGGCAGACATTGGAGAAACCAATACATTTTCTCCTGTCTCTGCTTCTTTTAGCGCATTTTGAAACAATGGCACGCCAAACCCGGTAATCAGATTTCCCGGCATAATATCTTCCCACGCCAGAGACACTGTTTCTATTCCATCCATTAAATTCACTGTTTCCATTATCTGCATATCTGCCGGTGGTGTTTCCACAGGAAATTCTGTTGGCAAAGCACCGTCTGCCAACTCCTCCTGATTCTCGTCCGTATCAACAGTTACATTTTCTAGGCTTTGATTACCACCATCAACGGCTTCCTTACTGCCACAACCAATCAGACCTGTCACCAGACAAGTACACAATACTATTGCTAACATACGTTTACGCATTTTCTAAATCTCCTATTTTTTATATTCCTTTTTTACCAATTAGACGTCAAACAAAAGGAAAAAGTTTCATTACCGCCTCAAAATCTGCTCCAAATCAAGCCCATGGCGTTTTGCAATATCTCTGGCATAGCTTAACCCATCCGGCGTAGTACGGCTGACCTTGTAGCTTCTGGTGCCGTTTTCTTTGTTCTCCATCTGCGCCACCAGATTGTCGATTTTCCCCTTATTATCCGGATAGGAGTTAAACTGCTCTGTCTGCTGGGTTAGGTCATGGATGTGGGTAACATAAATGCCACAGCAACCGATAACACCAATTCCCGTCAGCACCTCAGAGGCAATGTAGCCTGCTTCCAGACCACTGGTACTGGAAAAAGATTCGTCCATCAGGAGCATATCCGTATCCTTTAGCTGCTTCATAATACCGCTTAGGCGCACACATTCACTCTCCAGTCTTCCCTTACCATAATTATCCTCATCAGAAGACGGGAAGTGGGTAAAAATACCGGATACCGGACTCATCTCAGCCCTCTCAGCAGGAACATACAAGCCTAACTGAAACAATGCCTGTGCCATACCCACCGAGTAGGCAAAAATAGACTTACCTCCATGATTCGGACCGGTAACCAAATAAAACCGTCCTGCTTCATCAAAGGCAAAAGAATTTGAAACAATGGTCTTTTCAATGGACTTCCCTGCCAACACCGGATTGTACAACTGTTCCATGCGACACACCTTTTCCTCCATTGGAAAAATCTCCGGTTTACACATAGAAAATCCCTTTTCCTGCATTTCTCTGATATAACCTACACCGGCCACCAGAAAGCGGATATCCTCCAAAAGCGTCAGAAAGGACACTGTATTCGCATTGAAATATTTTTGAATCAACGGTTCAAAATGCCGCAGGGACTTGGTAAAAATAGAGTTAAGCACCACATTCATGGTGCTGTTTACCACCCGGTACTCTTCCCTGCGAAGTCCCTTTTCCAGTGGATACAGTGCCGACATCAGGGAGAAATTATCGCCCTCACTTTTTTTCAACAGCTTGTCCATAATAGAGCCTGACTTGAACTCTTTATCGTTTACTGCAAGAATTCCTGCATCCCTTACCTGCAGTTCTTCGTTTAAATTGATACCGATAGTCACACTTTTAATATGACCGAAATTCACAGACATCTTCTGAAATTCTTTGGCAAGATTTCGATACTCTTCACCTTCTGCAATATCTGCAATCTGCTGTTGAAAGGCTTTCATTCCTTCCGACACAAAAGAAACATCCTTTAAACCATCATAAAACAAATCCACAATTTCCTGATACAGCTCCAGATAGCGCACAGAACTCAAAGCAGATTCCGTGGTAAAATCACTGTTAAAAGACCGCCGCATCTCATTGATATGGTAAATCAGTGGCAAAGATTTAGAAAACATCTCATATACTGCCGGATAGGCAAGCAATTCCTCCACCACATCCAGACGATATTGTAACACCTCTTCGTTCGTCGTAAAAAAGTCTTCCAGAGAAAGATCTGCCACCCCGCGGAAGCTTTCCTTCACAAAGAAAATCATATCATCAATCTGTAATGCCTTGATAAACCCAAAGTCCGGCATTCTGCTCTCTGTTGCTTTGTCATATCCCATAGGATACAATAATCTGAAATCAGGTTGCATAGTCCCCACTCCTGTCCTTTCATACTCTCTTACTCTGCCAGCAAAAGCTCCACGGCCAACTGCTCCTTTAAACGTCCTGTTTTTACGTCCTCTTCCAGTGTCAGACTGTAATCCAGAAGCTTTTTTAATTCCGCCGTCTGAAACCGTTCTGCCTGCGACATATATTTCTGCACCGCAAAGGGCGGCACCGCAATAGCGGAAGCAATACTGCTTTTATCGGCTCCGTTCTTTTTCATTTCCTTTACAATCAGCAGATGATGAAACTGCCGCTGAATCATAAACAGAATGCCAAGAGGCTTTTCCTGCAAGGCAATCAGGTCATAATACAATTCCAACGCCTGCTTCTTTCGCTTCTGCGCCATCGCCTCTGTCATGGCAAACACTTTGGTCGTCAGCTGCTCCGTGCAGACCATTTTGATATCTTCCACGGTAATTGTATCTCTGCCCATCGTATAGCAAATCAGCTTTTCCAGTTCATTTTGTAATTTCGCCATATCAGTGCCCGCCTGCTCCAGCAAAAATTCTACGGCAGATTCCGTTATTTTTCGCTCTTCTCTTTTTAACAGGGAGGCCACCCACAATTTCAGTTCCTGCTCTGTCATGCCGTTCATCTCGCACACATAACCATGCTCTTTCACTGCCTTAAACATGCGTCCCCGCTTGTCCACATCAGTTTCTACAAACACCAGCACCGCTGTGTCAGGAATTTCAGGCACATAGTCCGCAAAGTCGGTAGCATTTTTAAACCACCCTGTGTTTTCCAAAATCAACAGGTGATAATCCGCAAAAAAGGGCATGGTATCCGCAAATTCCTGCACTTCCTTTTCATCAATCCCCTTACCTGCGTACTCTGCCAGATTCATGGCATCGGAATCTGCCAAAACAGCTTCTTTCAATTTGTTTCTATATAATTTTTTCAGGTATTCTTCACTGCCATATAACAGATATACCCGTTTAAATGCTCTGTTTTTGATGTCTTCTTTTATGGTTTTCATAAAGGACTCCTTGTGGTTGCTACACAGTAAATTTTGTTTTGTATTTCATTCTTTCACTCCCTTTAAGAATACCACATTTTTTTGAAATTGTATATGGCGCAAATGAAAATCACTTCTGCCGTTTTTTCCTCCAACTGTATACCTCCATCTCATCCCAAATCCCCTTCTTTACAATCACCGCACCTTGCAAATCCGTGCGGAACACCTGGCTTCCCAACCTTTCCAGCCGTTTCACTACACTGACATGCGGATGTCCATAGGAATTATTATAACCACAGGAAATCACCGCAATATCCGGCTGTACATACTCAATAAACTCCTCACCGGAAGCGGTTTTGGATCCATGATGCCCTACCTTAAGCAATACCAGTTTATTTTGCCTTAACTCTTTCAAATTCACCCCGGAAAGCTCTTTCAGAACCTTTTCTTCTGCCGAAATTCCGGCATCGCCCATCAGCCAGGCAAGAAGCTCCGGTGTCTGGAGTAAAAATACAAGAGAGGTATCATTTTCTGATTCTCTTGCTTTGGAAGGATATAAACACTCTATGAGCAGTTCATTCTCCTGATGCAACACATCGCCTTCCTCTATATAACGTACTTTCACATTCTTCCTGGCTGCCAGTGCTTCCAGTTCCGCATAAGCATTTGATTTCTCCTGCACTTTCGGAAGCACAAGTTGCCGAATTCCAGGCTCTCCCTTGTAATTTGCCGCATAGTGGAGCCTTCCCTTATACACAGGCATGTTCGTCAGAAGTTCCTTAATTCCACTGGTATGGTCACTGTCCAGATGCGATATTACAGCCATATCGAGAAGCAGGGTCCCATTCTGTTTCAACACCGGAGACAGGCGGTATTTTCCTATCTGTGACACATCACTGCTGCCGCAGTCAGACAAAATCACGACACCATCTTCCGTATAAATCAGCATCCCATCCCCCTGAGAAACATCTAAAAACAGAAGATGTACTTTCTGCCTTTCCGGTACACACAATACACCAACTGCCAGAGCCATCCCCGCTATTAACATACGTACCGGCGTTTTTTTTGCTGCAATTTCTTCCTTCCCTTCTTTCTCCTGTACACGCTTCTTCACACCTGCGGTTACTTTCTTCAAGGTAGTGAAAAGCACCAGGTAATACACCACCATCTGCCATAGTTCCGGCTTTCCCGCCAGCACAAAGGAAAACGGTAGTTTCTGTGTAAATTTCCCCAGATTTTCATAAAAATCCAACAAAAGATACGTTCCGCCCGCCGGCAAGTGCGCCAATACCGGAAAAATCATTCCCAACAGCATAGAAAGAATTCCTCCTCCAAGAATCAGCGCCACCAATGGAATCACCACCAAATTCAATAAAATACTGTATGGCGATAACTCATAGAAAAACCACAAAGAAAGCGGAATTGTCACGCACTGAATCATTGCTCCTGAAAGTAATGCACCCAATCGGACCTTTTTCCCATCTCTCTCCTGCATCACGCTGTATTCGACCTCCTGTGCCATTATAACACCAAGCACAGCTCCAAAGGATAATAAAAATCCGGCGGAGATCAGCTCCGTTGGTCGGAGCAATGTCACTACAATAGCCGCTACAGAAAGGGATGAGAGCAAATCATAACTTCGCCGCAATAACTTTGCACCAAACAGCACAAGGCACATCACTCCTGCACGCAGCGACGACGTACCTGCTCCGGTATATATTATGTAAAGTATCAGAAAACTCACTGCTGCCATAACAGAAAATTCCTGTGAAGCACCCAGCTTTCGCAGCAGATGAAACATCCCCATACAAAGCATGGAAATATGCAGACCCGAAATCGCCAGAATATGAGATATCCCATTCTGCTGATACAACTCTTTCATCTCTTCCGGAAGCAAGTCTTTATCACCAAGCATCATTGCCGCCAGTACCCCTGCCTTTTCCACCGGATATAATTCCTGCAGACTTTCTCTCATCCGCTGTTTTAACCAAAACATGATATGACCGACCATACTTTTTCCACTGTCCAGAACTATTATCCGTAATGCATCTACATCGGCATATATCCCTTTTCCAGTATAGTAATCATGTACATCGAACTGTCCGGGATTTCCCGCTGCCTGAAAAACCGAAAACTTTCCAAATACCCGAAGTTCATTTCCCACAAAGGTTTCCGGAAGCCATTCCAATCCTTCCGTTTCCACCATCACTCTGCAATCTCCTGCCGGCTGGTTTTCCTGCCCATTTTCTCCAATAATCCTACAGTCGGTCAGTATCAATGTTACCTGTTCTCCACAACTCTTTTCTTTCACAATTCCCTGTACGGTTACATAAGTCTCTCCTTTCTCTTCATACAATATCCACGGAAGCTCCGATTCCTTTTGAACCGCACTTGCCTTCTCCATTCTCCAGCCTCCTGCAAAAAACATGCATGGAGCCAGCAACAGTAATATAGTCAGCTGTGGATACCGGTTCACTTTTACCTGTTCATCTAACATCCGGGGATATTTTTTTAGAATCAATAAAAATATAATAACAAGAATAAAATAAAGAAAAATACTGTAATTTCTTTCAAACTCCGGCCACCGGCCTGCCATAAAAAGACCGGCAAGCCAGGCAACCGCAAGTACACACATTGGTCGTTTCAAATTTATTGTTCTCCTTCAACAATTTCTAAATTTCGTTCAAAGGCCAAGGAGAAGTCCAGATTCTGATACGTTTTTTTCGTTTCGCCATTAATTGAAAACTGGACCTTATATACGTTGGAAAGCTCTGTCAGGGAATTCACAATGGAATAAACCGCCACCTCCACTGTGATTCCATCCCGCTTTTCCAAAAATTTTTCGTTAAAATCCACGTAACAGATACCATCCCGTATTGTCACTTTATTGAGTACAGTCCCCTCCGGAATCACTGGTTGCACATCTGCCAACACCGGTCCTTCCATCAGCTGCTCCAAAATCAGACGTTCCGTAGAAACCTTACCATCATACATAATTTTTAAATTTGATTCCACAAGAGCATCTCCGGTTTTATTTGCAAAGTACACCGCCACCGTAGCTTCCTGATAAAACTCTGTATTTTCTCCGGTACTGTCAATAAAATCTTCTGCATTTAACATTCCGACCGGTTTACCTCCGGACGTAAGCAAAGGTTGCGAACCAATGTAAAATTCCACTGCAGTCACTTTCTCCAATTGACATAAGGTTTTTACAATGGCAGCCCTTTTCAATACTTCTGTAATGCTTTGGGACGCATTGTAGTCTGCTGCATAGCGTAGCGTAACCAATCCCTTTTCATCCACCTTAAATTCGTAAATCGGATTCTGTTCCAGTAATAATTGTTTTTCTTCTTTCGTCCACAAAATATTTTCCAAAGCGGTCAACAACTCCGACACCTGTTCTTCCACAGTTCCGTCTACCGATTTAAAGTTCTCACTCACAACCTTGGTATGCCCTTCATTCAGATAATAAAGCTTCAGAATTCCTTCAGTGTCTTCCGTTCCTTCCGATACCTGCTCTGTTGTTTTCGAACTACTGCAACCGGACAGCCCCAGAAAAAGAAACAATCCAAGAATTACTATGCACTTTTTCCATTGCCTTTTTTTCATCATTTTACATACTCCGGTACAAAGCTGAGCGGAATCCGCACAACAAAAACCGAACCTTCTCCTTCTTTTCCGGAAACCTTAATATTCCCTTTGTGCATCATTACTGCACTTTTGGTAATAGCAAGTCCCAGACCGGTCCCCCCTGTTTCTCTGGATCTTGCCTTATCTACCCTGTAAAATCGGTCAAAAATATACTTTTTCGCCTCTTCCGGGATGCCAAGTCCGGTATCCTCCACCCGGACATAGAAATAACGATGATCCGCATTCAAGGACACTTTCACCATGCCGCCCTCTTTATTATATTTGATTGCATTTTCAATCAAATTCGTAAACACCAGCGACAACTTTACTTCATCCACTTCCGCAAGCACACTTCGGAAACTTTCAAAAATCATTTCCACATTCCGTTCCTTGGCAATTGGACGCAGACGGCGCATAACAATTTCCAGCAATTCATTAATGCTGACCTGAGCAATCTGCATCTCTCCCTCTTTGCGGTCCAGCCGAACAATGTTTAACAGGTCGGTGATTATTTCGTTTTCCCTGTCAATTTCATTGTTGATATCATGCAAAAATTCCTGATACAGTTCCTCAGGTACGCCCTGTTGTCCTACCAGTGACTCTGCCAATACCTTCATGGAAGTTAACGGAGTTTTTAATTCATGAGATACGTTAGATACAAACTCCTGTCGACGCTGTTCGATACTTCGCATATCATCCAACATATTGTTTACAGAATCAACTATCGTTTCCACTTCATAGTTTCCCTTTACGTCTACTTTTTCCTCTAAATCGCCCTCTGCCAATTGTTGCAGGGAAAAAGCAAGCTTCTTCATAGGAAACACCATCTTGGCTGCTGCAATCAAAATAATTCCCAAGGCCAGACCTACCAGTAGTGCCGTAAAAATCACGGAATTTCTGCTGATATCATTCAGCAATTCAACCTGCTCCGGATTCGTATAAATAAAAACAACTCCACCTAGCACAGTCTTACCAAGCGAATCCCTGATTTGACAAATAATCTCTGTTGTATCTTCATAGAAAAATCGATACGTTGCCGATTTTCCCCGCAAAGCCACAATGACTTCCTCGGAAATCATAATATTCCCTTCTTCTCTGCCAAAGGTATCCTTGACAATCTGCAACTCAGAATTAACTACCAAAATCCGTCCATCATAAATCTGAGCCGCCGTATCCATTGTTGCCGACAGGTCTGACTGGGCAGTATTTGTTAAATATCCGGTATTCTGTATTCGATTAGCAAAATCAGAGCACAACTCCTGTACTTCTGTCTGCAGCTTCTGTTTGCCCTGTTCCCGATAGCTCTTCACAAACAGCATGGAAACAACAACCAAAGGTATCATACTGGCCAAAAGAAGTGCAACAATCATCTGAACATGGAGACTGTTTGCTTTTTTGAAACGTTCCTTAATATTCAAAGTAATAGCCCACTCCCCACTTGGTATGTACATATTTAGGTTCACTTGGATTCTTTTCTATTTTTTCGCGCAGACGACGGATATGTACATCCACTGTTCTGGCATCGCCGGGATAATCTCTGCCCCATACTAAATCAAGCAGGGCATCTCTGTCATATACTCTGTTTGGATGAAATACCAGAAGTTCCAGCACATCAAATTCCTTTGCTGTCAGATTAACTTCCTTACCTTCAATAAATACGCGACGGCTGCTGCAATCAATGGAGAGATCACCATAGGTTGCTTCTTTCACTTCTTCCTCTTTCTTTCCGCTGCGACGCATAATCGCTTTCATACGAGCCTTTACTTCCAGAATATTAAAAGGTTTTGTGATATAGTCATCCGCACCGTATTCCAGACCAAGAATTTTATCCATATCATCGTCCTTGGCTGTTACCATGATGATTGGTACATCCGAAAACTCTCTTACCTGTTGACATACCTCATATCCGGTGAGTTTCGGAAGCATTACGTCCAACAGGATAACATCATAGCTGTTCGCCTTAATCATGTCCAGTGCTTCCTGTCCATCATAAGCACAGTCCACTTGCATTCCTTCCTGCTCCAGACTGAACCGGATGCCTTTTACGATTAGTTTTTCATCATCTACTACAAGAATCTTCTTTGCCATGCTGTTATCCTTTCCCTTCCCCTACTATTTCACCGTTATTTTATCCTTCATCTTTTCAAACATTGCTTCTCCAATGCCGCTGACATTCATAATCTCTTCAATTGCCGTAAACTGCCCGACCTGTTTTCTGTATGCAAGAATACCGGCTGCCTTTGTTTCACCGATACCCGGCAGGGAAGTCAGCTGTTCTTCCGTAGCTGTATTAAGGTTAATCAGCACATTTTCTCCCATCCGAGCTTGTTCCCCTGCCTCTCCTGCCACCTGTTGTTCAGTCGTCAGTTCTTTTGTTTCTGAGTAACTCAAAATATAAATTCTTTCACCGTCAGTGATATTTCTTGCCAGATTATGATAAGCAGCATCTGCCTCTTCTGAAAAACCTCCGGCCTGTTCAAGTGCCTCATACAGGCGGCTTTCCTGAGGAAGCATATAAATTCCTGGTGCATTTACTGCACCGCACACATAAACAACCAGTTTTCCCTCCGGCTCCTGTAATTCATCAGAAATTTTCTGTATCTCTTCCGGTGCTACGGAAATTGCCTCCGAATCTCTGCTTTCCAACACACCAATTAACTTCTGTTCCGTTTGTTCCTTCCAAAGCACTCCGCTTTTTAGCAGATACCAGACACCTCCCACCAGAAAGAACAAAAGAATTACAGTCATTTTCACTATTTTTTTATTATTTTTCCGATTCAATTCATGATTCCTCCTTTTCAGGAGTCATTCATTCTCGGCCGCTCAAACCCATTGTACCCAAAAATTGTTCGAAGCGCAAGGATTACTTTCTATTTCCATTTAAATACGATTACTCCCGCAACCAAAAGCACCATACCTACCAGCTTGCTCACATCGAAGGATGCCTTCTCCGTGCCGAATAAACCAAATAATTCTATCAGATAAGCTACCAGCAGTTGGGATACAATAATAAACATGTTTGCCTTTGCCGGTCCCAGAATCTCCACACCCTTAATTACAGTATAGGTAATAAATGCCCCCATAGCACCACCAAGCAGCATATACTTTTTATCAATAGAAAATAAAGCTGCTACTGTTCCCTGCCTTCCGGTCGCAAACCAGGCAGCCACACAGACAATCAATGCAGAAAACTGTACAAAGCCTGATGCAACCCATATACTGCTCTGTTTTGTAACTCCTGTATTAAATACTCCCTGAATGCTCATCAACGCACCGGAGAGAATTGATATTAGCATACCAAGCATACTTTCCACCCTTTCCATCAAAATGTATTTATACTTAGTGTTACCATTTCTATTTTTTATTATTCCTGCGGCACAATTCGCAGTAGTTCAGATTTCGTAAAATCAGCCGGTGTCACCAACCATCCCCCATCTCCATCGATGTCATATCCATATGCTTTAAAGGCAGCCCACACCAGATGGGCACACTGCGTCCCCCAATAGTTCTCTCCCATATTCTTATCATCAATAATTCCCGGACTCAGCATATAAGGAATTCCGCACAAATTCTCTTTTGCATAGGCTACTACAGCTTTTCTCACAGTCTCCGGAGCTTTTAGTCTAAGCACAAGTACATGAGGATATCTTCTCCACTCCTGAAGATTGGAATACTCTGACTTCGTACCAATCCCAAACGCTTCCAGCGTAACTCCCTTCTCTGCATCTATTACAAGAGCAGCATGTCCATGGCGAAAACACAGACAGTAAGTAGAATCTGTTACTAATATATCTCCATCCCGGATATCCGTAAATCGTTCCTGATACAGTCTTTTTCCCAGTTCATCCTCTCGGTATTCTTCTTTAATAATATAATAAAACGTATCCGTCTCATACTGTTCGGTATCCGGACAGAAACTCTCCCAATATTCCGGCGTTCTGATAAGATATACTACAGATATAATACATAGCACAGCAAAAAAACATCGTTTCATTTTGCTTTCCTCCTGTTATTACCATATCCAAAAGCATTTTTTTTATGCAGTATTCTATCTGAAAAAGAGGGCGTTCCCTAAGTTGTTTCATGACTTTAGGAACACCCTCATATATTTTGTTATATTCTATTTATCCCTCGTAATACTTCTTCCATCCACTTATCTACGGAATATGATTCGGTATCAAAAATCTTTACGATAACACCATATGGCTCTGCATCACCCGCAAAAGCATTTGCTTCATCTGTATCCACATGCATAGCCAGACGGAAAGACGGACTGACACGAACTACCACATCAGCATAAATAAGATTGCGTTCGTAACTTTTTGTAATAACAAAGACATTCTCATTATCCCGGACATTATACTGAATGGCATCTCCCGGACGCATATGGATATGTCTCTTTGCCACAATTACACCCTTTTCCAATGTAATCTCTTTATCTCCCGCACGAAGAGTACACCCCGGTGTTCCTTCGGTATCTCCTGACTGTCGGATAACGCTTGGCACGCCCAGCTTCCTTGCATCCGTTACTGAAATTTCCACCTGTGTTTCTTTACGAAACGGACCTAAAATGGACACCTTTTCAAACTCACCTCTCGGGCCGATAACAGCCAGCTTTTCTGCTGCCACATACTGTCCGGGCTGGCTTAATTCTTTTACAAAGGTAAGCTCCTTTCCTTCTCCAAATAAAGCTTCAAAATCTTCTTTGCTGATATGGATGTGTCTTGCCGATGTTTCAATTGGTATTCTTGGTGGCATATTTTTTTCCTCATTTCTATAGTATTACTTTGTTTTCTGACCTGTATAGGCTTTATCAATTTCAATCACGGCAAAATATACCGGATTATACTTCCATATTTTATTCTGAACCTTATCCGCAACGTCTACGTCAGATAAGGAAAAATCAAACGGAACTACCATGTCAAAAATCAGATTGGTATGGGTCGGGCCTGCTACAACACGGAAATCATGAATAGACAATACAGGGTCAACCTCCCTTACCAGCTCCGTTACCACTTTTTTTAATTCCAGTGTTTTCTCATCCTTTGTGCTGACCGGATCCATGTGAATAACCGCCGCACAGTGCAGTTCATTCTTTAACCGATGCTCCACATTATCAATCATATCATGCAAAGCCAGAATATCACCATCTGCGGGAACCTCGGCATGCAAAGATATCATCACTCTTCCCGGTCCATAATTATGCACAATCAGATCGTGGATACCGATAATTTCCTCTTCCTCCAGCACAATTTTCTCAATACGCTGTACAAATTCCGGTTCCGGAGGCTGACCAAGTAAAGGATTTATAGTTTCCTTTGCAGAATTAAAACCGGCATAGAAAATCAGCAATGCTACCAATACACCACAAAAACCATCAATATGTAAACTGGTATAATGAGATACCACCATAGATAAAAGCACCACCGCAGTAGCTCCCATATCGCTTAAGGAATCCATTGAGGTAGCCAGCATTGCTTCACTTCGGATTTTTCTCCCATATTTTCTGTTGTACCAGAACATATAGAATTTCACTAAAATCGATACCAGTAAAATTATCAGTATTACAGGTTCAAAACTTACTTCTCCCGGATGTAAAATTGCATCCACAGAGGATTTCAATAATTCCACCGCCATATAAATAATAAGCATTGATACCAGTAATCCGGATATATACTCTACACGGCCATGTCCAAAGGGATGATCAGGGTCCGGTTTCTGTCCTGCCAGTTTGAAACCAAACAGCACAATCAAGGAAGAACCTGCATCGGACAAATTATTCGCAGCATCCGCCATAATTGCAATAGAACCGGACAGCAGACCGGCAACAAATTTACCAAGTGCCAGAAGAACATTAAAGAAAATTCCTACCGAACCACACAGCACCCCATAGGCCTGTCTGTTTTCCGGCGACTCCGCATCCTTTGTTTCTTTGATAAAATATTTAGCCAATAATCCTACCATACCAGTTGCTCCTGCAATATCTTTTTTATTATTTTATACAATTACAATTTAAACAGACCTAATGACTGCTCTAATTCTCTGGAAAGGCCTGCCAGTTTCACAGATGCGTCTTTCAAATCGTTCATAGTAACACTCATCAGATTGGCAGAATCCTTAGTACTATCCGCTGAAGTTGCATTTTCATAGGAAACCGTTGCCAGATTACTTACCACGCTTTCAATGGCAATGCCAAATTCATTTAAAGTATCTACATTTTCACGAATAGCTTCAATTTTCTGTTTGGAACTTTCTACCTCATCTGCCACCGCCACGGATTTAGACATAGTCGCATCCAGTTTTTCCTGCTGCTGATCCATTTTCTGCTTCACATCAGCCATAATAACAACCATTTTTTCAGAAGTAGAAACAACTCCTTCAATAACACCCTCAATGGTGCCGATGGAAGCATTTGACTGCTCAGCCAGCTTACTGATTTGCTGGGCAACTACCGCAAAGCCTCGACCTGCCTCCCCAACTCTTGCTGCCTCAATACTTGCATTTAACGCAAGAAGTGTGGTTTCATCTGCCACAGTGCGAATCATATCCAATGCAGAGGTAATATCCCTGATGGAATTACTCATCACTGCAATCTGTTCAGCCACCTGCATTACTGCTTCTTTAGTTTCCTCATTGGAAGCATTCAGCTCATTGATAATACGCTCTGATTCACTTTCATCTTCTGCCATTTTTGTAGCATTACGATTTAAATTCTCTACTTCACTCACAATTGCTTCAATGATAGAACCGTCAGAATTTACTAACGGCTGATAATATGCATAAAGATGGTTCCCTCCCACAGAATATTCTGTTAAGAAAACAGTTTCACCACTTTCAATAGTCTTATATGTACTGGCATCAATTCCTACACCATTCATTCGTGCGCCGTTTGGATTTCGAACTGTGGTAATCAGACGCATATTACCAAAGAGAAATGACACCTCAAAGTCTGTCTGCTCCTTTAAACTGTCAATCAGACCTGTATCTCCTGAAATCTGAGTTTCGCCTTTGGCAACTTTACCATTCTGATCCTGCTTATAATCTCCCTTATACAAATTTGTATAAGTTTCGTTTACACTTGTTGCCACAATTTTTAACGATTTTTCAATTTCACTTTCAATACCGGAGCGAAGCCGATTCGCACTAAAAAACGTAATCATCAGGCAGGCCAGTATCATTGGCAAAAGGCAAAGCAATAACAAACGCCCGGATAATGTTATCAGACGTTTTTTCTCACCTGTTTGCTTTGCATTCTTTTTCTTCTCTTTTTTCATGATATCCCCCTTATGCATTTTTGCATATTATGTTTATTCTATCATAAAACATTTTATTTGACCATACCTTTATCTCAATCTGCCGCCTTCAAATCGAACCCGTTTTTCCAACGTTTGCTCTACCAATTCATATCGTCGCTCCATGCTGTCTCTTTCATTTGGAAGTAAATCCATAGAAAGCTCAATAGTAGTCAGCAAGCTCTCATCCATATTTTTACGAAGTTGCCGCAATACCTCCAGTTTTTCTGCTGCTCCCTCTGCATCCAGAAAACGCAGGATTTCTTCCCTGACGGTTTCTTCTGCTCTCTCACATTCATCTTTCTTCTCCGTATTAACTGCACTCTCACCGGGTACACACTTTTCAAAGCGATACTCCTGCAAAACATTCGGGTACTTTTCCTTATCCACACGACTCATAAACATCTCAAGCGGTCTTGTGTACCAGTCATATGACCCATACAGTGCCTGATATATCACCATCTTCTCATCCGTTTCGGAATTTTTAGCAATTCCAATAATCTGATACAAATTTCCTTTAAAGTGCTGATAAAATTCCCCGGCAACCGGTATACTTCTTTTACCCATGTAACTACCTCCATTCGTTTTCTTTATCATATCTCTTCTGCAGACTATAGTCAAACAATAAAATGGAATCAGAAAAAAATTTGATAACCGGTCACCCAATTACAAATCTATTATCTGATTTGCAACCCGTTCTCCAAACTCTTCATTGTGTTCCACAAACACAACCGTTAGTTTTTCCTCCAAAAGAGCTGCTTCCAGCTGAGCTTTAAATTGTACATCCATGTAATTTAACGGTTCATCCAAAAATAAAATCTGATGCTCCTCCGCCAACGCTCTTGCAATGTCTACTTTTTTCAGTTCACCGCTGCTAAGGGTTTCTAACGGGCGACAGCAGGAATCAAACGGCAGGTCAAACAGCTTACAAAAATCTTTAAATTTCCTGTTTTCGAGAAGTGAACCCGGCAGCTCTCCGCTACGCAAATTCGGTTCCTGCGTAACATAAGCAATGGAAATTCCGCCTTTTCTGCGGATGCCCGGTTCCTGTAACTTTCCTGCCAACAGCTTTAACAGCGTGGTTTTTCCGGCACCATTTTTTCCCCTGAGCCAGATTTTATCTCCCGGATAGATATGCAGAGTCACATCTTTAAGTGCAGGTGCAAATGCTCCTTCATAGCAAAAGGTTATGTGGTCTGCAGCAAGCAGACAGTTGTCACGCTGCATAATCTCCTGCGAAATATTTAACTTCCGTTCTGCCTCCATGTTACGGAGCAACTGCTTCTTTTCCGCCAAATTATCCTGTATATGCTGCTCTGCAGCCTTTGCCTGTCGCATATAGGCTCTGGTTCCGTTGGTTCTGAAATGCCCTGCAAAGGGATATTTTTGTTTGTTTCCAACATTGGACCAGGCTCTGGTTTGCTTAGACTGCCTCTCCAGCTGGCTGATTTCGTGCTCCAGCTTTTCTTTTGTCCGCAGTTCAAACTGCTCCCTTAGCTCCATGTTTTTATGCCAGGTAGAATAATTTCCTTGTTCCATGGAAATATCCGCCTTGTTAATAGCAAGAATGTGGTCGCACACTGCATCCAAAAACTCTATATCATGGGAAGCAATGATGTACCCTCTCTTCTTTTTCAAATATTCCTTCAGATGTTCTTTCTTACTTACGTCCAAATGATTGGTTGGCTCGTCCAGCAATACGAATGCATCTTTCCTAAGGAACAATGCCAATATCAGCATGCAGGTCTGCTCTCCTCCGGACAGAGTGTCAAATTCCTGTTCCAAAAGCTTCTCCGAAAGTCCCATCTGAGATAATTCCCTGCAGATGTAACTCTCCATGGCATAACCGTCCAGTTCAAGATACCGGTTTAATAATTCAACATATGTAGCGCTGTCGGCTTCGTCAGGTGCTTTACTAAATGCCTCCTCATAGTTCTGCAGCTTTATCTCCAATGAGCGAAGTCCTCCGATGCACTCCTTTACCACATCCATTGCCTTGGTAAACGTAGTATCATAAAGATATGGGAAATAAGACACGTTTCCGCTTCGCTTAATCTCCCCTGACATTGGCTTAAGACTTCCATCAAGAAGCTTTAGCAGTGTACTTTTTCCTCTTCCGTTGCGTCCAACAAGAGCCATTTTCCAGTCAGTGTCTAAATTTACAGTTAAATGTTCAAATACCGGATGATAAAAATCGTCGTAATAAAATGTTAAATCTCTAATTTCAATTTGTGCCATATTGTCTCCTATTCCAACAATCCGATAGCACAAATTTGTTACCGGATTGTTTATAATATAATTGCCTTTGTTGTCATTTCCGGTCTTGTGAAAATAATCATATTGATGCCTCCTTGTCTGTAAAAGCACGAAAAAAAGAGCCTGAGAATCCTCCCACGCAAATAAAATATCCCACAATTCATGCATATATTCAGAATACACAAAGAAACGCCCGTGCCGTTACCGACGGGTATTACTTTCTGTCTCTATGCATTTCGTGGAATCTTATCTTCTGCGAATAATCAATTTCTCAACCTCTTATTTATTAGTGTTATTTTGTTTACCAAGGGGAATTGTAGCACGATTCCCCTTGTGTGTCAAATATTATAATAAATTTCATTAACCTCCTATGAAAAATGTTTACACCCTTTTGTTTCTTCCTCCATATACTAATACTATAATCCCCAAAAGGAGTATATATTTTATGGCTATTTTTACCAATCAGGCAACCTTGTCTTACAATAATACAACAACAACTTCCAATATCGTTACCGGAGAAATTCTCGAAGTACTTTCCGCTGCAAAAAATGCCCTGAATGAGGAATACCGTTTTGGCGACACCGTAACTTACGTCATCAGTATTGTCAACACAGGATCATCTGCCTTTAACAACCTGACCATCTCTGATGATTTAGGTGCATACACCGTTGGCGGCTTGACCAGAACACCACTCACTTATGTGGACGGTTCCCTGGCTTACTACGCAAATGGTATTCTTCAGACCGGTGCTACTGCCGTTGCAGGCCCTCCGCTTGTTATTACCGGAATTAACGTACCGGCAGGAGGAAATGCCATTGTAATTTATGAAGCACGCGTAAATGAGTTTGCACCATTAGCTTCCGGTTCTGTCATTGTAAACGAAGCCAGCATTTCCGGCACAGGTCTCACTGCTCCGATTGAAGTATCCGATACCATTACTATTGCTGATGCTGCTCAGCTCTCTATTACCAAGAGCCTTACACCTGAAACAGTTACGGAAAACGGTCAGCTGACCTACACCTTCACTATTCAAAATACCGGTAACACCCCTGCCGTTGCTACAGACAATGTAACCGTAACCGACTTATTTAGTCCTATTTTAGAAAACATTACCGTAGCATTAAACGGCACTGTATTAACCGAAGGTCCACAGTATATCTACGACGAAAATACAGGTTTATTCCAGACCGTACCCGGCGTAATCACTGTTCCTGCTGCCACCTATACTCAGGACCCGACCACAGGACAATGGAATATTGTACCGGGCGTTACCGTTCTTACTGTAACCGGAACCGTATAAGTATTAAAAAAGGGGCTGCCCGGCCCCCTTTTTTCGTTACAAAGCATCCTATTTCCACGTTTCCAGCTTTGATCCGTTTAATATGGTCTCCACCAATTTATCACCTTCGTATCTCAGCTTTAATGAAAATACCGGCATCTCTTCCTCTAACAGGTGAAAAAACACCTTGTCACCCTCCCAAACAGGCAACTGATATACATCACTCTTTTTCACCCACTCCAGATTCCCCTCGTCACACTCGGTTATCTCTCCTTCATAACCGTCTGCCGTATACAAAAACATATACTCGGTCGGATAAACATCCGTAGAAAAAGTAACAATGCCGCGTAGTCGGAAGCTTGTCAGTTTAAGCCCCGTTTCTTCCCATACTTCACGAAGCAAACACTCTTCCGGGGATTCTCCATCTTCAAAATGTCCGCCTACACCAATCCATTTATCTTTATTAACGTCTTTTTCCTTTTTGACCCGGTGCATCATCAAATA
>JAZSEW010000068.1:0-9933 GCA_045531895.1 Lachnospiraceae bacterium
TGGTATCAGATTTCCTTTACCAGAGATGGCGTGAAGCAGACCGGTTATGTGCATAGTAAGTATATAAATGTAAATGCTCTGGCTGCTACATCTGCCCCGACCAAAGCACCGGAGGTCTCTGCTACACCAACAGCTGTGCCAACAACGGGACCGGCAGTTTCGGGAGAAACAATTACTGTTGGGGAAGTGACGGATGATTATGCGTTCTTCTACTATTACGGTACAATACTGAAAAATGGTGCAAAGCTTCTGGCAGATAATACAGAAGATGCAGCAGTGCTGTTAAATATGGAGGCGAAGACCCAGGTAATTGTTATCAATCAGAACATGTCCGGTGAAACCAACTGGTATAGAATTGCCGTAAAGAAAGACGGTAAAATTATTTGTGGTTACTCAAACAGCGCAAATGTAAAGCTGTCTGCCGACATGGAAAATCCTGTGGCAGCCCAGATTATAGAAGATAAGGTTCGAATCAGAAAAACTGCATCTTCTGCCGGAAGTTATGTAAAGACTTCGGAAGGTTCTATTTTAAACTTGTCCGTAGGAGATATTGTATGGATTCTGGCTGAGATTGTTGCAGACGGAACCGGCGAAAAGTGGTTCGCAATAAAAGTAGAAAAGGATGGGGTAGTGTACGAAGGATATATCCAGGAAGGTCCGGTTTATCTGATGGAAGCAGTTGGTGAACCACCGGCGACACCGACCCCCACGCCTACACCCACGGTGACTCCCAGGCCTGTAGAGACAACACCTACAGTGAGACCGGGAGTGACTGAAACAACTGTAACACCAATGCCATCCGTAAACTATATTAAAGATGGAAATTATCCGGTGAACGTACCCGGTATAGTAAACGGGTACGGCACCGTGGGAAATGAATATGGCAGAATTTTGGTTGTGTATCAGGAACCGGTTCTGCCATTTAATCTCGTGTATGATGAAAACGGTATTTTCGTCAGCCTGGAGGGTGATGAGGTTTTAACCTTATATGGTAAGTATATCGATGCAAGTAATAATGTATATCGTCATATTGGATTTGAGTATGACGGAAAAATGTATTATGGATATATTGAAAATGCATGGATTACCATGTTGACGGAAGAAAATGAGCCGGGTGGTTCTTATGGCGATATTATCGGAAGTATGGAAGATTTTGAGGCTTATATGGATGCACAGGGTTTTCCGGAAAGCTATAAGCCACTATTAAGAAAATTGCATGAAAAATATCCAAACTGGGTGTTTGAAGCATATCATACCGGTCTGGATTGGAACAAAGTAATTGATGAAGAGAGCATTGCCGGTAAGAATCTTATTCCGAACAGCAAGAGCATTGAATGGAAATCTTTGGAAACAGGGGCTTATGACTGGACAAAGGATAAGTTTGTTGTATACGATGGTTCCACCTGGGTGACTGCATCCAGAGAAGCAATTGAATATTATATGGACCCAAGAAATTTCCTGAATGAAAGTAACATTTTTATGTTTGAGCTATTGAGGTATGCATCTTCTTATCAGGATGAAGGTGGTGTAGAGAGTATTTTAAAGAGCACACCGTTCCAGTACCAGTATTTCACATATGAGGATGATTTTGGCATTAGCAATACATTAAGCTATGCGCAGACTTTCATTGCTGCTGCGGAATATTCCAATGTCAGCCCTTATCATCTGGCGGCCCGTGTAAAGCAGGAGGTTGTAACCGGTGCTACCACGGCCAGCAACAGTGTGTCCGGTACGGTATCCGGCTATGAAAATCTGTATAATTTCTACAACATCGGTGCTTACCATTCTACAGCAGCCGGTGGTGCGATTATCAACGGTCTGAAGTATGCGAAGAATGGCGCAAGTAATAACGATGAATTAAATGATGCGTCCTTAATTCCTTGGACTAACCAGTATAACGCCATTGTTGGTGGCGCATATATTCTCGGTGTAAATTATATTAATCGTGGACAGGACACTATTTATCTTCAGAAGTTTAATGTAACGGAAAATTCCACATACTATCATCAGTACATGGCGAATGTAGAGGCTCCGTATGCAGAATCCAAAAAAACAGCCAGTGCGTATACGGATATGGAATCGCTTCCGATTGCTTTTTCAATCCCGGTATACCTTAATATGCCGGAAAATGCAGTTGCTGCACCGACAAAGAAATATAATCCAAATAACTGGTTAAAAACTTTAGAAGTTTATGATGAAAACGGCAATGAAATGCAGTTGACTCCAACCTTTAATCTGAAGACGGATCAGGTTTACTATCTGGTAGTAGATTCTGACGATGCAATTATTCAGATTGAAGCGGAACCGGTAAGTAAATCTGCAGTTGTTTTCGGAACCGGTTTCCATGGTCTGGAGTATGGATCCAATACGATTGTATTAAGCTCTGTGGCAGAAAGCGGTGAATCCAGAGAATATGTCATTATTGTCGTAAGACAGGAATAAACTAGGAAGGACACTTCTGCATGAAATGTAATTATAGGACAAAAAAAATAAATAAGTGGACTGCGGGAGTGATGATTTTTCTGTTGCTGCTGGCAGTGGTGCCGGTACAGACGGCCCAGGCTGCCAGTGCAACAATTACCATATCTACTGATACGGAAGAAATTCATGTAGGAGATACGGTAGAAGTAAAACTGACTATCAGTGCCGATGCAACCATTGGTGATTTTGAAGCGTTTTTAAGCTATGATGAAACTTTATTTGAATTTGATTCGGCAGCTTCCTGTATTACAGGAGGCGCCGGATTTTTAAAAGTATCGGACATCGGAGCATCTCCTTCTGTTCAGGACAGAACGTACCGGATTTATTTTAAAGCATTGATGCCGGGTGAATGTGAGGTGGCACTGTATGACAGACCTATTGTCTATTGTTATACAGATGGTTCGGAAATGTCTGTAACGGGAGTAAGTAAAATTTTTTCTGTGCTGCCATCTGTGACTGCATCGGATAACAGCAGCCTTGTCGCACTTTATCTTGTAGATAACCGGGCAGAGGCGGTGGAGTTGTCTCCATCTTTTTCACCGGGAAAATTACTTTACCATGCATCAGTACCAAATGAAGCAGAAATGCTGATAGTAAGTGCTATTGCAGATGATGAGTTAGCAAAGGTAGAGGTGTCCGGAGGGAAAAATCTGGTACTTGGGAATAATGAAGTGCTGGTAACAGTAACCGCAGAGGATGGTTCGCAGTCGGTATATACTATTTATGTGTACCGCTCTGAGTTTGTCAAAGAACCGGATAATCCGGAAGACAGCACAAAGCCGGTGGTTACAGTACCGGGCATTGCATTTGAAGAGTCCGAAAGTGGTGTGCTTGTAACAGAGTACCATACTTATACGGTATGTGATAAACCGGAAGGCTTTATGATTCCGGATGGATATGCACAGACTACTCTGATGATAAACGAGATTCAGGTATCTGCTTATGTAAAACGTGGAGAGGCAGCGGAAGAATTTCTTCTGCTTATCTTAAAAAATGAGGCGGGAGAAGTAAACTGGTATCGGTATGACCGGGTAGAACAGACCCTGCAAAGAGTAAATGAAGAAGAGTATACGGTAACTCAGGTAATCCAAAGTAATGATGAGAACCTGAAGACGGCTATCAGGGAGTATAAGGTACATCAGGAGGTGCTTATTTTTGCAGTGGCATTTCTGTTTGGAGTATGTCTGATATTTTTGATGGTAATCCTGTGGTTAAGTATACGTCGTAAGAATCGAGGATAGACGAAGCATGAAAGAAAAGTTTACACCAAATGCGCAGAAAGTACTTGCTGTGGCATATGAATTATCAGAACGAATGGGGCAGGGCTATATTGGTACAGAACATTTGCTGATTGCCCTGACACAGTGCGATGGTGTGGCAAAGGATATTTTATTACAGAATGGGGTACAGGCAGAAAAGCTTTTAGAACTGGCAAAACAATTAATTGTTTTGGGTGGCGCTGAAGAACCGGATGGCAGAGACAGTTTTTCTCCTCTGGCAAGAAAAGTACTGTTACAGAGTGAACAGGAGGCAAATGCTTATAACGAACGGTTGGCGGGCACAGAGCATATTTTAGTTGCTTTGCTTAAAGAAAGAGTTTGCCTGGCAGTACGCCTCTTGAATACGTTGGAAATTAATGTGCAGAAGGTTTTTTCGGATGCTATACTGATTATGGGTGGAGATATGGCTACTGCAAAAGCAGAGTTTGCCATGAGCAGAGGCAAAGGAGCCAGAAGAACTTCTACACCGACTCTGGAGCAGTACAGCAGAGATTTGACCTTAAGTGCAGAAGAACATAAATTGGATCCGGTAGTGGGTCGTAAAAAGGAAATGGAACGTCTGATTCAGATTTTATGCCGGAGAACAAAAAATAATCCATGTCTGATTGGCGAGCCGGGAGTTGGTAAAACAGCGGTGGTAGAAGGACTGGCAACATTGTTGGCAAACGGTGATGTTCCGGAGTTGATGAAAGGGAAACGTATTCTATCTCTGGATTTATCTGCAATGGTGGCAGGTTCCAAATACCGGGGAGAATTTGAAGAACGTATTAAGCGCGTCATTGCAGAAGTTATTTCTGCAGGCAATGTTATTTTATTTATCGATGAATTGCATACACTGATTGGTGCAGGTGGTGCAGAGGGAGCTATGGATGCTTCCAATATTTTGAAACCGGCACTGGCCAGAGGAGAATTGCAGGTAATTGGTGCAACCACAAGGGAAGAATATCGTAAGCATGTGGAGAAGGATGCGGCATTGGAACGCCGCTTTCAGCCGGTGACAGTAGAGGAGCCAACGGAGGAAGAGGCGGTAAATATTCTTCGTGGTCTGCGTGCAAATTATGAAGCGCATCATGTAATTGAAATTTCGGAT
Source organism: Lachnospiraceae bacterium (assembly GCA_045531895.1). Taxonomy (GTDB): domain Bacteria; phylum Bacillota; class Clostridia; order Lachnospirales; family Lachnospiraceae; genus SIG299. Next base: position 4,852 of record JAZSEW010000068.1, read on the forward strand.
GAGGCCTTAATGGCGGCAGTATCTTTAACAAACCGCTATGTCAATGATCGCTTTCTTCCGGATAAGGCAATTGATGCTATGGACGAGGCGGCTTCCAGACTTCATTTAAAATCCTTTAGTATTTCAGATAAGGATAAAGAATTGGAAAAGGAAATTGCAGAGTTGGAAGTGCAGAAGGAAGATGCATTGACAGATGGCAGAATTGATGCAGCAAGCCAGATTGCAAAAGAGCAGAAAAAACTGGAGAAGAAGTTGGAACGCCGGAAGAAAAAAAATGCTGAGCAGCAGAATGCAGAACAGCTTGTATTGCTGGAAGAGCAGATTGCAGAAGTAGTTTCTTCATGGACAGGAATTCCGCTTTCAAGACTGCAGGAAGCAGAAAGCGAACGGTTACAGAAGATGCCGGAAAGTTTAAAGAAGCGTGTGGTGGGTCAGGATGATGCGGTGCTTTCTATTGTGAAGGCTATTCGCCGGGCAAGAGTGGGATTAAAAGATCCGAACCGCCCAATCGGTTCCTTCTTATTCCTTGGACCAACCGGTGTTGGTAAAACAGAGCTTTCCAAGGCACTGGCAGAGGCAATGTTCGGTGATGAAAATGCCATGATTCGTGTGGATATGTCCGAATATATGGAAAAACACAGCGTTTCAAAGATTATTGGTTCGCCGCCGGGCTATGTGGGTCATGAAGAGGGCGGACAGTTGTCAGAGCAGGTGCGGCGTAAACCGTATTCTGTACTGTTGTTTGACGAACTGGAAAAGGCGCACCCGGATGTGTTTAACATTCTTCTCCAGGTGCTGGAGGACGGTCATATTACCGATTCCCAGGGACGTAAGGTGAGCTTTAAGAATACAATCATTATTATGACTTCCAATACAGGAGCCGGTGTCATTATGCAGCCAAAACATCTGGGCTTTACCACGCAGAAGGATGAGCAGGCAGATTATGAAAAGATGCGCAATAATGTTATGGAAGAAGTAAAACGTGCTTTTAAACCGGAATTTTTAAATCGTATCGATGAAACCATTGTGTTCCATTCATTGACAAAAGATACACTTCGTCAGATTACGGAACTACAGCTTGAGATTATTGTAAAGCGTTGCAGAGAGCAGTTAAATATCAAGCTGAATCTGCAGGATTCCGTTACGGAGTTTATTCTGGAAAAGGGCTTTGATGATAAATACGGTGCCAGACCGATTCGACGTGCGGTTCAGAACCATATTGAGGATATGCTGGCAGAAGAAATTATCAAGGGCACGGTGAAACAGGGAGATACAGTAACTCTTTCTGTGAAGGACGGCAAACCCGCTATCAGGGTCAGAAGACCGAAGGAAAAATAAGAGCAAAACAAAGGAGGAAAATCCTCTGCCCGCATTAGCGGGCGGGCATTTTGCTCCGCAAAACAAAGGAGGATTACAAATGGCAGATTTAATTCGTGTAGCAGCAGATGGTAGTCTTGGATTCGGAGATTATACATTAACAGAAAAGTCAAAACTTTCTGATTTCCCGCATATGGGAGATTTATATAAGGTAAAGACTTTTGCGGAGATTACAAAGCTGGAAAGAAACGGTTCTTTCGTGTATGAGTCTGTTCCGGGTACCAAGGTGGAAGGATTTAAGGAAGAAGACCGCAAAATCAGTTTTATGGTAGAGGGTAACGGAAATACTCAGATTACTCTGGATTTGGAAGAAGAAAAGGAATACCGTGTTCTTGTCGATAATACAAACCTTGGCAAGATGGCAACCAATGTAGGCGGTAAGCTTGTGATCAGTGTGGAATTGGCAGGCGGCAAGCCACAGGAAGTTGTTATTGAACGAATCTAAGGGGACTTTTTAAGGAATGGCAAAAGCAAAAACAGTGTTTTTCTGTAAAGAATGTGGCTTTGAATCAGCAAAGTGGGTGGGACAGTGTCCCGGCTGCAAGGCATGGAATTCTTTTGCAGAAGAGCCGGTAGTACAGACAAAACTAAAAGGAAGTGCAGGATTAGCGGCAGTGGAATCAAAACCTCTGCCGCTAAATGAGGTTTCGGCGGATAGGGAAGAACGTACCTCTACCTACATCTGTGAATTTGACAGGGTACTGGGCGGTGGTATTGTAAAAGGTTCCCTGGTGCTGGTGGGCGGTGATCCGGGTATCGGAAAGTCTACGTTACTACTGCAGATGTGCCGGGAAATCAGTACAAAACATAAAGTGCTCTATATTTCCGGCGAGGAATCTGCACAGCAGATTAAAATGCGTGCAGACCGTCTCGGAACATTTTCGGGAGAGGTTCTTCTACTTTCTGAAACCAACCTGGATTTAATTGAAAGTACACTGGAAAGAGAAAAACCGGAGGTGGTGGTTATTGACTCCATCCAGACGATGTACCGAGAGGAAGTTGGTGCGGCTCCGGGCTCCGTAAGCCAGGTAAGAGAAGCAACAGCAAGCCTGATGCGCCTTGCCAAGGTAAAAGAAATTTCCATTTTTATTGTTGGTCATGTGACCAAGGAAGGCACGGTGGCAGGTCCGCGAATGCTGGAGCACATGGTGGATACTGTGCTGTATTTTGAAGGAGATAATTCTGCGGCATACCGTATTTTGCGTGCTGTGAAGAATCGTTTTGGCTCAACTAATGAGATTGGCGTGTTTGAGATGTCAGGAACAGGCTTAAAAGAAGTGACAAACCCTTCGGAATATATGCTGGAAGGACGCCCTGAGGAAGAACCGGGTTCTGTTATTACAACGGTAATGGAAGGAACAAGACCTATTCTGGTAGAAGTACAGGCATTGGTGTGTCAAACTAATTTTAATATGCCGCGACGTACCGCAGCCGGTGTTGATTATAACAGAGTAAATCTTTTAATGGCGGTAATGGAAAAACGACTTGGAATTTCCATGGCAGGCTGCGATGCTTATGTCAATGTAGCAGGGGGCATGAAAATTTCGGAACCGGGCATTGATCTTGCAATTGTACTGGCATTGCTTTCCAGCTACAAAAACAAAGCAGTGGACAGCAAAACCATTGCTTTTGGAGAAATTGGTCTGACCGGTGAAGTGCGCAGCGTTAGTATGCTGTCTCAACGTATCAGGGAGGCAGAAAAACTGGGCTATGAGGTATGTATTGTACCAAAAGCACGTTCTGCCAGAATCGAAGAAGAAAAGCCACGGAAAATCCGCCTCGTGGAAGTAGGTAACATAAGGGAACTGGCGTCTCTACTTTAGAAAGGTGTTCAGAGAACTTCCGACTTGATATAGAATTGTCGAAATAAAAGGAATTTTCAAGAAAAAGAAAATAATACTGAAAAAGTCTTGACAAAGCCCACTGCCTTGATATATAATATCAAAGCAGTGTTCAAAGGGGATTGGTCAAATGGTATGACAAGGGTCTCCAAAACCTTTAGCGGGAGTTCGATTCTCTCATCCCCTGTTAATAATCGTGATAAATAAAGGGAGAAAGCTTTGTGCATCTGCAAAGTTAACACGGAAATTAACACGACAAAACAAAAGCAATTATTTTGGTGGAAAATACTGAAATAGTTGCATTTTCTGTTTTACGGAAAAGGAAGAGGCAATCTGACCATAGATAATAATAAATACACTATTTACAAAAACAGAAAAGCACGATATAATTTGTCTGCGAAATGTAGCGGAAATATATTTTAGAGGGATAAGGAGTGCATGATGAAGAAAAAAACTGCCATAGTCACAGACAGTAATAGTGGTATCACTCAGGTTCAGGCAAAGGAGCTTGGCATTTTTGTATTACCAATGCCATTTTACATTAACGAGGAACTGTTTTACGAGGATATTTCTCTAACCCAGGAGGAATTTTATAAAAAGCTTGCAGAAGATGCTGATATTTCTACTTCCCAACCATCTCCGGGAGAAGTTATGGATTTATGGGATAAGGTGTTGGAAGAGTATGAAGAAATTGTGCACATTCCTATGTCCAGCGGACTTAGTAAGTCATGTGAGACTGCTATGATGTTAGCGCAGGATTATAAGGGACGGGTTTATGTAGTGGATAATCAGAGAATTTCTGTGACACAACGTCAGGCTGTAATGGATGCTCTGGAACTGACGGCTAAGGGTGTTCCTGCAGAGGAAATAAAAAGAACGTTAGAAGTGATGAAGCTGGAATCCAGTATTTATATTACGCTGGAAACCTTAAAGTATTTGAAGAAAGGCGGAAGAATTACCCCGGCGGCTGCGGCAATAGGTACAGTATTAAATATTAAGCCGGTGCTTCAGATTCAGGGAGAACGTCTGGATGCTTATGCTAAGGTGAGAGGACGTGCACAGGGCAGAAAAATGATGCTGGATGCAGTCCGCAAGGATTTAGAGGGAAGATTTTCTGAAACTTTGGTGGAGCATATGCATTTTGCAGTAGCCTATAGCGGAATTAGAAATGAAGAGGTGGATGCCTGGGTAGACGAGGTGAAAGATGCTTTTCCTAAGGCGAAGGTGGAGTTTGTAGACCCACTTTCTCTAAGCGTTTCCTGTCATATCGGAGCAGGGGCATTGGCAATTGCGGTAACTGTACCTTTAGCATGATATAAAAACATAAATACCGTTATAAAAATAAATTAATTGTTTTATAAGAAAAAAGATATTGACTTATGAAAAATTGCATGGTATAACTTCCTGTAAGCAGATTCGCAAATAAGCGTAACTGCCATGCTTCGGAGATTGGGGCGTGTCATTTAGACACGGTATAGTGATGGGACATTTTTTAGAAAGAATGGAGAGTCAGAAATGGAAGCAAAGAAGCTAATTAAACTTACTGCACCGGAGGAAGCACAGGAATTTGTAGCAGCAGCGTCTGGCTGTGATTTTGACATTGATATGAGATTCAACAAGGTAGTGGTAGATGCTAAGTCCTTTTTGGGTGTACTTAGTCTGTTGACTTACCCGGTAATGATTTTCAGTCAGGGAAATAACAGTGAGTTTGAAAAACTGTTGGAAAAGTATGCAGTTGCTTAATGCGTGTGAACAAAAGCAAAGATAAGTGAGAGAGGCTGTGACAGGAGATAACAAGTTATTTCTACTGCACAGTCTCTTTTTCTGTGAAAACTTACAAAAGTTTATAGAAAAATTAGTTGAA
>JAZSEW010000119.1:0-83656 GCA_045531895.1 Lachnospiraceae bacterium
AACAGAGTTGTTAATATCAAGTAAAGTAACAGCATCTTCACTTACGCAGGTACCGATGAACTCACTGAGTACACCGTAAATATCTACTTCACAGGATACCGGAATGCCGCGGCCTGTGAGACGGCTGTTTACGTAACATGGAACGAAACCGAACTGGGTCTGGAATGCAGGCCAGCACTTACCGGCAATCGCTACGAACTGACGACTGCCCTTGTTAGCCTCTACCCAGTCAAGAAGAGTGATTTCGTACTGAGCAAGCTTTTCAAGAACTTCCGGCTTCTTGTTGCCTTCGCCAAGTTCCTTAGCCATGTCTGCAGCAACTTCCTTGATTCTTGGGTCACCGGCATGGTTGTTGAATGCTTCGAACAGGTCAAGCTCAGAGTTTTCTTCGATTTCTACGCCAAGGTTGTAAAGCTGCTTGATAGGAGCGTTACATGCGAAGAAGTTCTTTGGTCTTGGACCGAAGGAGAAAATCTTTAAGTTAGCGAGACCGTAGATTGCTCTTGCAATTGGAAGGAACTCGTTAATCATATCTGCACATTCTTCAGCAGTACCAACAGGGTACTCCGGAATGTATGCCTTTACGTTTCGAAGTGCAAGATTGTAGCTTGCGTTTAACATACCGCAGTAAGCGTCGCCACGGCCGTCAAGTAAGTCAGCCTGGGATTCTTCTGCTGCTGCTACGAACATCTTAGGTCCGTTAAACTTTTCAGCGAGCATTGTTTCGGAAATTTCAGGACCGAAGTTACCAAGGTATACGCAAAGAGCGTTACAGCCGGCTGCCTGAATATCTTCTAATGCCTGCTGCATATGTATTTCACTTTCAACGATACAAACCGGACATTCATAAATGTCTGCTGCATCATACTTTGCTGCGTAAGCTGCTACTAAAGCTTTTCTTCTGTTTACTGCCAGAGACTCCGGGAAACAGTCACGGCTAACTGCAACGATACCGATTTTCATTTTTGGTACATTGTTCATTGGTGTAATCCTCCTATTTGTGTTTTTGATAAACCACCACATAGTGTGCTATATTAACTGTACTCCAAACGGTTCCGAAAAAATACCGCCTGAATTATATTAATTTTATCGTGATTTTTCTATCATGTCAACGAAATATCCACCACGGACTTCTCAAATATTGTTATAAAAATCAATCTTTAAAAAAAAATAAATTTTTTTTAAAAAGTACTTGCTTTTTTTTAATTCATGTCGTATAATATCATTCGTGTCGAGGACATACTAAATACATAGGGCTATCGCCAAACGGTAAGGCAACGGACTCTGACTCCGTCATCTCAAGGTTCGAATCCTTGTAGCCCTGCTAAGTAAACCTCTGTAGAGAAATCTACAGAGGTTTTTGTTTTGTCTTGGAAAGGGCTTTAAACAAAGCCCTATATAGTAAACCGATATACCGTAAAGCTTTCCGCCGGAAGTTTCAACTGCCTGCATGCTTCTTTGAAAAGTGTCCGCTCTCCGGTTGTTACCCTGTCCGGTTCTTCGATGGTATTATAGGCATACCGGTACGGACCCTCCAGGCGAATTGCCCTGCCTTCTTTTATCTCGCCAAATTCTGTAGAAAGCTCCAACAGGACTTCCTCTGCTCCGGCATTCACTACCTTCAAAATAATCTCACCGGAAGTTTCGTCAAAGGATGCACCGGCAAATAAGTGCTCCTGCTCCAAAGCAGCATCCGCAGACAGGCCGTCCGCTTCCTGTCCACCTGACCTCATGACAAGGGTATAAGTGCCCATGTTCCGGGCATACAGCTTCTGCACATGATAGCTTGGCGTACCATAGGCAGTTTTCGCATCAAACCAAATCATGTCCGGCGCCCACTGCACATATCCCACTCTGGCAAGCAACGGTGCGTAGGATGCCATAAGGACCACATCGGCATTCCGCTCTACCCCTGTTAAAAAAGCTGCCTCAGCCAGAGCTCCTTCCAGAGTATTGACCGACCGCACACCGCCAAGGCGCTTTGGATGGGCGGCATATTCTCCGGAAAATACTTTGACATCACGAGGATATCCATCATAAAAATGCGTGTTTTTCAAAAACCATTCCGGCGGCATATAATAATGTTCATCCACCGCATAGGTGAAATTCTCTTTTTCCTTCGCCGCCTGACGGTAAAACTCCCAAGCCTTATGATATCTCTCCGTATGCACATCCGGTCCTGCGGAACCAAGCAGCTTCAGCTCCGGGTACTTCTCATGAAGTGCTGCCTCAAACATAGTGTAACGGCGGAAAAAGTCTACCCGTTCCGTTTCCCACTGCTCATTGCCAATACCGATATATTCCAGATTAAACGGCTCCGGATGACCCATTTTCGCACGAAGTGCTCCCCAGGTGGTAGTTGTATCCCCGTTTGCAAATTCCACCAAATCCAAGGCATCCCGGATAAACTCCTGAAATTCCGGTGCATCCACAGGTACCAGCTCGTCCGACTGGTACTGACAGGCCAGACCCACATTTACCACCGGCACCGCTTTGGCTCCGATATACTCACAAAGCAGAAAATATTCGTAATAACCAATTCCCAGCGTCTGATTGTAATAAGCATATTCACCGGTAAAATTATTCTGTTCACTATTACCATGCACTGCCCAACGATTCCAGTTTGCTTTTCTTTTTGTAATGTCGCCTACACTCTTTTTCCACTGATAGCGGTTCTTTAAGTCATTGCCCTCAATAATGCAGCCTCCCGGAAAGCGCAAAAAGCCCGGCTGCATCTCCTTAAGCAAGTCTGCCAAATCCTTACGGAACACTCCGTACACCGCACTGCCCGGAATCATGGAAATACAGTCAAATTCTACTTCTCCGGGCTGCTCAAGAACCACATGAAATGCCGCCGCATCCACTGTCGCCCCTGCTACTAACGCCAGCTCATACTTTTTCCAGCCCTCTGCCGCTTCCGTAACCGATATCTCGCCCTGAAGAAAAACATCTGCGTTCTTTTCCACCAGTACCTTGACACCGCCCACATAGGACAGAGCGTTCATATAAAAGCTGATGTGATACGTTTCACCCTTGGTCAGAAAAATTCCATCATAGGCCTTATTCGTAAAACCACAGCCGGGTCTCATCGTACGCACATGCAAATAGTGCGGATTTTCCTCCGTCAGAGGATGAAAGGTGTGATATTCCATCGCCACAAACGGACATGCTGCAGGATACTTTGTCCATCCGTAGCCTCCGTCATATTCAGGGGTATACGCATTGTTTACCCCTGTGGTTTTCATAAATTCAAAGGAACGGTTTTCTATCAGTTCCGCATACAAACCGCCATCTGCTCCGTAATTAATATCCTCAAAAAATAACCCCATCATACCGGGCTGAATATCAACGCCCTTCTCTCTTGTAATATGTAGCCTCATACTTCCTCCGTTCCACCGGCATTATTACAATGCAATAAATTCCATAACCATAATAGCGTTCAAACAAAACTGTGCCACATGATTTGTGGAAATCCATGGAATTTCTGATAACTGCTCACAGTTTCCTTTATGTTTCAAAAGCATCGGTTCAAATCCCTCCTGCCTAAGCTCACTATACTGGGAATCCAATAATGTTTTTACAACTCTCTGTGCCAAAACAGGATCCTTAAGTCTCGCTGCTCCATATGCACCAATTCCGGTTGCAAACATTGGAATGGTAAACTGTCGGTCTCCGATTAATCCATTGGACTCACTCTGTTTCTCATGTTCCGGAAGAAAATAAAAACGTCCGTATTGCGCCAACATATCCTTCCATTCCTCATCTTCGAGCAAGTCTGCCATCTCCATCCAGATAGACGGAGCTCCCATGCATATCTGGAGATGGGTTCCGCCTGTTGTACGTTCTCCAATATATCTAAGGTGAAGCGTCTCCGGATTAAATTCAAAATCCGGACCGGATATCAGCTTTAATGGCGCCTTCTTTATATCCTCCGAACCGACCAGAATTTTATCACGGTATGTTTCATCCCCGAATCTCTCCCACTGTGTCAACCAGTTAGAGCATAAAGAGGACCAGTCAGGGCCGGTACGGGCATGGCTCGGTTCCACCATCGATTCCTTATCGTAAAAATCACCCAAAGGATCTTTGTTTAAAAAGGTTATCTCGTTGTCCTTCAGTTCGTCAAATATATCTTCCAATCGTCTGTCACCGGTTAAGAAGTAATAAAACCGATGATGTCCTGCCATTGCAATCCGGGCCTCCTTACATGGACAGCCCCAATGTATCACATTGTGTCTGGAACCCATTCCTTTATATTTTCCAATGTGATAGACGTCTATCTCCGATGTATGTCTGGTCAGTTTTTCCGCAAGCCGAAATACGTCTGCGCGACCGGTACGCATAAAATAATACCACAGCCACAGAGTCGGAACCAATTCCGTATTGTCCCATGCATATCCACCAACATCGTAGCGCCATACGTGCCTGTCTTTATCGTAGGTGTGCATAAAATCACCATAGTTAAACATGCCATACCATTTACGCTGCTCTACTTCCTTTTCGAAGAACAAAAATCCTTTTTCCAAATCCTGTTCCAGCTTTTTTTCCAGGTCTGATGTATTCTTTGGCAGAGACCAATAACCAAACGCATGCAACGCATGATATTCCTCCGGATCCGCCACATATAATGTAGTGGTATTACAATCCTCTGTAAAAGAAAGTAAGGCCTCGTCCTTTGCAATCAAAGCGTCCCCAAAAAAGAGATTAAATTCATTGGTACATGCGATTCCATAAGGGTCTGCTCCCTTATAATCATATCCCTCATAGCAAACCTGATTATATCCGCGATCTGCGTAATGTCTGAAATCCATCGACCGGGCTGCCGGAGACCAGAGCCAGATGTGACAGGTTGCCTTATCTTTCGTCAAACCCGTAACCGTATATCCGGATGGATACTTCTCCCAAAAGTCCCGCATGGCTATCATCACATGGGATGCTTCAGAACCAACCGACAATCCGCCTTTGGCACGATTTCCGTGCAAACTGTCAATATAGCAAAGATGCTCTCCTGAAAGCTTTTTCCGTATCATAAAATGGCTGTCGCTATCCTGACAGAAATCATAGGTATCCCAAAACGGAATGTCCTGCATAATCTGCGTCAGATCTTCCAAAGCCTTTCCGGTCGGTGCAAGTGCTTCCCCTTCCATCTGCTTCTGGTGCAATCCTTCCGGCACCCTTGGCCGCCAACTCACCAGGGTAACTGCAGACTCATGAAACACTCCGTAATCTGTTGTAAACTTTACATGCCGGTTATACAGCTCTCCGGCCATTGCTATATCCATAGCAACACCGATTCCCTTTAAATAATCCTTTTCCGGTTCTCCGTCGTAAAGAAAGGTATGCATAAATTTCAGTTCTGCACTTCCATAAAACACCTTCATACGTATGATAAAAGAAAGTTTTTCTTCTCCCTTGTTATTCCCATGCGTTCCGATAAATTTTACTGACGTAAGCAAAGGACCGGCTTCTTCCAATTCAACACTCTGAATTTTTCCAAAATACCGTTTCTCCATTTCGGCAAAATTTCCGTCCAACATCATCGGTTCTGAAAGAATCAGCTCCGGACGGGCATTTTCCGCAACCACTACTCCGTTTTTGGTTACCGTGGTAATTAATTGCCCACCACATTTTGGAACAACCAGCTCAAATATTCCGTTAGAAATCTCAAAACACGCTTCTGTCTCATGAATGGTAATTCCATACTCCGGTTTTGTTTCCTTCTCGGAAACAGTTACCTCCATTCCTGCTCCCAAAAGCGCCGCATCTGCCGTATGTGCCGTCCATTTCACGGAACCATCCGGCCAATATGCTGTGTTTCTCACTTGCATCGGAACCTGTGTACCAGCTTCGGCAATGCAGGAAAATTTTGAATTCTCCTTGCATTCCCCTTTCTTCCACATACATCCCCATGTTGTATATCCTCTTTCTCCAAGCAATCTGTGTAATTTCATTGTTAACCCCCTTATACATCAATTTCTTTATACCGATTAGTTGCAGAGCCTTGCCAGAAATGCTCATCGTTCCTTCTGATTTTATCAGCCCTTGCTGCTTCACCAGGCATACCCTCTGTTGTCTCTTCATATTCAATCCCAAATGCCGCCATTGACACAACCAGCGGATTCTGTCGTTTCACCCGACGCCATCCTCCGTCTCTTTCCTCAAAGCGCGAAACCTCGCCCCGGGAGTAGGTAGATAATACGGTAAACGACAAACGGTCGGTAATGACATCCAGTTCTTCGGACCAACAGGTTTCAAATCCGTTCTTCCAGGTTCCGGTCACACAAACCTCTTCTGCCTGTAACCGATAGTCACGAATTACCCCAATAAATTCACGGTCATTCTGTATCGGAAGACAGTATAAACGTTTTACCTTCATCGGATGTTTCATTCTAATCTCAAATTCTACCGGAAGCTCCTTCGCATGGTAGACAAACGGAATATTAGGATTAATATCATAACAATTGATACATTCCTTCATTTTTTCTTTGTTTACTGTAACCTCCGCAATGATATCCGAGCCACGGTACATCGGCCGCATATGCTTTAACAAATCCTCCGGCAAAATTTCCTGCTCCGGACAAAAGCGGTCTGATGACGCATAGGACAGCAATGCTTCGCGTAGGGTTGCTGCCGCCGGTCTTGCTTCAAAATCTCCATCTAAATTTGCCGCTGCAAACAACAACTTGCCATTTAATACCTTTCCTTCAAAAATCAACGACAACGGATAATTTCGGTTCCATTCATCAATTACCCGGACAATTGTCCGGTATTTTGCCGGAAAGTGATAGCCTCTGGCATGCTCTAAAATATTCTGCCACTCCCATCCCCCGGAATGTGTGGTCGGAAACGTTTGAAACAGCGGATGTTTTTCATCTACTACAATACCAAGCTGTCTGCTCCAGTTCGGTCCCATTTGTGCATTCCAGAAAACACTTCGATAAGAAAGACTTGGACATTCGAAATCCATATCCGACAAATATGGTGTCAAAAGTACCGTCTTCCCTTCCTGCAAGGCCACCATCGCTTCCTCATAGTCTTTTGTAAACAATACCTCTTTGGTCTGCTTTTCCTTTTGCTCCACAAACAGCGTAAGGTCCCATACATTTTCTGCGATTTTTTCTCCGGTAGTTTCAAATGCCTCTACTGAAAACAAAAGCTTTCTGCCATAGCTTTGGTACTCCGCCTCCTCGGTATTAAAAACCTTGTCCGGGTCCAGTGCAGAAAAATCAAATATAACCGTACCAAGCTCCGTATTTTTTCCAAGCAAGACATGTTCTTTTTCAAGCTCACCCTTGCCAATTGTATTTCCGCTTTCTACCTCCTTGATGCTCCAGGAAAGCGTAAGCTTGTCATATTCTTTTGTTCCAAAGTTACATATTGCAAGCGGCGCCAAAAAGCAATCCGTACTTTTAAGCACATAGCTCTGTATTCTGGCCAGTACAACCACCGCAGAATTAAAACGTCGAAATTCCTCAGGATTTGTATATCCTTTATTCTCCCAGAATGCATCCAAAACCCCAACCAGAGCAGTTCCCTGCCCGGTATAATCATGCAAGTCCAGATACTCATAGCCGGTAATCTCCGGCGTCCGAAAATTCGCCTCAAACTCTTCCTTCAGAAGTCTTACCTGATTTCTTCCGGAGCAGTAAACAAACTCCTTGTTATACTGCAAAACATCATTCTTTTCGGCTGTTTTTTGAAACACCTCAAAATTTCCCGGCAAAGCATACCCGGTAAATTTTTGAATTACATCAAAATCCGGATAGGCACACCATTGTCCCATCTCATGGCTGATAATCGGCAGGCTGCTTCCTTCTACCGATGGACTGTAATCCTTTCCGTTCCAGCCCCAATGGTTTCTTATCATGCCGCCATGGATCGGACCGTACGCCGAACGATGAAAATAAATATAATCGGTTCCTTCAATTTTTTCCGGCGGAACATCGTAATACCAACCGGACTGGGCTGTATAAACTCTTCTTCCCCCGTATCCAAGCTCTTTGTCCACATTTCTTGCAAAGCTCACCCAGTCACGCAGCACCTGATACCAGTTTCCCCCTGGTTCATTGCTCGGTGAAAACATCACAAAGGACGGATGGTGACCAAATGCCTGCAATATTTTTTTTGTTTCCCGTTCGAGAACCTCAATCATAGGAATTCCCGGACTAAATATATTCCACATACCACACTCTACCTGAATGTAAATTTGTTCTGCATCTGCTGCAGCAAATGCAGACTCCGGCGGGCAAAAAGAGTGGCATCGTACAAAGTTAAAGCCCCATTCCTTTATCTTCCGAAACAGGTCTTCCCAATAGCTTAGCTCTACATTAGGAATTCCGGACAGCGGGAAATCGCCTCCAAAATGAGTCCCACGCATATATTCCGGTTTTCCATCCACAACGATTGCACCGTCCTTCGTGGTCACCATTCTCGGATGCTCCAGAGCATAGCGTTTCTTTTTCTCTTCGCTTTCCCGATATTCTTCCTCTGCCATTAATAAAAGCGCACCACCCATTCCGTTCCAGTTTGCATTCAATGCGTCTGAAACACCGTGACCATCCGGACGATACGGATGCTGCATGCTGTTATCTACCAGAACCTCCAGCTCATGCTCTCCACCTAATAGTTGAAACGGTCCGAAGCAAAACGGTGCACAAAGGCTTTCCTCACAACCGATGAAATTCCCGTCAATCAGAAGTTCCAGCTTCCATTTGGAAAGCTCTATAAACAGGTAATATTCTCCCTCCTGCTCCACCGTTATTTTCCGCGTATACCTTGCCTTTCCGGAGAAAAAGCTTTTTGGCTGCGACAGAAAAGGGACGCGGATTCCGTCCCGCGTCCCTTCTTTATATTCTTCCCGTTCATACCAGAAGGGATTATGCAGGCTCGAATTCCACTCCGTTTTTTTTGAAATTACATCGCCAAGTCCACAGCCGTTTATCGTTCCCGGAAGTTGTATTTCGTACTCCCGCACCTCATTTTCCCAGTAGCATTGAACCTTCCATGCACCCGCAAGTGAAATAGCCATATTCCTTTATCTCCCCTCTGTTAAATACACCCTAAGACATCTTTCTGAATTTACCCGGAGTAATACCAGTTGCTTTGCTGAAAAACCGAATAAAATTTTGCGCGTTGGCATAATCCAGGCGAAGCGCAATTTCCTGTACGGATAAATTCGTTTCCGACAACAACTTTTTTGCCTCCTCAATCTTATACTTTTCTGCATATTCAGTAAAAGTTTTTCCCCGCTCCATTTTCAAAATCTTCCAAATATAATTTTGATTTAATTCCAAACGGTCCGCACATTCCGAAAGTAAAAGATTTCCATGTGTTTCTGCAAGTAACGCATCTATCCGTTCCATCACCAGATGAGAACCCTGCTTCATCCGGTCATTCATCTGTCCAATCACCGGATCAATAAAAAACTCCTTAATATAACTTCTTACTCTTCTTGGCTCCAATTCCGAAATCAGTTCACGATACGCCACACGCATGCCTCTCGGAAATATTTTTCCCAACGGAATATTATATTCCAGCCCTATTTCCACAACATGTTCTGCATAACGCAAAATACAATACAATGCATCGTCTGTCGTTTTCACGGTCAGGAGATACTCTGCAAAACGATCCGTTGCACGGTATGCTCTCTGTGTATCTGCTTCTTTTAATGCAAGCTGTACCTCATTTTCATATTTGGTATTATAGCTGTCATAGTACTCTACGGTCTGTTGCGGAAGCTTTTCCACATAATAGCGAAGGCTCTGTGATTTATCAATTCCCTGTTCCTTATACTCTGCTTCTACCTCATCATAGTCTCTGCCCTCATTTGGGTTTGACATAAGAGCCATTGCACTTTCCCGATATGCAAGACGAATTTTTCTGTGATCTTTATGCGTTCCGCTCACACCCATAATAATCGGAAATCCTGTCATTTTTTCACTGAATTCCATCATTATTCCAAAATATTCATTTGTCTTGCTCAAAAGTTCGTCCTCGGAGTTTGCACCAATCAGAGAAAATATGGTACACGAATTATATACCGGCGGCATCCATAGAAGCTCTTTTCCTCGCTCCGGCATCTGATCAATCATTTCAAGGCAAATAGCATCTTCATTTAATCCCAATTGCACTTTTGAATTATATCGCAAATCCAGTACCATAACTGCTGTTGCAAAACGTTCGTATTTCGGAAGATTCAAGCTTTCAAAATAATCATCCCATTCCTCTTCGGACCGGATACCATCATTAATCAATCGAAGCTCAAACATCTGCTGAATACGGATTTGCTGATGCTGTACAGTTTCTTCAAGAAGTTCCGCATCAGAGGAAAGATTGGTTAATTTCTTTTCAATATACTCAAGCTCTGTTTCATAGCTACCCTTGTCATTTTGCTTTCCAACCTTTTGAATCAGCCGCTCCACCGGACGTGAAATCCGATAAACAGAAAACATAAACAGCACACCGACCGTCAGTAAAAGCATCACTGCAGCTGTAGCAAAATATACCGTTCCAAATTCCAGCATGCCAGGCTTTTTGTACAGCACAACATAAGACCAATCAACAACCTTACTTTGTTCCTTATTTCCTATGTATATTTTGTTATCGTGAATATACCGGAGTTCTTTTTCTCTTTCCTGCCATACAATTTCTGATTGTCCCGCATCTATCTGCGAATAATCGCCTTTAAAAACAAGCCTGTCTTTGCTTAACACAAAAACATTCTCATCTGCTATCATCATTTCTGTCGTTAACTGCTTTAATCGGCCAAGGTTTATTTCAACAACAGCGATTACATGGGGCGTTACCGCGTCCAACGGAAGCTTCATAATATACTTCAGCATTCCCTCTTCGGTATCGTCCCAATATGTTCTTCCCTCCGACTTAAACCGTAACAGTTCTCCAAGCTCCATATATCCGGGATATTCCTCTGCCGGATAGGCGCCATCACTTCCCAGCACATGCATCGATTGTGTATCATACAATACAAAATCAAACACCAAGTCGTCATAGATTCCGCCACCAAGCATATTCTCTGCAATTCTTTTTACTACCGTATCGTCATAATAATAGGATGGATTTTTTAAAACCGTTTCCAACTCAGAGGTCCCTGCCATTGCAGAGTAATACCGTTCCAAGCCTGTCAAATTGGAATCCAGCAACGAAGCTATCTGTTGCGCGCGAAGACTCGATTTTTGTCTCGTTTCCTGAATTCTTTCCTGTTGTCCAATGAAAAGTACATACACAACGACAACAATTGTCAGCACAATAAGAATCGGAAGTTCGCTTCTTAATACCCTTCCTCCGAGTCCCGCATTTTTATTTTTCAGTTTTTTCCATACCTCTTTCATAATTAACCTCAACTTGCTTTTGTTTTAGCACTAAAAGGCCAAATTCCAATTGGGAACTTGACCTATGATAGTGAAATCGATTAATTATAACACAAGAAGGTATATTTGTCTAATCCTGAAGCAATTCAGGAAGGACATTTCTGAAATCCATATCGGATGCATAATAGAACGATGTATAGCATGGCTGGTTATATACATTGTTCTGCCATGCAATTCCGCATCGATACATTGTATCATGCAGCAGGGTAAAGAGCTTATGCTCTGTCAGCTCTGTATTGATATAAATTCTTACTGCAGAGCTGTCCTCTGTGCGTAATACAATTTCTTCACGGAAATCACCAAAAAGATCGGCAACCAGACACGGATTTCCTTTGGTTCCGTTATTGGTAGCACAGCCTTCCGGTGCCAGCATAACACCATGTGTATTGTCCCCAATCACTCCGATGTGCTTTCCTCCGACGTAATCTACACCGTCTGTTACCTGGGTTGTAAGATCTGCTGCCCAGCGAATGCTTGCATTCGTTCCAAGAAGCTTATCCGGCAATACATTTCCATGACAATCCTGTATTTTTCCGACCCAGACCTGTAATCCTCTGACTCCCGGTACCACATCACCAATCATACATCTTCCGAGATCTTTATTTGCAGGCTCTCCGAAAAATACATTTCCGGTTTCTGCATCACGAAGTGCAAATCCGTGAGGAACGGAAGAAGCACCCTCAAATACATTAAATATTTCAAAGCCCGGACGGTCCGGATTGATTCTTGCCACATGCATGGAATCTCCGTGACCAAGTTTTACCATGCGTCCATCCGGCATCTTATCCTTTGTGGAATACAGCACACTTCCGTCATGGTCTATCGTACATGCACCATAAATAATTTCATGACAGCCATCTCCATCCACGTCTGCAACAGAAAGACTGTGATCTCCCTGTCCGGTGATGCAGCCATATACCGGGTCTGTTCCGTCCACAGCACTGTGATGATTAAACGGATTATCCATCAATACATGACCGGAATCCACTTTAAAATACTGTTCATGCTTTCCGTTTTTAAAGGTATAGGCAGTAATCGTAGCTCTGGTATAATAGCCGCGGCAAATCAGAAGGTACGGATGAACGCCGTCCAAATATCCCACCGCAGACTGGAAGCGGTCTACACGATTGCATGGCTCAATCCGTTTCCATGCATAATCGCCCCAAAGCATACCATCGTCCTCTCTCGGTACCGGAAAATCAATAGTTTCAAGTTCATCTCCTGCTCCGGAAAACATCGTCAGATATTCCGGTCCCTCAAAGATAAAGCCTTCAAATTCACGCAACTTATTCTTATCACTCTTTGCCGGAGCATATTCATCCATAAAGAAATCTGCAAGTGCACAGGCATCCTCGAAACTCAGCGGATAACTGTACTTTTTCTCGATTTCAAAGCATTCCTCCAGTGTAGCCGGCCAATGTCCGTTCTTTACTTCCGGATGTTCTGTCCAATTCATAAAACGCTTTACGGTATAATCGTAGTAGTCCTTGGCAGAGCACACATAATTGTCCTCATGGGTAACACCTGCTTTTATATCCTTCTCAGGAATTGTGATATATGTTTCAGAAAGAATCTCGCCGTTATCACCAAACTTCGTCATTTTGGTTCCCGGAGCCGTTTTCACGGACATTTCCGCCTTGCCGTCCCCATCAAAATCATATACCATAAACTGGGTATAATGTGCACCTGCACGGATGTTGCGCCCCATATCCAGACGCCATAACAGCTTTCCGGAGAGCTTATAGCAATCAATATAACAATTTCCGGTATAGCCACGATGTGAAACATCATGGGAATTGGAAGGGTCCCACTTTACAAAATATTCGTATTCTCCATCTCCATCGATATCTCCGATACTCATATCATTCACAGAATAGGAATATTCCTGTCCTGCAGGAGTAACACCGCCCTGTGGAATTACCATCGGAATTTCCAGGTAATTCTTTCCGTTTTCAAGTACATGGCAGCGCTCTGATAATTCGCCAATCTGACCGTCTTCTACCGGTGCCACCTGATAAACATCGGTATCTTTTCCTTCTGCGTCAAAGTAATTTGTAGAGTTTGTCACAGTCGCAATTGGGTTTCCATTGCGGTAAACCGCATAATCGGTTCCGGTAAGTCCGGTCTTTGTTGCTCCTTTTGCTTCCTGTACAAACATTCTCCATGCTACAAAAATACCGGTTCCGCTCTTTATAGCCACCAGACCTCTGTTTATCTTTTCTAACTGAGGCTCCAATTTATATGTTGTTCTTGTTTTCAGCGTTTCGCTTTTTTCAAGTAATTTTCCGTTTTCATATGCCTCCACATAAAAATAATGTGGAACGTGTGTTGATTTATTTAATGTAAATTCTAATGCTGTTCCGGTATATCTCTTTTCGTATACCATTGTCTCACTGTCATAATCTGCCCAAAATACTGTATATTCCGAAGCATTCTCCACTTTTTCCCATGCAATTGTAACCTGAAGCTTCTCTATGTTCTTTACAGATACTTTCATTTTTCAGCCCTCTTTTTTAAAAAAATTCAGGCAGCATACAGGACAACCCTGTATGCTGCCTGGAATACCAAACATTACTGTTTCATAGCTGTTCCGTTCTTTCTGAACAATTACAGCTTTTCATATCAATCAATTACTGAGCAGCATGATACTTTTCGTTCATTTCCTTAGTAACCTGGTCACCGCCTGCTGCCTTCCAAGTCTTGATTGCTTCATCTAAACCAGCTTCATCAATTTCACCAACGATGAACTGTAACTGTGCGTCTGCAAGAATCTTATCCAGTTCAGCACCGTCTGCAAGATAAGTATCAGAGGAGTAGGATGCACCATAGTTTGGTACACAGTACTGGATGTCTTCTTCATACAG
The DNA here is from genome assembly GCA_045531895.1 of Lachnospiraceae bacterium. Lineage (GTDB taxonomy): Bacteria > Bacillota > Clostridia > Lachnospirales > Lachnospiraceae > SIG299. The sequence goes on from JAZSEW010000119.1 coordinate 14,252, forward strand.
CTGGTTCTCTAATAATCTGATTGCAGATGTTGCAGGAGCTACTGTGATAGGACGTGCATTGTTAGCTGCAGTGAAGTAAGGGATAATCTGGTTGAAGCCATAGTTATACTTTGTGGACATTACACCGGATTCTGCAAGCTCTTCTGTAGTGAATAACTGAAGATATCCATCCTCTGTCTTCTTCCAGGTGAGACCTTCCCAACCATACTCAATTAAGTTTACAACGTCACCGTCATTTAATTCATCTAAGAAAAGAAGTACTCTTCTTAACTGCTCTTCTGTCTTAATATTCTTAGTAGAAATAGCAATCATGTTGTTCATACCGGTAGTAGGATAACAGAATGCACCAAGACCTGTATCAACATAACCCTGAAGTGTGTAAATTGGTTCATCTTCTGTAGCAAGACCCTGATCTTCGAAGTAGGTTTCAACCTTTCTCTGGTCATCAAGTACCTGTACGCCACAACCTGCTAAACCGGTTCTCTGCAGCTGGTCTCTTGCCTTACCTGCAGCAACATCTCTGAAATCAGGGATACCATTTGCACCATTGTTGATAAGACCTTCAGCATAAAGATCACGGAATGCCTTTAACGCAGTCTTATATTCATCAGTTTCTACCTTGTGAATTAAGTTGCCGTTTGCATCAATACCCCACATATTTGGAACGCCAAACCAGGTCATCATGATATCATAAACGCCGGACCAGCTGTCAAGACCAAGACCAACGGTATCATCAATACCATTTCCATCCGGATCATTATAAGTGAACGCATATAACATGTTATAGAAATCTTCCCATGTTGTAGGCTCAGCTAATCCTAAGTTATTTAACCAGTCAAGACGATATCCAAGACCGTTACGTGCCAGTGTTCTGGAACGTGGAATACCATACATCTTACCATTGTGGGATGCATTCTCACGTGTAGCCTGTGGAATGGTTCTTAAGTTTTCATAATCATCAATGTAAGGTGCAAGATCCCAGAAAAGACCTTCGTCTGCAGCCTTTAAGAAGGTTGCATCCTTACCTACTACGCAGACATCTGCTACGTTACCGGTAGAAATTTCAAGACCAAGATGTTCAGCATCATAGTATGTAGCGGATGCGGTCCATCTCCATTCAACATCCATCTGAAGTCTGTCAGACAGTTCCTGTCTTAACTTGTCATAATACTCGTTTGCTTCTACGTGTTCCTCATCGGATGGAAGATGAACAGAAATTGTCATTCTTGTGTGATCCTCTACATAACCTGCCGGTTCTGTAGGTGCCGGTGTAGCTTCTGTGCTACCAGCGTTGTTGTCTGTGCTACCAGCGTTGTTATCCTTGCTGTCTGTGTTACCTGTGTTGCTGGATGCTGCCTGTGTAGGCGCAGTTGTAGGTGTTGTGTTATCACCTGTTTCTTCCTTGGCGCCACATGCACAAAGACCAAACATCATGGACGCAGCGAGAATACCAGCGAGAATTCTTTTGGATTTTCTCATAAAATTTTTCCTCCCTATAATCATATAGTGTTATTTATAACACGCAGAAAAAGCATTTTCTGCGAAGTTACCTTTATTCACCGGTAATACCGGAACGCTCGATACCCTGCATAAACTGCTTCTGCGCAAATGCAAAGAAAATAAGTACCGGAGCACTGATGACTGTGGCACCTGCCATAACCACCGCATTGTTTAATGTGTCTTCACCATCCTCCAAACCGAGCTGACGAAGCATTTCCTGCTGCTGGTCCGGAAGAGCATTGGTTGCAGTAATAATTTCTCTGATTCGTGGCGGCAGAAACTGCTTGGATGGACTGGTAATATAAATTCCCGGTTCATATGCATCGTTCCAATGCCATACTACGGAAAGAACCAGTGCTACAACCAAAGTAGCTCTTGCCAGTGGAAATACGATTTTCCAATAGGTCTTCATAAATCCGCATCCATCGATTCTTGCTGCTTCCTCCAAGCTTCTCGGCACCGTCAGGTAAAACTGACGGAACAGGAAAATATACAGCGCACCGCGCAATCCGAAACCAAAGAAGGTCGGTACGGTGAGCGGAAGAAACGTATTCAACCAGTTCAGGTTAGAATAGGTAAGGTAAGATGGAATAATTAACGTCTGGGTTGGTACAATAAATGCCAGGATTACAAAGGTAAATAAAATATTTTTTCCCGGAAAATTGTATCTGGCAAATCCGTATCCGATAAAGGAACAGGATATTACATGACCAAAGCAGGCAATCAACGTTACAATTAACGAATTTTTTATATACTGCTTGATATTCATTAACTGAAGTGCAATGGAATAGTTTTCAAACTTAAATTCCGTTGGAATCCAGTTTACGGACGAGCTGTTCAAATCCGTTTCTGTCATTACCGAATTCACTAGCATGTATAAAAACGGATAAATAAACACAAATGCGAGCCCGATGACAAGAAGGTACATGATTATTTTAATCAGTAACAGCTTTACACCTGTTGCCGTGAAATATTTCCTTTTAAACAGCCTCCAACGAAGTTTGAGATTATTCAAAAGTGCGTCTGCGCGCTTTTTGGACTGTGATGATTCTGTGCTTGCGCTCACGTTTTCTTACCTCCTCTACTTCGTTTGTATGCATATATCCCTTCATAACACCAAAGATAATAACTACCAAAAGCGAAATGAAAGCAAAATAGATCCAGCTAAGTGCGGATGCATAGGAGAACTCTGCATTTGCAAAGCCATAAGTCTTGATGTAGGTTAACAACGGATTGTCAAGACTGGTGAAGGAATCCACAATGGTATACACCAGATTTAACAACATCATCGGAGAAATCATCGGAATTGTTACCTTCCAGAAAAGCTCCCACTCTGTAGCACCGTCAATTCGTGCTGCTTCATAAAGCGACGGCGAAATACTCTGTAAACCGGCAAGGAACAAAAGAATCTGTACACCGCTTCGCCACAACACGTTAACCAACGTTCCAAACACGCCCTGAACCAAATCAACAATCGTTGTACCAAAATAACTGAGTACATTGTACGGAATAATACGTCCGTCCATAATATTTAATACAGCGCGGTCAACTCCCTGATTCAGAATCTGTGTCATAATTTCTCCGCTTCCGAGTAAGAACGGAATGAAAAAGATTACTCGGAACAGACCTCTTCCCTTAATTTCCTTATTTAATAATACGGCAATAATCAAGGAAAGAATAATCGTTAACGGGAAGGATGTCAATGTGTATACAACGGCATCCTTAAAAGTCGGAAGAAACTCTGTATCGGCAATAAAAGCTCTTTTATACTGCTCAATTGTAAAGCCGGACAGCTTCATACCGACAATCTTAATATCTTCTGCAACGCTGATGCGCAATGAGAAGAAAATCGGATAAAGGAAGAATAGCGCCAGACCGATAATAAATGGTGTTACAAACACTAAACCCTTTAATGAATTCTTCGTGCGCAATGTCATTTTACGTTTTTTTCTTTTCTTTTCCATCAGTTATTCCCTCCCGTTACAATATAGTCGTTTGCCGGGATGGTATATCCATCTGCTTTCTGCTCGTTATCAGAATAATTCACATAAATGACTACTCCATTCTCATATGTGACGCGTCTTACGTCTTCACTGAGGATTTCGTGATTCGTCATTTGCTTACCGGAAACAGAGGATAAATTCGCAACAAATTCTTTGTATGTTTCCACTACAATCGGTGACCAATCCGCAAAAGTCGAACTGAACAATGTATCACGTCCGGTATCTCTCAGATTCAGAGCCGATTCCTTTGTCAGGTAAAAATATGGCATGGAACCAAATTCTATCCATTTTAACTTCTGTGTCTGAAGATCATAGGATAAATTACCTGCATTCTCGGAAGAATACGGGATATATCCGGATACCACCATTTGTACAAAAGGAACCGCATAGTCCGTAATGGAAAGTCCAAAGGCATCCTCTCTCATATTATATAAATAATCTGCATAGCCATATACATACTGGTTTGCACCGTTCACCGCAATTGTGCGGCCTGCATCCGATGTATTTTTCAGAAGCTCTTCCAGTGCCTTCGTCATCTCTGCCTTTGTATATGCTGTAAATGCGTTAAAGTCTGCATATGCAAACTTACCAACATCCTCATAAGCAACTCCATAACCGGTGTAGTTCTTAAGCTGCTTCAGAAAATCATTATTTCTGGTAAGTGCTGCCTTTGGATTCAATAAATAGTACATCAGACCATCCATATCCTCCACAGCAATTTCAATGCCCAAGCCATTATATGCTACGTCGGCCTTCTGATCCAGATTTGAAGTATCACCGGATGCTAACAAAAATGGATTTTCAAGGAATACATTAACCGAGGAATTTTTCTCCGCATACTCAGAAACCTTCTTCAGACCACTTTTTCCGCCAAGATGTGAATCCGGTCCCCAGTACTCATATTCATCATAATCGTTCTGCCATGCTTCTAAAATCAGTTGGACATTCTCGACTCCTTCGCTCTTTAACTGCTCTGTCATCTCAATTACCTGATCATAATCTGTCATGGCAATGTATTCATCAAATACAATTCCACTCTTGGTTGTTCCCATTAAAACTCTTAATGCGAGCGCATTATCTGCTGCATTATCTGCTTTCTTAAGCAATCCATTCTCTATAAGATAGTCCCTATAAGAAGCAGCCATACCGCCATAATTAGCATCCTCTTCGGACAGAAATGCATATCTTACTTCTTTATCTTCAGGAATCACCGTTTTATCCACACGCTGTACCTGACCACCGGTTGCCATGCTGTTTTCACCACTGGAAACATTGTACATATTTACGTTGTAAACATTTCTTGTGTACAATTCAAAGCCAACGTGGTTTAAATCTACTACATAACCGGACGGATATGCAACTACCGCTGTATTTTCACAGCCATCGGTTGCGAATGCTACAAACGCATTCTCACCATTTTTAATTCCGCAGACAGGAAGTGCTGCCGTAAAACGATTATAGTCTTCATCCAACATAAGATTCAAATAAGTTGCAGACTTATTTGAGTAAGTATAATAGGTCGCAAATTTTACATTTGCCGGTCTTTCTTCCACTTTAGCAAACGTTGAAATTGCTCCGCAACCGTCCGGATACAAAATATATCCGTCCAAATCATTACCGCAGGTTCCTAAAAAAGGAAGCAGTTCAATTGTTGTAATCGCAAACTTAGAATGCTCTTCTATTTTTTCATACGGAACTCTGACCACAAGATTATCATCTTCCAGTGTATATTCCACCGTCACATAAATACCCGGATTCAAAAATCCGTACGTAACCGCAACACCGTTTTCAATCAGATTAGACTCCAAATAGCCGCAATCCTTTCCTGCATACAACTGTTTTGCACCGGAATCTCGCTTTTTTAAATCGTTGTACTTAATGGTAATTGCCGATTGAAGATGCGCAGCCCATTGCTTATTCATCTTTTTCAGATTACATGTTTCTTCATCCGCAATGGATTTCCACACATATCCGTTTTCCAGATTTACAACTTTAATCGCACCCTTTACATCATTGTAAAGCAGCTCCAGACTATCTGTTTTTGCGATGGAAACGTATTCTCCCTCGCCCAGAAGGTCTGCCGTCTTTTCCGGTGCTTCATATTCATCGCTGAATGTTATTGCATTATTCTTTGCTTCTTTAATGCTTGCCGAACCCCAAAGTACAAATGCGGCAAGGATTAGAAGAAAAATAATGGTGCCAAGTCTTTCTTTCAAAAACTTCTTAACCATGTTTTTATAAATCTCCTTTCACATTCTGCCGTCATCATAGGAAGTTCAACTGGAATTCCTCAAACAACGAGATTACAAACTGTATCATTCGTCCGGTTAATACATAGCAAAGCAAAATAACAAGCCAAAGTACTAACATCAGAAACGCCGATACAAGCATCATTTTTACTGTTTTTCCAAAGGTATAGTTATTAAGTACCATCATCGCCAGGAACAGGATTAAGAATAATCCAATATAAGCCAATGCCGAGAAAATACCATACCAGGATTTCTGTGTCTTCGACATGATGTTGGATAAAAACATCAACGGAATGTTAATCAAAATATAAGGTGTTAAACTGATGGCACTGGTAAAGGTAATCTCTTTTACCTTACTTTCACCACCGGAAATACTGGTTGCCATGAAGGAAGCCGGAATCCATGAAATCGGAACAAGCCAAATCTTCACCATTTCAAACCAAGGATTTACATCCTCTATTTCAATCGAAGCAAGTGGGAAATGAACCACATACAAATATGCCATTTTTACAAGGTAAGCAGCAACAAAGAGAATAATCGGCACTGCCCAGTTAATTCTGTCTCTGTTATGCTTTACTCCGGCAATCGCATCAAATGGATGGAACAAGGTGTAGAAGGAATATTCTATGCCGGAAACAATTCCCATCTTCTTGCTCTTATCCTGAATAAACTTCCAATAGCCCGCTTTCGCATGCTTCATAAACACTTTTGCAAGGAAGCATACTGCTACGATAATAAATATCGCAAGAAGCACAATCGGGAAGAAATTCGCACGAAGTACCTCGTATTTATATTCGTCAAAGGCCATCGTATAGACATCTCTGTCTTTTACAATCATTGCCTCTTCCATAGCTTCTTTGTACATTCCCTGCTTGTAAAAGGTTCTTGCAATTCCGACATGCGCAAGGGAATAGTTTTCATCGGTAGCCAGAACCTTACGCCAATACTCATAGGAGCTCTCATAGTCACCATTGTTGTAAGCAGAGGTTGCCTGATGAATATAGGTAATGAATTCTGTAGGTTCAAACACCTGGATGTTGTTATTAATCTGATCTAACACATAAAGTCTGCCTTTACTGTCTACATCAATTGCACTTGGTCTTGTAAAGGTTCCTTTTTTCTCTCCCAGTCCGCCGAATGCTACTAACATTCTTCCGTCCTGATCATACTGGTATACTTTACCGTTTAACTGCTCAACTACAGTTACAATACCTTCTTTATCTACGCAGATATCCACAAATACCGGTTCAATATACATTCCTTCGTCATTGAAATATTCACCGAATTTGAAGCTCTGTCCGGCAACTACTGCCTTCAACAGTTTGTTATTAATAAAGTCGGTAATCGGATTTCGGATAGAGTTACCAATTGTTTTGTACTTACGGTACACGTTTGTACCAATGGAATTCAGCTTCTTAATTTCGCCTTCCTCACGCTCCATGCTGGTGGCATATACCATGCCGTCATCGCCATAGGTCACGTTAATATAAGAGGCTGCCAGACGCTTGGTATGAAGAAGCTTCTGACGTTCCGAAGCAAACATTCTGATAAGAACTTCCGACAAATCGTATCCGATATTTGTCTGTCCATAGTAACCACGGAAAGCATTGTTTCCGTCGATTGCCATGATATTCTCACTCTTTACCGTGTAGATATAACCGGTCTTGGTAACAACCAGCTTTGTTGGAGTAAATACTTCTCCGGTTTCCAATTCACTTTCCGGATTTGTAAACTCTTCTACAAAGTTACCATTACAATCCATATGTACAATACGGTTATTTTCCGTATCTGCCACATACATATCTCCGTCGGCATCTACAAAAATACCCTGTGGAGATTTAAATGCTTTGTCCGGGCCATAGAAAATAGCAACCGTTTCATAATCGGAATTCATCTTTACAACACGATGATTTCCGCTGTCCACAACATAAATATTATCATAATCATCTATGAATAAATCCTGTGGCTTCTTAAAATCTGTCTTTTTATCCTCATAACTGCCGATGTTATTGATAACATCACTCACTACATAACACTCCGGCACCGGCTGACGATAATTGTCATCACCGGTTACATAGCTGGTCGACTGAGCAGCATATACCGCTTCGCAGTTTGATGATATCATGATTAACGCTGCCAGAAGCAACGCAATAATATTTTTTAGCTTTCTCATCTTTCCTCCTGCGCTCTAGCCCTTAATACCGGAATACGTCATAGTTTCCATAACTCTTCCCTGCATAATGGTGAATAAAATTACTGTTGGTGCCGTCATAAGCAATGTAGATGCTGCAACCGCACCTGCTCGACCTACTGACATTCCCGCAGCACCACCGGAGATTGTCTGGAGTGCCAAAGGAAGTGTTTTCATCGCCTGGCTTGTAACGTAAATAAGTGGTGAAAAATAATCGTTCCAGTTACTTACGAAAGAGAACACAACCAGTGTCGACCATGCCGGAGCAAGTGCCGGCATTACCATTTTAATAAAGATTTTAAATTCGCCCGCGCCATCGATTCTGGCTGCTTCAATCAATTCATCCGGATACTGCTGGATAAACTGTCTCATCAGGAAACAGTTGTAGGCAACCGCAATATTCGGAAGAATCAGCGCCCAATAGCTGTCAATCAGTCCAAGACCGTTTACAATCATATAACTCGGAATCTTGGTTACATGCGGCGAGAACATAAGTGCAATTAATATTAAATCAAAAACAAGTTTTCCACCAACCGGCTTAAATTTTACAAGTGAATATGCCGCAAGTGAGGAAACCATAACTGTCAGTATAACGACAGCAGTTGTAACAACAATACTGTTAAACGCGTATCTGGTAAACGGTACTGTCGAACTTCCCAGAGAAATTACCAGGTCGGTAAAATTCTTCGTCGTCGGATTTTTTACATAAAATCTCGGTGGGAATACAAAAAGTTCATCTAACGGTTTAAACGCTGTTACCACAACGTATACCAATGGCAAAACGGTAAATAATACCAGCAATATCATTATTGCATATAACAGGATCCCGGCAAACGTAATATGAAGCCACTGTCCACGAAACCATTTTATCTTAATCATCAGCTTTACCCTCTCTAATCAATTATTCATCCTTCGACGAAAGCACTCTCATAACTATTTTACCAAGAATAAAGGTAATCAGGAATAAGACTACGGCAACTGCCGAAGCGTAACCCATCTGGAAACGGATAAACGCATAGTCATAAAGATGTGCCACAATCGTATGCGCTGAATAATTCGGGCTCGGCATACCTGCAACCGATACCGCAATATCAAATACCGCGAAGCTTGATGTAATGGCGTTAATCGCACCAAACAACAACTGTGGTTTCATGGTTGGCAACGTAATGTAGAATAATTCCTGCATTTTGTTCTTCACACCATCAATTGCTCCTGCCTCATACAGTGCCTTGTCAATGTTTTGAAGACCTGCGAGGAATACAAGGAAGCCGGTACCCATACTCATCCAGAGTGAGATGAACATTACTACACCCATGATGTAGTCCGGATTGGTATTCCACAAAATCGGTTCATCAATCAGACCCATATTTAAAAGTACATTATTGATATAACCATAACGGTCACCGGAAAAGGCAATCATCCAAACAACTGACATTGCGACACCGGACGTAATGGATGGCGCATAAAACGCAAGTGCAAAAGCACGCTTGAATTTCAATTGGTTGATTACCCATGCCGCAAAGAAGGATAATAAGTATCCGACCGGTCCGGTAATTACAGCAAATTTTACTGTATTTGAAATAGATGTCATAAAAACTTCATCATCCAAAAACAAAAGCTTATAATTGTTTACCCCGACAAAATGCGGCTTCTGCATCATATTGTAATCCGTAAAGCTTAACCCTATCGCGGTAAGCACCGGTGCCACCACGAAAATGGTAAAAAGGATTACGAACGGTAACAGGAACACATATCCCATCCAGTTTTTTCTGATAAATCGTTTCATTCTGGCACGGCGTACTTCCGGACTTTCATCCTTCCGCACCGTGCGAACTGCTGCTTTACTCATTAGCAATTACCCCGTATTCTTCCTGTTTCATTCTCAACTCTCGGTTGATTTCCTTTACTGCCTGTTCCAAAGCCTCTCTGACATCCATACCACTGATAACCACACTGGTCCAGGCATTAGTCAGGTGACGATTTGTCATATAACCACCAAGAACGGTTGGAACTTCTTTTGCCCACTTCCACTCTTCCTGGATTGTTGCAATATCCTCTTCATTCCAGGAAAGACTTAAGAAAGCATTCTTATTTGCAGTGTTCCATCTTGCTTCCTGACCCATCATTGCTTCTACTTCTTTCGCAAATCTGGTCTGCACTTCTTCAGAGGACCACCATTTTAAGAATTCCCAGCTCTGCTCCGGCTTTTCGGACTGTTTCATAATGATATCGCCCTTTTCTGTAATTGCACCTGCGGTTCGGTCAATTTCACCATCGGCATTTAAATGACCCGGAAGTGGCATAATTCCCCACTTACCTGCAATTTCAGGTGCCGCAACGGAGAGCTGCATATACATATTGAAATCGCCTACGCCAAGAGGCATGATTCCGGAACGGAAATACTGATAAAAGTTTGCAGTTTCCGGAACACCATAGTTGGTAAAGAGCTCTGTATACTCTTTAAACGCCGTAAATGCCTGTGGCGTATCTAACGCTGATTCAAGACCGTCGTTCTTATAAAACTCACCGCCGTTCTGATAAAGGAACTGTGTGAAATCACGGCCAAAGTAGAACTGTAAACCTTCCTGATACAATGCCGGAAGTACATAATTATACATGTCATCCCAGGTGTTCGGAAGATCAATTCCATATTCGCTTAACAAATCCTTTCTATAATAAAGGACATTAAAATTCATGGTTTCCGGAATCGCATACACGCCACCACGATACTCATAAGGTGTGAGTGTTGCGTCAACAAAGCGGTCACGTACCTCTTCAAAACCATCCATCTTGGAAAGATCATATACCTGATCACGGATTGCGAATTCTACCGGAGAGGTAATATCTACACCAAGAGCCACGTCCGGTGCCTTTCCTGATGTAATGGAAAGCATCAGGGCATTTACCTGTCCTGCATTTAACTGGGACGCAGGAAGAACGTTTACATTAATGGCAATTCCGGTTTTCGGTGTAAAATCTTCGTCTGCCATTTCCTTAATAACTTCTGCCCACTCTGTACCTCTTGCAATCCATACATTGATGGTATCCGTAACTACAACATCTTCAGAAAGCACGCTTCCGACATTGTCATAATCCTTCGTAAAGGAAACAAAAAACTGTTTCATTGTAACACCGAATTTCTGGAACGCATTCGATGTTTTGCTCACCCATTTATCTTCCGGACTTCCTACATAGAATCTGTCAATAACAAGCGGACCGCTCTGCAGGGATAAGAACCATTCCGATAAACTCGTCTGGGAAGTCTGCAAATCTCCTGTTTTCTTTGCTATACTGAACGGATCCTCAACCATCTCCTCAATCTGTGCCTTAATGGTAAGGAAGTTGTTTGCCATAGCAGGTGTTTTTTCTGACATATCCTTGGTGTAATTATACTTGAACTGCATGCTGTCAATTAAGTACAGCATCTTTTCCTTCATATCAGGAATTTTTTCAAAAAATCCGTAATCGTAGTTCGGGTCAGGAGAGCTTCCTGCTATCAGGTTAATGTCAAGAAGCATATCAGACAGCACCTGGATATCATCCTGAATAGACGTAAGCACCGTTCCAAGGTCTCCTAATTTTACCGTCATTGTAATGGTATGTACACCCTTCGTTAAATAAAATTCAAACGGCTGACCCTTATCATCGGACAATGTCCTAAGAGCCCACTGGGTATCATAGTCAAACTTATATTCTAACAATTCAGCAAATGGTACTTCTCCATCAATTGCAATCTGACGATAGGACGGAAGTCCGTCATTCCACTGCTGTTTTACATAAAGACCAATCTTGTATAAGCCATCCGCCGGAACCTCAAATTCCCATGTAATACTCTGATTTCCTGCTCTCCAGCGGTAACCGCCCATAACATTCAGCTTACGGTTTATCTCGGAAGACGGAATCACGAACGGATCACCATCATTTTCACGACGTAATGTCGGGTCATTCTTTTCTATTGCAGTAAGCTCTGCCTGGAAGTTAATAGTTTCCGCATTTGCCGGCTGATAACCAAGACTCTGATATTCTGCTTTTACTTCTTCATAGTTTCTTATTACCTTTGGCTGACATACACGGATTCCGGAAACATACATTCCTGTTTTTAATGTTACAAAACGGATAGTATGAGTTCCTTTCTCTAAATGTATATTGAACTCCTCCGGAAGAATTCCCGAAGTATCATTGAGTCCTGCCGTTCTCCAGGAATTGATTGCTATCTGTTTTGGTCTGGTCTCATCTCCGAGACTGTTTAAAACCGGTTCTCCTTCATCTACAAAGAAGCGGTCAAATACAATGTCGCCTGCCTCTGTAAAAGGATATTTACCATCTACATAAAGCGCTCTCTTTGCACCGTCTGAATTAGCGGTATCCAGATAATAATCCAGTTCCAAACGATAAATCGCTGTTTCAGGAACTGTTACATCAAATTCAAAATACTCAGAAGAAGCATCCGAGAAAATTGCATCTCTTCCTTCATATTCTACAACAGCAAGCTTTCCTTTATCATCTTTAATCTCAGACAAATCCACCGAAATACTCTGTGTTGCATTTGCGGAACCGGAAAACTTCTCTTGGGTTTCCAGATAAGACACCACGCCGTCTCCTGCTCCATATTTCCATTCAACCGGTATACCTTCATAGCCGGTATACTTATCCTTTAGCTTTGCGCCCGTTTCTGCCTTCAATGAAACAGCCGGCAAAAACAGAAAGCCCACTACCAGCAACAACGAAAATATTCTTGTTGCCACTTTGAAAAAACTCTTGTCACGCTTTCCTTTTTCCATGAACTCTTTCCTCTCATCCAATTATATATTCGTATAAAATACATACATTATCATGGTTCATTTTACTTCATTTCGTCAATTTGCACAATTGTTCTATTTTTTTTTTTGTGCTATAATTTTAATTACAGAAATAATCATTTTACAATTATATCGAAAAATATATGCAATATTTTTATTTTTGTGCTTTTTTTATATCAAGAGCCGTTTTAAGAAAAGGAGGACGCTTTTTTGTACAATATGAACAACGAAGGCTTCAATGCCTTTCTCTCATCATCGACCAAGAAAAATTTCAGCATCATTCTCATCGATTGTAAAACCGCAGACGGAGAATTTTGCACCCAGGACACACTTCAGAAAATGATGGGCGCCTGCAAAAATTTTTTTGTGGCATCCTATGTTACTCATCATATGGAACTGACTTTAAACGGAATCGTCTGTTGCTTAAACTACGATCAGAATCATTTTAATGTTTCTGCTTTTGCAGATTCCCTTCAACAAATGCTTTTTAGCCTTGACACACACTCTCTTTCCTATATTTATTACTCCGAGTCATTTCTTTCCGTTAAGGACCTTCTCCCGGAACTGGATTTTCTGTTCCAGCATGCCGGGTATGGAATTCTTTTCGGCAGCAGACAACCGATTTCTTCCGGCTTTCTGCATCGTTGCTGTAAAAGCATCAATTCCTTGGATCGTTCCGTGTTTCCGTCCATTTATGATGATCTATCCCGGCATTCCTATGATTTTGTTGTCGACAAGCTTCATTCGGTCGAACACCATTTCCATACCATGTTTCAGGAAAATCACTGCTATTCCTTTTCCGAGCTGAGTGACTATATTGCTGAAGTTTACTATAACACCCGTTTGTTCTTCCGTATCAATTGTTATAGTGCACCATCAGTCAGTCTTCCTCTGCCAGACGCCCTCATACACAGCAACGGCATTGCAGGTCTTTTGCATGACATTTCCATAGATATCTCAGAATATGCTCTGCTGTTTCAAGATATCGCCGTAGCCGACCGAACAAGAAATCATGTACAGGAAATTCTTACCTACATTGAAACGAACATCAGCACCGTCTCCTTACCTGCTCTGTCTGCCCATTTTGATTTAACGCCTGCCTATATCTGCCATATTTTCAAGCAGGACCAAAAAATCAATTTTACGGACTATGTAAAGAAAAAAAGATTTCAGCTTGCTACGGAAGCACTGCAGACAGACATGAAAATAACAATATCCGAGTTATCGAAACAACTCGGATATAAAAGTCAGTCCTATTTTCAAAACAGCTTTAAAAAAGAATTCGGCATTACTCCGGACGCATATCGGAAGCAGTATCACAAGAGTCATTCTGAGTGATTCTATCTTCTATTTCCCGAAAAAACGGCTCATAAACCAGCGCATTCAGATAGGCAGGTAATGATAATCCAAGAGTCAGTAAAAGCGGAAGAAAATTTTCAGAAATCAGATAATAGGCTACCGGAAGGAGTAGCCAGCACAAAAGCATCACCAGACTATGGGGCAGCTTAATGAGCGCAAGCCAAAACGCATTTTTTAAGGTGTCCTTTATCTTATTCAAAAATCTTCCCTGCATTGGAACAGCATATAATAAGGTAATTAATGCTATTGTGATTGCAATCGCCGATGCCACTATTGCCGGCCACGGAAACATCGACTTTAACATAACAAGTGCATAAATATCCCCAAGCATCACAAACAACGCCACCAGACAAATAAAGCCAAGTAACATCGACTGCACAAAATTCAGCTTAAAATTCCTCCAGAAGGTTTTTATTACATTACCGTCTTCTTCTCTTACCATCTTTAATGAAGTAAAGGCAAGAGCTTTTAAGGCGGGGCCGATCGTAAATACCGGAATCATACAAATTAATGTAATCAAATTTAAAAGAATCAGATCCGCAATGCGAAAAATGAGATTCACTAACGGACTGTCAAAATTAAATATTTTGTTTTTCATAATATGCATCCTCCAACCGTTTGAAATCCTTATCATAAAGCTTCGCTCCCATCATCGCCGGGACCGAAAGTCCAAAAAAGAACAACAGCGGAATCAGTATATTGACATAATAGCACAGTACCCAGGGGATAAGATTTAAAATCAGCATAACTAAGGTTTTCCCAATATGGGAAAGTGCAAAACGAAACGCATTTTTTATGGTATTCACAAGACCGGCATCAAATTTTGCCATGACAGGGAACAAAAATGTAAGTGTCAAAGCAAGCAAAATGCCGAAAACAAGCAAAAGAACTCTTGCAACATCTGCAAACCAGACATCCAGCAAACTGATTGCATAAAAATCCGCATAAACAAATCCCAAAACCAAAACCAACAGTATCGAAGCCTTGCATCCGATTTTTATATTGTTTCGAAACGCCTTAAAAAAATCCCTTGTTACATATCCCTCTTCATCTCGCAGCATTTTTAAAGCAACCGTATGCATTGCAGCAAAAGATGCCCCTGCTGTAATAACAGGAATGCAGCAGATAACCGTCCATATATTTAAAATCAGTAAATTTTTTATCGTTTCAAAACTTTGCACCAAAGGGCTGTCAAAACTAAAACTGTTTTTTGCCATCTTTCTTTTCTCCTTCGCGTATATTAATATTAAGATATTCTCTATGTCTGATTCTCTAGAAAATGGTATCAACTTTTGCCCCATTCGTCAACACTTCTTTTTGTTATCATCTTTCCAAAAAAGTGTCAAATTATTTTTCTTTTGTTTTTTCCTTTCCAACTTTTTTTTGAAATGTTATACTTTTTGTAACTACTTGTTTCTGAACAAGTACCTTATTTTTTATTTCAGGCAGGATTTCTTTCCGAAACTCCGCCTTAGTATTGGAGGTCTATATGCAACAAAATATTTTATCCGCACAATTAATTACTTATCCCGAAGAAGCTCCCGGCTGGGACAATGGTGTTTACCGGGAACGCGTTCCAAAATCCGCGCCGCTCACCCTGTCTTCTCTTTCTTCGGAAACCCATCCGGATTATTATCTCCTTTCAACAAAATCCTGGACAGAGACAGAAAGCACCGGTTTCGGTATATATACATATGTAGAAGGACCTGCATTTTCCATTCCAACCGGATTATGCGATGTCACCATCCGTTTTTCGGTAGCTAATATAACCTCAGAGGACATCAAGATAAACTGCCTTGCCAACTCTATTTTAAAGGTCAGTGAAGAAATCATCCCTGCGGGCAGTATGGAAACTGTAATTTCCTTTCCTCTTTGCTCCATAGAAGAAGAAACACTGCTTCAGATTTTTATTCCGACAGAACACACAGAAAAAGAGCAGGCTTTAGAGCTTTCCCTGTTGGTAAAAGATATTTCCTTTGAAATCGTTCCTTTCGCAGAACCAAAAGAAAAACCAACCATTTTCCTTGCGTCTGATTCTACTGTCATGTCCTATGACAGATTCCACTATCCGCAAATGGGTTGGGGACAGGTATTCTACCGTTATTTTAACCAAGGAAACGATACTCCGGAAATTATGTCCCCGGATATGTGCTATCCGCAAAATCATATTTATGAAACCGCTTCTATTAATATCGAAAACCGTTCCATTGGTGCGAGAAGCTCCCGTTCCTTTATTAATGAAGGCAAATGGGACCGGCTGCTTGCACGTGCAAGTGCCGGCGACTACTGCTTTATCCAGTGGGGACATAATGACGCAACGGCCGTACGTCCAAACCGTTATGTCTCAGCAGAAAATTTTGCCTGGTGGTTAAAAAAATACATTCATTCCTGCCGTGCACGTAAGGTAACTCCTGTTTTGGTCACTCCGATTTCCCGCCGCAACTGTGACGATGCCGGTGTATTTCGTCCATCCTTCGGAAAATATGCCGATGTTATGCTGGAAGTTGGAAAGGAAGAAGATATTCCGGTCATTGACCTTTGCCGTCTCACCGTAGATTATTTAAATTCCATCGGCAGCGAAGAATCAAAGCTTATTTTCCTTTGGGCAGCTCCGGATGCTTATCCTGATTCCGCTTATGCAAACGGTGTTTCTGACAACACCCACTTGCAGGAATACGGTGCAACTGTTTTTGCAGGACTTCTCGCAAAAGGAATTCTTGCTTCCGAGCACCCTGCACTCGCTCCGTTAAAGCCACTGATTACTACCGATTTTGAACTCCAAAAACCGGCACAGTCGGTTCCTCCGGTTCCGGCCGATGCCACATCTCCAACCGGCTTTGTTATGCAGGAGCTTCACATCGAAAACAAGACAGCAAGCTTCCTGTTGAATTTTGATGATGTTGAAGGAGCCATAAAGTACCGTGTATACCGAAAGGGAAGCGTGGACTTCCAGTTCTTCCCTCTTCGTGAAGTCACCGTGGAAGAAAAGCAGAATTCGCCGGTTCTTCCGTTCACAATCCCGGCAGCCGACGTTTATCTGATGTACGTAGTTGCAGTATTTGCTGACGGCAGCGAAGGGGTACCAAGCCGTACCATCGAATTCAGAGCTTAACATAACCTTTCCGCTTTGTTTCATAGTTACGACATAATACCAACAGGAGGACTACTGCATATGGAAAAACTGATTTACGAAAATCCGCTTGCAACACCGGAGGATGTTAAAAATTTTATTTTAGAGGGAAGCGCTAATATATCCTTTGAACATGGAAAAATGCGGATGGAAAACGCCATCAGCGCAGAAGCCGGTCAAAAGGCAAACTATGTTTTCTGGTGTGACCGCGTTTTCCCGGATAACATCAAAATCACCTGGAAATTCCGTCCGATAAAGGAACCCGGACTTGCCATATTGTTTTTTGCAGCAAAGGGAATTCACGGAGAAAGCATTTTTGATGAGAGTCTGACCAGGCGTACCGGAGAATATCCGCTTTACCATCACGGCGACATTAATGCCTTCCATGTATCCTATTTCCGCCGGAAGGAACCGGATGAGCGCGCATTTCACACCTGCAACCTTCGGAAAAGCTATGGTTTTCACCTGGTAGCCCAGGGGGCCGATCCGATTCCGGACGCGGACGAATGTGTCAGCGACTACGAGCTTACTGTTATTAAGAAAACAAACCTTGTAGAGTTTTATGTCAACAATCTCCTTACCTTCTCTTTTCAGGATGACGGAGTTACCTATGGAGACCTGCTGACCGACGGACGAATTGGTTTCCGCCAGCTTGCTCCGATGATTGCTGAGTATTCTGATTTAAAGGTATACTCTCTGTAAGAAAGGAATCAAACAATGAAAAGAAAAGCAATAACCGGCTTACTGATTTTTGCTCTTTTGAGCGGTAGTCTTTGGGGCTGCGCCGGAAAAACAAACCAAACGGACACTCAGGTAGGTGCCACAGCTACTCCGGAACCAACCGCCACATCGGCACCAACCGCTACTCCACCACTGACCACACCGGATGTTACAGCAACACCAACTGCTACTCCGGCACCAACTGCTACTCCGGCACCGACCTTTCCGGATGCAACCTATACCACTACCTATCAGGTAACTGCCGGCACCTCCTGTGAAGCAGAACATCTGACCGGACGTGCATTCATTGCCGTAACCGGTACCAATGGTGTTTTACTCAGCTGGAGAAGCTATGGGGATACCTCTGAAGTGTTCCAACTAGAAAAAAACGGTCAGGCACTTACCTCCGGTACATTTACCAATTATCTGGACGCCTCCGGAACAAGTGGTGACCGGTATACGCTGACCTATACCGAAAACGGAACTGTCTGTACCGAAACTGCAATTGCATGGGAGCATTCCTATCAGGAATTCACATTAGTCGCTCCTGAACCGCAAAAGCTGCCAAACAATCACCTGTCAACTCATACCGCAAACGACATGTCCGTTGGTGATTTAAACGGAGACGGCGATTTAGAGTTGATTGTAAAATGGTACCCGGATGATGCTCAGGACAACTCCAAGGACGGCTGGACCGGAACCACAATTTTAGATGCCTATGACATTGATATTCAGTCCGGAGAAGCAACCCTGCTTTGGCGCATTGATTTAGGAATTAACATCCGTTCCGGTGCCCATTATACCCAGTATCAGGTATGGGATTACGACGGAGACGGCATTGCAGAATTAATGTGCAAGACCGCTGACGGAACAACAACCTACAATTCCTCCTTACAGGAGACCGGACACGTTGGCGCAGTCAGCATGTCTCAATTAGACACCTCATTAACAAAACGCAAGCAGGACTATGATTATCGTTCCACCGCTGACGGAATAGGGCGTGTTCTCTCCGGTCCTGAATACTTAACCGTATTTTCCGGTGCCACCGGAGAAATTATCGACACCGTGGAATACATTCCATCCAGAGGTCCCGAAAATTCAAAGGGCGTCGCAGATATGAACTCCTGGGGCGACAATTATGGTAACCGTGTAGACCGCTTTCTTGCTGCAACCGCATACATTGACGAGGGAACACCTGCAGCTGTTTTTGCCAGAGGCTACTATGCCAGAACCACGGTTACTGCCTGGAAACTGGTAGATAAAAAATTAACCCTTGCCTGGTATTTTGATGCACCAAGCGATTCCGCTTATGCCGGACAAGGCAATCACGGTCTTTCCGTCAACGACGTAGACAATGACGGTTTCGACGAAATCATCTACGGTTCCCTTTGCCTGGACCACAACGGCTCTGTCCTTTATTCCACCGGACTTGGTCACGGAGATGCCATGCATGTCAGTGACTGGAACGGAGATGGCAGGCTTGAGGTATTCCAGGTTCATGAAGATGCCGCTGCCGAGTACCACATCGAGCTTCACGATGCCGAAACCGGTGAAATTCTTTGGGGCGTGTTTAACGGCAAGGATACCGGACGCGGCATGGCAGCCGATATCGACCCGCGCTATCCGGGTGCTGAAATGTGGGCCTCTGCCAATGGCAACATCTTTGATTGCAACGGAAATGCCATTGCCAGCCAGCGTCCTTCCATTAATTTCTCCCTTTTCTGGGATGGCGATTTATTAATGGAATTGTTTGATTACAATGACCAGACCACCTATACTCCTCAGGTACAAAAGTGGAACTACCTCAAGGAAAAAACTGAAATTCTTCTTACTGCGAACGGTTCCACCACCAGCAACGGCACCAAAGGAAATGCCGGTCTGATTGCAGATTTGTATGGTGACTGGAGAGAAGAGCTCGTGCTTCGTTCCTCTACCGACCGGTCCAAAATAAGAATTTATTCTACATCAATACCGACCGAATACAGTATTCCTTGTCTTTTAACAAACCGGGCTTACCGTGAGGGAATTGCATGGCAGAATACAGCTTATAACCAGCCTGCAAACCTGTCATACCTGCTAAGTAAGGATGTTACAGAGTAAATCATATAGGACAATAAACACTGCATAATCCCAGAATTTGTACTTTTTTAAAGGAGCATTAATATGGATGAATTAAAGGAAATTATGGAAAAATTCGTTGAATCCGGTTGGGAATTAATTTCTATTCCAGCCAAGGAATGGCTTGACGGTAATGGGAATACTGAAAGTTTAATATCCGCCATTAAGCAGGCTGATAAAGAATGTGGAAGCTGCGGATGTGATTTGGACCCATTATACAAAAGAGCCTTAGAACTTCTATAGATTATTTCAGAACTTTGGGTGTATGAAGTTATTTTCATACACCCAACCTTTTTGATACAAAAATACTACTGATAAAACACTTTCATCACAATTCCCTGCGGCAGATCTCCGAACCCTTTTCCAAACAGCATGATTCCGCCCCTTGTCGAAGTATGGTCCTCACAGGATATTTTCAATTGAATAAATGCCTCTTCTCCGGCATCCGCCAGTACATCACGAATGGAATAATCCGAAGTCTCCAGGCCGTTAATACAGGTGCCGTTTTCTCCGATACTTATCGTAATCTGTTCTCCATACTGCCCGTAAAACCACCAGTCCGGGGTCAATTTTCCCTTATGTTCATCAAATTCTCCGGGGCTTACATAACGTCCCAGCAAATGTTCCTGATTATAAAAATCTATCATTGCAGGATAGTCTTTTGCAAGAAACGGTCCTTCTGCGGATAGCTCCATGGAAAGCTGCACTTCTGTCAAAGTCTTATCTTCTGTCAACGGATTTGGAAAAGAATAGCAGACAAAACCATCCGAAAACCACACCAGCTCTGCAATAAAATGTTCCGGATACTTAAAATAATGCGGAACGTCAAATTCAAATAGCGGCTGGTTCCTGTCGCAAAGCCCACAGGTAGGATTTATTTTACTGCTACTGTATTGCCCTACATTTAATTCAAGGCGTTCATATTTTCCGGTAATTGTTTTATCAATAAAGTCGATAACCAGCTTCGATTCCCCAAGAGAGCACAGCTTTTGTGTCCCATGCTCAATAGAGCAAAGTCTTACGTTGACAATCCCACACTCAGATAGTTTTTTTATATGTGCCGTCAGAGCTCCATTTGTAATTCCGAGCGATTTCGCCATCATATCCATATTCATGCATTCTGTCTGCTGCAACAGTTCAATAATTTTCATTCTGGTTTGCGAAGAAAGCACTTCACAAATCTGACGGGCAGATTCCAAGGTATTAATATAAATCATTTTTTCACATCCTTTTGGTCTGAGATAAATCTTTTTAGTAAAACTAAAACTTCATAAAAAAATGCTACCATCATGACTGTAAAAAGTCAATAAAGTAATTATCAACTATGCGTTTCAGTACGCTTTAAACCATGTATTTTAGTTGTGTCTAAACCGCTTGTTGATAATCTAAAATAATATATTGACTTTACCCATATTCTATACTAGTATGTAATTAAATACAACAACTTATTGAAAAAGGAGAGCTATTCATTATGAGAAACAAAACGCTTAGTGCGGTACTTTTAGCTGCTTCTCTTATGCTGTCTATGACCGCCTGCAGCAAAGAAACAGCCACCAATACTGCTACCCCTACACCTGGCATAACGGAAGAAGCCCAGAAAAACAATTCTGCAAACGATGCTACTCCCACTCCTCCCCAGCCTTCTAAAGAGAAACCGTTAGAACGCCCTGCTGAAAACACGGTATCCGCCTATAATATGACCAATGCAGATTATACCCTGCAAATAGATACATCTGCAAAAGTACATGATATCAGCGATTTGCTTATGGGCATTTTTATCGAAGACATCAACTTCGCTGCGGATGGTGGTTTATACGCAGAAAAAATCGTCAACCGTTCCTTTGAATTTACCAAAATAGCCCGAAAAGATCAGATGTATGGCTGGCAGACCTTTGGAACCATCGATGCAGAAGTTGTTATCAATGACCTTGCCGGCTGTTTAAATGAAAATAACACCAATTATTTAGTTATGACCAATTCCTCCGGCAAAGCAGCCGGTGTTGCCAATAACGGTTTTTTAGACGGACTTTCCGTTGCAGAGGGAGAAACCTATGATTTCAGTCTGTATGCAAAAGCTCCGGATGGTTATACAGGACCGCTTACCATCAATATCGTATCCGGCAAAGAAGTATTGGCAACCTCTACTATCCCACAGCTGACTACAGCATGGGAGAAATACGAAACCACATTGACCTCCACTGCCACTGCCCACAAAAATGTAAAACTGCAGGTGCTTATGGAGGATGGCACCGTTGCCATTGACATGGTGTCCTTATTCCCGCAAAACACCTATAATAACCGTAAAAACGGTCTGAGAAAAGACCTGGCTGAAATGCTTGCCGCTCTGGAACCATCCTTTTTACGCTTTCCCGGCGGCTGCGTCATTGAAGGCTACGATTACGAAACCATGTACAACTGGAAAGACTCCATCGGTGTAGGCCGTGACGGCGAACCGCTACTGTTCAACGGTACTTACGGTGACATTGCCGCCAGAAAACAGGGCATAAACGTCTGGACAAACATCCGTGCCACTGAGGATGCCTCCCCTTCCTTTATGACCTATGGACTGGGATTTTATGAATATTTCCTTCTTGCCGAGGACATCGGAGCTATCGGTGTTCCTGTCGTTAACTGCGGTATGTACTGTCAGGCAAGAGCCGGTGCTGCCGTTCCTGTCGGAACTGACGAGTTCCAAAGCTTCATTCAGGACGCTCTGGATTTAGTAGAATTCTGCCGTGGCGGAGCAGACACCAAATGGGGTGCAATACGTATTGCCATGGGACACGAAGAACCATTTGCATTGAAATATATCGGTATTGGTAACGAGAACTGGACCAATAATTACTACAAGAGATACACCCTGTTTGTAGAAGCTTTTGAGGAAGCCGCCAAAGAAAATCCGGAACTGTTTGAAGGCATTGAACTCATCTACTCTGCCGGTCCGGATGACGGAACCAGTGGCGCAGACTACTTCAAGTCCTATCAGTACGCCGAAAAATGGTTAAAGGCCAATCCTGACAAATCCATTCTTGATTTTGCCGGAGTCACCGACCATCATTACTACAATACACCGGAATGGTTTTTACAGAATACCGATTACTACGATGAGAAAAACTACAGCAGAAGCAGTGTCACCGATACTGTTTATGGCGGAGGAATCCCTGTTTTCCTTGGTGAATACGCTGCAAAATCCAACACCTTAAAGGCTGCACTGGCAGAAGCAGCCTATATGACCGGCATCGAAAGAAACGGAGATATTATCCGTATGGCAGCCTACGCTCCTCTCTTTGGTAATCTGACAGCAACTCACTGGTCACCGGACCTTATCTGGTTCAACAACCATTTATGTACCGGCTCCATCAACTATTACATGCAAAAGCTGTTCTCCACCAATGTGGGAACCGGTGTCCTTACGTCCACCCTGGAAGGCGCCGAAGCAGAATACATTCCTCCTTTCGGAATGGTCGGTGTCGGCACATGGAATACCACTGCGGAGTTTGACAACCTCAAAATACTCTCCAATGACACTAACGAAGTACTTGGCGAACAGAATTTTGATGAGGATACCTTCAAAAGCGACTGGACTCACACTACAGATGCAAAATTTAAAGTAACAGAGGGCAGACTGCGTCAGACCAGTCCGACCACAACAGCTACTACCACAGGAACCGTAGCATACTATGGCAACAAGGATTGGCGCAACTATACTTACACCGTAGAAGCAACCAAATTATCCGGTTCCGAAGGCTTTTTAATTCCTTTTGTGGTACAGGATAAAAATGAGCACTATTTCTGGAACATCGGCGGCTGGAACAACACCGTTTCCTGTTTACAGCAGGTATCCGGCGGCACCAAGAGCGATCAGGTTGCAGGCACCGTCAGAAACTGCACCATTGAAACCGGACATACCTATGAATTAAAGGTAGTCGTTACCGATACTAACGTAAAATGCTACATCGACGACACACTTTATATTGACTACAGCTTCTCCACTGCAGCAGGTTATGAGGCATATCAGGTAGTCAGCACCGATGAAAACGGAGATATTATCATTAAGCTGGTCAATGTTACCGGCGAAGACAGAACCTTTGCCATTCACCTTGCAAACGCTCCTGCATTAAAGGCAGATGCTGTTGTAAATCAGGTAAAAGGTGATTCTCCGGCAAATGATAACATCCTTGGTGCCACAGAAGACTGCATCATGGAAGAATTCACAATTTCCGGTATTGGTTCTCAGTTTAACTACACCGTACCGCAGTATTCCGCAACCGTACTTCGCATTGAAGTAAATAAATAATGTACAGAAAAAAATCAGGAAGCCGGCAAACCACCGCTTCCTGATTTTTCGATTACTTTTCCTATCTGTGCCAGCTCATATCCATCTTCGCTGTAATTTCCACTACATGCTCCTTCTTTTTAGAATCCTGCACTCTCTTTTGCAATTCTTTATAGAACAAATCCTCATCAAACGGAAGCTCTACGGTCTTTCCTGTAAAAGCAGACAAATGCATTGCATTGGAAAGCATCAGACCATTAATACCTTCCGCACCATCAGCAATCATCGGCTTGCCCTCTAAAATTGCTTTACCCCAGGCATTGATAACACCGGTGTGCTGCGGATTGCTTCCATCCAGTTCAATCTTGATTTCCTCCGCCTTCGGATAGCCAAATGGAGACTTATTCGTTTTGGAGAATTCCTGCTCTGTCATTTCAAATTCCCAGACATGCAGCTGATTATGCTCCACTAAAAGCTTTGCTTTATCCATCTGAATTTCGAATCGATTGCTTCCGCAGGCATCACCGGTAGTGGTAATAAAGGTTCCTGTGGCACCGTTTTCATATTCCACAAAACAGGTCACGTCATCTTCCACCTCAATATCATGCCACTGACCGAATTTCATATTGGCATATACCTTCTTTGGCATACCGCAAATCCACTGCCACAAATCCAGCTGGTGCGGACACTGGTTCAGCAGTACCCCGCCGCCTTCGCCTGCCCAGGTAGCACGCCAGCTTCCGGAATCATAATACACCTGCGGACGGTACCAGTCCGTAATAATCCAGTTGGTTCTGCGGATATTGCCATACTTTCCGGACTGTACCAGCTCTCTCATCTTTTTATAAACACAATTGGTTCTCTGGTTAAACATCACACCAAACACCACATCCGGATGCTGTTTTGCACACTCATTCATTTCACGAACCTGCTTCGTATATACTCCTGCCGGTTTGTCCGTCATTACATGAATGCCTCGCTTCATGCATTCCATACAATAATGCGGATGTACATAATGCGGTGTTTCTATCATACATGCCTCAATGAGACCACTGTCTAACATTTCTTCCGCTGTCGTAAAAAGCTTTACACTGTCCTTTAAATTTTCCTTTGCCCAATTGATACGAACCGGATTGATATCCGCTATTGCTACCAGTTCAAAATCCGGACATTCTCCGTTTGTCACCTTGGTTGCATAATTGGAACCCATATTTCCTACACCAATAATACCTAACTTAATCTTTCCCATGGTAATCCTCCATTTTCCTGCTATAACAATGCCTTTAACGCATTACATGCCACGTCAAACGCAGTATCCGCATCCGGATAGTTAAACTCTGCCACCTTGATTTCCCTGTCTTTTCCTTCTAAGTCACGAAGTCCTTCAAACACGGTCAGATGTGGTTCTACTGTCACATTCTCACCGCCCTGCGCCCGGAACTTATCTACAATTTCTTTCAAATGGCCAATACCTGCTCCTGCCGGAACTACCATACCATCTGCCTTTGCATCCTTAATATGAAGATATTTTATGTACGGATGTAACAATTCCCAGGCTTCCAGTGTGTCCTGTCCGCACTGGATAAAGTTTGCCGGGTCAAAAATTCCTTTCAGTTCCGGCACCTCCCGGTGAATCTCCAAACAACGTTTTGCGATATCACCATAAATATCCTTCTCATTTTCATGGCACAAATCAATACCACTGCCTCTGGCCGCCTCCACCATCTGCTTTAACCGGAAAATCACCTCATCATGATATTTCTCCGGCTCTTCATTCCTCGGCATAAAAAAGGAAAACAGTCGAATGTTGTTACATTGAAGCACCTTGGCAACCTCCAATGTGTGTCGGAATTTTTCCATATGAGCCTCAAAATCCTCCCCAATACCAATCTTTCCGATAGGAGAACCGATAGACCAGACTACCAGACCTGCTTCCTTTAATTTTTGATGAACCTCCTGCGCTTTTTCCGGCGAAATATCAGAAACATTAGTTCCGTCCACATTTCTGATTTCCAACCCTGTAAGCCCGTTGCGCTTCATGGCAGCAATTTGTTTGTCAATACTTCCCGATGCCTCGTCTGCAAAGGCATATACATTTATATTTTTCATATCCATCTACCTCCCATTAAGCACTGTTCCATTGCTATATCTCTAGTATACAATGATTATTTTTATTTACAATTACATAAAAAACCACAAATATATTGCAAAAATAAACATAGTGTGTTATGTTGAAAGCAGGAGGAATATCTCATGAATTATTTTATAG
The DNA here is from genome assembly GCA_045531895.1 of Lachnospiraceae bacterium. GTDB lineage: Bacteria > Bacillota > Clostridia > Lachnospirales > Lachnospiraceae > SIG299. The sequence continues at coordinate 40,866 of JAZSEW010000119.1, forward strand.
AAAGCGCTCAGATAATGACGGAACATCCACTCATCGGAAATACCGTTATGCACAGCCATGATTTTTACGAAATCTATCTGTTTCAGGATGGAAAAAACGATTATCTGGTAGAAGGAAATAAATACCGGCTTCGCAAGGGAGATATCATGCTGATGCGCCGGGGGGAATTACATATCAACGCCATCCGCACCAATGCCACCTACAAACGCAGTTATATTTACTTTGACATTACCCCTCTGTTGGCAGAACTGAATCACCCGTCTCTTCTGGATATGTTTGATAAGCGTTCCTTAGGGGAATATAACCATTACAGAGCCAAGGACTTTCCGGAAAACCATTGGCAGGAATATTTTCATGCCATCTGTCATGCCGGCTCACCGGAAGAAAAGCTTTGTTATCTGCTTCCGCTGTTGCAGGAATTAAGCAACTGCTTTCCCAAACTCATGAGTATACCTACTGACAGCGAGTCAAATATTGTGCTGAATATCTGTAAATATATCAATGCTGATTTATCCCAGAGCTTATCTCTGGAACAATTATCAGACCGTTTTTTTATAAGCAAAACCCACATCAACCGTTTATTTAAGGCAAATGTGGGCACAACCGTCGGACAATATATTCAGTTAAAACGGTTGTTTCTGTCAAAAGAACTACTGCAGCAGGGAATACACCCAACCGAAGTGTATTCACGTTGCGGCTTCCATGATTATACAACCTTTTTCCGCGCCTTTAAAAAGCAGTTTAACTATTCCCCAAAAGAACTGGCAATGCACTCACATTCTAATCCAAGTTTATAAAAAAGGGTATCTCAAGTCACGCATTCCTCATATGCCAACTTTTGAGATACCCATTCTCTTTACTTCAAAATCTCTTTCAAATAACTCTCGCCTGCAATTTCTCCTGTCGCACCAAGATACTCCATAATTGTCTTTCCTGTGTCTGCAAAACTGTATCTTGTGCCCAGATTACCCGGCTTTACCTTCTCACCGATTACTACCACCGGCACATGCTCTCTGGAATGGGCGGTGGACGGTGTGCCCGGGTCACAGCCGTGGTCTGCCGTGATGATTAGTAAATCATCCTCCCGAAGTCCTGCCACCAATTCCGGAAGTCTGCTGTCAAAATAACTCAGGGCCTTTGCATAGCCTTCCACATCGTTACGATGTCCGTAAACCATATCGAAATCCACCAGATTGACAAAGCAGAGACCTTCAAAGTCTTCCTTCATCCAATCCAGTGTCTTATTGATACCGTCTTCGTTATTTACCGTACGGACAGATTTAGTGATACCGCTGCCCACAAAAATATCATTGATCTTACCGACAGCCCGGACATCCTTCCCCTGCTCGGAAAGATAATTCAACATGGTCTTCTTTGGCGGAACCACGGAATAATCATGGCGGCGGGAGGTTCTGGTATATGGGTGCTCTCCTTCAAACGGGCGGGCAATGACACGGCCTACACCAAATTCGCCTACGCAAAGTTCTCTTGCGATTTCACAATAACGGTATAATTCCTCAATCGGTACTACTGCTTCATGGGCCGCAATCTGGAACACGCTGTCCGCAGAGGTGTAAACAATAAGTGCTCCTGTTTCTACACTTTCCTTGCCGTAATCCTTGATAACCTCGGTGCCGGAGTAAGGTTTATTGCAAATGACTCTTCTTCCGGTCTTTTCTTCAAAGGCTTTAATTAAGCGATCCGGAAAACCATTTGGAAAGGTTGGTAACGGACGCTCCGATTCGATTCCGGAAATTTCCCAGTGTCCAATGGTAGTATCTTTTCCTTTGGAAGCTTCTGCAATACGAAGTACTGCTCCCTGCAAAGCTACTTCAGACTTTTTTAAATCCTGAATACCCTCTAAATCAAACAAACCGTATCTCTCCATATTCGGCATAGAAAACACGTTACTTCCTGCGCAGGAACGCATCGTATTACTTCCCGCATCACCGTATTCTGCAGAGTCCGGCATTTCACCAATACCAACACTGTCAAGTACAATCAAAAAAACTCTCTTTGCCATACAATCCTCCTTGCTGCTTTCTCATTATTTTCCTTTTCTTCATTAAAACATTAAAATTTCCTTAAAAATGAATCATATCATTTGCCATAGCCTCAAAATAGTGCTATACTCATTTCCATGTTTATGTCTGTTTACAATCGGTACCATCATCCGGATGCCGATTGGCCCTACAATCGAGAAAGGAATATCACATGAAAAAGCTTTTACTAAAATATAATCATGCCATTGCTATTTTATATCTGCCGTTTTACTTGCTTTGCTTTTTCGGCCTGGAGCGTAAGAATACAACAAACTACTATATAGTGGAATCTCCGCTGGATCATCTGATTCCATTCTGCGAGTGGTTCGTTATTCCATACTTCCTATGGTTTGGCTACATTGCAGTTACCGTACTATACTTTTTCTTCACAAACAAACGGGACTTTACACGACTTTGTCTTTTCCTGTTTGGCGGTATGACTATTTGTCTTATAATTTACTACATCTGGCCAAATGGCCAGAATCTGCGTCCTGATTTGGCAACCCTTGGCCGCGAGAATATATTCACCCGGATACTTGCCGGTCTTTATACAACCGACACCTCCACCAATGTTTGTCCAAGCATCCACACCTTTAATTCCGTGGGTGCCTGCATCGCCGTTTTCCACAGCAATGCCTTAAAGGACAAGAAATGGATTCGCGGTGGTGCATTGGTACTTACTGTTTCCATCTGCCTCTCCACCGTATTTTTAAAACAGCACTCCGTGATAGATATGTTCTGCGGTCTGGCACTTTCCCTTGTTATGTACTGGATTTCCTACCGCCCGAAATTCGAGAGCATTCCGGAACAGATTCAGGAAACCAGCACTACCTGATTTAATTAAAATGAAAAATCTTTCTTGCAATTTCATAGCCGGTCTTGACTACTTCCTGTCCCGGTCGGCTATGAATTTTGGAAGACTGTCCCAGTACTGTTCTGCTGACCGACTTATACATCTTTTTATTTCTGCTTTCCAGGTACTCCCAAAGCTCATCCTTTTTTTTCAGAGCTTCCTCACTGCCGATTTTAATTAAAAACACCGAGGAAACTGTCATCATAATCATTAGATACTTTGTCATATAGCTGCGCAGATGACGTTTTTTCAATTTGGATAAATCATGGAGATCAATGATGGTTCTGGTAACCAACAGCTGTTGGTCAATGCGTTTCATCATATTATTTTCATTTACGGACTGATCATCCCTGCCGATAAAATAGCGATACAGATTTACATCCTTATAATACATGGTTTTCACCTGCGGCAGTGGCTGATATACATAAATGTTATCCACATAAAAGGTATGCTTCGGTAGCTCCAGTCCACATTCTCTGAGCAGCTTTGTACGATAAATCACAGAATGCATGAGGATAAATTGTCCTGTACGGAAATGGGACACATCATCCCAGGTAAATACACAATCCTGCGGCATGCAATTGCGGTAATGAACGACACGTTTCTTTTTCTCTCCCATCTTTTCATACACATAATTGCAAATAAACATGTCAAGATTTGTGCCATCCTCTACCAGTCCCTTTAACGTAGATAGCACTTCCAGAAATGCTTCTTCCTTTACCCAGTCATCACTGTCTACCACCTTAAAATACAAACCGGTAGCTTCTCTCAATCCGGTATTCACCGCACCTCCATGCCCGGCATTTTCCTGATGAACAACCCTTACAATACCCGGATGTGCGGCCTCCAGCTCCTGTCCTATTTCATAGGTCTTGTCTGAGGATCCATCATCCACAATAATAATTTCCACATCTTCTCCGCCAACCAGCAACGTTTCTACCGCATGACGCATATAATTTTCTGAATTGTAGCACGGAATTGCCACGGATAACAGCTTCATGGTAAACCTCCTAATCTTCTGTTAAAAAACTTAAAAAGATATTTCCTGTTGCTAAAAACTTTTCTTCTGCATCCCGCAGGCTATACACTTTGTATCTTCCTACGGAAGGCTCATAAACGGTCACATTGCTTGCGCTGTAACCGGTAATTACCACGGCTTCGGAACTACTCTTCATAGCATAAACCGGAGCTCCGCGGAACACAAAGTAAAGCACCTCATCTAAAGATGCACCGGTTAAAGAAAGCATTCTTACACCTGTTTCCTTTTCCAGGAACTCCTTCACTTTCTGCTCCTCCGTAAACATGGATACATCAACTTCTCTATCCAGATATGCAGCCATCATGCGCACTGCCTCCTGACGGCTGCTAAGTCCGCTGTTTTTTATGGAATTACCCGGAAGCTCCTCCAGATAAAATGCGGAGTATTTTACACCTCGCTCCCATATAACAAGCCCCTCTTCGTTAATTACCGTACCTACCTCCCGGTTTGCCAGCTGTACCGCCTCGGCACAATTATCGCTTAAACCGACAATAGAGCCAAAGGAATATACCATGTATTCCTCCGCTGTATTTTCCAGCATGGTAATACGAACCGTTGTATCTTCGGAAATCATTGTATACGGTACTTCCGAACGCACCGGAAGCTCCTTCATTTCAAAGCTGGATGGCAAATCGATGTAATACTCTGCAAACATCAGCTCTGTGATACGTTTATCCAGAACAACCGGACTCTTTTTAACCTCCATGCTGTTCAAAATATAATCATCCTCTGTCTCTTCAAAGCTACCCTTTGCATTTTTTACAACCCGGCGCAGACGAATGGAATTTTCAGTAATTTCTGCCTCTGCCACATAACACTCATCCTTGCGATAAGTTTTCTTTTCTTTCAGAGCTCCATCCAGAATTTTCACCTCATAAGCCGGGTACAACACGGAACCGTCTCCCATTACCAGGCAATCAGAAAGCAAGCCATAGCTGCAAATGATATTTTCGTTGATCTTTCCGAGAATCCGGACAAATTCGCCTTCCTCGGCTGTCATCACCTGTTTTTCTCCGGTTTCCAGATGCAGTAATAAAATATCGGTATAATCATTTTCCTGCCATGCCACATAACCGCTTTCGTGGAAGAATGCCACAGAGTCTTCTGCCGCATTATCCGAAATTACGGAAAGCTGTTTGGTAATCAGGTTATAGGAATACATTGTGCGGTATACCATAAAAAAGAACTCATCCAAATCATTCATGTAACTGAACTCGCCCAGCTCTTCTTTAATTTTTTGATAGCTTTCTGCTACCGGGAGATACAGTTGCTCCTCAATACGGTTTTCACCACGGAAATAACGGTACAGAAGAATACCGGTCTTACCCTCGTATTCGCCTCTGCCCATATGACCGTACACCATAAAGCTGATATCACCATTTTCATACAGCTTCAGCACCCGTACGTCATACTGATCGTTGGAAAGGCCATTCTCCGCCTCATTTTCTTTACGGTAGGAAAACACCTTGGACAGTGTATTTTCCGCCATATTGTAATGCCACAGCTCCTTATTGCGCACAAAGGTAAGCTGGCTGGCATCTGAATTGGTCAGAAGCTCCAACCCGGTCTCATTGGTAATACCAAGCTTAAACTGGTTCTGGGACCGGCTGGCCAGACTCTCATCAAACACAGCCTCCATCGTACGCTCATAATTTAATAAGTGTCTGGAAGAATCCGTTACCGTCACACGGAACTTTTCTTCCACATAGTACTGCTCCACTCCGGTATCCGTCGTAAGCTCTATCATATAATCCAGCGTTCCCACAGCAATATTTGCATAAATCTCGGAAATGGTAACCTGCGGCTCCGTCAAAAGCGTTGGTGCCAGATCACCCCAGCATACCATATAGTAGCTGTCTTTAATATCCACCTGAGCATAGGTAGAACCTTCGCCACGGTAGGTACTTTCCAGAAACGGAATAACCGCATCAATATTCTTTTCTCTTGCCCACCTGGAAAAGTTCTTCATAAACTCTACTTTTTCCGCAAAGTAGCTGTCATTGTAAGGCTTTAAGCGGAAGTAATAGTAAATACGCCGGCTCTCGGAATCCACCAGCATCACTTCTGCTGCATATTCTTTTCCTGATTCAAGCTGATTTGCAATTTTAATGCGGGCTTTCTTCTGCTCCTGTGTCTTATCAAACGCATTGATGGTGCCCTCGGCAACCTCCTGCCTTGTATTTACATCCACAACCTCATAATGAAGCTTACGCACATCCGTTGCATTTTCGTTAATCAGAAGCTCCACTGTCCGGTCTTCTTCCAGCACGATAAAATTTTCACGGATAGAAAACATATCAATGGCAGAGGTATAACCATACAGGCAATTTACCACCACTCCGTCTCCCTGTAATTCAATGGTAGGAAGCTCTGCTTCCGTCATCTCTGCCGTTTTCACTGTTCCAAACATGGCCTCATCCATATTACTCCCGAAAAAATAAATGGATGCAATAAAAATACCAAGCAGAATCAGAAATTTAATTGTATATTTCATTTACTTTTGTTATCCTTTCAAAATAAATACCTTACCTTATATCGTATCGCATTTTCAGGAAAACTACAACTGTTTTTTCTACCAGGTATCCGGCAAAATCGGAGAAGCCAGATATAATGTGGTACGGTAGTGATCTTCATTCTGACTCATGGCAATATGAAGATTGATCTTTTTGCCTTCTACGGTAATATAATTGTCCAGACCGGCCGTATACGCATATATGGTATAAAGGTCTTCTTTTCTGTATTCATAAACAATCTCCGCACCAAGAGAATCTAAAATATCCTCCGTAATTTCGTTACGACGTTCCAGTGGCAGATATCCCGCGTAATCTCCCACCAGCTGAATGGTGGTGCTGATATCCTCGCAGGAGAGCTCCTCCATCGTTTTCTCCAACAGATTTTTGTAGGCAAGCACCGTATCCAGGGATTCGTTTAAGCTGATTTTTGCATAGAGGTAATTCTTTGTTTCAGCCGGTACAGCATCTGCTACATCGTCAGTTTCATTTCCCATGTGCAAACTGATTACTTTCAGCTCTGTATCTGCTGCCAGAGCATCTTTGTAAAACCGAAGTTCCGTACGCTTAGAGGTTTCTGTCCTCTCCGGTTCGGTATCCAGCCGAAGTCCGATGGAAGCTGCCACTTCTCTCATCAGTTTATAACGTTCTTTCTCTGATAATTCTCCTTCCCTGCAGTTTGCCGTTACTTCCACCATGGCGCTGATTTCCTGAGGATTCGACACCGAAAAAGCCGCTACCAGGCTTGTGTTTTTTTCAAACAAGGCTCCCACAAGAAGCTTTAAAAACACAAAGAGCCAGGCCGCGGCAATTAAAATCCACAGAAGTCTCCACTTTGTAATATTTATACGTTTTACTTTCGTCTGCTGTTGCATGATTGTCCTCCCTTTCCTGGAAATAAACTATTGTATGTAACTATGCATTGCAAAATAATAGTTACGTCATGGTTATTATTTCCACAAAGAAGAGAGGCTATACGAGTTTTTTCCCTTGCCTAATTCTGTTTCCCGTGATATACTACACCTTGCCCATAAAAACAAGGTCATATCCGGGCGGAATCCTTGATTCCAATTGAAGGCAATGCCTTCCGAGTGTTCGAGACCTTCCACTCGTTAAAAAAATACTACAGGGAGAACAATTTTATGAAGAAAAACTCTAACATCATGTCACTGGTGCTTGCAGCCATGATTGCGGCACTCTACGTCGTCTTAAGCTTTGCCATAAGTGCATTCGGGCTTGCTTCCGGCGCCATTCAGGTTCGTGTCTCCGAGGCACTCACCATCCTTCCCTACTTTACTGCATATGCCATACCGGGACTTACCATCGGCTGTCTGCTGTTTAATTTATTATCCGGCGCAGCAATTCTTGATGTAGTTTTCGGTTCTCTGGCAACACTGCTTGGAGGAATCGGATCTTACCTTCTGGGAAAAGCAGCAAGAAATGTAAAGTGGATGAAATTCCTTGTACCAATCCCTCCGATTCTTTCCAATGCTTTCATCGTTCCATGGGTGCTAAAAACAGCTTACGGTCTTGCCGATGCTTACTGGTATCTGGTTGCCACCGTAGGAATCGGTGAAATCATTTCCTGCGGAGTGCTGGGAATTGTGCTGTTATATGCACTGATGCCACTTAGAAACACACTATTTAAACATAACAACTAGCTGTATTTAAAATCCCAAGGTCTAATCGGGCCGATAAAAACAAACTTATTTTAGAAAAGGACATATCATGCGAAAACTATTTTACGAAGATATCAATATTACCGACTTTACCGCCACCGTTATTTCCTGCGAAAAGGCAGAAAACAGCGGGCAATATTGTATTCTGTTGGATGCCACTGCCTTTTTCCCGGAAGAAGGCGGTCAATCCGCAGACAAAGGCACATTAAATAGTCAGGAGGTTTTGGACGTACAAATTAAAAATGACTTGATTTACCATTACCTCTCCGCACCACTGGAAACCGGTTCCACCGTCAGCGGACATGTAGACCGGGAACAACGCTTTGATTTTATGCAGCAGCACTCCGGCGAGCATATTATTTCCGGTCTGGTACATGCGCAGTTTGGTTATAACAACGTAGGATTTCATTTAAGCACCAACGAAGTTACTCTGGATTTCAATGGGGAACTCACCGCAGAGCAGTTGCGTGAAATTGAATTACGCGCTAATGAAATTATATACCGGAACTTGCCCGTAGAAATCACTTATCCTTCCAAAGAGGAATTAGCAGAACTTTCCTACCGCAGTAAGATTGAAATTGAAGGTCAGGTCCGCATCGTTACCATTCCGGGAGTAGATATATGTGCCTGTTGCGCCCCCCATGTTGCCACCACCGGAGGCATCGGTATAATTAAAATCACAAACTGTCAGAGCCACCGTGGCGGTGTTCGTTTAAACATCCTTTGCGGCAAACGTGCACTGGAGGACTATAACCAAAAACAGGACAGCGTTACTGCTGTTTCCGTGGCACTTTCCGCTAAACAGGACCTGATTGCCGAAGCAGTACTTAAATTAAAAGACGATATGCTCCGCCAACAGGAGCGCATTAACGCATTGCAAGCCAAGTATCTGGAACTTTGCATCTCCGCCCTACCTTCACCATCCGAATGTGAAAATTCCATTCTTTTTGTTGATAAAATGGACACCATTGCCCTCCGCAATACCGTAAACACTCTGGTAGAACGCTACAGCGGGTACTGCGGCATATTCTCCGGCAACGAAGAAACCGGTTATCAGTTTATTGTTGGAAGCAAACATAAAGACTGTAAAGAGCTGGCGCAGACTTTCCGGACGGAACTTGGAGCCAAATGTGGCGGCAACACCCCAATGATTCAGGGAAGTGTAACTGCAGCAAAAGAAAGAATACAAACTATTTTTTCCCTATAAGATTACTTCCGCTTCCTGGAACTAATTGTTACTGTGACTTTATAACAACCTATGCAAAAGAGACTGGAATTAAATAAAAAATTTTGAGCACTATATTATCCACGTGTCTGACCTCTCAGCTGACAGATGTGCAAACGGGATGGACAAACCTGCTTTTCGTTTGTTCCAGCCCGGATGAACGGCTGTCAGAGGAGGCAGGCAGACACGGATAACATAGTCTCAAAATTTCATTTAATTTCAGTCTCTTTTATTAGATTTTATAAATCACAGTTGTTAACAGTTCTTGGGAACGGAATAACGTCTCTGATATTACCCATACCGGTAAGATACATAACGCATCTTTCAAAGCCAAGACCAAAGCCTGCATGTCTTGCAGAACCATACTTTCTAAGGTCAAGGTAGAAGTCATAATCCTCTGCCTTTAATCCAAGCTCTTCCATTCTCTTTGTAAGCTTGTCATAATCATCTTCTCTCTGGCTTCCGCCGATGATTTCACCAATGCCAGGAACCAGACAGTCCATAGCAGCAACTGTCTTGCCATCTTCATTCAGCTTCATATAGAAAGCCTTGATATCCTTTGGATAATCAGTTACGAATACAGGCTTTTTGAATACCTGCTCAGTTAAGTAACGCTCATGCTCGGTCTGAAGATCGCAACCCCAGGATACCTTGTAATCGAACTGATCGTTGTTCTTCTCTAAAATTTCAATGGCTTCTGTATAAGTAACGTGGCCAAACTCAGAGTTAAGCACGTTATTTAATCTGTCAAGTAAGCCCTTATCCACAAAGGAATTAAAGAAATTCATTTCTTCCGGAGCGTTCTCTAAAACGTAACGAATAATGTACTTAATCATGCTTTCTGCAAGCACCATATCATCCTTTAAATCAGCAAACGCAATTTCCGGCTCAATCATCCAGAACTCAGCCGCATGACGGGTAGTGTTGGAGTTTTCTGCACGGAAGGTTGGTCCGAAGGTGTAAATGTTACGGAACGCCATAGCATAGGTTTCGCCGTTTAACTGACCGCTTACGGTAAGGTTTGTAGGTTTGTTAAAGAAATCCTGAGTAAAGTCCACCTTACCATCCTCTGTCATAGGAACATTACTTAAATCCATGGTAGTTACCTGGAACATTTCACCGGCACCTTCACAGTCACTGCCTGTAATCAGCGGAGTGTGCACATAAACAAAATCTCTTTCCTGAAAGAACTTATGAATAGCGAAAGCAGCCAGGGAGCGCACGCGGAACACTGCCTGGAAGGTGTTGGTTCTTGGGCGCAGATGAGTCATGGTACGTAAAAATTCCATGCTGTGTCTCTTTTTCTGTAATGGGTAATCCGGTGTGGATACACCCTCCACAAAAACTTCCTCTGCCTGAATTTCGAATGGCTGCTTTGCATCCGGTGTTGCTACCAGCTTACCGGAAACAATAATTGCGGAGCCTACATTTAACTTACTGATTTCATTAAAATTATTTAAATTATCGCTGTAAACAATCTGTAATGTTTCAAAAAATGTACCGTCGTTTAATACGATAAATCCAAATGTCTTGGAATCTCTGACGCTGCGTACCCAGCCGCCAACGGTGATGTTCTTGTCTAAATAGTTTTCCTTGTTGCGGTATAATTCGCGAATAGTAATTAAATCCATCTGAACTCCCGTCCTTTCCTAAAATTTCTCTATCTAATGAGTATATATGTATTTTATACAAAAGTCAAACAAAAATCCGGGAAAGCGGCAAAAAAGCAACAAAAAGCAGTAACTATTTTCCAAAATATAGTTTTTCAAAATCACCCATCGGTATCGGTCTGGAAAAATAGAAGCCCTGACCCATATTGCAGCCTGCTCTGGCAAGAAATTCTGCCTGCTCCTCTTCTTCTACACCCTCACAAATAACTTCCATGCGGTTATCCTTAATCAAGCGGATTACGTTGTTAAGCATGCCCTTGGTGATTTCAGAATCGCTGTGCTTTAAAAATTCCTTATCCAGCTTTACAATATCTGCAGGAAGCTCAGTTAACATACTTAAGGAAGAGTAGCCTGTTCCAAAGTCATCAATAGACACACCAAAGCCCCGGCGTTTGATTTCTTTCATAACTTCAATCAAAGCATCCTGGTCATCAATAAAAGCACTTTCCGTAATCTCGATTTCTATCATTCGGCTTTCTACACCATATGCATTCAACAGCTCCACCAGCTTATCTACCAGATGCTCATCCTTAATATGATGACGCGACAGATTTACAGAAATCGGTACCAACGGATAGCCGGCCTCTTTCCATTTTTTCTGCTGCTTCAATACCTGCTCATACATGTAAAAGTCCAGTTGGACAATCTTCCCGCTCTTTTCCAATGCCGGAATAAAATCATTTGGCAATACAATCTCACCATCCGGTCTTACCCAGCGGGATAACCCCTCTGCACCGATCAGCTGACCGCTTTTCAGCGAAAACTTCGGCTGCAGATACAGCTGGAATTCGCAATTATCAATTGCTTCGTCTATCATATGCTGAATAGCAATTTCTCTCATACGATTTACACGCATGGACGGTTCAAACATTAAAATACCGGTTTCGCCCTTTTCCTTTAAAATTTTTCTGGCGGTATTTGCATTGTCAATCGCCTGTATGATACCTGCCTCCGGATTGGAAATAATATAAATACCGGTACAGAGTTCCAGTTTACAGTCCATATACTTTTCATTCTGGGCTGCAATAAACTTATCATTCATGGAAATCGCCGTCTTATATAAGCTTTCCGGACTGTTAAACGTTATCAGAACAATAAAAGTGTCTGCATAATCACGGCATCCTGCCACGGCATACGGATTATGCTTTGCCACAAGATTTGCAAAATCCCGCAAAACTTCATCTCCGCAACGGTACCCATATACCTCATTAAAATACTTAAAATGAACAAAATCCGTGGATACAACCGCATAGCAGATATCATCACCACACTGATTCAGCATTGTCTGGGCAACTTCTTTAAACTTCTCATACTTTAAAAGTCCGGTGACCTCATCCATGCTCTTCATCAGCTCAATTTTTTTGGCAATCTTTTCATAGGCGTATTCTCTTGCCAGATAATTGCCAACGATACGGGCAATCATGGAAAGGGACTGCTTTTCATCTTCTGTCCATTCTCTGACTTTATTATCTACATATGCAATATAGCCAAACACTTCACCTTCACTAAAAAACGGGCACTGATACAGCGCACGAACTCCCTTGCTGCTGTACATACGGTACAGAGGTCCGTCTTTAGGAAGTGCATAGGTATCGCGAAATTCCACCGGCTGGTTTTTCCTGTAATTATCACAGACACGCTTACGTTCCTCCGGTGTTACCATAACCTGGGCATCCGCATTGGTTTTTTTAGCAGAATTACTCCACAGATATGATATTTCCGGCATACCCTGACTACTATATTCCCGCACAGACACTACCGCCAGATTAAAACGCTTTCCAACCTTCATCAGCAGCATATTCATGGCGCTCTTTAAGTCCTTACTGCCTTCCAGCAAATCCAACGCAAATTCTGTAATTTCCTCTGCACTGTTACGTTTTATATCCTTTGGCTCATCCGACAGCACCTGTTCCGAACCCTCGGCAAATTTTTTCTTGATATATTCCGTGCAGATAGCATAATCATCCCTGCCGGTTTCTTTAATATAATACAAGGCACTGTCCGCATTCTTGAGCATTTCCTCTATTGTCGTACCATCTACACCATAACAGGAAGCTCCTATGCTGCAGGTTACCTTATGTTCTTCTTCTGACAATGCAAACTCTCCGGCATACGTTTTCCGCACTTTTCTTATTTCCTCTTCCAGAGTATCCCTGTCTGTATTCGGAAGAAACACCGTAAATTCATCTCCGCCAAATCTTCCGATGGCTGCTGATTCACCAAATACTGTCCGCAACGCATCCGCCATGGCAACAATCGCCGTATCTCCATACAAATGTCCGTAATTATCATTAATCTGCTTAAATTTATCAATATCCACAATCAGCATGGCCGGAGTCAGATTTTCCCGTTCTGCACGTTTTAAAATCTCTTCCGCCCGTTCCTGAAAAGCAGCACGATTGAGCAAACCAGTCATGGAATCCCGCATTGCCTGGGCCTGTAAGCGAAGCTCTTCTTTCTTTTTTGTATCAATGTCTGTAACTTTTCCAAGCAGAGAAACCGGCCTGCCATCTCTTCCGTAAAGGATTTTAGAAGTAAGGGCAATCCACCGGTATTCCCCATTTCTCATTACCCGGACTTCCTTATGCACCGGTTCCAGGTTATGCATTTCTCTGCTTTCTTCAATCAGTGCTTTTTCATCCTCCGGATGTAATCCATCCAGTATCACAAAAGTTTTATCACCTTTTCTGCCTTCCTTAAACCGATAAATATCACCGCTTCCGCTAATCGTATGGAAGGTATGCTCTTTGATATTGTACTCATAAATCCAGTCGTCAAACAAGGATGAAATTAATTCTTTTTTCTCTTTTTCCAGTTCCAGTTCTTCCTGTAGCTCCTCTACCTGCTCCGGCAGAAAACTTTCATTTCGTTCTTTAAGTTTTTGATTTTCTGTCTTTTGTATATTCAGCATCCTACTGCTCACCCCATTTGTACAAATTTAAACCCCTGTTGTTCTCTTCATAACCATGCTTTAAAACAGCCTTCGGCTACATTACACTTTAAAGCGGTATCCCTTGCCCCAGATTGTTTCGATATACTGTGGCTTTGCTGCATCTTCTTCAATTTTCTCACGAATTTTTTTGATATGCACCGTAACAGTAGCAATATCACCAAAGGACTCCATATCCCAGATTTCCCGGAATAATTCATCCTTCGTAAATACTCTGTCCGGATGGGCTGCCAAAAAGCTCAACAAATCAAATTCCTTTGTTGTCAAAATTTTCTCTTCCTCATTAACATAAACCCTTCGGGATGTTTTGTCAATCTTCATACCCCGAATTTCAATAAGCTCATTCTCTTTTACATGACTTTTTACCAACCGTTCATATCTTGCCAGATGTGCCTTTACTCTTGCTACCAGTTCACTCGGGCTAAATGGTTTTGTCATATAATCATCGGCCCCAAGACCAAGACCACGGATTTTGTCGATGTCCTCCTTCTTAGCCGATACCATCAGAATCGGAATATCCTTTTCCTCTCTGACCTGCCTGCAGATTTCAAAACCATCCAGCCCCGGCAGCATCAAATCTAAAATTACCAGTTGGTAATCACCATTCAAAGCTTCTGCAAGACCTGCCCTGCCTTCATTTATCATGGTAACCTGAAAACCGGACAGCTCCAGATAATCCTTTTCCAATTCCGCAATTGCAATTTCATCTTCTATAATTAATATATTGGCCATTTTATTCCGCTCCCTTCTTTTCCGTTTTTTCTATTTTTCTTAAAGTAAATATCAGTTTTGTACCAACGCCAACTTCACTTTCTGCCCGGATACTGCCGCCATGTTCCTCAATAATCTTCTTTGCAATGGCAAGACCGAGACCGCTGCCTCCCTGCTTGGAGTTTCTGGAAGCATCTGCCCGGTAAAATCTCTCAAAAATGTTCGGCAACGCACTTTCTGCAATTCCCTGACCATTGTCCTCCACTTCGATACGTACTTCCTTTTCTTCTTCCCACAGGGAAACCGTTATATGACCTTTTTCCTTGTCTCCACGATATTTCACGGCATTCCCGATGAGATTGTTCATAACACGGCGAAGCTGCTCCCTGTCACCCAGTACCTGCACATCTTCTCCTGCATTACTGAAATAATCCAAGGTTACATTTACCAGCTCCAGCTCAGGCCGGTTATCCTCCACACAGTCCTGAAAGTAATCATTGACCCGTACTTTTTCAAAGTGGTACGGTATATTATTAGTATCAATCTTTGTATAGAACGAGAGCTCGTCCACCAGCGTTGTCATATCACTTGCCTTGGCATAAATGGTTCGTAAATATTTTTCCCGGCGCTCCGGTGTATCCGCCACACCGTCAATCAACCCTTCCGCATAGCCCTTAATGGCAGTCAGCGGAGTTTTGATGTCATGGGAAATATTACTGATAAGCTCCTTTAATTCCTGCTCATACTGAATCCGGACTTCAATCTCCTTTTTCAGGTGAATTCTCATTTCTTCAAAATCGGCACACAGCTGTCCGATTTCATCATCGGAAATATTGTCCTGCAAAGAATAATCCAGATTTCCCTCCTGCAGCTGTTTGGTTGCCCGTTTTAAAGCATTTAATGGTTTCAAAATCCCCTGATACAGCCATGCCACCAGAATGGACGCTGTAAAAATGATAGTCATGATACTGCCGAAAATAACAACGGTAGCGGCACTTTTTAACCGCATCGCCATGGAATTTACATCCGTAATAATGTAAAAGCTACCCTCTTCTCCATCAGAGAAAGAAAAATTCTGCTGCTTTACAAGAAACGGAACACTGCCACTGACATAAACGCCACCATCATATGTTACTTCCAGACTCCCGGTATCCGGAATCTGATACCGGATAGTATCATAATGCATTTTATTTCCTACAAAAATCATCCTGTCTGCCTTTTCTACCAGCAGATAAGAAAAGCTTTCCAGAAGTTCTGCATTAAACACGGACATTCTGCTTTCTTCCTGAAACCGGTCCGGATATCTGACCGCCATAGTACTGAGCTCATTAAAGGTTGCCCTTGTCATCCGGTTTAAAATCTGTACCGGCTCCGTCACAATTTCCCAGTTGTCTGTATCGATACGGTATGTTTCTTCCATTGACTGTACCTGTCTTGCAAGAATCACAGAACCAATGGTACCAATCATACTGCAGGGAAGCAGAATGATTATTAAAAAAGCCGCGAAAAGCCTGTTCTTTAACTTCATTGTCCCTCCTAAAAAATCGGTCATACAAACAACATGTCATCTTACCATCAGTATACCATATTTTTTCTATTTATTCAGCCCGATTTTATTATTATTTCCTAAACTTTTCATAAACCGCTCCAAAAACGCAGTTTTTACTTGACAAAAATCAAAAAATGGCGCATACTCAAGCTACAGAAAAGTTAGCATAGACTCTTATTCAGAGTGACGGAGAGTAAAGACTCAGTGAAGTCACGGCAACCCCCGGAAGCGGAAAGGTGCCAAGTTGAGCGAGTAATCGAACAATAAGAGGATTTGGTATCAGATATTCCAGGTCCGCTTATTGCGGACTTTTCTTGTTTTATAAGTTACTATTATCCCGCGCCAAGAGCGCACCTACTTAAGAAAGGAATTAAGTTATGAGCAAAAGATTATTTACATCCGAATCCGTAACCGAGGGACATCCAGATAAAATCTGTGATGCCATCTCTGACTCCGTTCTGGACGCTTTACTCGAGCAGGATCCAATGAGCCGTGTAGCCTGCGAAACCGCCTGCACCACCGGTCTCGTTCTTGTTATGGGCGAAATCACAACAAAGGCAAACGTAGACTTCCAGAAAATCGTTCGCGATACCATTTGTGAAATCGGTTACAACAATGGTGATTATGGTTTTGACGGTAACACCTGCGGTGTTATGATTGCACTGGACAAGCAGTCCACCGATATTGCTATGGGCGTTGACAAGGCTTTAGAAGCAAAAGAAAATAAAATGACCGACGAAGACATCGATGCTATCGGTGCCGGCGATCAGGGTATGATGTTCGGTTATGCTACCGATGAAACCGAGGAATATATGCCTTATCCTATTTCCCTCGCTCACAAGCTTACCCTGCAGTTAACCAAGGTAAGAAAAGACGGCACACTGCCATATCTTCGTCCGGACGGCAAGTCTCAGGTAACTATAGAATATGATGACGAAGGAAAACCGGTTCATATCAATGCAGTTGTATTATCCACACAGCATGCACCGGAAATTCCACAGGAGCAGATTCATGCCGACATCCAGAAATATGTCTTTGACCCTGTACTTCCGGCAGACATGATTGACGCTGACACCAAATACTTTATCAATCCAACCGGTCGTTTTGTTATCGGTGGTCCAAACGGTGACAGCGGTCTTACCGGCCGTAAGATTATCGTAGATACCTACGGTGGTTATGCAAGACACGGCGGCGGTGCTTTCTCCGGTAAGGACTGCACCAAGGTTGACCGTTCTGCCTGCTACGCTGCACGTTACGTTGCAAAGAACCTGGTTGCCGCAGGTCTCGCAAAGCGCTGCGAAATCCAGTTATCCTATGCTATCGGTGTAGCTCACCCAACCTCCGTTATGGTTGATACTTTCGGTACCGGCGTAAAGTCTGAGGCTGAATTAGAAGCAATCATCCGTGAAAACTTTGACTTACGTCCGGCAGGTATTATCAAGATGCTTGATTTAAGAAGACCTATCTACAAACAGACCTCTGCTTATGGTCACTTCGGAAGAAACGATTTAAATCTTCCTTGGGAAGCATTAGATAAAGTAGACGCACTGAAAAAGTATTTATAATAAATTTTCTTCCCGCCAGGAGGCAGAACAATGAATGAACTAATGAAATTAAAAACTTCCTTTTTGGAACCGGGTATGATTGTCGGAAAAGATATCTATTCTTCCTCCGATTATCTGATTGCCGGTGAAGGCACCGTACTGACAGACCGTATGATTACCAGACTGAAATTTTATTCTGTCCCGGAAATTGTCATTGTCACCCCGGAGTCTCTGCAAAAAAAAGAGAAAAAACAGACAGCCAGTACAGTTCCTGCCTCTTATGTGGGTAAAGTGAAATCCAGTCCGGAATACCGGTCCTTTACCAAAACCTTTTACAGTTCCTTTGTCTCTTATAAAGGGCAGCTAAATGAAGTGGTTCAAAATAACGCACCGTTAGACACCGACAGCCTGTTGGCAGATGTTTCAAAGATTTTTGCTTCCTGCAAAAATCCAAATGCATTACTGGACATGATGATGTGCATCCGCAATCTGGACGATGCTACCTATGTTCACAGCATGAACGTTGCATTAATTTGTAACCTGTTTGCCCATTGGCTGAAATATAATGAGCAGGATACAAAGATACTGACTCTTGCCGGTCTTTTACACGACATCGGAAAAATGAAAATCCCTCCGGAAATCATAAAAAAACCGGGGAAGCTGACCGATGACGAATACCGTATTATTCAGGAACATCCGACTCTTGGCTACAATATTTTAAAAGAAAAAAATATTGACCCCCGAATCTGCAACGCAGCACTTATGCATCATGAGCGTTGCAATGGTCGCGGCTATCCAAAGGGACTTACCTCTTCAGATATTGATCCATTCGCCAAAATTGTTGCTATCGCAGATGTTTATGATGCCCTGACAGCAGCCCGGGTTTATCGTGGTCCTATCTGTCCATTGGAAGTGGTTGGAATATTCCAGTCAGAGGGTCTGACTATTTATGACCCTGCCTACTTAATGGTCTTTCTGGATCAGATTATGTACTCCTATCTGAATTATACAATTAAATTAAGCAATGGAGATACCGGAAGAATTATTCTGATGCAGCGAAATTCCTTAAGCAAACCTGTTATTTCATTGTCAGACGGTACTTGTATTGATTTAAGAGATTATCCTGATTTACACATCACCGGCGTAATATAGTTGAAACGAAAAGAGAGATTCCAAACTACGGCCTTTGGCCGAGGGGAAAAGTTTGGGATCTCTCTTCTTCTATCAGCTTATTTTTACATCTAACTAACTTTGAGTTTGAATTTCTGCACTGCTCGTTCATCCTCGGAATCGACCTTTTCGATATGAGCTCCAAGTCCGCAAAGCTTGCCCTCGAAATTTTCATATCCTCGTTCCACGAACTGAATCTGCTCTACTACAGTAAAGCCCTCTGCTACTAAGCCCGCAATTACTAAAGCTGCACCTGCTCGTAAATCGGGTGCACTCACGGTAGCTCCGGTTACACTGCCAACACCATCAATAATCGCGGTATTGCCCTCCACCTTAATGGAAGCTCCCATGCGGACTAATTCATCCACATACTTAAACCGGCTTTCAAACATGCTTTCCGTTACAATACTGGTACCCTCAGAAAGAGCCAGAAGAGTTGTAATCTGCGCCTGCATATCCGTCGGAAAACCCGGATACGGAAGAGTCTTGACATGAGTATGACCAAGACGCTTTGTAGCTACTACGCGAACAGCGTCATCAAATTCCTCTACAAACGCACCGATTTCCTCTAATTTTGCAGAAATCGCCTCCAGATGCTTTGGGATTACGTTACGGATAGTAACATCGCCCTTGGTAGCTGCTGCTGCCAGCATGAAGGTTCCAGCCTCGATCTGGTCCGGGATGATAGAATAAGTACTGCTGTGAAGCTTAGTCACACCGGTGATACGGATTACATCGGTACCGGCACCCTTAATATTGGCACCCATGCTGTTTAAAAAGTTGGCAACATCTACAACGTGCGGCTCTTTTGCAGCATTCTCCAATATGGTCTGACCCTCTGCCAGACAGGCTGCCAGCATAATGTTGATAGTAGCACCAACACTGGCAATATCCAGATAGATATGACTACCTTCCAGTTTCTTTGCTTCTGCAATTACCATGCCGTGTTGAATTGCCACATTGGCACCCAGTGCTTCGAAGCCCTTGATGTGCTGATCAATCGGTCGATTTCCGATATTACAGCCACCAGGTAATACTACCTGAGTTTTCTTAAAACGGCCCAGTAATGCTCCAATCAGATAATAAGACGCTCTGATTTTTCTGATATATTCATCATCCACAGCCATTGGATGTACGTTTGCACTATTAATAATTACGGTATGTGCATCTACACGCTCGATATCGGCACCAATTCCTTCAATTGCCTGCAATAATACATTAATATCCCGAATATCCGGCAGATTCTTAATACATACCGTTTCTTCCGTTAATACAGCTGCCGCCAGAATACCCAGCGCAGAATTTTTAGCTCCACTTATAACAACTTCGCCGGCCAGCGGTGTGCCGCCTTTGATTATATATTGATCCATGTTTACACCTCGGTTAAATTCCAAATACTTAGTAACTATACTCGATTATGCCACATTTGTAAAGTGTTTTTTTCGGATTCGTAAATTATTTTCCGATTTGCGCCCTTACTTTATCCAATGTTTCGCCAATATCCATCCCGTCACATTCCACAATATAGTCTGCGTAGGCTTCATACAACGGACACCGTTCTTTATATATTTCCCGTAACGTCTGCTCCGGTTTAAACACCACCCCACGTTTCGTTAAATCGCCCAGCCGTTTTGATACACTGCGATAAGAGAGCTTCAGATACACCACGTCAGCAATTTCTTTAAAATGTTCCATTGCTTCCCTGCCATATACAACACTCCCTCCCGGTGCTATTACGGATTTTTCCGCCACCAGGGATGCATTTACCTGATTTTCAATTTGGACGAACCGTTCCGTTCCTTCCTGCATGATAATTTCATTTAAAAGCCTGCCTTCCTGCTCCTGTATCAGCAAATCCGTATCCACAAACCTCATTCCCAGACGCTTTGCCAGCAATACTCCTACCGTACTCTTTCCGGAGCCGGGCATACCAAGCAGTACAATATTTGATTTCTTTTGCATAATGATTTATTTTCCTCTCTGTTCAAAATCAAAAGAATGTGTTACACTATAAGTAGTATACACAAAAAGGGAGGTTCCGTCGCATGAACTTTATTAGTTTTGAATCCATTCCGGACGATATGGAAGGGAAAGTAAAGCAAAATTTAAAATTTAAAACCGGTAAATTTATCTGGCGCGTTAAATTTACTGCTCCTTTAGATCCTGCAACCATAAACAATATGAACTTATTTGTAACAAACGCTTCCAACAATCCATTAAAAACCGCAGTTCATTATAATGCAGATACAAATGAAATTGAAATTGAACCTTTAGAATCCTACGCCAAGGATTCTTCCTATATATTACATATTTCGAAGAGAGTCCGCTCTGTAGGCGGACAGAACTTAAAGTCCGATATTTCTCTTCAATTTAAGGTGTAAGCTACATTACATCTTCCAGAATAATTACCAGATAATTCCCTTGCTGGATTTTACCCTCTGTTGCCATGGAAAGCAGTAAATCACTTGTGCGCTTTTCTGCCCGTGCCATTACAGTCTCCACCAGTTTCAGGGTCTGAACCAGTCTCTGGTCATTACTGTAGTCTCTCACAATATCATCAATTTTATTTTTGAGGACCTGTGCTGCCATTTTGTCAATACAGTAGTCCTCTTTCTGTATACAGTCATAAGCGAAGCCCATCAAATCATCGGTATTGTATTTTCCGAGATGAATCCGATTGTTAAACAAACGATTCAGTTCTTCTCTTGCCCGTAAGAACTTATTGATATCACGAACCGTATCTTCTAAAATAAGACAGGTTTTACCCTTGTTATTTTTGGAAAAGCGCAGTAATCCATCCACAGAGCTCTTAGTCATTCCGCCTGCGTTTTCAATAATCAGGTTACAATTTTTTAATTCCTCACCATAATCCTCGATGGATACCTGATTCAGCTGCACTGCGTCAATGGTAGCGGTACGGTCATATTTTACAATACCGAGTTCAAACAGTACACGAATCATGGAAAAAGCAAGAGTTGTTTTGCCGGTCTGCGGTTCACCTGTAATCACAAAATATGTCTTTTCCCTATCACTTAAAGACAGCTCCAGACTCTTTGCTATCTGTTTTTGGATACGCTCAATTCGTCCGAAATTTTTCAGACTGTCCATCACCAAATCCTGTTTGTTTTTCAGCAGTTCTGCCAGCTTTTCATTGAAAGTTTCCATCGGCTCAGCCTCCGGTGCATACAGTTCTGCATCACAGCGGGAGCTTTCCTCTGTTTTCTCATCAAAGGACAGACCCGTTATGTCTATTTCAGGCAATACAAAATCCTCTTCATCTTCTGAATCCTCTTCATCCACAGTATCTTCCAATGTTTCTTCCACAGGATTTTCCGGCTCTTCCTCTTCGATTTCTTCTATTGGCTCTTCTGTTCCTTCTGATTCCTCAGTTATGGCAGCCTCCGTTGCGTAGGACTCCTCACTGCTTTCGTTCTGCACCTCTTCCTGTACAGGCTTCTGTGCCGTCTGCAGCATTTCCTCCTGCCACTGGCGGGTCAATTCCGATTGATACCGCACACCGGCAGACTTAATTTCCTCTAAACTGATTTCTCCTCTATAATATGCAAGAAGGGTCTTGGCACGTTCCACAGTAGGACCAAATCCAAACCATAAAATGATTTCATTGCATTCGTTCATGCACTCCTGCGCCATACCGGCCTTGTGATACTGCTTGGCCAGCTCATATGCAAATTCTTCTGTATATTCTAACGCCTTTAATTCCTCCAGAATCATAATCAGAAGACGGCGTTCTCTTCCTTTTTTCTTTTCGATACGGTAACGGTACATATACTGGGTCACCTTATCCTCCGGTGCCACCTTATGATATTCGTCAAAGTACTTTTCTGCGCCTTCGATATCTCTTATTTCCAGACAGCAGTCCATCACATCCAGAAGAACTGCCCTGGCACAACGCAGCTCATAGGAACGTTCAAACGCATTTCTTGCCTGCAGAAAATCGCCATTACATTTATATGCCTTACCGATCAGATTCAACTCATAGGCAGATTTCACCTTCTGCATCGGAATGTCATCTGCTGCCAGTGCCGCTGCTTCGTAATCTTCTGCTTCTACCAGTTGCTTCACTTCTTCTATTTTCTTTTTATAGCCAAAGCTGAATAATGCCATTCTTTACTCCTTCAGTTTTTTCCATACCTGCTTTAAAGTACACTCTCCGTTACGGAGCACTTCTTCCATCGGTTCACAGAGTACCTGCTTCCCGTTTTTGATAAAACAAATTCTGTCGCACAGCTGTTCCATTTCCTCCAGCTGATGTCCCACATAAACAATTGCCGTTCCCTGGTCAGCCAGTTTTTTCAGTATTGCAAGAACCTGCTCTTCCGCTTCCGGGTCAAGATTTGCCACCGGTTCATCCAGCAAAAGAAGCTTTGGGCGATGCAGCAACGCCGCACTGATATTGATTTTTCTTTTCATTCCGCCGGAATAATCGGAAACCTTTCGCTTTAAGTCCTCCTCCGGAAACTCCGTAATGGCGCAGACCTCTTTGATGCGTTGTAAAAGTTCTGCCTTCGGAATGTGATAGGATTTGCCGAAAAACATCAAATTATCCCATCCGTTTAGTTCTTCAAACAAGGCAATTTCCTGCGGCACATAGCCAAGTGCTGACCTGTACTGTCGTTTTACGGAAAAGATATTTTTTCCCTGCCAGAGAACAGAGCCTCCGGTGGGCTTTTGTATAGTTGCCAGCAGAGAAAGCAGTGTAGATTTCCCTGCTCCGTTTTCTCCTGCCACTCCAAGGATTTCACCCTCCTTAAGCGAGAAGGAGACCTCCTGCAGTACTGCATATCTTCCGTATGATTTTCCAAGGCCTGCAGCCTGCAATATAATATCTCCCATACATTTCCTTTCTACTTGTCTTTATAGAACGCCATATTATCAACCAATTCCTGTGTCAGATTGATTCCCTGCTTCGTATACGCATGGTAACGAAGTTCCAGTTCACGAACTTTTTTCATACGTTCGCGCTTAAAACGCCCGATAGGTTCAGCAAATGCCGGCTGTGTTTCCACTGCTTCCCTGATTCCTTTGTTAAACGGGCAGTACATGGCAAGAATTTCTCTGGAAACCTTGTTTAAGCGCATGGCACCGGAAGCTTCGGACTTAATCCAGAGCTCATAGTCCTGCACAAAGATTTCTCTTGTACTGTTTTTACCCTTTACAATCTGCTGCTTTACTTTTTCCTTACGTTCTTCGGAAAGCTCTTTGTTCTTCTTATAGAACTGAATATAGTCCGCATACTCGGAAGTAAGCGATTTCAGCTGGATATTGTTCCAGGAGCTTCCCTGCATGGTACGGCACAGTTCCCAACGGAAACGTCCGAATGTTTTTACAATCAGATCATCTACATTGCCTTCTACCATAATCGGGAACAGGAATCTGCCTGCAGAATCCCTACGCTTGCAGCTTAATTCCTGCCACATACTGGCGTTCTGTCCATATGCCGGGAACAAAATTACGTCCGGAACAACTTCCTTCATAATCTGCTCCTTTTCAATGCCGGATTTCGCATCTGCATAGGAAAGCTCACGGCAGAATACGGAGTAGTCGATTTCACGGTATTTTTCAATTAACTGACCCATACGGTCCTTGGTAAGAGCTGCTCTTGAAGGGCCACTCATCATCTGCTCACTGCACAGCACAGGAACGAAAACGCTCGGTTGACCGTTTACAATACGATGGTTGTAACGGAACATATTCTGCATCTCATATTCCAGCTTCTTCATCTGGTCATTAGCCAGCTTCTTTTCTTCCTCGGCATTGATTTCGCCCAGTTTTTTCTGTTCACGGAGCATTTCCACATATTCCATATCAAATTCATTCTTAGATGGCTGACGCTTACCGGTATACACCGCATAAAGCCATTCCGGAATGGTAAACATGGTACAATGATATTTATTTTTGGTGGAAATATCTAATTTGCATAATTCCAACGTCTGTTCTTTTGTCAACAGACGCTCATCAGTAAAGCCGTAATTCAGGAACAATTCCACCGCCTTTGGCAGATCTTTCTCATCCTGCAGGGTCTTTATGAAAATAGCACGATACAGTATGTAAAAGCCATCGGCAATCTGGCGGCGCAGCGGACGGAAATCATCATCCGCAGACATACGGTCCTTCGCATGAATAAAGGTATTCATGGACTCCAGGAAGGTCTGCAGCTTATCCTTTGGCACCTCAGAGAAATCAATAAGCTGCTGCAATGTACCACGAAGACTCTGATATACCTCTTCATCAGAAGGAGCCCCTTCTTCCTCCGCCGAAGCATCCACTTCATCACCCACTAAAACAGCGGTGTACATCTTTTCCAGACGGTCTCTTTTTAATACCGGAGGCATACCCATATACTTTTCCAGAGTTTCCTCCATACGGTTGAATTCGTCCAGTAATTTATCAAGCAACGCCTGAAGTCCCTGTACCGGACGACTCTTTTTGCCAGATTCATAGGCAAGCCTTAATACACCCATCAAAAGGTTCTGGACGCCATCGTTATACAAACAGGAAAAGTGTTCCTTCACATAAGAACAGACTTCTCTCGTATCTATCGTAAGATTGCTGATGATTCCGGACAGTTCCCTGATGTGGAACATGGTAATCTCTATACCACAGCCAAAAAAGCTCTTCTGAATATCTGCCGGAACTCTTGCCAGTTCCTCGTAGTAGGAAAAGCCTTTGCGCTCTATTTGGATTTCATCGCGGTAAGGTTCCAGACGTTCCAGAACCGGCAGTGTCATTACACCTTCCCCCGCTTCGCGGCACATATTTTTATATTTTTCATAGGCATCTGCCAAAAGCACATGCAGATTCTCCGCCATTTTATGAAATTCCGTATTGATTCTGGATAATTCATAGAAATATTTTGTCATAGAATTGACCATCAGACCACGGTAATCCTTGTTGTTAGACGCAAACATCTCCCGCAGCATTTTTTTATCCTGTACCGGGAAAGCATACAGCATACTGTCTTCTTCTGCAATATAGTCAGAAACATAGTGCCCTACCGATAAATCGAACGCCCCAATAAAGCTTCCTGCCGGAAGTGAGATTCTTACCGATTCACTTCTTGAAAGCACACGCCCTCTGATAATAACACAAACATAGGATAACGGCTCATTTTCCAAAAAAATTTCTGTTCCTTTCGGAATCTGATTCACCATATTAGCCTTCATTTCAAAACCCATTATGCCTTTCCCCTCCGTAACATCATAAGTATATTTACAGGTATCCCATCATATAGCCTTCACCTTTAATTTTCATTATATCACGAAATCCCCATTTTTTCAAATCTTTTAGCTGTTCTTCTCCAGTGCTTTTGTCCTACGAAGCTCTTTAAAAAACTCGCTGAGCATAGAAGAACATTCTTCCTCCAGAACCCCTTCCGTTAATTCCACCTGATGATTAAACCGCTCTTCCTGAAGCAGATTTAATACGGAACCGGCACAGCCTGCTTTCGCATTTCTGCTACCGATTACTACGCGCTTCATTCTCGCCTGAACAATGGCTCCGGCACACATCTGACAAGGCTCCAGGGTAATGTACATCGTACAGTCTTCCAGCCGCCAGTCATTTATCACCTTGCCTGCCTTTGCAATGGCAATAATCTCTGCATGAGCCAGTGTTGTTTTCTTTATGTTCCGCTTATTATAGCCTCTGGCAATAATTTTATCCTGATAAACAATGACGCAGCCAATCGGTACCTCCATCAGTTTCTCCGCCTTTCTGGCCTGTCGGATAGCTTCTTTCATAAACCTTTCATCCTGCGTCAGTTCCTGTTTTTTTCCCGCCATGAATTATCCTTTCCGTGTCCTTTCGTAGTTGATTAAAGCGTACTGTTACTCCGCAAACGCGTAGTAACACCATTCCTCCAAAACCTCAAAGCCCAGTTTCCCATATAAATACACTGCCGGCTCATTATAAGAACCAACCTGCAAATAAATAATTACCGGTGCTTCTGCTGCCAGCTTACAAAACAGTTCCGTAAGGCATGCTGTTGCAATGCCTTTGTTTCGCTGCTGTTCTTCTACCTCCACCTCATACAGGTAAAAGCAGACTTCTTCCGTTGCTTTGGCATCATACGGAAGCAGACGGCAGAAAAAAGAATGTTCCTCATTTTCACACACATAACCGTTCTCATCCGGATTCATGTGCAGTACATACTCACCACTACCTGTAGATTTTTCCTGTTCCAAACGACGGCACATCATATACTCACTGTACGCCTTTTGTACTACTTTTGTAGAATTTAATATTTCTTCTAATTTTGAGCCGCTTTTTTCTACCAGTGCCACCTCTTCGAAGCCCGCATCCCATAAAAGCTCAAAAACCGCATTAAGGCATTTTGTCACTTTGCAAATGATTTCCTGTTGTTTTTTATCGTTTACTGTCAATTCTTCCAAAAGCACAACATCTTGTATCCGAAATTCCGCTTCCTCCGGTCCTGTGACATACACCCGAGCGGTAAACACAGCATTGTTTTTTTCTGAAACAGTAATTATTCCTTCTTCTTCATCAATCCATTTTAAAACTGCATCCAAATGTTTCATTATTTCACCAGTCTGTTTGCCAGCTCCGCAAACTGTTCCAGAGTCAGTGCCTCACCTCTCACCGTGGCAGAAAGTCCCATCTGTT
Organism: Lachnospiraceae bacterium; assembly: GCA_045531895.1. GTDB lineage: Bacteria > Bacillota > Clostridia > Lachnospirales > Lachnospiraceae > SIG299. Next base: position 68,451 of record JAZSEW010000119.1, read on the forward strand.
CTAACGCAGCCTGCACTTCTTCCTTGGACAGCTTAAGCTCTGCCGCATTGGTCAGACCATTCACCAGCGTTTTTCTTCTCTGGTTAAAGGATGCCCGGATCAGTGCAAACATAAATGCTTCGTCTGTCACCTTTACCGGAGGTTCTTCATGCAGTGTAAGTCTGATTACTGCCGAGCCTACGTTCGGACGAGGCATAAAGCAGTTTGGCGGTACATTGGCAGCAATATATGGTTTTGCATAGTACTGTACTGCCAGAGAAAGTGCACCGTAATCCTTGCTTCCCGGTCCTGCCTGCATACGGTCTGCCACTTCTTTTTGCACCATAACCGTGATGTTTTGTAACGGCACATGGGATTCAAACAGCCCCATAATAATCGGTGTAGTAATATAATACGGCAGATTTGCCACCACCTTAATACGTTTGCCGCTGTTACGCTCTTCCACCAGTTTATTTAAATCCAGTTTTAAAATATCTTCATTGATAACCGTCACATTATCATACTCTGCCAGTGTATCATTCGTAAGAATCGGAATCAGGTTCTTGTCAATTTCCACCGCAATAACCTCTCTTGCATTTTCGCAAAGGTACTGGGTCATGGTACCAATGCCCGGACCGATTTCCAGCACTAAATCGTCCTTGGTGATTTCCGCAGACTTAATAATTTTGTCCAGCACATGAGTATCAATTAAGAAGTTCTGACCGAACCGTTTCTGAAACATAAAATCATACTTTTTTAAAATTTCAATTGTATTTTGTGGATTACCTAAGGTTGCCATCTTTGCTTCCTTTCTTCTCTATATATTTAACCGGTACAGCCTGCACGCATTTTCCCAGGTGACACGCTCTGCCTCTTCCTCGGTGATACCCTTAATCTCAGCAATGGCACTCACCACATAATGCAGTTTTTCCGAGCTGTTGCGTTTGCCGCGGAACGGTACCGGAGCCAGATACGGACAGTCTGTTTCCAATACGATTTTTTCAAGCGGTGCCGCCTCAATCACTTCCTTCAGCTTACGACCGTTTTTAAAGGTAGCCACACCGCCAACTCCCAGATAAAAATCCATTTTTAAATATTCACGGGCCATTTCCACTCCATAGGAAAAACAGTGAATCACGCCGGTGAGCGTTTTCCCGGAAGCTGCATATGCTTCCTTCATAATCTCCAGAGTATCTGCCGCAGCTTCCCTGCTGTGAATTACTACGGGAAGCTTCTTCTCCTGTGCCAAGGCAAGCTGCCGTTTAAACCAATATTTCTGATCCTCCCGTTCGGTTGCATCCCAGTAATAATCTAAACCGATTTCGCCGATAGCCACTACTTTTTCTTCTTCTGCCAGACTCGCAAGTACAGCAAATTCTTCCTCATTTAGCTCTTTGGCATGGTCGGGATGAATACCCACGGCTGCATATGCAAAGGGATATTTTTTTGCAATCTCCACGCTGTCTTTGGCGCCACGCATGGAAGCTCCCATATTGGCAATGGCACCCACACCGTTTTCTGCAAGGGAAGAGAGTAACGCTTCTCTGTCTTCATCGAACTGGTCATCATCATAATGTGTATGTGTATCAAAAATCATGTTAGTTCCTCATTCTTATAAATTTCTTTGCTAAAATACAAAGAGAACCGGATGTTTTCACACCCGGCTCTATCATAACACTTTTATTCATTTTTTTCAATCCGTGCATCCGGCTTTGAACAAGCCTCATAAACGTTACCACCACAGTTAGCTCCACCCCGGCACCCTTACGGCACACGGAACATTTCGCTTAGTGCTGCTCCATTCCTGACCTGACACGGTTCACGAACATCCGTTGCGCAAGACCAAGGTATCAACACCACTTATGATGGGCAGCTTTACAAGAACCTGCCCGAGGCCGGATATCACCCCTGCTGGAGCGGATTGCAGGTACAGGGCACCGCTAACTCCCCGGCTGCACGGCAGATTTTAGTATACCGTTTTTTAAGGAGCGTGTCAAGGGAAAATGTTGCTTTTTCTGCCCTTCGACATTCTTCTCCAACTATCTACACGCCTAATTTACCCAGATATTCCTCCAAATTCTCCTCATGCCACCGGTGTCCTCCCGGACAAACCTCATGAAGCACCTTGTCCTCCGCTTCATATAATTTGTATGCCTGCAGCATAATTTCTATCTGCTCCCGCACATTTTCCAAGCCCCGGACACCATTCAGATGGTCTTCTTCACAGCTTTGAATCCACACCGGTCTTGGAGCTAAAAGCGCACCAATATCCCCCATGTCGACATGTTCCCAAAGATGCGGCACATAATTGCAGTTGCAATTTCCGTTTCGCTCCAGCAATGCCTCCTTATAACCGTAGAAATAACCACTGATCGCTGCCACACCGATACGGTCATCCAGTGCCGCCGCCCATAGCGTCTGCATGCCTCCGCCGGAAAAGCCAAGACAGCCCACCTGCTTTGTGTTCCATTCCTCTCTTGTCTGAACATAGTCGATTAGCCGCATAATATCCCAGGTGTTCATACCGGCAAGTGTCATGCCAAGCGGCTCTGCCATATGGGAAATCTGGTAACAGCTTCCGTTTGCAAAGTCCTTTTCTTCCTCCTTTTGAAGTGCCGATTCCCGTCGTTCTCCAAAGCCGCGGCAGTCCGGACAAAAGGTGACAAATCCCTCCTTTGCCAATTGCATACCGTAATCATAGTGAAATTTTTCAATACAAGCCAAAGCCGCCGGAATCTCATAGCATCCTGCCACGGAAAATTTCCCGGCCCCCTGATGGCCCGGCATCGCCAGAAAGCACTGGATTTCTCCCCGGCGCACTTCCTTGGGAATCAAAATATACATCGGCATAAAAATGTCCGGTTCCACCTGAATCACTACTTTTTCCCTTGTAATGCCGTCTTTAAGTTCCACACGCTCCAATAGCTGCGGTATTAAATCGCAGGACTTCATTTTCGGAAGTCCGATTAAATTTGCCAGAAGTTCTCTTGTCCGGCACTTCCATGTCTGATATTCCTCAAGGGTTTCCGCCCGCAGACCGTTGTGCCGTTCTTCTTCATCGAACCGCTGCCGCATAGCCTGCAGGGTTGTATAATAGGTTTCAATTTTCGGAAATCTGCGTTCTTCCATGAAGTCTCCTTTCACCTGGAACATTTTCTGCCCTTCGGCTTTATAACAATTCCTTTAAAACTTTTTCTTTTGTATACTGTTCTGCTTCTTCCGCTGTCAGCTGATGGCTCCATGCCACGCGCGCTTCCGGCACCGCACCCGGTCCATAGTTTTCATATTCCGCATAAAAAGTAAGTTCTCTGGCATCCGCCTTATTCCAATCGTGCCATCCCTCTTTTTTTATATGTGCCCCCAGCTCCGAGCGCATAATTACTGTCTTTGCAAAGGAACGCCACGGTCTGCCAAGATATACCGTTTCCGGTGCACAATCGGAGGTAAAACGGCACTTATCAAACACATAGCCGTACTCCCTGCCCTCCGGCGTGGAGGCCGCCGTAATATAACCATTGACCTCCTGGTCACGGGTTAACGACTTAATCTCACATTCCTCAAAAAAGGCCGTGGCACCGCCGAAAATAAAGTCCACATCCCCCTCAATATAACAGTTCTTATAGTAATGGGTACCATTATCTCTTGGCGCATTTTCTCTCGGCCCCCTAAAACCACCCCACTCTACTACCGTTGGTGGCAAAGGTGCTGTAAATAAAGTATCCTGACGCCCTGTGAAACGACAGCTTTCAAAGGTCATGCGGGCACCATCGGCATACACTGCCACTGCCTGTCCTACCTTCGGGCCAAAACCGGCAGTGTTTTTAAAAGTAATATTTTTTGCTTTGAAATTATCCCCATGCACATACATGGTATAGGAACGGAAAGTTCCTCTCTTGATACCATCCGACATCATAAACAATCCGTAATCGTCAAAGGTAAGGATCGTTTGCTCTGCCGCCTCACCAATTAAAGTCACGTTATCACGCTCTAAATCAAGCTTTTCTTTATAAACCCCGGCCCCAACCTGGATTTCTACCGGTATGGCAGCGTCTGTCCGCATTGCCAGTGCAAAGGCTTCCGTAATGGTTGCCACTTCTCCGGTACCATCCTGTTTTACCGTAATAACTTTTGTTTCCATATAGTTTTCCTCTCTCTTTTTCAATATTACACTTTAACGCAACTGATTTTCTCCGGTCTTTCCGTTGACTTTACTGCAAAATTTCTGTATAGTTTTTGATAGAATACGATTCAAATTATGCTCAGAAAGGAGCCTGCCATGCAGTTGCACGGACTTAGCAAATTAACATTACTGGATTACCCGGAACATCTTGCCTGCACCGTTTTTACCGGAGCCTGCAATTTCCGCTGTCCGTTTTGCCATAACGCCCCTTTAGTATTGACTCCTGACTCCTGCCCGCAAATTCCGGAAGAAGAGTTTTTTTCTTTTCTGGCTTCCCGCACAGGCAAGCTGGACGGTGTCTGCATTACCGGCGGTGAACCAACCCTGCAACCGGACTTGCCGGATTTTATAATGAAAATCAAAGCACTTGGCTTTCTTGTCAAACTGGATACCAACGGCTACCGCCCGGAGGTTCTTGAAAGCCTGCTGCATCAAAACCTGTTAGATATGGTAGCTATGGATATCAAAAATTCCAAAGAGCAGTATGCTCTTACCAGTGGTCTGGAGGAATCTGCATTTGATATAGCCCGCATCGAAAAGAGCATTTCCCTTTTACTTACCAGCGATATTTCCCATGAATTCCGTACTACAATAACAAAGGAGCTTCACAACAGACAAAGCATGAAAGCTTTAGGACACTGGCTTTCCGGACTTGCCTTACAATCTACCGGAAGCAATCAGATTTCCTCGCCCTATTTTTTGCAGAATTTCAAAGATTCCGGTGATTTAGTCTGCTGTATCACCAACCGTTTCCAGCCGGTGGAACAGGCAGAGCTGCAGGAGTTCATACAGGTATTACAGCCTTTTCTTCCAAACACAAAACTCCGGGGCGAGTAGACCGCCTTACGGCCATCTTCCCCGGAGTTTTATTGTATTCATTATAGCACTTCATTTCACAGGGTTCAATATTTTTCGACACAATTATCCTTCCAGATAATAATACCAGTAGCCGAAGCTTCCGCCACGGCGCCTGCCCTGTTCTAATGGTGCAAAATCAAAGAACCCAAAGCTCTCTGCCATATACTGGTTCCGGTAGCAGAACTCTCCCGGAACCCCAATCGCAAATCTCTCTCCGTAGCGGCAGGCAAGTTTTGCCAGCAGTAAATGATGATACTCATAGTAGCCATGCAAAAGAAAATGATTTTCCCTTAACCGCCCCCATTCCTCCGGCAGATGCTCCATATCCTTTAAAGTCATACGGCAGCATTTTCGCCGGATACCGTCAAACGGCAAATTCAATTCCGGAAAGTACTGTATACATTGCTCCAGAGACCATTGTTCCGGCTGTTGCTCCGTTGTCATATCTTCCTCTTCCTTTTCTCCCGCTTTTTCCTCTGTTAACAGCTCTGTCTCTTCTTCCTGTACCATACTTTCTGCTAATGCATAGGCAGCCTCTGCCGTTAGTTCCTGCCCGTCAGGACGTCCGCCGCAGATTCCCTGCTCCACGCCATCGATATAAATCACTTCCAGTTCCTCTAATGACCTTCCACTCTGCATAAAATCAAGCCTGTTGGTCATAACTGTCGTTGCTGCCATCCCCTCTTCTAACAGCAGCTCTTTTCCGGTTGCCACCGTTCCGTCCCGGAATATGTACACCGGCTGTACCATTCGTTGTTCTTTCGCATCTCCTCTGTAATAAATCTGTACATCACACACTGTTCCACGGATGAAAATCCCTGCATAACCGGACCTTCTCACTTTTACTCCGTTTTCATAGGTAGAAAAATATATCATCATTCTTCCGCACTCCATTTGTCCACTCTCCTTTCCCTACATCCTATGAGGTTGTCCGTTGAACTATGACAGTTGACAAACCCGCATGAAAACTGGTACGATAGTAATGTTTTATGCAAGACAGTTGATAGGAAAGGAAACCTGTATGAATTTACTAACCTTAGAAAATGTAAGCAAAAGCTTTACAGAGCGTATGCTTTTTGACCATATCAGTTTAGGTATTAACGAAGGTGATAAAGTCGGCGTCATCGGCATTAATGGTACCGGAAAATCCACCCTGCTGAAAATCATTGCCGGACTGGAAGAGACCGATGAGGGAACCCGCACCTGCGGCAGCAAGCTCCGCATCGCATATCTCCCGCAGACTCCGGTATTTAATGACACCAAATCCATTCTGGCCAATGTCACCGAAGGACAGACTGCAAAGGAAAGCTACCGCAACATTACCGGCGAAGCCCGTTCCATGCTGCTGAAATTCGGTATTAACGACCCGGAAGGCAGTGCATCCACGTTATCCGGTGGTCAAAAGAAGCGTGCCTCCCTTGTGCGCACTCTGCTGACAGAATCAGACCTGCTCATTCTGGATGAGCCAACCAACCACTTGGACAGTGATATGACCGAATGGCTGGAGGATTACTTAAACAAGTGGAAGGGTGCCTTCATCATGATTACCCATGACCGTTACTTTCTGGACCGCGTCACCAACAAAATTGTCGAGCTGGATAAAGGAAAGCTTTACTCCTATCAGACTAATTATTCCGGCTTTATCGCATTAAAAGCGGAACGTGAGGAAATGGCACTTGCCACGGAACGCAAGGCAAAAACTTTATTTAAAACCGAGCTTGCCTGGATGCAGCGTGGTGCCAGAGCCCGTTCCACCAAGCAAAAGGCCCACATCCAGCGTTTCGAAGCTCTTCGCGACAGAGAAAAAATTGTAGAAGACGGCACTGTGGAAATCAACGCCCTCTCCTCACGTATGGGAAAGAAAACCATCGAACTGTACGATATCAGCAAGGGCTATAACGGCACCAATCTGTTCTCGCCGTTCAGCTACATTTTCCTTCCGACTGACCGCATCGGTATCGTAGGACACAATGGCTGCGGCAAATCCACCTTGCTCAACATTATCACCGGAAATCTGGAACCGGACACCGGTACTGTGGAAATGGGCACTACTATGAAAATCGGTTACTTTTCCCAGGAAAATGAAGCTCTGGATCCGAATCTTACAGTACTTCAGTATGTCCGTGACACCGCCGAATATATTGAGACAAAAGAAGGAACCATGTCTGCCTCCGCCATGTGCGAGCAGTTCCTGTTTGACGGTTCCATGCAGTACACCCGCATTGAAAAGCTGTCCGGTGGTGAAAAACGCCGCCTGTATCTGTTAAAGGTACTGATGGAGGCACCGAATGTGCTTATCCTGGACGAACCGACCAACGATCTTGACATCCAAACCTTAACCATTTTAGAAAACTACCTGCAGGACTACCCGGGCATTGTCATCACCGTGTCCCACGACCGCTATTTCCTTGACAAAATCGCCAACCGCATCTTTGCCTTCGAAAACGGTACCATCGCCCGTTACGAGGGCAATTACAGCGACTTCAGGGAAGCTCAGAAGGAACGCGGCACCTTTATCGAAAGCCAGGCACCGGGTAAGGGAACAGTAAAATCACCTGCCAGCAGCAATCCATCCGGTACAAATACCGACAATGCTACAGACTCCAGGACATCCTGGAAACAGCGTGAAGCAAAGCTTAAGTTCTCCTATAAAGAACAGAAAGAATATGAAACCATCGATGCTGATATTGCCGCATTAGAAGAAAAAATAGCGGCACTGGAGGCTGAAATCGCCGGTGCCGCAACAGAGTACTCCAAACTTACTGCACTGATGGCAGAAAAGGAACAGGCAGAAGCCGCTCTGGAAGAAAAAATGGATCGCTGGGTCTATTTAAACGATTTGGCAGAGCAGATTGAGGCTGCAAAAAAATAGTCAGCTTACTTTCCACAGACTCTTTACCAGCACCAGTCCAAACGGTCCTAAAAACAAACCTAAAATGCCAAACAGCTCATACCCGATGTACACTGCCATCAGGCTGTGTACCGGGCTGAGCCCCATTTTTCCTCCCAGAAGCTTCGGCTCCAGATACTCCCGTAAAAATTGGCAGATACCGTATAACGTCAGCAATACTGCGCCGGCAAAAGCCTTCCCGCGGATAAAATTTATAATTGCCCAAGGTACAAGAATCAATCCGCTTCCAAGTACCGGAAAAGCATCAAAAATGCCAATTGCTACACCAAACAGCAGAGCATAGGGATTTTTGATTAAAAACAGCCCAAGGCTGCATGTTATACTGACCAGAATAATCAATATCAGCTGTGTTTTTACATATGCAATTCCTGCACCGGAAAGCTCCAGCTTCACCTGACGCCATTCTCTTTCCACGAAGTGAAATAACGGTTTTTCCTGCCGTTCTTCTTTCTTTCCTCCTACCATATCGGTTAAAAACAACAGAACTGCCACAAAAATAATAACTACCGATGCCACCAGCTCTGTCACCGACAGCGCTGCCTTTAAGGAATTCCTTGTCAAAAACGGTATCAGCTCCTGCTGAAAGAAAAGTATAATACCATCCAAACCATCGCTTAACACAGAAAATGTTCTTCCTCTTTGCATCCGGAACAAAGAATCAACGTATCTACAGGCGGTTTCCAAATACCCATTCCATTCCTCTGCATAAAAATCATAATTTCCCACAAAAGAAGCAAACTGCTGTAACAGAAGTTTTACTGCATATGCAATTCCGCCTCCGGCAACAATCAGAAATATTGTCAATAAAACGGCTCCACCCAGGGCAGGACTAATCCGCAGCTTTCTCCATAGAAAACGTACCGGCTTCCGCAAAACTACTGCAATCATATACGCCAGAACAAACGGAAAAAACAAGGGGAGAAGATACCGGAATCCCAGATACACAATTCCAACAATGATTGCCAGTCTAACCAGTTTTTTATATTGTTCCTGCATCTTCCATCCCTCCAACATACTTTCGCCTGTTGTTATTGTGGCAAAAAAAGAAACGGCTTATTCAGCCGTTTCTATCTTTAAATTAATTTAATATTCTGTAAATGCATTCATAGCTTCTTTTACCTCTTCTTCGAAACCATCGGCATAAGAGAATACAAGTGCCATAATATAGCCATCCTGCAGTCTCATACAATAATCCTGATAAACCGGCACACCGTTCCCTGTATCTACAGACATTGCCAGGCCGGTATATTCCTGTCCGCCAATTTCCACAGTATAGGTTTCATCAGCAAATGTATAGGTCATGCCATAAGCAGCCAGGCTTCCCAATGTCTGCTTTAAAAGTACAAGATACTCCTCCATGTCCTTATCTGTCTTCTCAGTTATAATCTGCACTACCGGCACATTTCCGGTCCAGGTAGCCTGTATCATAACTGCGTCTGCAGTGCTCTGGTCTGTTACAGTAACACCCTCCGGTGTGGTAAAACGCAAATTCATCCAGGCATTTTCATATCCTGTCTCTGTTACTACACCCGCGGAAAAACTTTCAGATGCTGTTGGTGCTATGGTTGGCACCTGAGTCGGTTCTGATACAACCTTCTGTTCTTCCGCATATCCTGTAAGACCTTCTGTCAAAAGTTTTGCATTTTCCATGGATTCTTCCGTATAAGAAATAATTATGTTCATCATACGGACTTCTTTTTTTCTGACAATATAGTCCTGATATACCCAGGTTCCGGTTCCGTAATCGGTTGCTATGGTGATGCCGATATATTCCTCTCCGCCAAGCTCTATGGTATAGACAGATTCATCGGCTTTAAAATCATAACCGGCGTTACTACATGCTGTCTTTAAATTATCTACAAGAATGCCAAGATAATCCTCTGCTGACATAAAGGAATATAATACCGGAAGTTTCTCTACCTCTACAATAATATTAGAACCATCCGTATTCTGCACCATCATCTCTGTAACTGATGTCAGTGCCGCATAATTCAACGTGTTAGCTGCATCATCACCATACACAATCTCTGCGCCCTGCTTCACTAATTCATCCAGTTCCTCCTGAGAAAGCATTTTTGCCCCCTCCGGTACAGTAAAGCGGAGGTTCAACCATTCGCTTTCAAAACCATTCTCTGTAATAATGCCTTTTTCATATGTATCCTTTACCTCCGGCACAGGTGCTTCTGTCGGCACCGGTGTTGCTGTTGGTTCCGGTGTTGCTGTCGGTTCCGGTGTCGCTGTCGGTTCCGGTGTTGCTGTCGGTTCCGGTGTTGCTGTCGGTTCCGGTGTCGCTGTCGGTTCCGGTGTTGCTGTTGCTATCGGTGTTGCTGTCGGTGCCTCATTTTTCTCTGCACTTCCACAAGCTGCAAGCATCAATGTCATCATACACGCTGTTACAATTGTTACAAACTTCTTTTTCATTTTTATCCTCCTTGGTTTTCTCCCATTTATTAATACTCAGAAAAGCAGTTTAATACTTTCTGGATATTATCCTTTGATTTATTTTCACCGATAAAACAGATTCCAATCAGACGATCGTCCTGTATTCTGAAATAGTTTTCCTGACACATTGCTATCTCATCACCATAATATAAAACACATCCAAAATTATAAAACTCCTGACCGCCAACAGTTACCGGATATATCTCATCATCTACTATGTACGAAATACCATCTCCTGTCAGCAGCTCCAACTCTTCCCGCGTCTCATCCGCATACTCTTCTATCGTCTTCGCCCCTTCCAGCTTCTCGATAGCAAACAGCATCGTCATATTATCTGACGGCCATTCTGCTTCTATTTCATATACCACTGAAAGCTCCGCATAGTCAAGAGCTTCTCCCGGCTGTATTTCTCCTAAAGCTTCCGCCAGCAAACGCATATTCTCATCCATTTCCTTCTGACTCGTTAATTTTGTTCCTTTTGGTGCTGTAAAGCGTAAACCAATCCACTCACTTTCATAGCTATTCCCTGTCAAAGTCCCCTTTTTGTAAGCACCTGCTGCCGGTTTTTTAGTCGGCTTTGGTGTTGCTGTTGGCTTTTTAGTAGCTTCTGCTGTCGGTCTCTTAGTTGGTTTCGCGGTCGGCATTGGCGTTTCCGTCGGTTTTTGTGTTGCTGTTATTTCCGGCGAAACAGTCTGGCTCTGTTGCATCGTCGGTGTCGGTGTTGCCGGTTCCACAATAACCGGCCAGGGTTTTGTGGTAGGTGTCGGTATTGCCCCCTTTCCCACACTGCCGCAACCGGCAAATGCCGCCAGCATAAAACCTGCTATAACAAAACTTACTGTTTTCTTTTTCATCCCTTTTCTCCCTTGTCCCTTGCGTAATTTAACTATCTCAGTGTAATTACTGTAAATTCCACGCCATGCAATGTCTCTTTCGTTACCACACCCTGTGCTTTTTCTTTTGCAAAATCCTCCTCCGGACGATTTACGGACAGAATCAGTCTGGAATAACCTCCCTTACCTTCCTTATCTGCCTGTTCATAGGCTGCTGCCTCGTCCTTTAAAATCTTTGCCAGAATATCCGGTGCGCAATCAGTAGAATCTAACACAAGATTATAGTTGGAATAATTAAAATACTCAATATTGTAAAGCTCTTTATAACGCGCATCTTCTGTTTCTGCACGCTTCTTTAAGTTTTCCTTTGCATCCTCCAAAGACTCATAATGCTCCACATCACCGCGACTGGAATCACCTGCCACACGTTTTGCCGCCACATCAAGGCTTACAGAGAGAAATACCTTAAAAGACTTCTCTACAAAATGCCATGCCAGACGTGAATCAAATAGAATGCTCTTGTCCGGATTTTCTCTGGAAATACGCGCTGTTGTATCGTCAATTTCATGATCATACTTTGGATCTTTGTTCATTAGTTCATTCATTTCCAGAACACTGAGACCATGCTCCTCCGCAATCTTACGAATTACCTTTCCTGTAGAAAAAATCTCATAACCGTATTCTGCCTCTAATATTTTACTTAATGTAGACTTGCCGCTTCCTAAATTTCCTGTTAATGTAATATGCATTTCCTCTACCGACCTTTCTTTAGGGAATTCTTTTGTATTCCAATATTGTATCAAAAAAAACAGTTCCTGTCTATGTGGTATTTGCAAAACACCCCTGTAAGTGGTATAGTATTGTTATTCTTTTCAAATACTACGATACCATTTTATATAAAAGGAGCTCTTGCACAATGAAACAAAACAAAGCACTCTCTAAAACAATACTGAGCCTTCTCCTAAAAATGCTTTCTTTCCTGCCGACTGTCGTCCTGTTGTTTCTGATTTTCGGCTTTTCAGCCCAGGACGGCGAATCCTCAGGCTCCTTAAGCTTTGAAGTCAGCTTGTTTTTAGTCCGGTTATTCGCTCCTTTTATTCCTGCAATGCAATCGGAAGATATATTAGTTGGCTATGCAGAACTAATTCACCTGTATGTACGCAAAGCTGCACACATGACAGAATATTTTCTTCTGGCACTGTCCCTTCAGTTGCCGCTTTCTGCCTGGCTCTCCAAAGTGCTATTTTGGAAAACCCGCATTCTCACCGGTGCTGCTGTTACTGTACTGCTTGCTGCCCTTGATGAATTTCATCAAAGCTTCGTCCCCGGCAGGAGCGGTAATTTTATCGATGTCTGTATTGATTCCGTAGGAATACTTGCTGCTTCCCTTTGTTTATACATTTTCTATACAATACGTGAAAAGAGGCTTGCCCGCAGGTAAGCCTCTCATTTTTATGACTATTCTTATTTTGCAATGGAGTATTTATCAAGATACTGATGATACAGCTTATCAAATTCTCCTTTTTCCTTCAAATGGTGCTGATATTCATGAATATCCAAATCTTCATTTTCAGACATTTCAATTAAACAGCTGGCCACATTGGAGCAGTGATCAGATACACGCTCTAAGTTGGTAAGAATATCGGAAAGCACAAAACCATGTTCCATGGTACACTCTTCCTTCTGTAAACGTCTGATATGGCGCACACGAATCTGCTCCTTTAAATCATCCACAACCTGCTCTAATGGTTCAACCACATATGCCTTCTTTACATCCTGACTAATAAAGCAGTCTTCTGTAATCTGTATTATTTCATTGATAGCGCCATACATCACACCAAGTTCCTGTATAGCTGTTTCAGAGAATTCCAGACCCTTATCCTTAATCTCATCGGCAGAATCCACCACATTTACTGCATGGTCGGAAATACGCTCAAAGTCACCAATCATGTAAAGCAGCTTGGTTACTTCGCGGCTGTCGGTTTCTGTCATGCTTCTTGCAGAAAGCTTCATCAGATAAGAACCAAGAACATCCTCGTATATATCTACCTTATCTTCTGCCTCATGAACCTCCTGCGCTATCTTTTCATCATAGGTATTCAGCAAGGTAATTGCCTGCTGAATTGCCTTGGAAGAAAGCTTTGCCATCTGGTCAGCCACTTCATAGCAGCGCTCGATTGCAACGGACGGAGTCTCTAAGAGACGTTCGTCCAACATGTCGGTGTAGCCATCGCCCTTGGTATCGGTACCCTTGATAGTTGCCATAGCAAGCTTCTCCAGTAAATTCGAAACCGGCATAAGCAAAGCAACAGAGAAAATTTTAAATACTGTATGAATCGCGGCAATTCCCCACATATCAATCACAGTTCCCTCTGCCCAATTAAACAGACCAAATACGTTAGTACTTGTTAAAATCCATCCAATCAGGTAGTACGCACTCATCCATAAAATTACACCAATAATATTAAAGTACAAATGTACTAAAGCAGCTCTCTTACCGTTCTTATTGGCACTGATAGAAGAAAGCATAGCCGTTACGCAGGTACCGATGTTCTGACCCATGATAATTGGCATAGCGGCACTGTAAGTAATGGCACCTGTGCTGGATAATGCCTGCAAAATACCAACAGATGCAGAAGAAGACTGTACAATTGCAGTAAGTAATGTACCTGCCAGTACACCTAATAACGGATTATTGAACAATAGTAATATCTGCTGAAATTCCGGACTGGATTTTAATCCGCTTACCGCACCGGACATAGTATCCATACCAACCATCAAAATAGCAAATCCCATCAGAATTACACCGATGTCTTTTTTCTTTTCTTTTTTTGCAAACATAATCAGGCAGATACCAATTAACGCTAAAATTGGCATCCACGCCGAAGGCTTTAACCACGCCAGCCATTCCGCTGCACTTGCCGCACTACCGCCAAGACCGTTCAAACCGGTAATCCAGGCTGTTACCGCAGTACCCACATTGGCACCCATAATAACACCGATTGCCTGAGAAAGCAGCATGGTTCCGGAGTTTACAAAACCAACTACCATTACGGTTGTTGCGGAAGAGGACTGAATTACTGCAGTCACACCAAGGCCAAGCAAAAAGCCCTTCCACTTGTTCGAAGTCAAATTCCCAAGAATTGTTTTCAGTTTCCGCCCGGCACTCTTTTTCAGGGCATCGCCCATAACGTCCATACCATAAAGGAACAACGCAAGGCCGCAAACGAGGGTTAATACGTCAAATAAATCCATGTGTACACTCCTGTCTTCTTTTGTTTTTCAGTTCAGACTATATCATTTGCCAAGCACCACAAAATGTGCTTGTACATTTTTGCGATAAAGCACTGAAAGTGCCTTTGCGAATGGGCACAGACTGAACTGATTTCTTTTACTTTTTTGTTACTTTAAAATTACATAAATATTACTTCCATTTTACATTACAGGTATAGTATACAACATATTTTCTCAATATACAAAGGAAATCTTGATAAAACATAAAATTTTACATAGATTTTACCTAAAAGTAATTTTCGACATTAACTTAATAAAAGTCCGCTTCTACATAGTACATTCTCTGCTCTTCTACCATTGTTTTATATCGTTCGTAGGTCTTTGCGCATAAAAAAACTGCACACTTTTACGTATGCAGTCTTTTCTTTCAAGGCGACTACCAGATTTGAACTGGTGATGACGGTGTTGCAGACTTCTATTTCAAGTCTGGGAAACCGCATAAACAGTAAGGTTGGAGGTCATGAAATTTTAAGTTAAGCATTATTTAAGCATTAGAGATACAATGCCACCACAGTTATACTAAATAATCTTCTTGCGGTATTATCCGTAGAATTGTATAATGTTAATCAGAAATCAAGGAGGATAACCAAAGATGAAAAAAGCACTCATAACCATATTTGCAATCATCGGTGTAATTTCCACATTACTTATTTTAGTAGGTGTCGGCTATTTTTTAGGAATGAAAAACCGAACTTCCGCACCAGTTCCA
>JAZSEW010000035.1:0-56267 GCA_045531895.1 Lachnospiraceae bacterium
AAGATGATTAACAAGCGTAATTACATACAAAAAATCATGATTTGAATACAAATTTGAATACACAGATGGATGATGTGTTTTTCCTCCTTTATTTATGCGGGTTGTGAGAGACACTCCAGTTCGAGTCCCGTCTCGCGCTCTAGAAAAAAATGAGAGTTGGTTGGAAAACCAACTCTTATTTTTTTGTGAGCACGAGTGCTCACGAACCCATGCAAACATGCATGGGTTCTGAGTCTACGCTCCGCTCCGGTCCGCGCAGGACCGACGTCCCCCGGACGTCGTGCGCCCCGTCTCGCGCAAAGTTTGTGTGTCTACAATGTTGTACCCAGTTGTACCCACTTGACGACAGAGCGGTTACAACGCTTTACTAATCAATTCGTAAGTATTTTTTTCCGGCAATGGATTGTAGATGTAACCGAGAGTGGTGGAAAGTTCTGTGTGTCTTAGCAATTCTCTGATTACATCCAAAGGCTTAGTTGTATTACATTAAAGCAATAACAAATGAATAACAGGCAGTTCACAATTCAACTGGGAGTTGAGTTGATTTGTGATTTTCGCTGGGGAAGTTATTGATTTATAGGCAAACCAATTTTATGATAATAAAAGAAATTGATATAAGGAGAGATGGCATCATGAATCATAATATTGGAACTTTTATCGCAACAAAGAGAAAAGAGTTGGGAATCACTCAGCAAAAGTTAGCGGAGCAATTGAATGTTTCATTTCAAGCGGTTTCAAAGTGGGAAAACGGGACGACAGTACCAGACACGTTATTATTATCGCAATTGGCATTTGTGCTAAAAACATCAGTGGATACAATCCTTGGATATAAAGCTGCACCAATCACAGAATATGAAAAAAAGTATGAAGGTCAGGAATATTATTGGGGGACTACACCGAATAGCCTGTGTTATGAAATTATGAAACTTAAGCCCCCTGTTAAACCATACAAGGTATTGGATATCGGTTGCGGAGAAGGAAAAGATGCCGTGTTTTTAGCAAAAAACGGGTATATTGTTTCTGCGTTTGATGCTGCAAAAAAAGGGTTGGAGAAAGCACGGGAGTTAGCGCGCTTGCATCATGTAGAGGTTAATTTTTTTCAAGCCGACATTAATGAATATGAGATAAGTGAGGAGTATGATATTATTTTCTCAAGCGGAGTATTTCATTACCTTACACCAAATCGAAGAGAAGGTTTTATTCAGAATCTGAAAGAGCATACTGCCATGAATGGAATACATGCAATCAATGTGTTTGTCAAAAAAACGTTTATTGAAGCTGCACCCGATAGGGAAGAAGCGGAATTAAGAAAAGAGCCTTGGTATTCTGGAGAACTCATGCGATATTATCATGATTGGATGTTCCATAGATACGAAGAAGAGATTTTTGATTGTAATAGTGGTGGAATCCCTCACAAGCATTGCATGAACAGAATGATTGCAGAGAATATTCACGTATAAAGGAGAAGATGCAATGTTATTGCCTGATTATCATGTACATACACTATACTCTCCCGATTCAAAGATGGAACCTGAGGAAGCAATTTGTGCCGCAATAGCATCAGGGGTTACGAATATTTGCTTTACTGAGCATATGGATTTAGGACATCATATGGAATCCTTTAACCGGGTTCCGGATTTCGAAAAGATAGAAAAATCTATTTCGCAGTTGAGAAATATATATCCGGAAATTAATATAGGAAAAGGAATGGAAGTGGGATACATTCGGGATACCGCCAAACAAACGGCAGAGATTTTGTCAGGACAAAATTTTGACTTTGTTTTACTGAGTACTCATTGTGTAGATGGAATTGATTGCTATTTGCCGGAATCAAAGCGAGATAGAGATAAGAGTACGGAATATAAAAGATACCTTGAAACGGTATGCGATTCTGTTATGGATAATAATCTCACAGAATATTACGATTGTATAAGTCATATAGGATATATTGCGAAATGTAACCATTATGAGGATAATGTATTTACGTATCAGTTGTTTCCAGAATTATTTGATAAGATATTGAGTGAGATAATTAAGCGTGGAAAAGGAATTGAAGTTAATACTTCGGGAATAAACAGAGCAGGACATGTTTTGCCACATCCAAGCATTATTTGTCGTTATCGAGAATTGGGAGGACGGATTATTACAATTGGTTCAGATGCCCACAAACCGCAGAATGTAGGTGCGTATATCAAAGATGCTATTGATATTATTACAAAAGCAGGATTTCAAGAAATTACATTGTTTAAAAATCGTGAACCAAGTTTTGTAAATATTACAAGGACAGAGGTTAAGTGAAGGTATAATTATCTCATTAGCACTATGGAAAATAAAGGAGAATTTTAAAGAAGGAGAAAAGCAAATGGATTGTATATTTTGCAAGTTGATAAATGGTGATAAACCATGTTTGAAGGTATATGAAGATGAGCATACCATAGTCTTTATGGACAAAGCAAAAGATGTTGACGGTCACATGGTTGCAATAACGAAAAAGCATTTTGAAAATATTCTTGATAGTGATGTGGATACGCTTAATCATTTAATGTTTGCAGTAAAGAAGGTTGCTAATCATTGTGTTGATGAGTGCGGGTATGAAGGTATTAATTTATTAAGTACAAATGGGAGAAGTGCTGACCAATGCGTGCCACATTTTCACATGCATATTATACCAAGACACAGTAATGACGAGGTTGAAGCTTGGCCTGAGTTTGGGGGCGCAAAATGTGAAGTAGAGGAAATCTATGAAAAGATTAGAATCAAATAACTACTTGTTATTGCGCTTGTAAAAAATGTAGGAACATAGATCCGGGCTTAAAAAGGGGGCTTGATTTCTCAAGCCCCCTATGATACAATTTACTCAGAAAGGTACTCGGAATCAAACTCCGATTGCCCTCAGTTGAATGAAAATAAAAAGAAATTTAGCATCCTAAACTTTGGACGGTCTCAGGATGCTATTTCTTTTTATTGCTATCATGGTCGTAATGGTTATCAAGGTATGCTAAGATAGCAAAGATGACAAGTACTAAAGTTAATACTTCCATTGTGTCCATGGGCATCACCCCTCTCCGTTCCACTTCGGTCTGTGCATAACCGACGTCCCCCGGACGTTTAGCACCCCCCCTGGACCTCGTGCGCCCTGTCTCGCGTATAAATAGTATACCTATGCTTTGGTAAATTCGTGATGGGTAGTGTTAGTTATGGATATGCAAAAAATATTGGAAAAAAAGAATAGATTACAAAACGAGTTTGGAAAATTGATGCAGTGACGCTGCCCTCCCACGATAAGGATTTTGAATTGACTTTTACGCATAATTCCACGGCTATCGTGGGGAATACACTTACGTTAATGGAAACGAAAGTAATTTTGGAAGATGGTATCACGGTTGGCGGAAAGGAACTGTGGGAAATCTATGAGGTAATTAACTAATAAAAAAGCGTATCACTATGTAAAAAAGTGTATTGCAGAACATAAGGTGCTTGATGAGTCGATTGTAAAGGACCTCTAGATTGTTGATGAATTATCAGTTAATGATCAATGGTTTTCTTCCTGTGTCAATAGCTAAGGAAGATCGCCTGGAATATTACCTTGCGTTATTCAAAATTGCCTTGATTATGACATAATAATCCGTTATAATCAAGAAAAATTTCTGTACATATGAGGTAACTTACATGAGAAAAAAATTATTACTTACCTTTGGAATATGTTTTTTACTTGGACTGGCTGTTTTTGCAGGTACAGCTTATTATGCCAATGCAGATACTACCAAGTCCTATCAGGATGAAATTGACGCTGCCAAGGCAAAAAAAGAGGAACTGGAAAAAGAGCGTAAGGAGCTTGAACAAAAGGTTGAAGAGTTAAAAAAGCAAAAGGATGATATGAATGCCTATATCGAGCAGATGGACATGCAGTATCTGGAACTGATGTACAGTATTGAAGATTTGGAGGCAGAAATTGCAGAACATGAAACAATGCTGGCAGAAACTCAGGCAATGCTTGCCCAGGTAAAGGCGCAGGAGGCAGAGCAGTATGATACCATGAAAAAGCGTATCAAATACCTGTATGAAAATGGTGAAACGGATTTTCTGGATGTATTGCTCGGTAAAGGTTCTCTGACGGATATGTTAAACGAAATGGAGTACCGTGCAGCGATTACAGAGTATGACAATGGTCTGTTGGAACGTTATAATGCTACCAAATTGCAGGTAGAAGCAACAGAAGCATTGCTTACTGCACAGCTGGAAGAAATGAACGCACTGAAAGAAAGCCGCGAATTCGAACTTGCCCAGGTGGAAGAGCTGATTCAGGCAAAGGCAGCTGAGTTGGAAGCATTGGCAGCATCCATTGGCGTGGATGAAGAAATGTTGTTTACATACTGGGACGAAATCGTTACCATGGGTGCGGACATTGAGGAATTAGAAAAAAAAGAAGCGGAGCGAATTGCGGAAGAAGAACGTAAAAGAAAAGAAGAGGAAGAGCGTCTTCGCCGGGAGGCAGAGGAACGTGAGCGTAAGCGTAAGGAAGAGGAAGAGCGCCTGAAAAAGGAAATGGAGGAGCAGAAGTGGAGAGAGCTGATGCAATCCGAACTGCGCACAAATCAGGATATTGAAAATATGCTTTGGCCGGTGCCAAAATCCGGCAGAATCACATCAGATTACGGATATCGCAGCGCCCCGGTAAAGGGTGCTTCTACATTTCACCAGGGGATTGATATTGGTGTCGGTAATCTGGCACGTGCAGACCGCACGGTTGTGGCTGCACTGGCAGGTGTGGTAAGCGAGGTTGGTTATAGCAAGTCCGGCGGCAATTATGTTTATATCGACCACGGAAATGGTGTAGTAACCAAATATTTGCATGCGTATAAAGTTTATGTAAAGAAGGGTCAGGTAGTACAGCGAGGGGAAGAAATTATGGAAGCCGGAAATACCGGTTATTCTTCCGGACCGCATCTTCATTTTGGTTTATGGGTAAACGGAGTTTCGGTAGATCCTCTGCTCTATATTGATTATTCTGACTGGCAATAATGAGAGTATGACGTTATTTTAATTTCGGATAAACCTGAAAAGGAGTCTTGAAATTAAAATAACGTCTTTTTTACAAAGATTTTATTTTTTTAATCGTTCTTTCATTGAATTATCTGGAAAAAAAGTATATGATTAGCATGATTGAAATTCAGTATACATGGGATAATCAAAATGTAAGAAAAATGGAGGACGAAGAATGAGATTGAGGGAAAGATTGCAGCGGTTTATGTATGGCAGATATGGTATGGATGGTCTTGGACAGTTTTTAATGTGGACTGCTGTAGTCTGTTTGCTGTTATCCTGGTTTGTT
This sequence comes from Lachnospiraceae bacterium, assembly GCA_045531895.1. Classification (GTDB taxonomy): domain Bacteria; phylum Bacillota; class Clostridia; order Lachnospirales; family Lachnospiraceae; genus SIG299. The sequence goes on from JAZSEW010000035.1 coordinate 5,333, forward strand.
GCGGGACCGATTTTTAACACGCTGGCTCTGGTACTTCTTGTGTTGGGGTATTTCCGCATGTTTTCAAGAAATACGCAGAAAAGATATCAGGAAAATTGCACATACTATCGGTATATAAATATGGTAAAGGACTTTTTTAAGCGTCAGAAGTCCTATGCACAACAGAAAAAGACGCATCACATTTATAAGTGTCCGCAGTGCAAGCAGAAAATCCGTATTCCGAAGGGAAAAGGCAGAGTGGCAATTACCTGTAAGCGTTGTGGGAACGAATTTATAAAGAACAGCAGATAGATGGGAAGAGTGTTATGTTTGGCTACGTTGTGGTGAATAAGGATGAACTGAAAATTAAGGAATGGAACCGATATCGTGCTTATTACTGCGGGTTATGTCATGCGCTAAAAGAGGTTGCCGGAACTAAGGCAAGAATGTCGGTATCTTATGACATGACATTTATGACTATGCTGTTGGATGATTTGTATGACTGTTCCGGGGAAGAGGGAATGCGCCGCTGCGTGGTACACCCTGTCGGAAAGCATCCCTTTGTAAAGAGTGAGGCATCGATATATGCCGCAAAAATGAATTTGTTACTGTGTTACGATAATTTGCTGGATGACTGGAAGGATGAGCATAATGCGGCAGCAGCAATGGCTGCGCTGATGCTTCGTAAGGCAAGAAGGAAAATTGGGAGGGAGTATCCCAGACAGACAAAAGCAGTGGAGCAGTATATAGAAAAGCTTCATAGCTGTGAAGAAAAGCGGGAGACAAATCTGGATGTGGCTGCGGGTCTTACCGGAGAAATGCTGGCAGAATTGTTTTGCTGGAAAGAGGATGAGTGGCAGAAGGACTTGCGGGGGCTTGGATTTTACCTTGGGAAATTTATTTATCTGATGGATGCCTTTGAGGATATGGAAAAGGACAATAAACGTGGAAACTATAATCCGTTTTTGCTAAGCAGGGGACAGGTGAAGAATGAAGAACTGGCAGAGCAGAGTCTAAATATGATGGCTGCCGGTGCGGCAGAATGTTTTGAAAGGCTTCCGTTAGTAGAAAATCTTGAAATTTTACGGAATATCCTGTATGCTGGTATTTGGGGAAAATTTGAGAAGGTAAAAGCGAAGAGAGAAAAGGAAGAGAAAAAATGAGAAATCCTTATCAGATACTTGGAGTGTCCGAATCTGCAAGTATGGATGAAGTTAAAAAAGCATATCGTAAACTGAGTCGGGTTTATCATCCGGATGCAAATATTAATAATCCGAACAAGGATCAGGCAGAAGCAAAGTTTAAAGAAATTCAGGCTGCTTACCAGCAGATTGTAGATGAGAAGGAGCATGGTGGCAGCAGAAGTTCCTATGGTCAGAGTAATAGTTATGGTCAAAATGGAAGTTACGGCTCGGGTGGTTATTCTAATGGCTCCGGGCAGCAGTATTATGGTGGTTTTGAAGACTTCTTTGGCGGATTTGGCGGATACAGTAACCGTTCGGAATACCGTCAGGAAAGCACAGAATCGACTTTGATGCAGGCGGCAGCAAACTATTTAAGAAACGGTTACTATAAAGAAGCATGGAATGTATTGAATAATGTACCAACGGCAGAGCGAAATGCCAAGTGGTATTATTACAGTGCCCAGGCAAATGCCGGTACCGGAAATAATATTACGGCACAGGAGCATGCCCGGATGGCGGTGCAGATGGAGCCGAATAATTATGTGTATCAGGAACTGTTACGCCGGTTACAATCCGGTGAAGCCTGGTATACACAAAGAGGCAGTACGTATGGACGTTCCGGAGGCGGAATGAATAACTGCTGTTGCGAGCTGATGATGTTGCAGTGTTTGTGCGGCGGTGGTTGTGCACCGTGTTTCTGTTGTATCTGATTGATAATGAACAAGACCGCAGAGGGCATCGTGATGGATGCTACTTTGCGGTCTTGTTTTTGTTTAGGATGTAACGAGATTTTTATGGACAAAAGCCGAGGCTTTTATGATCTTTTGTTAAAATTGTAAATTGTTTTCGTGCTGCGCTTTTTACAACGGATACGATAAATACGGAACCAGATGCGGATACGGTTCATTCTTGGTACGATGTACCAAAGAAGGGCGCAAAACGCAAGGAACAGTGCTGCTACGCAAACAGTGATTTTATTTGGTTCTTTCATAAGGTCAATCAGGTTAAATCCGCTCTGCATGGTGACAATGGAAGGTGTGCCGGAAGAGAATGCTCTGCTGCATGTTGCAAAAGTAACAGCAGTTCCAACAGTCAGAGGTGTGCCGGTTTCGGTTAAAATAACCTCCTGGTAGTCGGAAAGCAGAGCTCCGGAAGCATCCTTTGGATAAACGCTCATGATGCCGATGGAACGGTAGGAAATATAGTGAAACAGAGCAAAAATATCTTCTGTACTGACTATATGGTAAAGCAGGTTGTCTGCAATTTCTTCACCGGAAGAGGTGGAAAGCTCTGTAACCCGGTTGAAAGGAAGGCGGTTTTTATGGTAAGTAAAGTTTAACCCGTCAAGATACAGTGTGCTGTCTTTGGAGGTGGTAGTAATGGCACCTTCTGCAAGATAGGAAAGCTCTTTTCCGGTAAGGTAGAAGCTGTACAGAGTTTCGTTGTTATAGACGGCCGCAATGGTTTCTTCGTTTACATTTGTCGGGAGAAATAAAGCAACAATATTTGCCGGATTGCTGTTCTGGGCAGAGAGTGAAGTGCGGATATGGGCAGATAACTCTGTGCCGTATGAGGTCTGTGCAGAATCTGCAGTGGTGACTTCTGTGGTAGGGAGTTTTGCGAGTGCTAACAGCATGGATGCGATGAGCATCAGGTAGCATATTGGGCGGAATTTGCCAAAATCAACTTCGTTTAATGCTACCAGAAAATTGTATAATTTTTTCTTGAAACGTCTTTTTAATCTTTTATATGTTGTAGTACCGGTGCTCATCGGGTACCTCCTTTGTAAAATTCAATAAATTTATTTACAGAACCGGATTGCAATGTGGTTCTGTTGTAGGCGAAGCCCACATTCCGCCTGGCGATGGCAGATGGAAGATGCAGTTCGATAAGTGTGTGATCTTCCAATTCTTTTTGTACAAATTCTTTGATTACGCAACCGATACCAAGGCCGATTTTGGAAAAATCGATAAGCAGGTCCATGTTGCTGAACTCTAAAATCTGACCGGTTTCAATGTGATTTTTATTAAAATAATCTTCTATATGCAATCGTGAGATGTTTTTTTCGTCAAGGAGCATCAAGGTTCCGTTCTTAAGAAAGGAAAGAGCAGAGTCGGATGCTTTTTTTGCAGCAGAACGCCGATTTCTTCGTGTTGGTATTTCTGATTGGGAAGAATTTTCCTGTTCGCGCAGTTTTAAATTTTTTAAGTAGGTTTCTGTGGTGACGAAAATATCCTCTATTTCGGCAACAGGAAGGAAGTCCAGTGTGCGCAGGCTGTCCGGTTCGCTGATTAGGCCGATGTCGATAGTTCCGTTTTCTAAAAGCTCTAAAGTTTCAAAGGTGGAGTGGCATTGGATGGAAACCTGAATTTGCGGGTACTCCTGGATAAACTTTTGAAGGCAGGGCATTAAAACATATTTGCAAAGAGTGGGACTGACACCGATGCGAAGGTGCCCGATGCCGAGAGTTCCTAATCGACGCAGGTTTTCTTCACCCTGACGGAGTGAATCAAAAGCGCTTTTGGTGTGCTCATACAGCATGCGTCCTTCTTCTGTAAGATGAACACCGCGGGAACCACGGACAAAAAGCTTGACCGAAAGGTTCTGTTCCAGTTTGCTGACAGCACGGCTGATGGCCGGCTGGCTGATAAACAGTGCTTTGGCTGCTTTGGATATGTTGCCGGCTTCTGCTACGGCGTTAAAAATATGATAGGACGATAAAGTGGATTCGGTTTCCATGGGTCACACCTCGGAATAAGTACTCTACCGGACTTTTAAGCTGCCTGAGAAGTACTTTCTAGGTATAACTCTAAGTTATGGTAGGTATAACAAATATGCATACCTAGTATAACAGATATTGTGCTATAATGCAAGTAGAAATCGCATATTTCGACAAAAAAATAAAAGGAATTTGTGAAATGATTACAGAAAGCTTGTATCTGGAATTGAAAAAAATTACAGAGGAAGAAGATGCTATTTTAAAGGGGCGCAATGAGATTGAAAAGGATCGCTATATGGGCAGTGGTTCCGATGTAATCGATGCAGCAAAACTGTTGGAAGCAGGCAAACTGATACAGGTACGTCCGCATACCAGATTTGTACATTTTCCGAAGCATACTCATAACTTCATTGAAATGATATATATGTGTTCAGGTTCGACCCGTCATGTGGTGGATGGTGAGGAAATCCTTTTACAGGAGGGGGAGCTTCTGTTTTTGAACCGGAAAGCAGAACAGGAAATTTTTCCTGCCGGAGAGGATGATATTGCGGTGAATTTTATTATATTACCGGAGTTTTTTGACTATACCTTGAAAATGATAGGAGAGGAGAAAAATCTGCTGCGGGACTTTGTGATAGACTGTTTGATGGGTAGAGATGAAAGAAGCGGTTATATGCATTTTAAGGTAGCAGAGGTACTTCCGATTCAGAATCTGGTGGAAAATTTAATCTGGACCATCTGGAACCGGCAGCCAAACCGCCGCAGCATCAATCAGGCAACCATGGGGCTTTTATTCTTGCAACTGTTAAATCATCTGGATACGATGGAGACAAAGAGAGAACAACAGGACCAGCGGCTGGTGATTGATGTGCTGGGATATATTGAAGAACATTACCGGGATGGAGAACTGACGAAGCTGGCAAAACAGTTAAATTATGATTTTTACTGGCTTTCCAAGGAAATAAAAAAACAGACGGGAAAGACATTCACGGAGCTGTTACAGGAGAAGCGGCTGAATCAGGCGGCATACCTGTTGCAGAATACATCGAGAAATGTTCAGGATATTGGTTTGGCGGTAGGATATGATAATCAAAGCTATTTCTACCGCATTTTTAAAGAACGGTTTGGGAAAACACCAAAGAAGTTCAGGGAAAAATAGAAAATTGTCAAATTTTCTTGTATTTGTTGAAAAAATAGTGTACTATAGTACTATAAAATTTGATTACATATGGGAGGTTTTTTATCATGGGTAAGTTTGTTATTAAGAAGACTAACACAGGTATTAAGTTTGATTTAAAGGCTGGTAACGGACAGGTTATCGCTACTTCTGAGGTTTACACAACTGAGGCTGCCTGCAAGAACGGTATTGCCAGCGTACAGAAGAATGCTCCGGTAGCTGCTGTAGAAAATCAGACAGTAGAAGGTTATGCAACAGAAAAAAATCCTAAGTTTGAAATTTATAATGATAAAGCTGGTGAATTCAGATTCCGTTTAAAGGCTACAAACGGACAGGTTATTGCGGTAAGCGAAGGCTACACAGCACTGGCAAGTTGCGAAAATGGTATTGAGTCCGTAAAGAAGAACGCAGTGGATGCAGAAATTGTGGAGGAATAGTTCATGGACGAACTCAAGGAAAAAATTGAGCGTATTGTAGAGAAAATTCAGGACAGTGCTGCTCTTAAGGAACAGTTTGAAACAGAACCGGTAAAGGTAATCGAAAAGGTGCTTGGTGTAGATTTGCCGGATGAAATTGTAGAAAAAATCATAGACGGTGTTAAGGCAAAACTGACTGTTGATAAGATTTCCGATATTGCAGGAGCATTTAAAAAGTTATTTTAAACAGGTAGAACTGCCGCAGAAACTGATGAATTCAGTTCTTGCGGCAGTTTTAGCTTTATGAGATTCTGCTTGACAAATCAGGACAGTTTTTCTCCACAAACAAGGTCCTTTTTTCGTAAAGGAAAGTGCAGTATAATGCTAATATGAATATGAAATGGAAAAAAGCAAATAAAGCTAAAAATGTAGAAAGTGAGGAACACACATGAACCAGAAAGATCGTTACGAATCTGCCAAGGCGCAGTATGCGGCAATTGGAGTGGATACCGATGCTGTCATTGCAAAGTTAAAGGAGCTTCCGGTGGCATTACATTGCTGGCAGGGGGATGATGTTACCGGCTTTGACCACGATGGCCCGCTGACCGGTGGTATCCAGACTACCGGTAATTATCCGGGTAAGGCGAGAACACCGCAGGAATTGATGCAGGATATGGAAAAGGCTATCAGTCTGATGCCGGGTAAAAAGAAATTAAATCTGCATGCCAGTTATGCAATTTTTGAAGAAGGCGAATTTGTTGACCGTGACAAGTTAGAGCCAAAGCACTTTGCAAAATGGGTAGAGTTTGCAAAGAAGCACAATATGGGCATTGATTTTAACCCAACCTTTTTCTCTCATGATAAGGTAAAAGATGGTCTGACTTTATCCAGTCCGGATGAGGAAACCAGAAAGTTCTGGATTGACCATGGCAAGGCATGTATCCGTATTTCTGAGTATTTTGCAAAGGAAACAGGCATTCCGTGTGTAATGAATATCTGGACCGGTGATGGTTATAAGGATATTCCGGCAGACCGTATGGGTCCTCGCATGAGATATAAAGAGGCTATTGAGGCAATTTTAGCTGAGCCGTTTGACAAAAATCTGGTAAAGCCTTGTGTGGAATCCAAGGTATTCGGTATTGGTGTAGAGGCTTATACCGCAGGATCTGCGGAATTTACCCTGACCTTTGCTGCAACCCATGAAGGCTGCCTGCCACTCATGGACAATGGTCATTACCATCCGACAGAAGTGGTTTCTGACAAGATTCCGGCATTACTTTGTTTCTTCCCGGAAATTGCATTACATATTACAAGACCAATCCGTTGGGATAGTGACCATGTGGTGCTTTATGATGATGAGACAAGGGAAATGGCAAAGGAAATTGTGCGTAATGATGCATTAGACCGTGTATATATGGCACTGGATTATTTTGATGCCAGCATCAACCGCGTATCTGCATGGACTGTGGGCTTCCGCAGCTGGCAGAAGGCATTGTTAAATGCTATGTTACATCCAAATGCACTGTTAAAGCAGCTGCAGGATGAGAACCGTATGACAGAGCTGATGGTACTTCAGGAAGAAGTGAAGTTATTCCCGATGGGTGATGTCTGGGCAGAATACTGCAGACAGTGTGGTGTTCCTGCAGACGGTGAATGGTTTAAGGAAATTGAAACCTATGAAAAAGAAGTATTAGCGCTTCGCTAAGAAAATGTACAATGAAACTGTGGAAAAGTAAATAGTAAGCTTTTCTGCATAAATAAAATCCGCCAGATGGTGTGTTGACATTTTGTCGCTGCTGAACACATTCATCCGGCGGATTTTTATTATCTGGTATAAAATTCGTTTACTTTATCAAGGCGGGAGTGCATGTTGAGAAGTAGTGCGTCAGCAATGGAAAGCGCAGCCATTGCTTCTACCACTACAACAGCTCTGGGCACAATAATCGGATCGTGGCGTCCCTTAATTTCTACGGAAATGGCATCTCCGTTCTTGTTTACGGTGGACTGCTCGGAGAAAATGGATGGTGTCGGCTTAATGGCGGTGCGAAAAACGATATCGCTGCCGTCACTTATACCGCCAAGAATTCCTCCGGCGTGGTTGGTTGCCTTGCGGATGCTGCCATCTATAGGAAGAAAAGCATCGTTGTTTTCGGAACCCTTACTTTCAGCTACGGCAAAGCCTGCACCAAGTTCAAAGCCTTTTACCGCACCGATGGAAAGCATTGCTTTTGCGAGGGAAGCGTCCAGCTTGTCAAATACCGGTTCGCCGATGCCTGCAGGCATTCCGGAAACTACGCATTCGATGATTCCGCCCATGGAGTCTTTGCTTTCCATGGCATTCATCAGGACATCTTCTGCTAAAAGAGAACTTTCACCATCCGGCATATAAAGAGGACTTGCAAATTTATCTGCACGTAATTTTTCTAATCCTTCTTTGGAAATACGGTCAAAGAGAACGGATTTTGTTTCTCTGTTATCCTCGCTTAAATTTGAAATGTAGTCATTTTTTTGGCAGGAAACGGTGCCAATGGACTTTGTGTAGGCACAGATTTCGATGCCAAGGGTTTTTAAAAATTCAATGGCAATGGCACCGGCAGCTACCCGACCAAGGGTTTCACGACCGGAGGAACGGCCGCCACCCCGGTAATCTCTGAAACCGTACTTTTTGTCAAAGGAGAAATCAGCATGTCCCGGACGATAATAGGAAGCAATTTCGGAATAGTCCTGAGAACGCTGGGTTTCATTTTCTGCCAGTAAAAGGATTGGGGTTCCCGTAGTTTTTCCTTCAAATACGCCGGAAAGAATGCGGATTTTATCCTGTTCCTTTCGCGGAGTAGAGTATTTTGTTTGTCCCGGTTTACGTAAATCCAAGTACCGCTGAATAACTTCTTCACTAATAGAAAGACCTGCCGGGCAACCGTCCAATACGGCGCCTAAACCTATGCCGTGGGATTCGCCGAAGGTACTTACTTTAAATATGGTTCCAAAGGTTGAACCTGCCATAATTGTTACCTCGATTTCTGTTGTGCGCTTTGACACGACAACGTGATAGTGTATTTTACTCAGTATATAGGATTTTTGATTATTATGCAAGTGGGTTTGCTAAAAAAAGAGGCACCACATTAAGCAGTGCCCCGGGATTCCGGATAGTACTGATTTCCGGAATATCTTCCGTCTGGAAGAGATTAGCAGCAAGGATTGCAGCTATTGCAGCCGCAACCGTTGTTACCGGTTGTTACGAAACCGCTGTTATTGTTGCCACAGCCGCAGAAGAGAACGAGAAGCAGGATAATCCAGATACAGCTGCAATCGTTGCCGTTGCCACCGAAGAAGCCACCGTTGTTACAGCCGCAACCGCAACCATCGTTGTAGGAAGTACCACAGCCGCCACCGCAGAATAATAAAAGAAGAATAATGATCCAGCAGCTGTTGCCGCCACAGTTAGAAAAGCATCCCATAGTTGGAACCCTCCGAAATGTTATTTACAATCATATACTATGTGGCATGGGTTGTCTGGTTTCCATTTTTTTTGAAATTATATTTTATGTTTTGTGTAAAAAGTGCATGGAAGCAGTTGTCTGAATCGTCCCGCTTGTCTGCCAACTTTCTTAATTGTCTGACATTCTACAGCACTAGATGTTGTGGCGAATAGAAATAAAGTCCTAAATTAGAAACTAGATATTGATATTAATAAAAAAATAAGCTATACTGTTACCGTGGCTTTTTATGATATGGGAAAAAGTTTCCCTATATCATGTCCACGATGAAAAGGAGGTAACAGGGGTAATGAACGTAGTAAAGCGTGACGGGCGCACCGTTGATTATGACAGAAATAAAATATTTATTGCTATACAGAAGGCAAATGCAGGGGTTAATAAAGATGACAGAGTAGAGGAGTCCAGAATTAATCAGATTATTCTCGGTATTGAAGCAATGAAGAAGCCAACCATGCAGGTGGAGGAAATTCAGGATATTATCGAAATGAAGCTGATGGAGGACGGTAAGTTTGCTCTTGCAAAAAACTACATCATTTATCGTTATACAAGAGAACTGGTTCGTAAGGCTAACACCACCGATGAATCCATTATGAGTCTGATTCGTCAGAATAATAAGGATGTTATGGAGGAGAACTCCAATAAAAATGCGGTGATTGCTTCTACTCAGCGAGATTTGATTGCCGGAGAGGTATCCAAGGACTTAACCAGAAGAATTCTTCTTCCGGAGAAGATTTCCAAGGCGCATGATGAAGGCGTTTTGCATTTTCATGATGCGGATTACTTTTTGCAGCCGATTTTTAACTGTTGTCTGATTAATATTGGTGATATGTTAGATAACGGTACCGTGATGAACGGCAAGCTGATTGAAAGCCCAAAAAGTTTCCAGGTGGCATGTACCATTGTAACGCAGATTATTGCGGCTGTGGCAAGCTCGCAGTACGGCGGTCAGTCGGTAGATGTGCGTCATTTAGGTAAATATCTGCGATATAGCAGAGAAAAATACGAAAAGAGATACCGTGAGAAGTATGGCAATGAGGTGAGCGAAGAGGTAATCAAATCCTTTGTAGATGACCGCTTAATGGATGAACTTTGTTCCGGTGTGCAGACAATTCAGTATCAGATTAATACACTAATGACAACCAACGGACAGTCTCCGTTTGTGACACTGTTTTTAAACCTGGATAAGGATGATGAATATCTGGAGGAAAATGCCCTGATTGTGGAAGAAATTCTGCGTCAGAGATTAGAGGGCATTAAGAATGAAAAAGGTGTTTATGTAACACCGGCGTTTCCGAAGCTGATTTATGTGTTGGACGAGCATAACTGCCTGCAGGGCGGTAAGTATGACTATGTAACAAGACTTGCCATAAAGTGTTCTGCGAAAAGAATGTATCCGGACTATATTTCTGCAAAGAAGATGCGGGAAAATTATGAGGGCAATGTGTTCAGCTGTATGGGCTGCCGCAGCTTCCTCACTCCATGGAAGAATGAAAATGGAGAATATAAGTTTGAAGGCCGCTTCAACCAGGGGGTAGTGTCCTTAAATCTGCCGCAAATTGGTATTGTTGCAAGAGGCGATGAAGAATATTTCTGGCAGCTGTTAGAGGAGCGCCTGGCATTGTGCTTTGAAGCTCTTATGTGCAGACATCATGCGCTGGAGGGTATTATTTCCGATGTGAGTCCGATTCACTGGCAGTACGGTGCTATTGCAAGACTGAAAAAGGGTGAGAAGATTGATAAGCTGTTACATAACGGTTATTCAACCATTTCTCTTGGTTATATCGGTCTGTATGAAGTAACTAAGCTTATGACCGGAAAGAGCCATACGGAAGAGGGTGGTACGGAGTTTGCCATGAAGCTGATGAAGCGTCTCAGAAAGGCAACGGACAGTTGGAAAGAAATTACGGGCATCCACTTTGGTTTATACGGTACTCCTGCAGAATCACTGTGCTATCGTTTTGCAAGAATTGACAAACAACGCTTTGGCGAGATTGAAAACGTAACGGATAAGGGATATTATACGAATTCTTACCATGTGGATGTACGTGAGAAAATTGATGCCTTCCACAAGTTTGATTTTGAATCGCAGTTCCAGGTGATTTCTTCCGGCGGTGCTATTTCTTATGTGGAAATACCGAATATGCGCCATAACTTAGAAGCACTGGAGGAATTGGTAAAGTATATTTATGACCATATTCAGTATGCGGAGTTTAATACAAAGTCAGATTACTGTCACTGCTGTGGATATGATGGTGAGATTGCAATTAATGACCAGATGGAGTGGGAATGTCCTCAGTGCGGAAATAAAGACCATTCTAAAATGAATGTAACAAGAAGAACCTGCGGATATTTAGGTGAAAATTTCTGGAATGTGGGTAAGACAAAGGAGATTAACTCCCGCGTACTGCATATTTAGACAATTCTTCTGCCTGAAGTTTGCCGGGCAGAAAGGAAGCTGTAAGGCATGAATTACGCAGATATCAAACAATATGATGTTGCCAACGGACCGGGAGTGCGAGTGTCGGTTTTTGTCAGCGGCTGTACCCATTATTGTAAAGGCTGTTTTAACAAAGAAGCCTGGGATTTTAACTATGGAAGGCCGTTTACGGAGGAAACCATAAATACAGTGCTGGAATATATGAAGCCCACTTATGTGAAGGGACTGACGTTACTTGGCGGAGAGCCGATGGAACCTCAGAATCAACCGGCTGTGCTTGCTCTTTTAAAACGGGTCAGAGAAGCATATCCGGAGAAAAACATATGGATGTTTTCCGGATATGATTTTGAAAAGGATTTGTTGGGATATATGTGGGAGAAAGTTCCTGAAACAAAGGAAATTTTGTCCTGCTTAGAGGTTCTGGTGGATGGAAAGTTTGTAGAAGAATTGAAAAATTTATCCCTGCGGTTTAAAGGGTCTTCAAATCAGCGGACTATTTTAGTGCAGGAGTCTTTGAATTCCGGGAAGGTCGTGTTGTACGATTTGGAACGGTCATATAGTTAGTAGCATGGAATATGGCACCCGGTATTATTTCTCTTGTAAATAATACCGGGTGCCTGTATTTGAGAAGAACGGAGCAGGTTTGTTCCAAGGGGGGATTGCTATGGCTGGAAAACTGATTAACACATTGAAGTACGGAAGCAGCCGTACAAAACGTAAAATTTATCTGATGTTTGGTATTCTGGCAGCAGGAGTAGTTTTGGCTGTTACTGCATTGTTAAGAGGAAATGAAATGCTTGGTCTCGCGGCATTTATGGTTGTTTTTGTGGACGGATTGATTTTGTTCAATACATCCTTTGAGGAAAAAACGATTTCTGTGAAGCAGGCGGAAAAAGAAAAAAAGGAAAAGAAGAAGAAAGAGAAGAAAACTGCAGATGATGGAGAAGAGGATAATCCGGGAGCATTAGAATGGGTGTCTTCAGAAAAAAAGAAGAAGGAAAAAAAGGAAGAGGATACGGAGGAAAAAACAGGTACAGAGGAAAAAGAGCAGGAGAAGAACAAATGGAACGAAAGTCAGGAACCGGAGGAAGAGAATCCTTTGGTACAGTATGACGAGAAAAAGCTGAAAAAACTTATGGTAGCATATAAAGTAAAGAAACATCATGTAACAATCATGATTGATACATGCCAGACTGAGAAAATTATGCAGAGTCCGGCTTATATGTGGAAGGATTCGACCTACCTTTATTTTTTGGTATTAGAAGAGGAACCTCGTCTGATTAAATCCCCGGTGGCAGAGTCTAAGGCAATTCATATCAAACGAGGCATGGCGGCAAGACCACTGGAAGAATATAAGGATATGAATGAGCCTTCTTTGGTCAGTATGATTTTTGGGAACCTGCTTCCAAAGTATTATAAAAAGGAAAGTAGTCCATACCGTACGGATTACCGCAAAAATCTGTATTCAGCAGCTCCGGGGATTTGGTGTACTTCTACTTCGGTAAAGAATATGCTGAAACTGTTACCGAATAATTTTATTCTGGATGACAGCAAGGCAGAAGCGGAAAGTACTTATTATCAGGAGATTTATGTTGCCAGACTGATGTATTGGGATGGCGTTTACAGTGGGCAGGAATATAAGGAAAAAGTACTGGATGTTCTGAAAGGACTGCAGGATGCGGGGTTGTCCGAGGGGACGGTGCGTGAGTATCTGAATGCCATGCTGATGAAGGGGCTGATTCCGAGGGAATATGCAGAATATGTTCTGTCAAAACGGAAAGGTAAATGAATTTTGAAAAAATGTAGTATTTGCAGTTGACAATGCACGTATAATTGTATACAATAATGCAAAAAAGCAAAGGAAGAGAAAAAGAAAGGGAGAGTACAGAGCTATGCAGAATCGTAAAGTTCACATCAATCCACAAAACAATCTGTTGTTTTTGGAAGAGAAAATTTATCCGTTAGTAGATGTGGAGCAGCCAAACGTATATCGTAACCTGTTTCCATATGATGAAATTCCAAAGATTGCGTTCAATGACCGAATTGTTCCTCATAATTTTCCGGAGGAAATCTGGATTACCGATACTACCTTCCGTGATGGTCAGCAGTCCAGAGCACCATATACTCCGGAGCAGATTGTAACGATTTATGATTACTTACATAAGCTGGGCGGTCCGAATGGATTAATCCGTCAGAGCGAATTCTTTGTATATAGTAAAAAAGACAGAGATGCGTTATATAAGTGTATGGAAAGAGGCTATGAGTTCCCGGAATGTACTACATGGATTCGTGCCAGCAAAAAGGATTTTGAACTGGTAAAGTCTATTGGTATTCGTGAAACCGGTATTTTGGTAAGCTGCTCTGATTACCATATCTTTTATAAGATGAAAATGACCCGTGCCCAGGCGATGCAGCACTATTTAAATGTGGTGAGAGAGTGTCTGGAAACAGGTATTGCTCCGAGATGTCATTTGGAGGATATTACCCGTGCGGATGTTCATGGTTTTGTTATTCCGTTTTGTTTTGAACTGATGAAGCTGGGAGCAGAGTACAACATTCCGGTTAAGATTCGTGCCTGCGATACCATGGGGTATGGTGTAAACTTCTCCGGTGCAGTGCTTCCGCGTTCCGTACAGGGTCTGATCTATGCATTACTGGTGCATGCCGGTGTTCCTTCCGAACTGTTAGAATGGCATGGACATAACGATTTCTATAAGGCAGTTACAAACTCTACCACAGCATGGCTGTATGGTGCTTCCGGTGTTAACTGCTCTCTGTTTGGTATTGGCGAGCGTACCGGTAATACACCTTTGGAAGCGATGGTATTCGAATATGCCCAGTTAAAGGGTACTCTGGACGGTATGGACACTACAGTAATTACAGACCTGGTTGACTACTTCCGAACAGAAATCGGCTATAAGCTGCCGTCCCGTACACCGTTCGTTGGCGCGAACTTCAACGTAACAAGAGCAGGAATTCATGCAGATGGTCTGCTTAAGAACGAAGAAATTTATAATGTATTTGATACAGAAAAGTTCTTAAAGCGTCCGGTACTTGTAGCAGTATCCAATACTTCCGGTCTGGCAGGTATCGCTCACTGGATGAATACCGTATTCCGTTTAAAGGGAGACGATGCACTGGATAAGAGCAATCCACTGGTTGTTGAATTAAAGGAGTGGGTAGATGCAGAATATGACGGAGGTCGTATTACTGTTATTACAGATAAAGAACTTTCGGAGCAGATTCAGCTTCGTCAGGGTAAGTATGGCATGAACCTGCCTGCCCTCATCGACTAAGGAAGCCTTAGAGGATGAAAAAACGAATAAATAATTGTAGTAGGAGGATAAAATCAATGGATTACACAACACAGATTGCAGCAGCAAAGGAAGCGTTTGGAAAGCTTCTGGAAGATCAGTTAAAGAGAGTAGAGGATATGAAGGCACAGGGTGATTTCCTGGATTATGCAGCTCTCCCTACTATCAAAATCGGCGTATGCGGTGGTGACGGTATCGGTCCTGCAATCACAGCACAGGCGCAGAGAATCTTAGAGTATTTGCTGGCTGATGAAGTAAAGTCCGGCAAGGTAGAGTTCAAGGTAATTGATGGTCTCACTATCGAAAGAAGAGTAGCTGAAAATGCAGCGATTCCTGCGGATGTTTTAGAAGAGTTAAAGGAATGTCACGTTATTTTAAAAGGACCTACAACTACACCTAGAAAGGGTGATCCGTGGCCAAATGTAGAAAGTGCTAACGTTGCAATGAGAAAGGCTCTTGACCTGTTTGCAAATGTTCGTCCGGTTCGTATTCCGGAGCAGGGTATTGACTGGACCTTCTATCGTGAAAATACAGAGGGTGCTTATGCCGTAGGAAGCAAGGGTGTGCATGTAAATGAAGACCTGGGCGTAGATTTTACCGTAGTAACCAGCCAGGGCTGTGAGAGAATTATCCGTGCTGCATTTGAATATGCAAAGGCAAACAAGAAGACAAGAGTAACTGCAGTTACCAAGGCAAATATCATCAAGACTACCGATGGTAAGTTCCTTGATACATTCCGTGAAATCGCAAAGGATTATCCGGACATCACTGCTGATGACTGGTATATCGATATCATGACTGCAAAGCTGATTGATGAGAAGAGAAGACGGGACTTCCAGGTTATGGTGCTTCCAAACCTGTACGGCGATATCATCACTGATGAAGCGGCAGAATTTCAGGGTGGTGTAGGTACTGCCGGAAGCGCAAACATCGGTAAGAGATATGCAATGTTTGAAGCAATTCACGGTTCTGCACCTCGTATGGTAACCGAAGGCAGAGATAAGTATGCAGATCCATGCAGCGTGATTCGTGCAGCTGCAATGCTTCTTGGCCACATCGGTTACAATGACAAGGCTGATAAGCTCTATAAAGCTCTTGATATTTGTACGGTGACAGAAAAGAAGTATGTAATCACCGGTCGTGATACCGGTGTTACCGGAGCTGAATTTGCGGATTACATCATGGAAACTATCGCTAAGTGCTGTTAACACAATGGAGGGTAGCAGGTGTTACCAGCATCTGAGAAAAGGAAAGGTATAAATAAATGGAAGAGGGTAAGGACAGAAGTACTGTCCAGAAGGAAGTAACCGATAAATATTCTCTCCGTGGAAGAGTGTTTCACCGTATCAGAGAGGACATTTTGTCCGGGAAATATAGTGAAAATGAAGAATTAAAGGAAGCTACTATCGGAGCGGAGTTTGGCGTGAGCCGTACTCCGGTCCGTGAGGCGCTTCGTCAGCTGGAGCTTGAGGGACTGGTAAATATTGTACCGAATAAGGGGGCTTATGTTACCGGAATTTCCCCAAAGGACGCCAGAGATATTTATGTGATTCGTTCCTATCTGGAGGGTTTGGCAGCAAGATGGGCCTGTGAAAGAATTACAGAAGAGGAAATTGAAAGTCTGGAAGAGATAGTGTATCTTTCGGAGTTTCATGTAAAGAAGAAGCATAATGAACAGTTGGTGGAACTGGACAACAAGTTTCATGAGAGCATATACAAAGCTTCCGGAAGCAAAATTCTGGAGCACGAACTGACAACGTTTCATCAGTATCTGGAGCGTATCCGCAAACAGTCCCTGCAAAAGGAAGAACGGGCGCAGCAATCTAATGAAGAGCATCTGGCGATTTTGGAAGCAATCAGAAAACGCGATGGCGATTTGGCGGAAAAGCTGGCGCATGAACATATCATCCAGACGATTGAAAATATGAATAAGGAAGGGCTGTAAGTATGAAAAAGGTGAGTGGTTTTCTTGGCTGCCTGTTGCCGATTATTGCAGCTATAGTATGTCAGTATGCAGTGACCTTTGGGGTTTCTATTGTTTATGGATTTATTCTGGTTGTAAAAGCAATAGTTGCAGGAGCATCCGAAGAGATGCAGCAGAATATGATTTCTACGGCTCTGGATGGAGACGCACTGCTGATAATTACCGCAATTGCTACGTTTGCGACGCTGATTATGGGAGCAGTATGGTACCGGAGGCATAAGCCGGTAAATGACTTAACCTTAAAACAGGTTGTGAATCCGGCGCTGCTTGCTTCTATGGTGATGCTGGGATTATCTCTGCAGTTTTTGGTATCCATGTGTCTGAATATGGTATATCCGCTTTTACCACAAAACTTAACGGATCAGTATAGTGAACTGATGGAAACACTGATGGGCGGAAATGTCTGGCTGTCCCTGTTTGTGACAGTGATTTTGGCACCGTTGGCAGAAGAATTTCTATTTCGTGGTGTTACTCTGAAAAAAGCGCAGAAATTCATGCCGTTTCTGGCAGCGAATGTACTGCAGGCAGTATTGTTTGGTATATATCATATGAACCTGATTCAGGGCGTATATGCGTTTGTGTTAGGTCTTATTCTTGGATTTACCGCAGAGTATTTTCACTCCATCTGGGCATCTGTTTTATTACATGCATTTGTAAACGGTTCTGCGGAAGTGTTATCGTATCTTCCGGAAGCTGTGACCGATACTTATGCGGGCGTAATCGGGATTGCCGTGACAGGTGTTATATTATTGTTTGCAGCAGCAAAGCTTTATCCGAAAGCAAAAACAGAGATTGCAGTGGAAGAAAAAGAAAAGTTTAGTGAAATTTCATTTGACGAATGATAAATAGAAAATTATAATAAGAGAAAACAGAAAAGGCAGATGAATAAAATCTGCCTTTTCCATTTAGAAAAAACAAGCAGGAGGATGGGTTATGATTGAAATCTTTAAGACCATGGAAGGCAAAGCCTTAGAGCAAATCGATACCGTAGAAAAAGAGTGCTGGATTTCCATGACGAACCCCACGCCTCAGGAAATTCACCAGATAGCCAGTGTCTGCCATGTGGAAGAAGATGTGCTGCGTGCGGCCCTGGATGCGGAAGAACGGGCACGTATTGAAACAGAAGATGATTATACCTTAATTATCATCGATATTCCGGCGGTGGAAAAGGAAATTGTGGAAAAGCAGGAGAAGGACCGTTACATCACCATGCCTCTGGCAATTATTCATCTGGATGATTACATCATTACGGTATGTCTGGTGGAAACGCCGGTGCTGACCCAGCTTCGTACAGGCCGTGTAAAAGGTTTTTCTACACATAAAAAAACACGGTTTATCTTGCAGATATTTTTCCGGGTTGCTACGGAATTTTTGCAGTATCTGCGTTCTATTAACCGTCAGAGTGAAAGTATTGAGGACCGTCTGCATGTGTCCCAGAGGAACAAAGAACTGTTTGAACTTCTGGAACTGCAAAAGAGTCTGGTGTACTTTACCACGTCCCTGCGGTCAAATGAAGGTGTCTTCGAAAAAATGTTACGAAACGAGAAAGTAAAACGTTATCCGGACGATGAGGATTTACTGGAAGACGTTATTATTGAGAATAAACAGGCGATGGAAATGGCAAATATTTATAATGGTATTTTAAGCGGTATGGTGGATACCTTTGCTTCGGTTATCAGTAATAACTTAAATATTGTCATGAAATTCCTCGCAACGGTAACGATTGTAATGTCTATACCAACCATGATTGCCAGCTTTTATGGCATGAATGTACCATTGCCGGGACATGATAATCCGTATGGGTTTTATATTGTCCTTGGTTTTGCAGCATTATTAGCCTTTGTGGTGGCTTTGGTGCTTCATAAGAAAGATGTATTTTAATTGTGTTATTTTCTGCTGTGCAGAAAGGAAAGAGTAGTTTATGGGAAAGTTTATCATGAAAATGGAACAAAAATATGGAAAGTATGCACCGGATAATCTGCCGTTACTGCTGGTGGCATGTAGCGCTATCGGTTATTTGTTACAGACGATGAATTCCGGAATCGTAGATTATTTATACTTAAATCCATATTTAGTACTGAAAGGACAGATTTGGAGACTGTTCACCTGGATTTTAGTGCCGGACGGAAGTTATGGCTCCGGTATAGGCGGACTGTTTATGATGGCATTGGTATTATACTGCTATTATATTCTTGGCTGTAATTTGCAATTTGCTATGGGCAGGTTCCGTTTTAGTCTGTATATTTTTTCCGGATTATTTTTTACACTAATTGGTGGCTTCGTATTATATGGAGTGGCAGCGGTACAGTTTGCAGATGTAATAGAATATCTGGGAGAAGACGGAGCGAGAGATGTATTCACATTTTTCGGCACCGTGGTTTGGGATGGAGAAACATTAATCCTACCCGGATACTGGTTCCGACAGATTAGCACGGATTATGTTAAAATGTCCATGTTACTTGCTATTGCCGCAATTTATCCGGACGCAGTATTTCGAATTCAGTTTCTGATTCCGATTAAAGCGAAGTATCTGGGGATTTTCTACTTTGTACTGACTGCGTATAGCGCGTTGATGGGCGATATTTCTACCAGAATTATAATAATTGCATCATTATTAAACTTTATTGTGTTCTTTTTTGCAACAAGAGATTACAGACGAATTTCGCCAAAGGAACAGAAACGCAAGATGGAATACCGGCAGAAGGTGCGTCAGGCACAGCAGGCCGGAAAAACAGCTACTTATCAGGGAAGAACAGTAATAACAAGGCATAAGTGTGCTATCTGTGGAAGAACAGAGTTGGATGATGAAAATTTAGAATTTCGTTTTTGCTCAAAGTGTGAGGGAAATTATGAATATTGTTCCGAACATTTGTATACCCATGAGCATGTCAGACGAATTGTGCCGGGAAAAACAGTAGAGCCGGAGGAATAAATTTATGAGAAAGGTCTGGCTGTTGCTTCACGCAGAAGCGGCAAGGTGGAAAAGCAGAAAAAATATTGTTTTTTTCATAGTGCTTATTGTAATTATGATAAGCACTTTTTGCTATGTCAAGGAACAGGAAACGATGGAAAACGGAAGAATTTCTCTTGGTGTGGCAAAGGAGGATACCTCGGAGTATGCGGACCTGCTACTAAAGTACTTTAACGAAAATGAAGTGTTTCTACAGTATGTGGAATTGATAGAGGAAAGTGAAGAACAGCTGAAACAGGCGATGGAGCAGGGAAATCTGGATGCATATCTGGTAATTCCCGAGAATTTTGCCCAGAGCATGATACGGATGGATGATTTGCCAATCCGGGCAGCGGTTTCTATGAAGAATCCGACCAAGGCATTGGTACTGCGCGATGTGATGGATGCTTATGAAACTTATATTGAGGCGGTGGAGGTTAACTGTACTGCATTGTATCGTCTGATGAAGGAGGAAGGGTTCTCCAAATTCGAATTGAATGCCGCCAATATGGAGGTTTCTTTGGAGTTGATTTTTACGGCGTTGGGAAAGGATGAGTTGTTTCAGAGATGTGTTGTGGAGCCGGAGACCGAAAACGTAATTACTTTATCGGAACATTATAAGCTGACTGCACTGTATTTTGTGTTATTGTTTGCTTTTCTGCCGGCGGGGCTCAGAGTGCTCGAATTGAAAAAAAGCGGGTTGACAGATCGCTTTAAGTCCATGCATATTTCAAAACCGGCGGTTCTGATTGCAGTGGGAATTCCGTATCTTGTTTTGGCTGTGGCGGTGCTTTTTACATATTGTTATATGACAGAAAAAACAGAATTGTTGACGGAAGGACTGATATTGATTCTTCCGTGGCTTTTGGTTTCACTGTTACTTGGCTTGTTTTGTGACAATAACAGAAATTATTTGTTCTTATGCAGTCTTGGTCTGGTCGCATTGGCGATATTTGGAGGAAGTCTGATTCCGGAGGAGTTTTTACCGGATTCTTTTCAGGAGATTGCGGCGTTTCTGCCAAATTATAAATTTGTTTCTGTGATGGGAGGTGTGCAGCCATGATACGATGGATGAAAGAATTGTGGCTGGCAATGGTACAAAGCCTCCGCTTGCTGTTTTTTGAAAAGCAGACACTGGTGTTGTTAGCAGCAGGAATAACTATGTTGGTGGCAATGCTTGTCTGCATGGATGAGGTAAAAGAAGAAAAAAGTAAAATTGCTATCGGTATGGTGGATGAGGAAAACAGCAGTTTTTCTAAATCGATTGTTGCTGATATGATGCAGATTGACTTGTATGAGGTGACTACAGGTACCGAAGAGGAACTGGTGTCTCTTTTAAAGCAGGGAGATATTTCTGCTGTCTGTGTGTTGAAAGAGGATTTGTCTGAGGCAATTGCAGCCGGTGATGCGAAGCAGCTGATAACCATTTATGAAACCGGAGACGGAAGTGCAATGCTGGTAGGTGATATTCTGGCAGGAGTAATGATGCAGGAGGTTTGTACGTCAAAATCCTATCAGATGCTTTTAAAGTATGAAAAAAGGGCAAAGAGGGAAGAGGTTCCTTCTGTGGAAGAATATCAATCCTATGTGGATGATGTGCTGGCAGAGGGAGGTTCACAGTTTGCTTTTGAGGTTGCTTATTTGTCAGCGGATAACGAAGAGGTAAAGAAACCTTCTCAGAGTGTAATTTATATGCAGGCAATTTTTGCAGTATTTGCGTTGATGACCGGACTTCTTGCTATCTATGCAGTATTGCCGTTCAGACAGCTGTGTCATGGGAAAACGGCAGGAAAAATCAAAACCCTTCCGGTGTACCGCAGTGCTCTGTATGCGGGCAGTGCGGTCGGAGCTTTTATACTTCCGATGGCTTTTGGAGGAGTATTCTTATTTTTCTATAAAATGCGGAATGCGGTGAATTGTTCGCAATTTCTTTCATTACTTGTTTGCACTGTGGTTTACATTTGTGTTATAGTATGTATGATGCTGCTTACAGCATATGCAATTAAGAATCAGACGGTATATCAGATGGGAATGCTGGCAATGATTCTGATATTCGGAATTTTAGGTCTGGTCAGTCTGGCAGACGGGTTATTACTGCCGGAAGGAACGGTGATCTGGGTGCCGAATGGTTGGTATGTCCGAAGAATGACCGAACTTATAAATCAATGATAAACGATGAGAGGAACAGGGAGGATTATGAAAATGGGTACAATAGAGAAAACGACAAGACAGCTGACCGGAGATATCAAAGCGGGAAGAAATCCGGAGCAGGCATTGCCGGAGCTGATGAACCGTATGGCATCTGCGTACGGCATGCTGTCTTATTACAATATGAACATGGAACTTTCCATGTTGCTGGAATCCAAAACAGAAGGCAGAGTGAAGCCCGGCCGTACTGTAAAGGAGCTGGAAGAAAAACTGTATGAGATTATGAGAAAGACACTACTGGCACCGTTCGCACCGGAGGTGTATGATGAGTCCATTAGGGAACTGGCGGAGCTCCGCGAGAAAGTAATTTCCAGAATGGACATTCTGACTGCGTATACGGATTTGTTTATTTTGTATGAATATGTGATGAACCGTTTGGAAGCACTGTATGAAGAGATGGAAGAACCGGGTGCCATGGATAATGACGCAGTGGCAAAGGAAATTCTTACGTGGATTTTTTCTGAGGAAGAACCGGCACTTGTCAACGAACATATCAAAGAAATGGTGTCCTGTTTGCCGGTGCGTATGACTAAGGGAAAGTTTCTGGAGCTGGTGGAAAATGCATTTTCCATCTACGAAGAGTCGGATAGTCAAAGTGTGGAAATGTTTGATTATATGTTGCGAAGTGCAGCCGGCTTATATACACCAAAGGGGATGGCAAAGAGCTATACGAAGCTGGACAAGGTAAAGAAACTGTTTGAAAGTAAATCCTTTGCGGATTTGACAAAAGAAGAGTATGCTGAAAGAAAGGAAGCATTGGCAGAGGGAACAGAATATATCCGAAATACTACAGAGTGTCTCGGAGCAGTACAGGCAATTGCCAATGCACTGTTAACCGTATTGCTTACAAAACAATATTTTACTCTTTCTGCGGAACGTGAAAGTGCACGCCCACGGGAAATTACGGCAAAGCTGCTTGAAAGTACAACGATTGATACGGAAAGTCTGTTTGCCGGAATTGAAACAGAGATGGAAACCATTTCTGAAGAAATTATGGGTCTGGAGGCGGCCTTGCTGTATGTAAAGGAAAATATGGAAAGACAGATAGAAGAACTGATGTTATCCGTTGTCTATAAGCGTTTATTAACAGTACAGCGTTTAAATTCCAGTAGTGCTTATGCATCCCTGGAGGAAGAGGAAGCAGAGGCAAAGGAAAACTGTTTAAAGCAGGTAAAGGAAGCATTTCTGACGGATATCAGAGAGGCTCTTGAAAATGGTTCCAGACTTAGAAATCGTGCGGTAATGGCAGCAGTACTCAAGGAACTTCCGGTATTCTTTAATAACCATACCGAAGTTATGAACTATGTGAGAAACGCATTGGATGGCTGTCGGGATGAAAAGGAAAAGAAAATCAGTCTGGAGTTACTTCGCAGCTGTTATTAAGTAAAGCAGTAACGAATAATAACCGAGCAGGAGAGTTACATATAACTTTACTTTAAATGCAAAGTCTGGTATGATTAAAGGTGGCAAAGTATGATTGTATGGTCAGATAAATTATACATTGGGGAACAGGCAGAAAAAAAATCAAAAAAAATACAGAAAAAGCTGGAGGCTGGAAAACTTGTAAACGGATTTTTTCTGATTACCAAACCATCCAATGAGAGCAATCTGTTTGATATTCTGCCGACAAAGGAATTGTTGTTTCCTTACTATAAACGTAAAGAATTGGTTGTATATGGTCTTGCCAAGGGAAAGAATGAAGCCGAACAGTTAGTGCTTGCTATACTGGAGGATGTTTATCGAGAAACCGATGGACTTTGTTGCAAGGAGTATTTTAAATCAGAATGATACAGGTATTATTACTCATATTAAAAATAATCGGAATAACGCTTCTGGTCATTTTGGGACTGGTTCTTCTGGTACTTGCACTGGTACTGTTTGTTCCGGTGTTTTACCGGGTGAGAGTTGTTCATAATCCGGAAAAAACACAGATAAACGGAAGAGTCAGGTTTCTGTTTCCTGTGCTGTCAGTTACTTTCCAATATTTAAAAAAATTCACGTACCGGGTCAGAGTGCTTGGATTTTCTCTTTTGGATTCGGAAAAGCCAAAGAAAGAGAAGAAGAGAAAAACAAAGAAAGGGAAAAAGAAGAGAAAAAGTGACTCTCCGGTAGGGGCGGAACTTTCGGCAGAAAACGGGAATGTGTTAGAAGAAAAAACACAAAATGTTGAAGATGCTGTTTCTGAGCCTGTATCGGAATATGAAATGGCAGAAGACAATGAGGAAATTTCAAAAATAGATTTTTTTGAAAAAATAAGAGTAAAGATACAAAAAATAAGGGAAACTGTAAGTAATATTATATATAAAGTGAAAAAGCTTTTGCATCAGAAGGAAGAGGTGCAGAGGATTTTAAATAAGCCGGAAACGAAGCAGGCAATTTCCTTTGCCTGGAATGAGCTGAAGCATTTGATGAAACATATTCTGCCGCGGAAAATAAGAGGCTATGTGGCTTATGGAGCCGATGATCCGGCAACTACCGGTCAGGTTCTTGGTGTTTTAAGTGTTGTCTACGCAAAAACCGGCCAATTGGTAGAAATTCGACCAAATTTTGCAGAGGCGCAGTTGGAGTGCGATATAGAACTGCGTGGCAGTATACAGATGTTTACATTGTTAATAATTGCAGTTAAGGTAATTATGAATCAGGAGCTGAGACAGCTGATTACCGATTTTAAGCATGTAAAAGAAGTTGAATAAATGTGACAGAGAAAAAGGAGGATAAAAATGGCAGATAACAGATTTGACAGTACAGTGGAAGCATTATTTAAGGGTATGGACGGTTTTTTGTCAACTAAGACGGTAGTTGGTGATGCCGTAAAATTTGATGATGGAACAATTATCCTGCCGTTGGTGGATGTTTCTTTTGGAGTTGGTGCCGGTGCCTGGGCAAAGCAGGCAGGGGATATGAGCACCGGCGGCGGTCTTGGAGGAAAGATTACACCAAGCTCTGTTGTAGTATTAAAGGATGGTCATGCAAAGCTGGTAAATGTAAAGAATCAGGATACCGTAACCAAGGTGCTTGATATGGTTCCGGATTTAATTGACAGCTTCAAAAAGGATAAAGCGGAGAAGCAGGAAATGCAGGAGAAAGTGGATAGCGTTGTAAGCGATATGTAATAGAATAATTACGAATAAAAAAATAAAATAATAAAAAATAATTTTTAGCTTGCATTCTGAAAGGTTTTCTGGTAAAATGGGTTTGTTTGTGGGCCATAGCCTTAAATTATTACCTAAGGAGGTGCAATAAAATGGCTAAATGTGCAGTTTGTGATAAGGGTGCTTTATTTGGAAGAACCATCAGCATTACCAGAAGCCAGGTTTCCGGTAGAGCGAATAAGATGTGGAAGTCCAACGTTAAGTCTGTTAGAGTAAAGACTGAGGGCGGTACTAAGAAGATGTATGTATGTACATCCTGCTTAAGATCCGGTAAAGTAGAGCGTGCGTAAGCCGCAAAAATTGGATTAAGCAAATAAGCTTGATTAAAAATGGGTGTCAGCAGCTGCTTGACACCCTTTCTTCATTTACAGAACATGTGGTATCCGCATACAAGACAGAGCAGGATAATGCAGAGCGCCAGAATACCGTGCCGGATAAAGAGCATCAGTATCATTCCGACGGCGATCCAGAATAAAATAAAACCAATCAGGCGTTTCATGGACTGCTCTCTTTCTGTGTGTTTGATATAATATATGTGCTTTTCTGAAAAAATTTAAAGAAAAGGTTTATTTTAGGCGTAACTTATGGTAAAATTTCTGTATTGATAGCGATTGGAGGTATTACTATGAATAATGCAACAAGCGGTATAATGAATACTAATCTTGGAAATGTTCAGATTGATAAAGAAGTTATTGCAAAGTATGCAGGTTCTTCTGCCGTAGAGTGTTTTGGTATTGTGGGCATGGCAACGATCAGTGTGAAAGACGGCTTTGCCAAGCTGTTAAAGAGAGAGAGTCTCACTCATGGAGTAGAAGTTGTTATAACAGAGGATAATAAGATAACCATCGACCTTCATATAATCGTTTCGTACGGTGTCAGCATTTCAGCGGTTACTGATAATCTGATTAGCAATGTAAAGTATAAAGTAGAAGAGTTTGCCGGTCTTCCGGTAGAGCGGATCAGCGTTTATGTAGAAGGCGTCCGCGTAATAGATTAACCGTACGGATTAGGAGGATATTAATCGTGGCGAATATTACAGTAGATGCAAAAATGCTCTGCAATGCATTTTTAGCAGGTGCAAAGCGTATCGAAGCGAAGAAAGAATATATTAACGAACTGAATGTGTTCCCGGTTCCTGACGGCGATACAGGTACAAACATGACTTTAACCATCATGTCTGCGGCAAAGGAAGTCAGCCAGATGGAAAACCCGACCATGAAGGAGCTTGCCAAGGCAATTTCTTCCGGTTCCCTGCGTGGCGCCAGAGGAAACAGCGGTGTTATTTTATCCCAGCTGCTTCGTGGCTTTACCAAGGTGGTTGGTGAATATGAAAAAATTACGGTTCAGATTCTTTCTGATTCCTTCCAGCGTGCGGTAGAAACTGCTTATAAGGCAGTTATGAAACCAAAGGAAGGTACTATTCTTACTGTAGCAAAGGGCGGCGCAGAACGTGCGGCACAATTGGTAGAAGAAACAGAGGATATTGTTTACTTCTTAGATGAAGTAATTAAGCATATGGATGAGGTGCTGGCCTATACACCGGAGCTGTTACCGGTGTTAAAGGAAGCGGGAGTAGTTGATTCCGGCGGACAAGGCTTAATGGAAATTATGAAAGGCGCCTATGATGCTCTTACAGGAAAGGAAGTTGATTTCGATATTCCTGTGACAAAGCCTGAAGCCAAAAAGGATGCGGTTACATCCATGGCAGTTGGTGCGGCTTCTAATGACATTTCCACCGCAGATATTAAGTTCGGTTATTGCACCGAGTTTATTATTATGTTGGAAAAAGAATATAACATGGATACTGAAAATGAGTTTAAGGCATATCTTGAGTCTCTGGGTGACTCCATCGTTGTAGTATCTGATGATGATATTGTAAAGGTGCATGTGCATACCAATGATCCGGGTCTTGCTATTCAGAGAGCATTAACCTATGGTTCCCTGACCCGGATGAAAATTGATAATATGCGTGAAGAACACAATGAGCGTGTGATTTCCGGTACAGAAACCAGGACAGAAGCACCTGTCAAGAAGGAGACAAATTCTGCAGCAGCGGAACCTAGAAAGAAAGATGGTTTTGTGGCAGTTTCCATTGGTGCGGGTATGAATGAAATTTTTCTGGGACTGGGTGCCGACCATATCATTGAGGGTGGTCAGACTATGAATCCAAGTACCGAAGATGTTTTAAATGCCATTGAAGCAGTAAATGCTGATACGGTGTATGTTCTGCCAAATAACAAGAACATTATTCTTGCCGCAGAGCAGGCAAAGACGTTAACCGAAGATAAGAAGGTAGTGGTAATTCCTTCCAAGACGGTTCCGCAGGGAATAGCTGCATTAATTAACTATGCATATGATAAGGATGCAGAGGAAAATGCAGAGCTGATGACAGCTGAGATGAAGAAGGTAAAGACCGGTCAGGTAACTTACGCAGTCCGCGACACCAGTATTGACGGCATGGAAATCAAGCAAGGCAATATTATGGGTCTGGATGATTCCACAATACGTGCGGTAGGTGATTCTGTGGAGGATACAGCGTATGAGCTTCTTGTAAACATGATTGATGAGGATTCTGAATTGATTACTTTGTATTACGGTGAGGAATCTACAGAGGAAGAAGCAGAGGCTCTGGCAAACCGTGTAATGGAAAGTTATCCGGATGTGGAGGTAGAAGTACATTCCGGTAACCAGCCAATTTATTATTATGTAATTTCTGTAGAATAAAAGGCTTCAGAGAGTGTCGTGGAATAACGTTTGGAGCGTTATTTTGCGACACTCTTGTTGTATTTCTGATAAAAAGAGAAGCATGATACGAAAAAAGATTCTGGGAAAGGAGAGGGCAGCATGCAAATCAGTGACAGGATTGATTCTGTCAAGGGAATCGGTGACAAAACAAGAGCTTTGTTTGAAAAACTGAATGTATTTACGGTGGGTCAGCTTCTGACCTATTATCCAAGGGAGTATGATGCTTTTTCCGGTCCTGTACCTGTGGAGACACTGAGGGAGGGGAGCATTGGAGTAGTAGAGGCTTCTGTTTCAAAAATTTCGGAAACACGGGTGGGAGGACGTATGACAATCCTTACCTGTGAGGCAAAAGACCCATCAGGGAGTATTACGATGACCTGGTTTAATCAGCCTTATTTGAAAAAACAATTAAGCATGGGATATCGGTACATATTTCGGGGAAAAATAAGTAAAAAAGGCAATAAACTGCGTATGGAACAGCCAAAGTTCTATAAAAGGGAAGAATACCAGCGTCTGCAGAATGTGTTGCAGCCGGTGTATCCACTCACAAAAGGATTAACAAATCATATGGTGTCCAAGTCCATGAAGCAGGCTCTGGGACTGGCAGGAGAGCTTCCGGAATATGTTCCTGCGGTAATCCGCAAGCAGTATGGATTGTTAAAACGTAAAAATACGCTGGAAGAAATACATTTTCCAAAGTGTCGGGAGACGATGCTGGAAGCGAGAAAGTCTCTGGTGTTTGAAGAATTTTTTCTGTTTTCCGTATATTTAAGGGAGCTGGCGGGAAATAAGGAAGAAAGAAACTCATCCTTTGTGTTTGAAAATGTGGAGGAATGTGATGCTTTGATAAGAAAACTGCCTTATGAACTGACCGGTGATCAGAAAAAGGTATGGGAAGAAATAAAGACGGATATGGCAGGCGGCAGTCTGATGGCACGACTGGTACAGGGAGATGTAGGCTCCGGTAAAACGATTCTTGCTATGTTAGCGCTTCTTTTGACGGTGAAGAACGGTTGTCAGGGTTGTCTGATGGTGCCGACAGAAGTATTGGCAAAGCAGCATTTTGACTCGGCAATAAAACTGCTTACCCCTTTTGGAGTAAGAATTACACTTCTGGTGGGCTCCATGACTGCCAAAGAAAAACGGGAGGCCTATGAGAAAATGAAGGCGCAGGAAACGGATGTAATTATTGGTACTCATGCGCTGATTCAGGAAAAAGCAGAGTATGCAAGACTTGGACTGGTTATTACCGATGAGCAGCACCGGTTTGGTGTAAAACAGCGGGAGAGTCTGGCAGGCAAAGGGGAAGAACCGCACATTCTTGTCATGAGTGCCACACCGATTCCAAGGACGCTTGCCATGATGCTGTATGGAGATATGGACATCTCTGTGATTAAGGAGCTTCCTGCGGAGCGTTTGCCAATCAAAAACTGCGTGGTAGGTACGGATTACCGGGAAAATGCCTATAAGTTTATTGAAAAACAGCTGGCAGCAGGACATCAGGCGTATATTATTTGCGCTATGGTAGAGGAAAGTGAAACTTCTGATTTGGAAAATGTAACAGACTATACAGAACGCTTAAAAGAACGTTATGGAAATTCTGCCCGGATTGAAGCGTTGCACGGTAAAATGAAGGCAGAGGAAAAAAATGAAATTATGGAGCGCTTTGCTTTAGGAGAGACTCAGATACTTGTTTCTACAACTGTAGTGGAGGTTGGGGTGAATGTGCCGAATGCTACCGTGATGATGATAGAAAACGCAGAACGGTTTGGTCTTGCCCAACTGCATCAGCTCAGAGGCCGGGTAGGACGTGGCAGTGCCCAGTCCTATTGTATTATTATGAGTGGAAATACGGACGAAGCAACCATGGAGCGTCTTGACATTTTAAATAAATCCAATGATGGTTTCTTTATTGCCTCGGAGGATCTGCGGCTTCGAGGACCGGGAGATTTGTTCGGTATCCGCCAAAGCGGGGATATGACCTTCAAAATCGGTGACATTTATCAGGATGCTGACTGCTTGAAAGAGGCAAATGAGGCTGCTAATCGAATAAATAGTGACGACAGAAAGAAGATAATGGATGATTTATATAAAAATAATGCAAATGACATCTTTCTTTTTTTGAACGCTTATAGTACCATATAGTTAACAGGTTAGGACAGTGCAGGTCGTAGTTCATATATTATGCAAACTTGTTTGTAGTAATATATGAACTATGAGCTGTACTGTACGCTCTGCGTCTAGCGAGAGTCTGAGTGGAACGAAGATTCGAGCTAGGGGCCTAACCTGTTTTTGAAAGGAGTTCCGATATGGCACAGACATATTCTAATCAACAATTATATCATATGGCAGGAGAAAATTACCGTACACTGAAGTCTTTTTGCTCCATGTTAGAAGTAGAAGGCTACTGGAAACAGGCAGAAAAGGTGCTGCATATGAAATCAGAGGAGGTACTGGAGTTATATGTTCAGTCTTTGCTGGTTTGTTTTGCTGTGTACTGTAAGCACATGAGTAAAGAGGAGAAGGAATTTATTGCTTCACTATCAGAGCGGAATGAGCTGTCCTTTACGGCAGAAACAGAGACCGGGAAAGTTCATGAGGCTGCGGAACGCTTTCAAAAGAATCCTCCGATTCTGTTTCAGCTGTTGTCTTTGCGGGATATGGAACATGATTCCGGAACAGCAGGATTATTCTTTGACGGTATATTAAATATTATGCTGTGCCTGTCCTATTTGAACGGCAGAAGAGAAGCTATTGCTACAAAATATCTTGGCATTTATTTTGACCGGATCAGTATGTTTTTACAAAATATAAAGAATCCGTCCCAGGCAGTGGACAGTAAATATATTTTCAAAAAGCTCTGTAACGGTGTGTTGGAAAAAAGCAATGAGGAAATTGTGCATGCAGTAGGAGACTTTGCATTATATAAGAGACGGCATCTGTTTTACAAGGAAAAGCAGATGAGTTATGTGCAGACAGCTCATGTGGAACCGGAGCAGACAAACCGGGCAGTTTTAAAGGAAGAAGAACCGGTACAGGAGTTATTGTCTCCAACGGAAGAGGAAAAGAAGGATAATGCCATCTTAGATTCTATTGGTGCGGCACATCTGGACGAGCTGCTGAATGAGTTAAATGCATTAGTTGGTCTGAATGAGGTGAAAACAGAAATACGTTCCCTGGTCAATCTGATTAAGGTACGTAAAATGAGAGAAAAGTATTGTCTGCCGGAAATTGAAATGTCCTATCATATGGTATTTACGGGAAATCCGGGTACGGGTAAGACGACTCTGGCACGACTGGTTGGTAAAATATATAAAGAGCTGGGGATTCTGACTCACGGCGAAATGACAGAAACCGACCGTTCCGGTCTTGTGGCAGGTTATGTTGGGCAGACTGCCCTAAAAGTAAAAGAAGTTGTGGAAAAGGCCGTGGGCGGTGTACTGTTTATTGACGAGGCATATGCTCTTGTTTCTACCGGAAGCAACGATTTTGGTGGCGAGGCCATTGACACATTGGTTAAGCTGATGGAAGATCACAGAGATAATCTTGTGGTGATTGTAGCCGGATATACGGAAGAAATGAAGCGGTTTTTAAAGTCAAATACCGGTCTGGTATCTCGTTTTAACCGGTTTATTCCCTTCCCGGATTATTCCACGGAGGAACTGGTAGAGATTTTAGAAGGAATGGCGAAAAAGTCGGGCTTAACATTAGAGGAAGGTTTAAAGGAAAAGGTTGCCACGTATTTAGAGAGCATGGGGACAAAAGAAAAAAGTGAGTTCGGCAATGCCCGCGGTATACGCAACCTGTTTGAAACAATGGTGGTAAATCAGGCAAACCGTCTGGTAACCATGGCGGACTGCTCGGTGGAGCAGCTGACGTTAATTAAGGGAGAAGATATTGCATGGCTGGAAGAGAAGATGCAGTAATTTCCATTATCATGCCGGTATATAATGAGGGTGAGCATATTGTAAGCTCCGTTGGCGTGGTGGAAAGCATTCTGCAGAAGCATAACATTGCATATGAATTTGTGCTGGTGGATGATGGCTCTAAGGATGATTCCTGGGACAAGCTTTCGATGCTGGCAAAGGAGAATAAAAAAATTGTATCCGTACGGTTGAGTCGGAATTTTGGCAAGGAAGCAGCTCTTTGCGCCGGACTTGACCATGCAACCGGTGGTGCGGTGATTGTAATGGATGCGGATTTGCAGGATCCGCCGGAACTGATTCCGGAGCTGGTACAATATTGGAAAGACGGCTATGATGTGGTAGAAGGAGTAAAAAGCTCCAGAGGAAAAGAAGGTTTTTTTTACAAGCTTTGTGCTAAGAGCTTTTATAAAATTTTATATAAAATGACAGGTATCAATCTGGATAATGCTTCGGATTACAAATTGTTGGACCGTAAAGTGATAGAAGCTATGCAACAGATGCCGGAAAGGGTGACTTTCTTCCGGGGAATGTCTGCCTGGGTGGGTTTTGAGCGCAGACAGGTGCCGTTTGAAGTGCAACCAAGAGTTATGGGACAGACGAAATGGTCGGTAAAACGTCTGGCTGGCCTGGCGTTTTCTGCGATTACGTCCTACACTTCGGCACCGCTACAACTGGTGACTATTCTTGGTGTGGTGATGTTTCTGGTGTCTTTGGTGCTGGGGGGCCAGACACTGATACGGTATATGATGGGAAATGCCTTAGAGGGCTTTACTACAGTTATTTTATTACAGCTGTTTATCGGTAGTATGCTAATGATAAGCCTTGGAATCATCGGTATGTATCTGATGAAAATTTATCATGAAATCAAGGGTCGTCCGCGATACCTGGTTTCCAGGAAAGTTAAGGATGGAATGCTGGAATGATAGGAATATTCTATATTTTTTTATGTATTTTGTGTGGAGCAGCACTTTGCGGGTTTTTCTTTAAGGAATTAAAGAAACCTGCTGTAGAAGAGGGGCTTCCGGCATTTTTAGTGGAGTTGCCAGCCTGGTATCTGACCGGAACTCTGGCAGTTACCTGGCTGGTATATCTGCTTGGATATTTGTTTCAGAATGCGAAGGAACCGTTACTTTATGCCAATCTGACTGCCGGATGCATTGTCATAATATTTCTTACAATTGTTGCAGTGTTCGGCAAGGGCTTTGAAAAGATAAAGATAGCCCGAAAGAATGTGAAATGCTTTTTCTTTGGAAATTCCGTGGAGACAGGCTGCGGTCCGGTGCTGTACACAGTTACGGCAGTGCTGTTTACCGGATTTTTAATGTTTTTGACATTCCATGTGGCAGATAACAGCATTAAGGTTGGATATTCGGTGTTCAGCGATTTTGCACCGCATCTTGGAATGATTCGTTCTTTCTCGGTAAGTGACAACTTTCCAACCCAGTATGCCCACTTTGCGGGAGAGGATATCCGTTATCATTTTATGTTCCAGTTTATGGTTGGAAATCTGGAATATTTAGGACTTCGTCTGGATTTTGCCTTTAATCTGCCGAGTATGTTCGGCATGATTGCAGTCTATATGTTGTTGTTTGTACTGGTAGTGCGTATTACAAAGAGCAGACTGTGTGGCTATTTGACAGCTTTTTTATTTACTTTCCGCAGTTCCTTTACAGTGTTCCGCTATATGGCAGAACAAAGCAAGGGGCTGGTGTGGGAAGCACTAAAAAACAATACGGAATTTCTTGGTTACACCCAGAATGAAAACTGGGGCTTATGGAATTTAAATGTATATTGCAATCAGCGTCATCTGGCATTTGCTTTGGCAATGCTGGTTCTTGCGATTTTATTGTTCTTCCCGTATGTGGAGAAGATGGGAAGAAGCCTGCTGACAGCGCAGGGTGAGGGAAAACCAGATGTTAATTGCCGGATGAAGCAGTTAAAAATGTTGTTTTTTACAAAGACTGCCTTTGGTACGTGTGATGTAAGACTTGCCGTGGGCTTGGGGCTGTTTCTTGGTGCATTGGCGTTTTGGAACGGTTCCGTGCTGGTTGCAACGCTCTCAATGCTGTTTTTTATGGCAGCGGTTTCGGAATTCAGACTGGATTATCTGATTACAGCATTGCTTGCCTTGATTTTGTATTTTTGCCAGTCCGCCCTGTTTGTGAATGGCTCGGTGGTGTCTCCTGCCTATTATTTTGGCTTTTTGGCAGAAAACAAGACGATGTGGGGTGTACTTTTGTTTATTGTGGAACTGACCGGCATTGTGTTATTTGTTGCTATTGCAGGAGCTATGCAGGTGAGAGGTACAAAACGTTATATGCTGCTGGTGTTCCTTGTTCCGTTTATTCTGGCATTTACGCTTGCGCTTACCGGAGATATTACTGTAAACCATAAGTGGATAATGATGTCTCTTATGTTGGTTTCCATGTTTGCGGCCATTGCGTTGACAAGGCTTTTAGAGTCGGGAGACTGGTTAAAGCGTGTGGTTGCAATACTGTTGCTGTTTGTACTGACAGCTACCGGCCTCTATGATCTGACTACGGTGGTGAAGCGAAACGAAAACTATCTGGTGTTTGATTATAATGACCCGGTGACTAACTGGATTGCAGAAAATGCCACGACAGACGATATGTTCTTAACTCCGTATTATTCTCTGAACAGAGTAGTAATGGGAGGGGCTATGTTGTATTACGGCTGGCCGTATTATGCATGGTCTGCAGGCTATGATACCTATACCAGGGATTTGGAAGTGAAGAAGATGTATCAGGCTTCCACGGTGGAAGAACTTCGGGAACTGATAGAAGAACACAATATCCGCTATATTATTGTGGACCATGATTGTCGTACCAGTTCGGAATACGATGTACGGGAGGACGTTATTGAAACATCTTATGAGACGGTATTTGAGCATGATTCCGATGAGTGGGCAGTGCGGATTTTTGATACAACGTTAGAAAAATAATTTCGGAGGAGTGTATGGACAAGTTATATATTGTAATTCCTGCGTACAATGAGCAGGATAACATTGAAGAGGTAGTAAAGGACTGGTATCCGGTAGTGGAAAAGACCGGTGTGGACAGTCGTCTTGTAATTATTGATGACGGAAGCAAGGATGCGACCTATAATAAGCTTGTGGAACTGGCGAAAGAACGTCCCCAGATGGAACCGATTCACAAAGAAAACGGTGGTCACGGGGCGACCGTGCTGTATGGTTATCGATATGCCATTGACAAGGGGGCAGACTATATTTTCCAGACCGATTCTGATGGACAGACACTGCCATCGGAATTTGACACGTTCTGGAATCGGAGAAAAGATTATGATATGGTTATCGGACATAGGAAGGGACGTCAGGACGGATTTTCCAGAGTGGTGGTGACCAAGGTGCTGAAGGCTGTCTGCCGACTGTGCTTCCATGTAAAGGTGCAGGATGCCAACACGCCGTTCCGTCTTATGAAAGCAGAGAGCTTAAAGAAAGAAATAGGACTGATTCCTAAGGACTATAATTTGTCCAACGTAGTTGTTTCTGTGCTGTTTATCAAGAAAGGATATAAGGTGAAATATCTGCCGATTACCTTCCGCCCAAGGCAGGGTGGTGTGAATTCCATTAACCTGAAAAAGATTGTGAAAATCGGTCAGAATGCAGTAAAGGATTTCATTCAGATTAACAAAATTATTAAGTAAGAATAGTTTAGGAGAGTTACAATGAGTACAAAGAATGATGCAAACCGGTTTGATGTGCTGCCGGTAATTCAGAGTATTTTTCTGATGTTCGGATATCTTGGAGTTCTGGTAATCGGCCAGATGCTTTTGAAAGAGGAATATGGTCAGGTGCTGCGCTGGTGGCTGACTCTGGTGCTTTTGGGAGCATCCTGTATGCCGCTTGCCAATCTTTTGTTTTCCGGTTTTCACGATGGCGGCTTTATGTTTGCCAAGGCGATTGGACTGGCGCTGTCGGGATGGCTGTTATGGGCATTGTCATCCCTGCATATTCTGAAATTTACAAGAACAAATTGTATCATTGCAGTTGTAATTGTGTTTGTGCTGAATATTGCCGGATATCTGATTGCACGCAGTGCTTTTAATGTAAAAGACTGGGTAACAAAAGTGAAAGCAAAAGCAGGGAATGATGCTACAAGAAAAGTAGTGCTGGCATTGACCTATGAACTGGTTTTTCTGGTGATTTTTATTGTGGGCTGTTATGTAAAGTGCTTTAAACCGGAAGCCTACGGTACGGAAAAGTTCATGGACTATGGCTTTATGACATCTATGATGCGCTCTGATTATATGCCGCCGGAGGATTTCTGGGCGGCGGGTACAAACCTGAATTATTATTATATGGGTCAGTTTATGGCGACCTTTTTAACTAAACTCTCCGGTGTGACGGTAAATGCCGGATATAATCTTGGACTAATGATGCTAATGGCGTTTTGCTTTATTCTTTCTTACTCCATCATTTATGAAGTAATGCGCACGACGGTTAAACTTCGGAATGAAAAGAAGCGGGAGCAGATAAGAAACGGAAATGAGAATATAGCAGAAATCGGCGGTGCTTTGACTGCATTTATCTGCCATGTGGCCGGTGCATTGGCAGGTACTGCCGTAACTTTTGCCGGAAATATGCATTATACGATTTTTGGAAATATCATTCCGATGGTACAGAACATGCTTGGCATGGAAGTGGATTCTTACTGGTTCCCGGATGCTACCCGCTATATCGGTTATAATCCGGATACAAACGACAAAACCATTCATGAGTTTCCATCCTACTCCTTTGTGTTAGGTGATTTACATGCCCATGTAACCAATATTATGTTTGTGCTTACAGTGCTTGGTATTTTATATGCATGGCTGTTATATCGCAAGGAACGTATGGATGCTGTGAAGAATGGAACAGTGGTGGCTCCGTATTCCAGACGTCTGGAAGTATTCCATCCATCCATTTTGATGCTTGGATTTTTTATTGGACTGTTTCAGATTACAAACTACTGGGACTTTCCGATTTACTTTGTGGTGTCCGGCGCAATTATCCTGTTCAGTAATGCGGTGATTCACAAGTTTGAAAAAGAAACGTTGATTTTAACAGCTTTTCATGCAGTAGTGGTGTTAGGAATTTCTCTTGTAGTATCTTTGTTATTTAATATGAAGTTTGCATCCATGGCAGGAGGCATCGGACTGTGTACAGACCACACGCCGTTTTATCAGCTGATGATACTTTGGGGACTTCCGCTTACTGTGTTGGTTTGCTATTTGGTATCCACCATTTGCAAAAAGAAAAAGGAACCGTATCAGCGAAAGAAAGGTTCTAAACCTCTCTTGTTCCAGTTTATTAATCGCTTAAGTCTGCCGGAGCTGTTTATTCTGACCATTGGACTTTGTGCGGCAGGTCTGGTACTGATGCCGGAACTTATTTATGTTGTAGATATTTACAGCGGCAGCCATAAACGTGCCAATACGATGTTTAAGTTTACTTATCAGTCATTTATTATGTTTGGCATGATGATGGGCTATGTAATTACAAAGTTTATTCTATTAGCAAAAAACGGAAAGCAGATTATTTGTGGTGCGCTTACCGGCTTCCTGTTATTTGGTACGGTAGGTTACCTTGGTAAATCTGTGGATTCCTGGTTTGGGGACATTACAGACCGGTCCAGATTTCAGGGACTGGATGCGGCGGCTTTTGTGGATAGGGAAAACATCCATGATTCCGAGGCGGTGGACTGGATTAATGAAGTTATTGAAGGACGTCCGGTTATG
The DNA here is from genome assembly GCA_045531895.1 of Lachnospiraceae bacterium. Classification (GTDB taxonomy): domain Bacteria; phylum Bacillota; class Clostridia; order Lachnospirales; family Lachnospiraceae; genus SIG299. Next base: position 42,778 of record JAZSEW010000035.1, read on the forward strand.
CTGGAGGCGCATGGTGACAGCTATACCTATGCCAATCGTATTTCCGTGCTGACCGGTTTGCCGACTGTGCTTGGTTGGCATACTCATGAATGGTTATGGAAGAATGACTATGCCTGGGTTGAGGAAAGAAAAGCAGAGGTGAAGACGATTTACACTTCTACGGATGCGAAAACCGTAAAGGAACTGCTTGAGAAGTACAAGGTATCTTACATTTATGTAGGAGATGAGGAGAGAAGCAAGTATGCGGAGGCTGGAGTGAATGATGCCTTGTTGCGTTCTCTTGGTACGATTGTCTTTGAAAATGAAGGAGTATATATTATCGAGTTAAATTAGAAATGAGTAAAAGCTGCTGTAGTTCCGGCGGGAGTCAGGAGTGCGGCAGTTTTTTGTTTTGCGCCGTCTCCCCGCCGAAATGAAAAGAAAAGAGGCACTGTGCTTTGCATGAAAGAATCAGGCAAGGCAACAGTGCCTCTTTTTAATTCACATCTTCATAATATGCTTTTACGCATATATCCTGGCTGTAATCGCCAAAGTACTGTCCAAACAGTGTAAGTCCACCGCAATTTGCCGTTTCCTTCGGTACTGAAAGCTTGAAATCGATGGAACTGTTGTAATCGATGTTCAAGTCATCGATAGTGTGCTTTGAAATTTTATGAGTTCCGTCGATGTAGGTGCCGTCTTTGTTGATAATCAGGGTTTTTAATAAGCCGTACTGATTTAACAAATCAGGCCACCAGGCAGGAGAGAGCATGCCCTTTCGGACACCATAGTCGCCGGGACTAATCCACTTGCCCAGCGGAACACCGTTAATTTCAAAGAAAATGTCACTTGGATAGTCTTCATTGACTTCCGGACATTCCGAAGAGATTTCAAAGGAAATCTGCAGCTCTGTCAGTTTCTGTCCTGCGTGGAGACGGTTTGGAAGAGTGTAGGTAACACTGCCCCAGCCAATCCAGAGGATACCTGCATTGAAACGTTCCGGGAAGGAGAACATCTTCGGATTGTCTAATTCGCCGATGATGATTTGCGGAGAAGCAAGTCCGCAGGTCGGATGCGCATCAATACTGGTATAATGACCGACAGAAATATCATCTTTGTAGCATGGCTGCGCAGGAGCCTGAGGAGCAAGGTCTACGATGAGTTTTTCGTGAACCGGCTGAACGACTTTGCGAATGCCACGCTTTCCGGAGGTGGTTTTGATAGTTATCAAACCTGCACTTTCCAATTTTCCGACATGTAGGGAAATGGCACTGTTGGTAAGACCCAGTGCTTCAGCAAGATCATTCAGGCTTAAATTGTTATTTTCATAAATCAGCTCCATAATGCGCAGACGCATTGGTGTACTGAGTGCCTTGAATGTTTCTTCGGCTTCTTGCAAAGAATGAAGATAAAGCATGGGACTCCTCCGTTTCTGTGGTTTTAAGCGTAAAGTTAAGGTTTAACGCTTTAATTAAATAAAAAGATAAAGTTTAAGTAAAAAGTTAATTCTTATTATAAAGGAAAAGGATAATTTAGTCAATAACTTAATGATAAAGTTTTGAATGAAATTCAAATTGGTCAAATTGCACAAAAGCAAAGTGCATTTTTTGACATTCCGATGAAAAATTACTATTGTTTGCTCTTGACGAAACTATATGGGAAGTGGTATAATTTAAGAGAAAACGATAATAGTTGAGTAAAAACTGAAACACAAACTTGCGAAAACGATTGAAAATGTGGAGTGCTTCAGTTTTGGGTGAAACTAACTTTGTTCGAATTGTACAAAAAAAGCCAAACGGAGGAGTCGGTTTATGTTTAAATTATTTGTAAACACAAAAAGACAGCTGGGTCACATTAACCCGGAACTTCAGGGACACTTCTCAGAGCATCTGGGTCGTTGTATTTATGAAGGAATTTATGTGGGAGAAAATTCTGAGATTCCTAACACAAACGGAATGAGAAACGATGTAGTTGCAGCATTAAAGGAAATGAAGGTTCCGGTTCTTCGTTGGCCGGGCGGATGCTTCGCTGATGAATATCATTGGAAGGATGGTATCGGTCCAAAAGAAAACAGAAAGAAAATGATTAACACCCATTGGGGCGGTGTGGTGGAAGATAACAGCTTCGGTACACACGAATTTATGGAACTCTGTAAACAGTTGGGCTGCAAAACCTATATTAATGGAAATCTTGGTTCCGGTACGGTACAGGAAATGAGCGAGTGGGTAGAATATATGACCTTTGACGGTGTTTCCCCTATGGCAAAGCTTAGAGAAGAAAACGGAAGCAAAGAATCCTGGACGATTGATTACTTTGGTGTAGGAAATGAAAACTGGGGCTGTGGTGGTAATATGACACCAACCCATTATGCAAATCAGTATAGAAGATATCAAACCTATGTAAGAAATTATCATCAGGACAGACCAATTGCAAAAATTGCATGTGGTGCCAATGTGGATGATTACAACTGGACAGATAAGGTAATGGATACCTGCTTCCAGGCACCTGCATTCTTACATGGCTTTATGGATGGTCTTTCTCTTCATTATTATACACATCCGGGCGGATGGGATAACAAGGGAAGTGCAACAGACTTTGATGAAGCAATGTGGTATCAGACCTTAGACAAAACGCTGTACATAGAAAAGTTAATCGAGCATCATGGTGCGATTATGGATAAATATGATAAGGAACACAAGGTCGGCATGATTATCGATGAGTGGGGCACCTGGTTCGATGTAGAGCCTGGTACGAATCCTGGTTTCCTGTATCAGCAGAACACCATGAGAGATGCACTGGTAGCGGGAATTAATTTGAATATTTTTAATAAGCATTGTGACCGGGTAAAGATGGCAAACATTGCACAGATGGTTAACGTGCTTCAGGCTGTTATTTTAACAGAAGGTGCAAAGATGATTCTGACACCAACCTATCATGTGTTTAAGATGTACAACTGCCATCAGCGTGCAGAACTGTTAGACAGTTATGTGGAAACCGAGATGATTGGTACAGAGAAGCACAAGGTTCCAAACTTAAACGAGTCTGTTTCTCTTGGTGAGGATGGAAAGATTCACATCACCATGACAAATCTTTCTACTGATTCGGATTACGAAATCGAGGGACAACTTGCGGAGGCGGAAATTCTGGAAGTAAAGGGAACGGTTCTTACAAATGAAATGCATGCACATAATACATTCGAGGCACCGGAAACTGTAAAACCGGAAGTGTTCAACGGATGTAAGGTGGTTGACAATAAACTGGTATTTACTATTCCGGCATGTAGCGTGTTACATCTGGAGGTTACTGTGAAATAAGAAGAAAATGAGGAGAAATGCTATGAAGCGAAAATGGTTAAAAAAAGCAGTTGCACTGACAGTGATGTCAGCCTTGCTATTGCAACCGGGAGCGTATTCGGCTAAGCAGAGTGCTTATGCGGCAGAAGAAAGCAACACGGAAACTGCCGGAACAGCAGTTCCTTCTACCGAATATAGTGTAGAACGTCTGGCTACCGGTTACACCAAGGTGAGTGCGGAATACACGGCACCTCATTATACCTACAAAGGTGAAACCGTGGAATTTCCAATGAATAAGGTGCTGGATGCGGCATACAGCAGTATGCTGACATCAGAAAACAAAGGTTACGCCAATGATGTGGTACAGATGAAAGTGGGAGACAGTGTTGGACTTACAGTAAATGTTCCGGAAACGGCACTTTACTGGGTGCGATTTGATTATCTTTCCTACGATGACTCCATTCTTCCGATTGAAATGTCGTTTAAGGTAGATGGTGAGTATCCGTTCTACGAAGCCAGAAACTTAAAATTTGAAACCACGTGGGTGACAGACGGCAAGGCTGATTTGGACCGTTATGGCAACGAAATCGTAACTATGCCGGAAAAAGATAAAAAGTGGGAAAGTAAGTACTTAATGGATGCCAGCTACCGTTATACGGAACCATTGATGGTTTATTTGGCAGAAGGTTCCCACAGTTTTGAAATTGCAATGGGCGAGGGAACCGTACTTCTTGGTAATATTGCTTTGGTGGCTCCAAAAGAGATTCCGGAATTTGCAGGTTCCAAAGAAGCATATGGTGAGGCGCTCATTGAAATTGAAGCAGAAGACTTCTATGAAAGAAATGACTCTTCCATCCATGCGGCTGGTGAATATGATTCGGCAATCAGTCCGGTTTCTTCCAAAGAAAAGGTGTTAAACATTCTGGATGGTGACTCTTTTAAGACTGCCGGACAGACAATCACCTATCAGTTTAAGGTGGATGCAGCAGGATATTATTACCTGGGTATGAATTACCGCCAGGGGGACAAAAACGGCTTTCCGGTTTATCTGGATATTAAGGTAGACGGTGAGGTTCCGAATCAGGCATTTAAATCCTATCCGGTAGCTTCTACCAAAAATTATCTGACAACAACCTTTACTGATGAACATGGACAGAATTTAAGTGTTTATCTGGAAGAGGGATTACATACGATTTCCTTTACCATCAGTGCAGAGGAGTTACGTTTTGCATTGGAAGCTGTAGATGAAATCATGAATGCAGTTAATGATTTGTCTTTAGAGGTTACCAAGGTGGCCGGCAGCAATAAGGATAAGTACCGTGACTTAAAGCTTACCAGATATATTCCGGATGTGGAACATCGTTTGAATGACTGGGTAGACCAGTTAAATACTCTGATGGAGCAGGCGGCAATGCTTCCGGGTGTGGATGCGAAGGATGGTTCGGAGGTAGCAGCGTTTGCTTATCTTGGCATTGCTGCAAAGCAGTTAAAGACTCTGGCAGAAGAGCCGGATGAGCTTGTTTATCGAGTGGATGAATTGTCCAACAGCTCTAACTCCATCAACACACAGATTGCAAACTTTGTTGATATTATTAACGATAACATTCTCTCTATTGACAGAATTTATGTGTATCAGGAAAGTGCAGAACTTCCGGAAGGGTTAGGATTTTTCCAGTCCTTATGGATGTCCATTAAGAGATTTTTCTATTCCTTCTTCGGACAGTCCTATTCTGCAACTAATGTAAATAAAGAACATATCCAGGTATGGGTAAACCGTCCTCGTCAGTATGTTGAAATTATGCAGAAGATGATTGATGAACAGTTTACACCAACCACCGGAATTGAGGTTGATTTGTCTCTTATGACGGATGCCAATAAACTGGTGCTTTCCAATGCATCCGGTGATACACCGGACATTGCAACGGGACTTAACTACGCACTTCCGTTTGAACTCGGTACCCGTGGTGCATTGGTAGATTTAACGAAGTTTGATAATTACAAAGAAGTTTTTGGCAGATACAGTGAAGGTATGTTAGTTCCAAGTGTTATCGGTGACGGACTTTACTCCCTGCCGGAAACCATGAACTTCTATGTTATGTTCTATCGTACCGATGTATTAGAAAAGATTGGTCTGGAAGTACCAAATACCATGGATGAGTTAATCGCCATGCTTCCTGACTTGCAGATGAGAGGCTTAAATGTATGTTATCAGACAGCTCCGATGGCGGCTATGAGAAACTATCACGGAACCACTCCTTTAATCTTCCAGAATGGCGGTTCGTTATATGGAAGAACAGCACAGGATTTACTGATTGACAGCGAAGAATGTGTAGAGGGCTTAACACAGTTAACCGAATTATTCACCTTGTATGACCTGCCGGTAGATGTTCCAAACTTCTATCAGCACTTCAGAAACGGTGACTTACCGATCGGTTTTGCAGACTTCAATTCCTATAACCTGATTTTGAATGCAGCGCCTGAAATAGCAAATTCCTGGGGTGTTGCACTGGTTCCTGGTATTTTAGATGAAGAAACCGGTGAAATCAAGCGTTACATGGCAGGCGGTGCCGAAAGTACCATTATGTTTGCTTCCAATGAGGAGAGAGAACAGAAGGCATGGGACTTCATGTGCTGGTGGTCTTCCGCAGAAGTTCAGGCGGAATTTGGACAGATGCTTCAGATTATGTATGGTGATGAATACATCTGGCCAACTGCAAATCTGGAAGCGTTCGAAATGCTTCCGTTCCCAACTGCTGATAAGCAGGTGGTACTGGAACAGGCGACCTATATTCTGGAAGCTCCAAGATTGTTAGGTGGCTACATGTTAGAACGTGAAATGAGTAACATCTTCAATAATGTAGTCGTAGATGGTGAAAATCTTCGTTCCCGTATCGACGACGCAGTAAAGATTGTAAATCGTGAAACAAGCCGTAAGCTGGAGGAATTCGGCTATATCGACAGTGAAGGCAATGTATTAAAGGAATATATTGTACCATCAGTAGAAACCGTACGTGAAATTCTTAGTCGATAAGGCAGAGAGGGGAAACAATAATGAGCAAAAAGAAAACCTGGTCCAGGGTAGCCAGAAAATCACAACAGAATAAAGCCGGCTACGCCTTTTTAGGACCTTACGCGTTACTGTTTGCTATCTTCATCCTGGCTCCGGTTGTTATGGCAGTTGTTCTGTCTTTCACAAACTTTGATACCATTCAGTTTCCAAGTTTTGTAGGCTTTCTGAATTATATCAACTTATTAACCAGTGATGAAGTGTTCATGCAGTTTGTATTACCGAACACTGTAAAATACGCAATTATCGTCGGTGTGGGTGGATATGTGTTATCCTTCCTGCTGGCATGGGCACTGGCTAACTTAACCAAGTGGCCGAGAACCATTTTAGCGTTAATTCTCTATTCTCCAAGTATGACAGCAGGTGTTGCAATGTCCGTACTTTGGAAGATTATGTTTACCGGTGATCAGACCGGTTATATCAACAGCTGGCTGATGGAAATCGGTATCATCAATGAGCCGATTATCTGGCTGACCAGTGGACAGTACTTACTCCCAATCGTTATTATCATCGGATTGTGGAGTAGTATGGGTGTCGGTTTCTTATCTATCTTAGCAGGTCTCTTAAATGTAGATGAAAGCCTGTATGAAGCAGCGGCTATTGACGGCGTTAAGAACCGTTTCCAGGAAATGATTTATATAACCATTCCAAGTATGAAGCCGCAGATGCTGTTCGCAGCTGTAATGCAGATTGTAGGTGCATTCCAGAACGGTGCTGTCAGCACCATGCTTGCCGGTAATCCGACACCGGGTTATGCTGCACAGCTTATTGTAAACCATATCGAAGACTACGGCTTTATCCGTTACGAGATGGGTTACGCAGCAGCTGTTTCGGTTGTGTTGTTGTTAATTGTTCAGGTGTTCTCCAAACTGAGCACTAAGCTCTTTGGCGAAAAAGATTAAGGAAGGAGGAAAGACAAATGGCTGCATATAAAGGACATAGAATGAATCCTGACAAGTTTGAAAAAGGTCAGATTAAACTGTATCTGTTTGTAATTCCGTTGGCCCTGATTACAGGACTTCCGATTGTGTACATTATTTTCCATGCGTTTAAGCCGATGGAAGAGTTGTTCGCTTTCCCGCCAAAGTTTATTACAACAAATCCGACTCTGGATAATTTCAGACAGTTATTTAAGGCATCCCGTTCTGCGGGTATTCCACTGAGTAAATATGTGTTTAACAGCTTGCTTATTACAGTAAGCGTAGTAGTATCCTCCATGATTTTATCTTCCGCAGCAGCATATGCCATGTCGAAGTTAAAATTTAAAGGAAGAGATACATTCTTTAACATAAACCAGCTGGCCCTGATGTTCGTGCCGGTAGCGGTTATGATTCCAAGATACCTGGTTGTTGAGTTTCTTGGTCTTACAGATACCTATTGGTCTCAGATTTTACCGCTGATTCCACTTCCGGTTTCTGTATTCCTGTTAAAACAGTTTGTAGATACGGTACCGGATTCGCTGATAGAGGCGGCTTACATGGACGGCGCAACTGAACTCCATGTATACTTTAAGATTATTATTCCAATGATTAAACCGGCGCTTGCTACTGCTGCAATTCTGGTATTCCAGCAGGTATGGAGTAACCTGGAGGCATCGAACTATTATATTAGTGATGAAGGCTTGAAATCGCTGGTATTCTATATGAATACGTTAGCCAGTGCCAATGGTAATAATGTGGCCGGTCAGGGTGTTCAGGCAGCAGCATCATTGCTTATGTTCCTGCCGAATCTGATTTTGTTCTGTTTCTTACAGAATAAGGTTATGAATACCATGGCTCATTCCGGTATTAAATAGTAAAGAGAGGACAGCATATGAAAAAGAAAGTAAAAAAGCTTTTTGTCTCATTGTTGGCACTTCTCTTGACAATGGGATTTTTTACAGAACCGTTAACCGCTTTTGCGGATGCACCGTATAAAACCTATACGGTGGACGGTTACGGTTATGTTACAGAAACACAGACAGCCTACCTTCCGTACGGCACCATCAATAAAATTGGTGATGAAACATTAAATGCACCAACGGATTTTACTATCCTTGATGATGGTACCATGTATATTCTGGACAGCGGAAATAAGAGAGTACTTGTTACTGATATTGAAGGTAATTACATAGGAAGCTTCGGTGAAGATATTTTCGTAAAACCAAGAGGTATGTATGTCACAGAAGACAGAATCTGTTATGTGGCTGACCGTGATGCAAAGATGATCTGGGTATTTGATGAAAAGGGTACTCTGATTGCATCCTATGACAGACCAACGGAAGCAATGTATGGTGAAACCCAGGACTTCCTTCCGTTAAAGGTAGTAGCAAATAATTCCGGTACCATTTATGCAATCTGTGAGTCCAATACCAACGGTATTGTACAGATTTCTCCGGTAGATGGCGGAACCTTCCTTGGTTATTTTGGTACCAACGCTACCGACCCTTCTCTTTGGAGAATTATCTGGAGATCCATTCTCCCGGATTCTGCAAGAGCAAAAATGCTTGGTAACATTCCGTCTACACCGGATAACATGGCAATCGATAAAAAAGGTCTTATCTATACCGTAACCAGAGGTGAAGGCATGGATACCTTAAAGCGTTTAAACATTGCCGGTTCCAATATGATTGAATTGGAAAATGGTGCTTATGATGATGTTCCGGCGGCGGTAACTACCGGTAATCATGATAACGTATATGTTGTATCCCAGCAGGGTTACATTTACGAGTATACTAACGAAGGTGAATTGTTATTCGTATTCGGCGGCAGCGATGATGGTATGCAGCGTATTGGTCTTTCCACAAAGGCAGAGGCAATTCAAACAGACCATAATGACAGAATTTATGTATTAGACTCTGATAAGAAGCAAATTATCATTTATGAGCCAACCGAATTTACCAATCACCTGCATCAGGCATTGTATCTGTTCTCCAAGGGACGCTATACAGAAAGTAAAGAGCCGTTAAACGAAGTACTTCGTATGAACAACCTGTTTGACTATGCAAACATGGCAATGGGTAAGACGCTCTTTAAGGAAGAAAATTATGAGCAGTCCTTAGAGTTTGCAAGACTTTCCAAAGACTATGAAACCTATTCTGATTCCTTCTGGGAAATCAGAAATGTATGGTTAAAGCAGAATCTTGCAACGGTATTTGTTATCTGCATTATCCTCTTTATTATAAAGAAGGTAATTGATGTTCTTGATAAGAAGAAGCACATTCTTGACCCGGTTCGAAATCTGCTCGATAAGATTAGAAGTAAAAAGTTAATCAAGCAGATGGGTTATGTGTTCTTTTTCATGAAGCATCCGATTGACGGCTGCTATGGCATCCGTAAGGAAGGAAGAGTATCTGTTCTCAGTGCAAATATGCTTCTTGTGATTGGAATCATTGAGTATGTAATCAATAAGTACTTCTGTGGTTTCCTGTTCAAGGGAGTAAGAGATGGTGAGTATGATATTTTATCCGATATCGGTTTTATCGTTCTTGTACTTATTTTGGTAGTTGGATGTAACTACTTAATGTGTACCATCAATGATGGTGAAGGTAAGTTCAAGCACATTTACTGTTCCCTGATTTACAGCTTCGGACCATATCTGATTATTCAGCCGGTATTGTTCGTGCTGTCCCATGTGGTAACAGTAAACGAAGAATTTTTCGTAAGCTTTGGTAACCTGGCAATGCTTGTCTGGGTAGCCGTACTGATTTTCTTATCCATTAAGGAAATCAACAATTATTCCGTAAAGGAAACTATAGTAATTATCTGCCTGACAGCATTTACAATCCTGATTGTATGTCTCCTGGCATTCATCTGTTATGTATTGGCGTCTCAGGTATTTGATTTCGTTCAGTCTATTTGTGGAGAGGTGGTGTACAAGATTGGAAACTAATATGAAGAAAAAACTGCTTTGCTTCCTTCTTGTATTTGTTCTTGGTCTTGTACCTGCTCTGGCACAGGCCGGTTCATTAACTGCTCTTGCAGCCAAGGAGCCGGTGCCGACAGTGACAGACTGGAAGGAAACTCATAAGAAAATCGCAGAAAACAGCAAATTTAATCTTTATGTATGTGAAGATGATTTATCCCTTGTGGTAGAAGATAAGGCAACCGGACATTTCATGGAGTCTTCTCCAAGTTATGATGATGGTGCCAACAACAAAACCTGGCAGGCTTATCTGTCCTCCGCTATTGTAATTACCTATATTCAGGGTAATACGGATACCAAGCAGGCAGATTTAGTAAAGGACAAGGTAAATAAGAAGATTACCTATACTGAAAATGGTTTTGAAGCAGTGCTTTACTGGACAAAGTATAAGTTTGGTGTTACCTTAAAGGTAGAACTTACCGAAGATGGTCTGGTTGCAACTATTCCGGATTCTTCCATTATTGAAGACAGTGATACTTACATCGGAACCTTATCCATTTATCCATGTATGGGAGTTTCCTATCTGGATGAAAAAGAAGGTTATATGTTCATTCCGGACGGAAACGGTGCCCTGATTTATCTGGAGGATAATGAAAAGCGTTTTAATACCGGTTATTCCTCTATGATTTACGGTGATGATATCGGATTTACCGAATCTACGGTGGCTAACCTGCTCTGGGGAAAATATGAAATGTTAAATGACCAGAATTTAACCATTGCTCCGGTATACGGTATTGCACATACCGACGATGACATTGCTTATCTTGCCGTAGTAGAAGATGGTGCAGAGCGTGCTTCCATCGAAGCACAGCCAAACGGTGTTAACGTTCAGTATAACAGAGCCTATGCAAAGTTCTTACTGCGTAAGCGTTATACACAGCCAACCAGTAATAATTCCACTTCCGGTTCCTTCCATCTGGTAGAAGCAGACAGAAGCCATTCTGATTTGACTGTGCGCTTCCTGTTCTTAACCGGAGAAGATGCAAACTATGCAGGTATGGCAAATGCATATCGCGAGTATCTGCTCGACAGAGGAGATTTGGCAGTTCAGGAAGATAATTCCTATCGTACCCGTATTGATTTCCTTGGCGGTGAAAGAGAAGATTTCTTAATCGGTACCAAGGCAGTTACTATGACGACGGTAGAAGATATCTATGAAATTTATGAAGATCTGGCGGCAGCCGGAGTTACCGATTTGTTCAGTCTGTATAAGGGCTGGCAGAAGGGTGGTTTATATAACATTCCGATTACCGGTTATAAGGCAGACAGTAAAATCGGTGGTACTAAGGATTTGACAAAGCTTATCAAGGATGCAGAAGCTAAGGACATTTCCTTCTACCTTTACAATGAAGCACTCCGTATCAATCCGGATGAGCAGAATGCAACCTTTAATGTAGTAAAGAAGGTAAACAAGAAGGTATTTGAGGAAAGCACCTATAAGGAAGTTTACGATACCTTCCGCTTCTTAACTCCAACCAGAAGCAATACTTTATTAAATAAGTTTGCCAAGAGTTACACCAAAGAAGGAGTAAGTAATCTTGCAATTGCGGGTATTACAAATACATTATTCTCCTACACTTACAGCAATAATTCCTACTCCAGATTCCAGGCGGCTGAAACTTATGCAAAGGCAGCAGCAGAACTGGATGAAGCAGTAAGTCTTGTGATGGAAGAACCATTTGCATACCTTTGGAAGAACACAGAGGCATTCCTGGATATGCCAATCTACATGTCCAACTTCTTATACGAAGATGAAAGCGTACCATTCCTTTCCATCGTATTAAAGGGTGTAATGCCTGTTTACTCCGATTATGTAAACTTTGAGGCAAATAAGGAAGAGTTCTTCTTAAAGCTGATAGAGACAGGAAGCTATCCTTCCTTCTACATCACAAAGGAAAGTGCGGCAGATTTAATCTACACTAATTCTTCTGATATTTACAGCTCTCAGTACGACGTATACAAGGCGGAAATCGTTGAGTATACAAACGAACTGAAGGCAGTAAATGAAGCAGTTGCCGGTGCTACTATCGAAGGTCATGAAATTTTAGACAATGGTGTCCGTGTGGTAACCTACAGCAACGGCGTTCAGATTTACTTAAATTACAGCAGTGCAGCCCAGACAGTGGATGGCGTGAGCATTGATACAATGTCCTATAAGGTGGTGGGCCAGGATGAGTAAAAAAGAGAAAAAACAGAAAAAACCAAAAATCAAAGTAGGTAAACTGGAAAAAAGAGAGGCAAGAGCCGGTTACTTCTTCACTGCACCTTGGGTCATTGGTGTGATTGCGTTCCTGCTTGTTCCGCTTTGTCAGTCCTTTAAGTTTATGTGGTACAATATCCGTATCACACCAAAGGGAATGATTTACAACTTTATCGGTATCGGAAATTTTGCCAACATCTGGCATGAGGATCCGGAATTTCCACAGCAGATTGTCACTTATATCTGGCAGACCTGCTTAGAGGTGCCGATTATTATCGTATTCGCCTTGATGATTGCCATTATGTTAAATGGTAAAATCAAGATGAGAGCCTTCTTCCGACTGATTTTCTTCTTACCGGTTATCATCGTAAGTGGTCCGGTTATGAACATGTTGGTAAGTGAAGGTGCGGCAACCATTCCATCCATGAACGTGCAGTCCATCGTGGCAGCCTTCGATGTGTTTTTCCCAACCAGTGTGGCAAATTCCATCGGTGAAATGTTCTCTAACATGATTATGACACTCTGGTATTCCGGAGTTCAGATTCTGATTTTCCTTTCTGCATTGCAGAAGGTAGACCCTGCTTTATATGAAGCAGCAAAAATCGACGGTGGTTCGGGTTGGGAATGCTTCTGGAAGATTACACTGCCAACCATGAAGCCAATGATTTTATTAAATGCAGTTTACACCGTTATCTTCTTATCCAGTAACGAGCAGAATGTGCTGATTACCATGATTGAATCTGCCATGTTCTCCGGTACCAAGGAAAAGGGTTATGGTTATGCATCTGCCATGGCGTGGATGTATGCATTGGTAATTACCTTGATTGTCGGACTGTTTGCATTACTCCTTGGTTCCAAGAAGGACGTATACGACAAGAAGGCAAAGAAGTTCAAGAAATTACAAAAGAAAGAAGAAAGAATGAAGAGAAGAGTAATAAGGAGGGGAGAACGTCATGCCAAGAAAGTCGCGCGCAACCAGCACAAGTACACAACCTACGACGGCAGCGGGGACTACTAGAAAGAAATTTACCAAAGAAAAGCTGCATAA
>JAZSEW010000048.1:0-24861 GCA_045531895.1 Lachnospiraceae bacterium
CCCTACTAACTTCTTCAGCCCACGACCAAAAGGCATCCAGTACAGGTTTTTCCTGTATCAGACGCTGCTCTTTTCTTCCTTCCGGACTTAAGATTTCCAGATTCTTGTGTCGTGACTTTGGCGATTTGAATGCCGGAGATACTTACGAACAGGTGAAACCGCTTATTCAGATTGACATTCTGGACTTTGACCTTTATGAAGGCTCCAAAGAATTTTATTCTGTATATCACCTGGCAAATGATAAAACAGGGCGAATTTACAGTAGAAAAATAGCACTCCATGTGTTAGAATTGAATAAAGAAGAGTATGCATCGGAAGAGGACAAAGCATACCGTATCGATTATTGGGCAAGACTCTTCAAAGCTACCACATGGGAGGAACTAAAAATGTTAGCACAAGAGAAGGAAATATTACAATCTACGGTTGAAACTATTTATCGTGTGAGCGCTGACGAATATACCCGGTATGAAATCCGGGCCCGTGAGGATGAACTCCGTCTCCAACGGACTATGGAAAATGAAGCAAGGCGGCAAAAGGAACAGCTTGCGGAACAGAAGAAGCAGATTGCAGAGCAGGACAAACAGATTGCGGAGCAGGATAAACAGATTGCGGAGCAGGACAAGCAGCTTGCGGAGCAGGATAAACAGATTGCGGAGCAGAAGAAGCAGCTTACTGACAAGGACGCATACATTGCTGTACTGGAGGAAAAAATAAAGCAACTGGAAAACAACTAGTGCAGAAAACAGCAATATACCTTAAGAAAGGAAAAACAATATGAACTGGACTAAAAATTACAAAAAAGCAGTAACCTTCAGCTATGATGATGGCGTAACACCTGATTTAAAGCTTCTTGAAATTTTTAACAGGTATGGTATGAAGTGTACGTTTAATTTAAATTATGGTCTGGGACCGACGTCCGATGGCTGGGAATGTAACGGAAAACCGGTGAACCGTCTGGACTTACGTGACCATGTGGCGGCTTATGCAGGGCATGAGATTGCGGCACATGCCCTGACGCATCAGAATCTGGTGGAAATCAGCGTAGAAGAGGCGAGAAAGGAAATGGTAGAGGACAGAGAGGGTCTTACAAAGCTGTTTGGAAGCCGCCCGGTGGGTATGGCGTATCCATATGGTACATTTAATGATGCTGTGGTAGATTTGCTTAGAGAACTGGATTTTAAGTATGCCCGTACGGTGTGGGAATCCTGTAATTTTGATGTGCAGACTGATTTGCTGCGGTTTAGACCGACCTGCCATCATGATAATGAGCGGTTATTTGAGCTGGCAGAGGAGTTTCTTGCCATGGAGCCGGAGGAACCGAAGATTTTCTACATCTGGGGTCACAGCTATGAATTTATGGGCAATGATAACTGGGACAGAATCGAGAAGCTTTGTCAGATGCTTTCCGGCAGGGATGATATTTTCTTTGGCACAAATGCAGAGGTTCTGCTGGGCTGCTAGAAAAAATAAAAGGGGCAACATTTTGTGAGATATTCTTTCGCAAATGTTGCCCCTTGATTTCTTATGTAGGTGTTACTGCCATTGCTTAAGTACACCGATAGCGGTGTTGCCGTAGAGTTCCTTTTTTAAGTAGTCTTCCAAATCATACTTCCAGGTGGGAATATCTACAATAAATGCTGCCTCAAAGTCTTTGAGGATTTGACTGATTTTGATGACATCCCGTTCGCCGGACAGGCGGTTGCTTAAAAGCTGTAAAATCATGTGAGTTTGGTTTACGCTAAGTGACATAGTGATTCCCCCTTTGCTTTCCTTCCGGATTGTTTATATTGTACCTCATTTTGAGGAAAAATACAAATATTTTTTTGAAAAAATCTGAAAATTTTATTGCGTATAATAAAAATGAGGATTTTGATAAAAAGAGGTAGCAATTTTGAAAAAACTGTGCTACCATGTAAAAAACTATGCAAATAAGAATGCGGAGGATTGGTATGGGAATTACATATTTTGAGAAAGAAAGAATTTTTAAACTGGACACAAAGAACACCAGCTATGTAATCGGCATTGTAGACAAAGAGGGGTTTGTTGGACATGCGTATTATGGAAAGAAACTGGCAGAGGGTGATTTGTCCTATCTGATGCGCATTTATGAGGGCGTTCGTACACCGGAAAGTAACGGAAGGGATCGTTTGAGCTTTTATGATGCGTTTCCGATGGAGTATCCGACTCATGGCATCGGTGATTTTCGTGAGAGTGCTCTTAGGGTGGAGGATGCAGAGGGTCACTGGGCAACCAAGTTAACCTATCGCAGTCATGAAATTTTTAAGGGAAAGAAGAAGTTAGCAGGCCTTCCGGCTACCTGGTGCGAAAAGGACGAGGATTGTGAAACCCTGGAGCTGACTTTAGAGGACAAGGAAGCAAAGCTGGCTGTGGTGCTTTCCTACAGCGTGTTTGGCGATGTGGATGCTGTGGTGCGCCATGCCCGCATTATCAATGAGTCTGACAAGACGGTGTATTTGACAAAGGCAATGTCTGCATCTTTTGACATTGATAACGATGAGTATGACAAAATTATTTTGTACGGAAGCTGGGCAAGAGAGCGTCATATGGACAGAACTCCTGTAAACTATGGCATCCAGATGTCCCGTTCTAACCGTGGTGAGGGTGGTCATCAGGAGCATGCGTTTACTGCGCTTCTGGAAAAGAATGCCGACCAGAATAAGGGCGAAGTTTATGGTATGGATTTGATTTATTCCGGTAATTTCCGTACGCTGCAGGAGCGTAATCAGTTTGACAACATCCGTATGATGACGGGTATCAATCCGGAGGACTTTAAGTGGGAGCTGACTGCCGGTGCGGATTTCCAGACGCCGGAGGCAGTGTTGGTATACTCCAATGAGGGTCTTGGAGGTATGTCCCGTACTTTTCACGACCTGTACAGAAATCATCTGATTCGTGGCAGCTATCGTGACAAGAAGCGTCCTATTCTTATTAACAACTGGGAGGCAACCTATTTCAACTTTGATACAGAGAAGCTTCTTGCAATTGCAAAGCAGGCAGCACCGCTGGGTATTGAGATGCTGGTTATGGATGATGGTTGGTTTGGTAACCGCTTCGATGATAACAGAGCGCTTGGCGACTGGGAGGTAAACGAAGAAAAACTGCAGGGCGGCTTAAAGCATCTGGTTGATGAAGTGAACAAATTGGGTATGAAGTTTGGTATCTGGTTTGAGCCGGAAATGATTTCTCCGGAGTCCAAGCTTTATGAAGAGCATCCGGATTGGGCGATTGCGGTGCCGGGCCGCGAACCGGGTCTTGCAAGAAACCAGCTTGTATTAGATATTGCGAGAGAAGATGTGGCAGACTATATTTACGAAAAGATGGCGAAGGTGCTTCGGTCTGCTAATATCGAGTATGTGAAGTGGGATATGAACCGTCCGCTTGCCGATATTGCCAGTGCAGCACTTCCGAAGGAGCGTCAGGGAGAAATTTTCCATCGCTATGTGCTTGGCGTTTATCGCATGCAGGAACGTCTGATTACGGAGTTCCCGAACTTACTGCTTGAAAATTGTTCCGGTGGCGGCGCAAGATTTGATGCCGGCATGTTGTATTACAGCCCGCAGATTTGGTGCTCCGATGATACAGATGCTATTGAACGTCTGGAAATTCAGGAAGGTACGGCACTGATTTACCCACTGTCTGCTATGGGTGCCCATGTCAGTGACTGTCCGAACCATACGGTGGGAAGAAGTACTCCGTTTTCTACCCGTGGTATCGTGGCTCTGGCCGGAACCTTTGGCTATGAGCTGGATATTACGAAAATCAGCGAGGAAGAGAGAAATCAGATTCCTGAGCAGACTGCAATGTATCACAAGTATAATGATCTTGTTCGCACCGGTGATTATTACCGTATGGCGTCCTATTGTGAGACTCATACACATGATGCGTACATGGTGGTTTCCAAGGACAAAACAGAGGCTTTGGTTACTTTTGTGATGGTGAAGCGTCGTCCGAATCCGCGCAGCCGCAATCTGCGCCTGTTAGGTCTGGATGCAGACAAGACTTATCGTATTGAAGGTCAGGACAGAACCTATCTTGGAAGCACCTTAATGAATGCCGGGATCTTCGTAGAAGATATGTGGGGCGATAATCAGGCACAGTTAATTCATATTGTAGAGGCGTAATATAGACAAATATAGGCTGCCGTGCTTATGATCAGATTCATGGGTGCGGCAGTTGTTTTTTGGGAACATCTCTGCCGGAGTTTGCTGCTTGCAGTTTTTCTTCCAACTCAGCCACTTTTTACGGGGGCTTGCCGCAGAAGCGTTCCTTACGCTGGCATGATGGCAGTTTTGCATCGGGTTACTATAACTCAGTGGCGACAGAAAAGATAGTGGCTTTAGATTTGGTCTATTCAAAACGTCCGAAGGACGACTTTTTAAGAACGGTCAAATATCTGTCAGACACACGAGGTGTCCACAGATATCTGACCATTCTTAAAAGCGCTTTCGCGCTTTTTGGACAGCCCAAACCATCTACACGTTATTACTGTCGCCACTTCAGACAAATAGCTAACCCGATACACTCTGCCATCAGCGAAAGTCACGGCTTCTTTGGAGCCTGCCGAAAAAGTGCTGAACGTTGGAGCGAAAAAGCTGCAATCCGCAATAAACTCTGGCGGGATGTTCCGGCCTGGGCTGGTAACGCTAGTCGAAAGTACTAAATCTTTACGGCAGCTCTTCGCGTTAGTGCTGTATCTTCCGCGCAACGTGGAGCAAGTTCCGCACCATGTTTCGAGTTACAACGTTCAGTGCTTTGCCGGAAGCTCCAAGGCCTGTTTTACGGTGATGGGACCGTCCGGAATGTTTGGGCTATTTGTTTGAGCTGGAGATTTGGGGAGAGGTGTATAGGTGATTTGCGTTGTCAAAAAAGTGCGCAGCACTTCAAGAAAGGTTCACGGGAGCTTTGGACAATTTATTGTCTGAGAGCTCCCGTGAGCTTTCTTGGAAAGTGTCCGAAGGACATTTTGGCAACCAAATCTACACTACACAATAATTTCTCACACATCGACAGCGAGTTATAGCCAAACAGCCTCGGGCGGGCATACGTTATCAGCGGAAAATGAAACTTGGCAAGCTTCCGTGAAAAGCAGCTGAGTTGTAAGAGAAACATGGTGCGGAACGTAAATAAGCTGCTTAAACGATTAAGGTAAAAATTGTTGACATTTTAATTTGGTTAAGCTAAGATTAACTTAAAGAGATTAAGTGAACAAAAAAATTAACTTGTATGGTGATTTGACAAAAGGTACAGGAGGTTTACAACATGGCGAAAACGGTAAAGATGTCCGATATCGCGGAACGGTTAAATGTCAGCACAGTTACCGTATCAAAAGCACTTTCCGACCAGAAGGGTGTTAGTGATGAGATGCGGAACAAAATAAAGAAATTAGCTATGGAATTAGGTTATCAGAAACCGATTGCAAAACAGGAGGAACGTTCCAGAAGTTTTAATATCGGTGTGATTGTTCCGGAAGACTATATTGAAAAGTATCAGACCTTCTATTGGGAAATGTATCAGGAAATCAATATGGCAGCGGTAAAAAACAACAGCTTTGTTATGCTGGAGGTGTTGAATGCTGCAGATGAAAAGGCAATGATTCCGCCAAAGCTTTTGAAGGAAAGCAAGATTGACGGGTTGATTGTGCTTGGTGGTCTGCGGAGCGGATTCCTGAAAATGCTTAAGGAACATTATGCAACGCCAACGGTATACCTGGATTTTTATGATCCGAGTATTAAAGAGGATTGTGTGGTGTCTAACAGTTTTTATGGCTCCTATATTCTGACAAATTATTTATTTGATAAGGGACATACGAATATTGGTTTTGTCGGAACGGTTTTGGCTACGAAGAGTATTACAGACCGGTATCTCGGATATATGAAATCTTTGCTGGAGCATGGAAAAAGTGTCCGGGAAGATTGGGTATTAGACGATCGCGACAGTGAACGACATAATTTTCACAAATTTCTGTTGCCGGAGGAAATGCCAACGGCTTTTGTATGCAACGCAGATATTATTGCCAGTTGGGTGATTCGGGAATTGAATAATTCCGGATATCGTGTACCGGAGGATGTCTCGGTGGTGGGATTTGATGATTTTCTCTATCCGGGACTATGCAATGTACCAATGACAACTTATGCGGTAAACATGACAAAAATGGCAGAAAGTAGTGTGAAACTTTTGATAAAGAAGATGACAGGTGGCGAAACCAGTGAGGGAAT
Source organism: Lachnospiraceae bacterium (assembly GCA_045531895.1). Classification (GTDB taxonomy): domain Bacteria; phylum Bacillota; class Clostridia; order Lachnospirales; family Lachnospiraceae; genus SIG299. The sequence continues at coordinate 6,237 of JAZSEW010000048.1, forward strand.
GCATCTGATAGAGGGACATTTCATTGAGAGAAAGAGCGTAAGAGCGATTTAAGGGTAATCGTTCAGCCTATGCGAAAAGTGCAGGCTGAACGATTGTTTTTTTGTTTGGCGGTGAGCGGAATTTACCGTTTTCGTTCTCTGTATGCTGCCGGCGTCCAACCACTGATTTTTTTAAAGTGGTGGATAAACTGGTTGGTATTTTCGTAACCTACCTGATAGCTGATTTCGTGTACCTTCAGTGTGGTTTCTGTTAAAAGCTCCTTTGCTTTGGCGATGCGGGCACCATGCAGGTATTGCAACGGTGGTTGCGCGAAATTCTGGCGGAATTCCCGGCAAAGCCGATAGCGGTTGACGCCGAATAAAGCTTCTAATCCTTCTAAAGAAATATCCTTAAAGAAATTTTCGTCTAAATATTCTCTCAACTGACGCAGATAATCCGGCACGGAAGTACCCGGTTCTGTGGCGGTGGAATATTCTATAAGTTCAGATAAAAAATCAGTCAGGGTCCGATGAAAAATAAATGGAGACAAAAAGGCATTGCCGTGTGGCAGCAGAGGGCGCAGATAGGAGCTTAAGCCGGAGGAAGAAAGAGATGGGATGTAAAGTCCGTTCAGCTTAAGCAGCTCCTCGTAATAGCACAGGGCAGGAGAACCGTTAAAGTATAGCAGATCATATTCCAAATCGGTGGCTGCTGTAAAGGAAAAGCCCTCTTTTCCGTCAAACAGTACAAAGGAGTTGGAAGATAAGGAGTACTGGTGATAACCGAAGGTAATATTTCCGGTGCCTCTTGCAATATATAGAATGCCGTAAGTCGGAAGAGGATGGAAGTTTAAATGCAGCCCTGCAGGCATGCTGATATGTCCGGAGGCCTGTGGATAGAATAAATAAGCAGATAAACTACCATCCGTAGTGGTGTTTTTAGGTAAAAAGTGAGTTATAGGCATAGATGTTGTGGCAGTTGGGATTTCCACCAATGCGTGCATGAGCAAATGTACAAAGTCCATAGTTGCCTCCTTGTGACAAATTAGTAATACTATAAAGCTGTAAAATTGTATAAAATGCATTAACAAGAAAATGGTTACAGTAGTCAATAACCATAAATATCATAGCATAGAGAAGTAATAAAATCAAGGGGTATTAACTTAAATTAACCTAAAAATAAGTTAATCAATTAACTCATATACAAAAACAGAGGTATAGAATTGTGCAATATATACAAAAAATGAGTTGGAAATTTGTTGAAAACAAAGAAACAAACAAAAAAATCAATAAAACTTGATTGAAAACAATAATCAGTGATGATTAAATCGAAATATGTAGTAAAATTAAATTACTTTTAATGGGATTGGAAGGAGTACGTCCGGAGGACGCTCCGGATTGGAGGAAAGGAAATATGAAAGCATCTATGAAAATGGAAATGGAGCAGCATTTAAGAGAAACGCTGTTACCGTTCTGGAAAAAGTTAAAGGATGAAGTTCACGGTGGTTTCTATGGTTTTATGGGAACAGATTTGGAAGTGGTAAAGGATGCTGAAAAAGGTTGTATTTTAAACAGCCGTATTCTCTGGTTCTTCTCCAACGCATATCTTACCTTAAAGGATGAGAGTATTAAACCGTATGCAGATCATGCGTTCCGCTTTTTGGTGGACCGCTGTCTGGATCGTAAAGAGGGTGGCGTGTTCTGGTCTCTGGATTATAAGGGCCAGCCACTGGATACAACCAAACATACATATAATCAGGCGTTTGCAATTTATGCCCTGTCTTCGTATTATGATGCTTTTCGTGTAGAGGAAGCGTTACAGACGGCAATTGACCTGTTCCGTCTCATTGAACTGAAGTGCCGTGATGAATACGGTTATAAGGAAGCGCAGAGCAGAGAGTTCTATAATGTCAGCAACGACAAGCTTTCAGAAAACGGCGTTATGGCAGACAGAACAATGAATACACTGCTTCATGTTCTGGAAGCTTATACGGAATTATACAGAGTGACAAAACGTCCGGAAACAGCAGAGCGTCTGAAATGGATGTTCGATACAATTGCAACTAAGATTTACAATCCGACGCTGCATCGTCAGGAAGTATTTTTTGATAACAATATGAATACTTTAATTGATCTTCATTCCTACGGTCACGATATTGAAACGGCTTGGCTGGTGGACAGAGGTCTGGAAGTACTCGGAGATGAAAATTACAAGCGTAAGCTGGCGCCAATCAATGAGGCGTTGGAAGATAAAATTTATGAGGTTGCTTATTATAATCATTCCCTTGCCAACGAGTGCGAGCGCGGTGTGGTAGATGAGAAGAGAATCTGGTGGGTGCAGGCTGAGGCTGTGGTAGGTTTCTATAATGCCTGGGAGAAGCGTCCTGAGGAAACCCGTTTTAAAGAAGCGGCAGAAGATATCTGGGGCTTTATCAAAGAAAAAGTTGTGGATGCAAGAAAGGGCAGTGAGTGGTTCTGGTGCACCGATAAGGACGGTAATCCTGATTTGGCCCGCCCGATTGTGGAGCCTTGGAAGTGTCCGTATCACAATGGAAGAATGTGTATGGAGATTATCCGCAGAGCAAAATAAAAATTATGCCGGTGGTATAAGAAATAAAATAGAAAGATGCTGAGGAATAAAACAATGATTCATGCAAAGTATTATGAAGAAGTGAAGAAGCAGGAAGGGTTACTTGCAAAGAAAAACAGTGTAGACAAGAGCTTTTATAACGGTATTTTCGATCGCTATGAAAATCCGGTCTTAACAAGAGACCATGCTCCGGTTATCTGGAGATATGATATTGATGAAGAAACAAATCCGTTCTTTGAAGAAAGACTCGGCATCAATGCAGTAATGAACTCCGGTGCCATTGAGTTGAACGGTAAGTATTATCTGGTGGCAAGAGTAGAGGGCGCGGACAGAAAGTCCTTCTTTGCAGTGGCTGAAAGTGACAAGCCAACGGAAGGCTTCCGTTTCTGGGATTATCCGGTAGTACTTCCGGATACCTGTCCGGAGGAAACTAACGTATATGACATGCGTTTAACCAAGCATGAAGACGGATGGATTTATGGTGTGTTCTGTTCGGAAAGTAAGGATCCGGCAAATAAGGATTTATCTGCAGCCGTAGCGGCGGCAGGCATTGTAAGAACCAAGGATTTAAAGACATGGGAGAGACTTCCGAATCTGGTAACCCTTCGTTCTCCACAGCAGAGAAATGTGGTACTTCATCCGGAATTCGTAAACGGAAAGTACGCTTTTTATACAAGACCAATGGATGACTTTATTGATACAGGCTCCGGCGGCGGTGTAGGCTTTGGACTTTGTGATGACATTACCAATGCGGTGGTAGATGAAGAAGTGATGACAAGTCGTCGTAAGTATCATACCATCACCGAAGCAAAGAACGGTGCAGGCGCAGTTCCGATTCGCACTGAAAAAGGCTGGATTCACATTGCACACGGTGTAAGAAATACAGCCGCAGGTCTTCGTTATGTAATTTATGCATTTGCAACTGATTTAAAGGACCCATCCAAGGTCATAGCAGAACCGGCGGGACTGCTGATTGGGCCAAGAGGTCCGGAAAGAGTCGGAGATGTTTCCAACGTAGTGTTCACAAATGGCGCAATTGCCTGTGACAACGGAGAAGTTTATATCTATTACGCATCCAGTGACACAAGACTTCATGTGGCAGGTACTACAATGGAACGTCTTATCGATTATGTGTTTAATACTCCGGAAGATCCAATGAGAAGTCCGGACTGTGTAAAGCAGAGATGTGCATTGATTGATAAAAATAAGGCTCTTTTGGGGAATAAATAATTAGTAAGCAAAAGTAATGGGGGCTTATCGAATGAAAAAGAAATGGATTTGTACAGCAATACTGACAGGGCTGATAGCTCTGGCAGGCTGTAGTAATACAACAGAAAACCAGGGGGATAATACACCGATGCCGACAAAGATTGAAGCAACACCAACGCCGACACCGTTTGTACCGGAGATTCTCGGCGTATTCCAGGCGGAGGATGCAAAGCTTTCCGGTAATGTAAAGGTGACGAAGGATTATGTAGAAGGCTTTCAGAAAGCAGAAACTGATTCCTGTGCTTTTACGGTGAAAGTGGAAAAAGAAGGGTTTTATGACTTGATTTTCCGCATTGCAAGCAATGGTGGAGAGAAAACAAATCCGGTTTCTGTCGATGGCTCCGCAGTAGGAAATATTTTTGTAGACCAGACTTATTACATGGATTCTTCCGTTGGACGCGTATGGTTCACCCCGGGTGAGCATACCGTGTCGGTAGGAGTGTCCTGGGGGTGGATTATGTTAGACTCCATGACGGTGCAGACGTCGGCACCGCTGCCTAGAGACCTCTATGAGGTGGAAGCAAAACTGATTAACCCGAATGCAACAGATGAGACAAAGCGTCTGATGAGCTTTTTAACTGATATTTACGGAGAAAAGATTTTATCCGGTCAGTATTGTGATGACGGTGCTTTCGGCAAGGAAATGCAGGTGATTCAGAATGTGACCGGTAAGCAGCCGGCAATTCTTGGTATGGATATAATGGATTATACCCTGGTGAATCAGGCGCATGGTTCCAATCTGAACCTGCCAAAGAAGGTTCAGGCTTTCTGGGATAAGGGCGGTATCGTGTCTCTCCAGTGGCATTGGAATACTCCGGAAGAATATGCATTAAAAGAATGGTGGGGTACCTTTTATACCGACAGCACAAGATTTAATTTAAAGAAAGTAATGAACGGTCAGGACCAGGCAGGTTATGATGCGTTAATGAAAGATATTGAAGCGATTGCAAAGCCGCTTCAGGAATTACAGGCAGCAGGAATTCCGGTTCTGTTCCGTCCGCTTCATGAAGCCAGCGGAGGCTGGTTCTGGTGGGGAGCATCCGGTCCGGAACCTTACAAGGAGCTATGGATTCTCCTTTATGATAAGTTGACTAATGAGTACGGACTGAACAATTTAATCTGGGTATGGAATGGTCAGGCAGCTGACTGGTACCCGGGGGATGAATATGTAGACATCGTTGGTGAGGATATTTATCCGGGTGAAAAGGTTTACACATCCCAGATTGCAAAGTATTTGGAGGTTGCGGGGTATTCGACGGAACGCAAGATGGTTTACCTGACGGAGAACGGTTGTATTTTCGATCCGGACCTTGCAGTAAGAGACGGTGCCATGTGGGGCATGTGGGCAACCTGGCAGGGAGAATTCGTCAGAAAGACAACCGGCCTAAAGGCCCAGCTTTCCGAACAGTATACCGAAGAGTATATGTTAAAGAAAGCATATGACCATGAAGTGGTAATCACATTGGATGAAATGCCGGACTTAAAGACATATCCGATTAGTGAATCGTTTACAAAATAAGAGGAGGATTAATACGATGAAAGGAAAAGGCATGTGGAAAAAGGCATTGGTTCTGATTGTCGCGGTGTTCGCATTGTGGCTGGCTTATCCGGGTCTTTACAAGGAATCCGGTGCACAGACCGACCTTAGCATGGATGAATTCGAGGATATTATCGGAACCTATAATATTGACGATTCCATCTTAAGCTACAAGAATTATGTGGAACAGCACAGCGGCGCAGCTTATCCGGAAGCAGTTGTGGAAATTGGGGCAGAGGATTATGTCCGTTATGAAGAGAACGGAGCTCAGAAGGAGCCTTTGGTTTACACAGACTATGAAGGAATTACAGGAAACAGCCTGCTGACAACAGAAGATTCTTTAATTGAGTATGAAGTAAATATTGAAGAAGAGGGCTTTTACAATCTCTCCTTTGTATACTATCCGGTAGAGGGAAAGAATTCCGATATTGAAAGAAGTATTTTCGTGGATGGAAAGCTTCCTTTCAAAGAATTTTCTTTAGTTACTTTCTCCCGTGTGTGGGCAACCAGAGTTGAAAATACTATAGTAGATGAAAATGGTGTTGCGATAAAGCTTTGGACCAAGGATAATCAGGGCAACGATGTAAAGCCCGGTATTGTAGAGATTCCGGAATGGCAGAGCAGATATGTATATGACAGTGATGGTTATATCACTACTCCGTTATCTGTATACTTTACCAAGGGTACACACACCATCAGCGTGGTTTCCATCAAGGAGCCGATGCTTATTAACAAGATTGTGTTAGACCATGCGGAAGAAACTCCGTCTTATGCAGATGTAAAGGCAGCCTGGGATGCACAGGGTGCAAAGGATTCTTCCGGTAAGGCAATTACCATTGAAGCGGAATATGCAACAAAGACATCCTCTCAGATGTTATATCCGACGCAGGATCAGGCTTCTGCAGATGTCGTTCCGGCAAGTGCAAAGGAATTGTTAAACAATACAATCGGCGGTAATTCCTGGAGACTTGTTGGTCAGTGGATTGAATGGGAATTTGCGGTAAGTGAAAGCGGATATTATGAAATTGCCCTTCATGACAAGCAGAATTTCAGCCGTGGTGTTGCCGTATCCCGTCGTATCACCATTGATGGAGTTGTTCCGTTTGCAGAAATGTCTGCATATGAATTTAACTATGCACAGAACTGGAGAACCGACGTTTTATCGGACGATGCAGGTAATCCGTATAAGTTTTACTTAGAGGCAGGCACCCACACCATCCGCATGGAGGTTGTGCTTGGTGAGTTCTCCGAAATTGTCGGTCTGGTAGAAGAAGCGGTACAGCAGTTAAATGACATTTACCGTAGTGTTATCAAGGTAACCGGTGTTGCTCCGGATACTTACCGTGACTATCAGATTGAAGCAACTCTTCCTGAGTTAAACGGAAAGCTTGTTCAGGCAAGAGAAATTGTAAATCTTGCTCTGGAAAAGCTGGAAGTAGTTGCAGGTAAGAACTCTGATAAGAAGACAGTTCTTCTTACCATGAGAGACCAGTTGGATGATATCATTGAAGATAACGAATATATTGTTCGTGTTATCGGTTCCTTTAAGACCAATGTCCGTGCCTGCGGTAACTGGATTACACAGGTTATCGGACAGCCACTGGCAATGGATTGTCTTTCCGTTTATTCTCCGGATGCAAAACCGGAAGACAGAGAAGCTTCCTTCCTTACAGGTCTGGGACACGAAATGAAGAGATTATATTACTCTTTTGTAATTGATTATAACAACATCGGTAGCGTTTCTGAGGACGAAAATGCAGCGGCACTTACCCTTTGGGTTGGCTCCGGTCGTGACCAGGCAAACGTTATCAAGGCGTTAATCGATGAAACCTTTACCAATAAAACCGGTATCAGCGTAAATGTACAGCTGGTTGATATGTCTACTTTGCTTAAGGCAAATCTGGTGGGTGAAGGTCCTGACGTGGCAATTCAGGTAGCAAACACCAACGGTGTGGCAGGTGCCGTATTAAATACGGGTAACGATACACCGGTGAACTACGGTATCCGTAGTGCAGTACTTGATTTGGCACAGTTCCCGGATTACAAAGAAATTTTAGGACGCTTCCCGGAAGCGGCTTATACCCAGTTTGAGTATGACGGAAGCCTTTATGCACTTCCGGAAACCATTACTTATCCGGTTATGTTCTACCGTAAGGATATTTTAGCGGAAATCGGTTTAGAGCTTCCGGAGACATGGGATGATGTAAAGGTGGCCATGACAGTTCTTGCAAAGAACCAGATGGAATTCGGTATGCTTCCGACAGAGCAGATTTTTGCTTCCCTGTTATATCAGAACGGCGGCTCCTATTATAACGAAGACGGTACCGCATCCGCACTGGATTCCGATACTGCAGTAAATGTATTTAAGATGTTCTGTAATTACTATACAGACTACAAATTAGACCGTGCAACCAGCGTGGAAGAAAGATTCCGTACCGGTGAATCTCCAATCATTATCGCGGACTACACAACCTATAACAATTTTGCCGTATCCGCACCGGATATTGCGGGTCTGTGGAGCTTTACCCAGATTCCTGGTACCGTGCAGGCAGACGGCAGTGTTGACCACTCTGTAGCAAGTACCGGTCTTGCCTCCATGATTATGGCAGATACCGAGTACCCGGTAGAGTCCTGGGAGTTCTTAAAATGGTGGACTTCCGCTGAGACTCAGACCATGTACGGACGTGAAATGGAATCTCTGATGGGTTCCGCAGCGAGAGTACCTACCGCAAACTACGAAGCATTCACTAACATGGCCTGGCCGGTAAGTGACTTCGAAGCCCTGGAAGAGTCTATGGACTGGGCAAAGGGTATTCCTCAGGTTCCGGGTGGTTACTACTCCTGGAGAAATGTAAACAATGCATTCTATTCGGTAGTTACAACGCCGGATACTTCCTTCCCTCGAGAAGAGCTGATGGATCAGGTGATTTACACCAATGCCGAAATCGCTTATAAGAGAGAAGAGTTAGAATTAGACAAGTAGAAAGGAGGACAAAACAATGGCGGATACAAATGACAGATCTGCACAGGCCCTGGAGATTGCTAAAAAGCAGGGAAAATTGTGGTATCGGGTGAAAAAGTCCAAAGCGTCTTACATTATGCTGGCTCCGTATTTTATTTTGTTCTTCTTCTTTACGGTGCTGCCGGTAGCAATGGCGATTGGCTTCAGTTTTACATATTACAACATGTTGGAGATGCCGCAGTTTGTCGGCTGGAAAAACTATATCAAGTTATTCTTAGAGGATGATATTTTCATGAAGTCCTTAAAGAACACCTTACTGTTAGCGGTAGTTACCGGTCCGGTCAGCTACATGCTGTGTCTTCTCTTTGCATGGATTATTAACGAATTTAAGGGTAAGCTCAGAGCTTTCCTGACACTGATTTTCTATGCTCCGTCCATTTGTGGTAACGCATACGTGGTATGGAACCTGATTTTAACCGGTGACCGTTACGGTTACTTAAACGGTATCCTGTTAGAGCTTGGAATTTTAGATGAAGCAGTACAGTGGATGCAGACAGAAAAGTATGTCCTTCCGTTCCTGATTGTGGTTCAGCTGTGGCTGTCCCTTGGTACCGGCTTCCTTTCCTTTATCGCAGGTTTACAGACTGTCGATAAGAGCATGTACGAAGCTGCTGCCTTAGACGGTGTTAAAAACCGTTGGCAGGAATTATGGTATGTAACACTTCCGGCAATGAAGCCGCAGTTGATGTTCGGTGCCGTAATGCAGATTACATCTTCTTTCGCAATTGCTGATGTATCCCTGCAGCTGGCAGGTAATCCATCTGTAAACTATGCCGGTGCAACCGTAGTTACTCACTTGCTTGACTATGGTACCGTTCGACTGGAAATGGGTTATGCTTCCGCAATTGCAACAATTCTCTTCTTACTCATGGTAGGAAGTAACCAGTTAGTACAGAAACTGTTAAGGAGGGTGGGCGAATAATGGCTGAAAAAATCAAAAAAAGACGCAAACACTCCTATAAGAGAGAAAAAAAATTAAACCGCTCCATGGCGGGTAATACCCTGTTGTTTGTTATCATGGGTATTTGCGGTGTGGCAATGGCGATTCCGCTTGTTATGGTTATTAACAACGCATTAAAGCCACTGGATGAATTGTTCCAGTTCCCACCAAAGATTTTTGTAAGAAACCCTACTCTGGAAAATTTCTCAGACTTATTCATTTTAATGAATGATACCTGGGTGCCGTTCTCCAGATACATGTTAAATACTATTATTATTACCGGTGGTGGTATGGTAGGTCACGTTATTATTGCCTCCCTTGCTGCTTATCCACTGGCAAAGCACAACTTCCCGGGAAAGAAAATTCTGTTCCAGCTGGTAGTACTTTCCATGATGTTCTCCTGGACTGTTACACAGACACCGCAGTACATGATTATTTCCTGGTTAGGAATTAACAACACTTATTGGGCACTGATTTTACCGGCTTGTTCCTTTGGTATGGGTCTTTACCTGATGAAGCAGTTCATGGAACAGCTTCCGGACTCTCTGATGGAATCTGCAAGACTGGATGGTGCCACAGAATTTAAAATCTTCTGGAGCATCGTAATGCCAAACGTTAAGCCGGCATGGCTGACACTGGCAATCTTCCAGTTCCAGCAGATGTGGGGCAATACAGGTGGTACATTCCTTCGTGATGAGCAGTTAAAGCCATTACAGTACGCTCTGTATCAGATTTCCGCCGGCGGTGCAGCAAGAGCCGGTGCGGCAGCAGCCGTAACCTTTATCATCGCTGCAGTGCCAATCACCTTCTTCCTGATTTGTCAGAGTAACGTTCTGGAAACTATGACATCATCCGGTATGAAAGAATAATAGGAGGGCAAGCATATGAGAAAACTTACGAAATTTAAAGCGGTTATCTCTCTTTGTCTGACACTTATTGTTCTTTTGACAACAGAGGGGATTACAGCAGTGGCAGACGAACTGCCATATGATTCTTACAACTACGACTACCGGAAGTACATTCACTATACTCCGGCACCTTATATTCCGGACCGTACCGTAAGCGGCCTTGATTTCACCTATAACGGTGAAGCACTTGGAAAGTTTAACAATCCGCAGGATATGTGTCAGGCCCCGGACGGCAATATTTACATTGCAGATACCAATAACAACCGTATTGTTGTTCTGGACTATGCAATGAAAAATGTAGTAAAGGTAGTTTCTGCCTTCAACAACAATGGCACAGAGGATAAGTTCAATTCTCCTTACGGCGTATGCGTTTCCGAACGTGGATGGCTGTATGTTGCAGACTTTAAGAACAAGAGAATTGTTGTTCTGGATGAAAATGATGAATTGGTGCAGATTATCAATAATCCGCAGTCCGAAAGCCTGGAAGAGGGCTTTGTATTCAGCCCGATGAAGGTTACTGTAGACTATGCAGACCGTGTATACGTTATCGCACAGAACATGTTCGAGGGTATCATGGTATTTGAAAGCAACGGTCAGTTTACCAACTTCTTCGGAACCATTAACGTAGAGATTTCCGCATGGGAGAAGTTCTGGAAGCGTCTGGCCACCAAAGAAGAACGTGCCAACCAGCAGCTCTTTATTCCAACCGAGTTCACCGGTATTGACATTGATCCGGAGGGCTTTGTATATGCGTCCAACATTGATGCCACAGGCGTTCAGGGAGTAAGAAGACTGAATCCTCGAGGCGAGGACGTTATCAAGAAGGGCTTCAATGAAAACGTAGGCGGTGACTTACAGATTGACGGTGCCAGCGATTATTCCGGTGCTTCTCAGTTCACCGATGTTGTGTACAGAGAAAAAGGTATTTATTCCTGTCTTGACAGAAAGCGCGGACGTATTTTCACTTATGACCATGAAGGTAACCTGTTGTATATCTTTGGTGGCCGCGGAACCCAGGAAGGAACTTTCGAACTTCCGACGGCGGTAGAAGATATCGGCGGCAGAATTGCCGTACTGGATGCCCAGAAGGCATGCATCATCTGCTTTAAGGAAACCGAATATGGTCGTCTTATCAATGAAGCGGTAGGACTTCGTTATGATGGTGATGAAGCAGAAGCTGTTGCATTATGGGAAAGAGTTCTGGAATTAGATGAAAATAACGAGCTTGCAAATACCGGTATCGGTAAGGCTTATCTTACTGCCGGTGATTATGAAAAGGCAATGCATTATCTGGAAATCGGTATGGCGAGAGAGTATTACTCCATTGCTTTCAAGCGTTTCCGTAATCAGGTTCTTACCGATAATGCCAGCTGGTTCTTATCCGGCGCGGCTGTACTGATTGCAATATGGTACGGCGCTAAAGCATGGAAAAAGAGAAAGAAAGGAGAGGATGACTAATGGGTAAGTATTTTTCCAAAGAAAAATGGTCTTATATGTTTTACACCATTACCCATCCGATGGATGGATATTACTGGATTCGCCATCGTGACTACGGCAGTGTTCCACTGGCAATCCTGATGGTAATTCTCTTCTCCTTAAGTTTTACGGCAAACCGCCTTCTGGCAAGCTTTGTTGTAAATGATTTAGACCCAAGAGGTGTAGATGTTCTGTTTGAGTTAATGGGCGTTTTGTCCTTTTACCTGCTGCTGTGTGTCAGCAACTGGTCCATTACCTGCCTGATGAACGGCGAAGGCCGTTTGAAGGATATTGCTATTGCAGTTGGTTACGGTACGGTACCTATGACCGCTGTGATGGTGGCGGCTACCATTATCAGCCAGTTTATTGCGGATGATGAGCAGGCCTTTTATGGAATTATTATTGGTCTTGGTATTGCTTACGGCATCATAATGATGCTGATGGGCATCATGCAGGTACATAACTACACCCTGGGAAAAACGTTGTTGACATTGATACTTACATTTCTTGCAGCTTTAATTATTGTGTTCCTGCTGTTACTGTTAAGTAACCTGCTTGGTCTGGTTTATAACTTCTTCCACAGCATGTACACAGAGCTGATATTCAGGGTATAGGGGGGTAGAAAGCGATGAAAAAAGCGAAAAAAGAAAAAGTAAAGCTCCCTATGAGCCTGACAAAGAAAATTTTCCTTGCTATCGGAGGTGTAGCAGTAGTTGCTCTGGCGGTTTACCTGACTTATTACTTTACCTACTTTGTAGGTTATGACCGCTACGAAGACTTCCTGACCACTTATGAATATGAAGCAGGAACTGCATATCAGGCAATGAACGATACCGACAACAAGGTACCGGGCTTTGATCTGGCAGCAGAGAATGAAAATTTAAAGCTTTATGTGAACACCGCTAACGGCTATGTGGCAGTGTACGATAAGAGAGATGGTAACATCACATATTCCAACCCGTTAAATGCGGATGAGGATGAAAAAGCAAACAAAAATAACAAGAATTATCTGAAATCCCAGATGATGGTTTATTATTATAACAGTGACGTTAAGTCCGGTTCTCTGGATACCTATACACAGTGTATCGAAAAGAACCAGCTGGCAGTGGAAAGCATTAAAGACGGTGTACGTTTCCTATATACCGTTGGTTCCACCACAGCAAAGGGCGAGGCGATTCCGATTTACTTTGAAATCCCGTTGGAGTACCGTTTAGACAATGACAGTCTGGTGGTTTCCATTCCGGCCAGCGGTATCAAGGAATATGGCGGATACATTTACCGTATTCAGCTGCTCCGTTACATGGGTGCCGGTCATAAGAGCGAAAACGGTTATATGGTGGTGCCAAACGGTTCCGGCTCTGTTATTGATTTTAATAACGGTAAACTGAATTCGGCGGCATATTCCCAGTACATTTACGATATCGATCCAATGGTGGCAAACTATACTACCCTGGAAAATATCGATGCTGCAAGACTTCCAATCTTCGGTATTTGTCGTGAAGACAGAAGCTTACTGGTTGAAGTGGAAGAGGGTGCCAGCTCTACCGTAGTAACTGCGGATATCGCAGGCAAGTATAATGATTACAACTTTGCATATCCGATTTTCGTATTCCGAAATGTAGATAATCTCCGTAACTTTGGTGCATCTTCTCTGGATGTATTTGTTATGGAAAATGAGTTATACGACATGAATGCCACTGTACGCTACACCTTCTTAAACGAAGATTACAGCGGTTATGACGGTCTGGCAAACTACTACAGAGAAAAGCTGATTGCAAAGGGTGTATTAACCCGTCAGGAGGATGGCGGAGACATTCCGTTCTACTACGACGTTATCGGCGGCGTAAAGGAAAATGCCCACTTCCTTGGTGTACAGCGTTTGAATACCTTTGCGATGACTACTTATGAAGATGCGTCAAAGATGGCAGAGGATTTTGCAATAGCAGGTATTTCCAATCAGGTAATGAACCTGCAGGGCTGGTTCAATGAAGGCTACTATCACGATGCGCCTCATGACATCCGTCTGGTAAAGGACATGGGCAGTAAGTCTGAACTGGAAGCACTGAACGATAAGCTGACAGATATCGGTGGTACCATGTATGCCGATGTGGAATTTCAGCGTGTTACTTATGCAGATACCGGTTTTAACTGGTCTGCAGAAGGCTCCCGTTATTACGGTGCCGGATATGTAGCAAGCTTTGGTCTGGTAAATCCGACTACACTCAGAAATACCTCCGGTCTTGGCTATGCAGAACCACAGTATGACTTAATGTCTCCTAAGTTCCTGCCAAGATACGTAGAAAAGTTTGTAAAGAAAATCGGTAAATATGATATTAACGGTTTATCCTTAAGAGATCTGGGAAGCTATCTGACCTCTGACAAGAAGCGTACCGAGCTGATTGAAAGAGAGGAAGCATTGGATGTTGTTCTGGCACAGCTTGACCTGATTGAAACCACAGGTAAGAAGCTGATGGTGAATAAAGCTAATGCATACAGCTTTGGTTATGCACAGGATATCAGTAATGTACCGATGGGAGACAACGCATTTGCCATTGTAGATAAGAACGTTCCGTTGTACCAGATGGTTATTCATGGCTGTATCGATTACTCCACGGAATTATTGAATTATGATGATTCTGAGGATATGACGCTTACCGTGCTTCAGATGATTGAGACGGGTTCCGCACCGCACTATGTGTTTACACAGGAAGCATCCAGCCGCATGAAGGATACCGGTATGAACCAGTTCTACGCTACAACCTATGATACATGGAAGGGCGAAGCAATTGAAATTTACAACCGCGTAAATGAAGCCCTTAAGCATGTCTCCGGTGCAGAAATTGTTGGTCACGAAATCGAAGGAGATGTAAGAAAAATTACTTACTCCAACGGTGTAACGATTTATATTAACTACAGTGATGAAACAGAAAGCATGGATGGCAAGAGCCTTCCTGCAATGTCTTACGAAATGGAGGGAATCTAAATGAAAAAGAAAAAGAAAAGATTATCCTTAATGCGTAAGAGAATGTTTGCAGGCTATATGTTCATTCTTCCATGGTTGGTGGGCTTTATCGTCTTCTATGTAAGGTCCATTTTCCAGACGGTGCAGTTTTCCTTCTCTGAAATGAGTATGGATGCCATCAATGGCGGTTATATGCTGACACCGGTTGCCTGGGAAAACTTCCGCTATGCATTCTTGGAGCACGGAAGCTTTAAGCAGACTTTGACATCGTCCGTTATGAACATGCTGGTAGACGTACCGCTGATTACGTTCTTCAGTTTGTTTATGGCAATGCTGTTAAATAAGAAGTTCCCGGGAAGAGCAGCAGTTCGTGCTATTTTCTTCCTGCCGGTTATCTTAGCTTCCGGTGCAATTACCGATGCCATTGCCATGGGCGATATGATGATGCAGGGCGGTGTTTCCGGTCAGGTACAGGAAATGGAAGCAAGTGCGGCTACAACCATTGCATTTGATATTGATTACTTAATCAGTATGTTTATGAACCTTGGTCTTCCGGCAAAACTGTTAGACTACATTACATCGGCAGTCGCAAGAATTAACGACATCATTTCCATGTCCGGTGTACAGATTGTCCTGTTTATTGCGGCACTGCAGTCTATTCCGGGTTCCCTGTATGAGGTAGCAAAGATTGAAGGTGCCACCGGCTATGAAACCTTCTGGAAGATTACTTTCCCGATGGTAATGCCTCACATTATTACCAATGTGGTTTACACTATTGTGGACAGCTTTGAACAAAGTGAAATCTTAAAGCTTGCAGATACGGTTACTTTTAACCAGTTTAATTACGGTCTCGGTTCCGTGTTCAGTCTGGTCAGCACCATTGTTACCTGTATTATACTGGTAGTTGTGGTCGGTTTCATACAAAAACGAACGTTCTACTATAACTAGGAAAGGAGAAAGAATAAGCATGAAAAAAGGCAGAATCAAAAAAGCGTTTTCAGACCCGTATCAGAGAATGCTTTTAGGAAATGACATTAAAAAGATTGCCCTGACAATCCTGCAGTTTGCAATTATTGTCGGTGTAAGCTATGTAATTCTCTCTCCGGTTATTGGTATGATTGTCAACTCGATTTCTTCTGACAGAGATGCCATGAACCCAATGGTATTTGTATTTCCGGAGTTTCCTACTCTGGAAAAATACAAACTGGCAATACTCCGAATGGACTACTGGCCAACCATTGCCAAAAACATAGTTTATGTGGTATCATTAACAGGGATACAGGTGTTAATCTGTTCCATGGTTGGTTACGGATTTGCCAGATTTGATTTTCCGTTTAAGAAGCTGTTATTCGGACTTGTGGTAGTGATGATTGTTATTCCATCCTACACCATTAAGCTTCCGCTTTATGTAACCTTCCGTAATTTTGACCCGCTGGGTATCATTACGGCGATTAAGGGAGCACCGATTAACTTAATGGGTACACCATGGCCTGTATACATCATGACCTCTTTGGGATGTGGTGTACGCGCCGGCTTATATATCTACATTTTTAACCAGTTCTTCAGAGGACTTCCGAAAGAAATTGAAGAAGCAGCATTTGTAGATGGCGCGGGAATGTGGTATACATATTTCAGAATCATGTTAAAGAACGCATCTCCGGCGGTAATTACCGTTACGGTATTCTCTCTGGTATGGCAGTTTAACGATTCTTTCTATTCGAATTTATTTCTGGTCAGCCCGGATATTGTAATCAGTAAAAAGATATCGACTCTTGCGTCCGTTATTGCGAACGAAGATAAGATTCTGAATGTCACCTTGCAGGAGCTGTACCTGCATGCGGGCATCCTGCTGGTACTTTTACCGATTGTACTGATTTATCTGTTGCTCCAGAGATATTTTATAGAAGGTGTAGAGCGAAGCGGAATTGTAGGATAACAACCCAGCCTTTGTACTGCCACGGTATGAGCAAAGTAGCCGCGTGAGCGGCGGTAACAAGCGTATTCTGCTTGCGCAGAATGCGCTGCACCGTAGGTGCCTTTGCGAAGTGGCACGGCTGAGTTTTTATCAGTCAGCTAACTTACTCTTCATTTCAAAACGAACATACGGCGAAAAGCAGGCATGCCTGCTTTAGTATATACCTGTAGGTATATACTAAAACATCTTACTGTTACAAGTAAGCGTCCTGCAAAATCGCCCTAATGTAAAAAAAGGAGGACGAAAAAGTGAAAAACAGAAAATTTTTCGCAGTAGTAATGGCAGCTGTTATGACATTGTCTATGGTCGCATGTGGTGGGGAGAAGACCAGCAATGAAACAACACCAACAACAGCGCCAACAGCAACAACAGCACCAACACAGGCTCCGGTGGCAGACCCGACTGCAACACCTGTTCCGGAACCACAGAATGTAACAATTGCAGATGCATCTATTACATTCGAAGACGGTAACTTTGGATTCGTGGATGCGTATATGCAGCATGCACGTTCCGCAAATGTTGAGCTTTCTTTAGTTGATTATAACGGAAGCAAGGCAGTAAAGGTAGTGAATACAACTGGTGTCAGCAAAGTTCCTTATATTGCAATTGACGTTTCCAGCCTTTTTGGCGCAGACGTTGCAAAGATTGCAGGTATGGAACTTGTAATGGGTACTTCTGCCGCTGACGGTAAGTTCTACTCCGTATCCGGTGAAATTTTATCCTGGTGGGGCGAAAAGCTCGACGAGGCTAAGTTAGGTACCTGGTCCGTATACATGGAAAAGAAGAATCCTAAGATTACGACAGCAAAGGTTCCTGCAGGCAATGAATTTATCGCAGATGCTAACAACATTATCATCATTGGTTTAACAACTGATAATGCAGCTGCAAATGCACAGATTCCTGCAGAATTCTACATCGACGATATCCGTTTCTACGATGCAGCAGGCAACACTATGAAGCCGGCTGATACAACAGTTGCATTCAACTGGCCGGAATCCACAGGTCCTGACCTTTCTAACCTGTATGTGTTAAGCAATGCAGTAGAGTTCCCTGGCTTCACAACAAACGGTGCAGGCTGGGGTCAGAATGGTTTTGATATTCCACAGGAAATTATCGATGCATTAGTTCCGGGTTCCGTAGTTGAAATCTCTTTCAAGAGTGAAGATGGTTCTATGTGGATTGTAATGCCGGATTCTGCAGCAGGCTGGATGAGAGTAGCTCAGGGCCAGGCATACATCAACAATTCCAAGACAGTAGCCCAGATTCCTTACGAGAAGTTTGTAGAAGTTTGTGGCGAAGATAAGGCAACCTGGGGTGCAAGAATGCAGTGCGAAGCAGCAACAGCATGGGAAGTTTACTCCGTAAAGGTTGGTACAGCAAGCAAGAGATTAAGTGTTGCTAATGCAGTAGAATTCCCTGACTTTGTAAAGAGTGCAGCTGCATGGGCACAGGATGGTCTTGAGATGCCACAGGAAATCATTGATGCATTAGTACCGGGTTCTGTAGTAGAAATTGACTATGCAAGTGAAGACGGTGCTCTTTGGATCGTAATGCCTGACGCAGCAGCCGGATGGTCCAGATGTGCTTAGGGTACAGCAGTATGTGATGGCAGCAAGTGCTATGTTACATATGAGCAGATTGCAGCAGTATGCGGCGAAGACAAGTCCACATGGGGCGCAAGAATGCAGTGTGAAGGTTCTTCCGCTTGGGAAGTATATGGTGTAAGAGTAGGTACTAAGATTGAATTCCCTGTAATCGGCGGTTTTGTAGATTTCCCTGATTTCGTAAAGAGCGGTGCAGGCTGGGCACAGGATGGTCTTGAAATGCCACAGGAAATCATTGATGCATTAGTTCCTGGTGCAGTAGTTGAAATTACATTCTCCAGTGAAGACAATTCCATGTGGATTGTAATGCCTGATGCAGCAGCTGGATGGTCCAGATGTGCACAGGGTACAGCAGCTATCGCA
>JAZSEW010000006.1:0-56250 GCA_045531895.1 Lachnospiraceae bacterium
TCCATAGTATTCTTTCCACCTCTTTCAAAGCAGGCTTCTCTATTTTTAACCTATTTAATTTTATATTCCTGACCCGGTGACAACAAAATTACACGTACCGGATTCACAACATTATCAAAAACATTCTGTGGGTTACCGTTAAATGGTTTCATATTTGGTGCATCCACCGTTCCCCAGTGAATCAGTACCAGCTTTGCATTTGGATAAGTATTCGCCAATCTATATGAATTTTCTAACCCAATGTGTGCAAAGTCATCCGAGAAATCAAACAATATCACATCCGGCGGATCCATGTGCAGTTGGCATTCCATCAGCTTAGAATCCCCAACACACCAGATGGTTGTATCACTTGTCCGCAAATAAAATCCACAACATTCTCCGTCTTCCCATACACGGTAATTATACTCTTCAAACATCCTCTGCCATGCGTGATCTGCAGGTGTCAGTTCAATATCTACACCATTCACTTGAATACGCTCGCCTATATCGTGGCCTATTCCATCAATGTCGCACTCTTCTTTCAGTAAAGAAGCCACATAATGCGTTGTGTGATATTCTTTACATACCGGTTTTAAGGATTTGCAGGTTGCTCTGGAATAATGGTCACCATCCGAATGGGTAAGAAGAACCGCATCGACCCTTGGTATTTCCTGTGGCTGAATCGGTATATCAATCAAAAGCGGCATATCAAATCCTTCTAATACTGGATCTATCAAAATAATAGTGCCCTGGCTGTTTATCACAGCTCCACCTCCGCCTAACCAGTATATACTTGTTCCGTTGTTATTTTTAAAAGCATTGGCTGTCATTTTAATAGTAGCAGGTGCTGCCATTTGTCCTTTTTCATTCATTTTCATGTTGATTAGTTTCCTTTTGTCATTTCATAAATCCAATTTCTTCATTCATAATTTCCAGATTCACATTGTTAAATTGGAGGTTTACGTTCTCTACAACTTAAAAGCTATTACATAATGTTATTTGTTTTTTCATAAGATTTTTTCATACATATTTCAAGGTTCTCCGTAATCAACTCCTGATTTAAATTCTTCATTCCAGCTTCAGTAGTTCCACCTTTTGTAGTAATACGACAGACAATATCATCAAAAGAACATTTTTCTCGCTTAACCATATTAATAACATTCTCAAAAATACGAATGGTTATTTCTTTGCTTTTTTCATCGTCCTTAACAAGTGTATTACTTGCTTTCTGATATGAATTCATCATACAAGCAGCAAAAGCCAACCCGCTTGCAGCTGTTACAGTAATATAATTTAACGAATCTTCGTCCAACTTCAATACATATCCCAATTTCTTCAACACATTAAGTACATCTTGAAGCATCTCATAATCCTGTTCTTCATATGCAACACCTATAACACCATTTCCATCTTGAATTGCGATATTGGGCATAACTCTAAACAATTTCACTGTATTATGTTTTTCGCCTAACATATTTCTTATTTCTGCAATTGTAATTCCCGCCATAAAACTTACGACTATTTTTGCGTCAATTTTATAGTCTTTAATTTCAGTCAATACCTCTTTAGCATTTTTAGGCTCTGTTATTAATATAATTACATCTGTTCGATCATCTAACTCCTCTTTACTGCCCGTTACATAAATATCCCTAAACTCATCTAGAACAGAATCTCTTGTCTTTTGTGTTCTGGCATTGATGTCAATATCGTTTTGGCTAAAACCGGTTAATATCAATCCCCTGACCAAAGCCTTACCTAAATTTCCATATCCTATAATACCAATTCTCATCTTCTTCTCCAATTCAAGTTTTTTATAATTAAATCAAGCCCATACAAATGAACTACATTCATTTTGTCATTGCTCGCCAAAAAAGAACTCTCTCAATTCAATCTTACTTTTCCATTTTACCACAATCTTCCGCCCCTGGGAACATCTTTGTTTTCACACCGCTTTTCTCGCACCGGCGTTCAGCACTTTCCCGGCGGCTCCGGTTTTTCTACTGCAACGATATGACTGCGTCCGGTGTTTTAGCAAGTTGTCTGAGGAGTCGGGTAGAATTTGGAGCAACGTCCGCATTGGGTTGGTTTCAAAAAGTGCGCAAGCACTTTTTAAGAAAAAGTTTCATGGGCTGTGGACACCTCGTGTGTCTGACAGTCCATGACTTTTTCTTGAAAGATACATCCGCAGGATGTTTTGAAACCATCACAATCTAAACATTGACTCTAAACTTCAATCCCAACTCCCCGACGACGAGTTCTTGTAAAACACCGGTAAGCAGACATGGTTTTCATTGCAGAAGTAAAAGCGGCAAGTCCCGTGGAAAGTGGCTGAGCCGGTAGAGAAAACCGGTGCGAAAATAATATACAAAGTCCCCGGCAAGCGCAACCTATGCGCCCACCAGGGACTAAAAATATCATATGAAAATGTGTAAACTACTTCGCTGTAATATAACCCTGAGCCTTTAACAGTTCTGCACAAAGAACTGCGCCACCTGCTGCGCCACGAACAGTGTTGTGGGAAAGGCCTACGAACTTCCAGTCGTATACGGAATCCTCACGGATTCTGCCAACAGAAACACCCATGCCGTTCTCATAATCCACATCCATCTTAACCTGTGGACGATTGTCCTCTTCAAGGTACTGAATGAACTGCTTTGGTGCACTTGGCAGCTCAAGCTCCTGTGGAACACCCTTGAAGTTTACTAACTTCTCGATGAGCTGCTCCTTGGTCGGATTCTTTCTGAACTTTACGAATACTGCAGCGGTATGACCGTTTAATACCGGAACACGGATACACTGACAGGTGATTACCGGAGAGGTTGCCGGAACGATAACGCCGTCCTTAATTTCGCCCCAGATACGAAGCGGCTCCTTCTCACTCTTTTCTTCCTCACCACCGATGTATGGAATGATGTTCTCTACCATTTCCGGCCAATCCTTAAAGGTCTTACCTGCTCCGGAGATTGCCTGATAGGTGGTAGCAACTACTTCGTATGGCTCGAACTCTGCCCAAGCGGTTAATACCGGAGCATAGCTCTGAATGGAGCAGTTCGGCTTTACTGCTACGAAGCCTCTCTTGGTACCGAGACGCTTCTTCTGGAAATCAATGACCTTCATGTGGTCCGGATTAATTTCCGGCACTACCATCGGAACGTCAGGAGTCCAACGATGTGCGCTGTTGTTGGAAACAACCGGAGTCTCAGTCTTTGCATAAGCTTCCTCTGCCGCCTGAATCTGCTCTTTGGTGCCTTCATATGCACTGAAAACAAAATCAACCTGAGAAGATACTGCTTCAATTTCATCAACATTTAAAACAACTAACTTTTTAACTGCTTCCGGCATCGGAGTAGTCATTTTCCAACGATCTCCTACTGCCTCTTCATATGTTTTACCCGCACTACGTGGGCTTGCAGCTACGGTTGTAACCTCAAACCATGGGTGATTTTCTAATAAAGAAATAAATCTCTGGCCAACCATACCTGTTGCACCTAAAATACCAACTCTTAACTTTGTCATAATAATCCTCCTTGTTTCCGCCCTGAGTGTTTTTCTCTCGCGTACATTTGTCTTTGTGCTATATTACAATGTTTTCAAAAAAAAATCAACTATTTTTTTATTCTTTTTTTAATTTTGTTTACTTTGCCCTAGTAAAGCGTTAATTCTCTGCTCTATTTGTGCATTTTTTACAAGACAGTTTCCCGGTAACGATTCAACAAATCACGCAGCTGTTCCATAGTCTCTACCTCATTGACCGCGCCACGAAGTTTCGATGCTCCTTTAAAACCTGTCGCATACCAGGCCACGTGCTTACGCATCTCCCTGATTCCGGCAAATTCACCAACATAACCTACATGAATTTCTGCATGTCTGAGAATCATCGCAATTACTGTGTCAATATCCGGCTTTGGTAATACCGTACCGTCTTCCAGATAAGCCTTTATCTGCCCGAACAGCCACGGATTTCCCTGCACCCCGCGGGCAACCATAACACCGTCACAGCCGGTTTCAGAAAGCATCCGTTTTGCATCCTCCGGAGTAAAAATGTCACCATTGCCAATAACCGGAATCTTCACCGCTTCCTTTACCTGCTTTATAATCTCCCAATCCGCCTTGCCGCTGTAATACTGTTCTCTGGTTCGCCCATGTACTGCAATAGCAGCCGCACCGGCTTCCTCCGCTATCTTTGCCACAATTGGTGCATTGGCATCGTCCTTGCCAAAGCCTTTACGGATTTTAATTGTCACCGGTTTGCTAATAGCACTTGACACCGCATGCACAATTTCTCCCACCTTTTCCGGTGTTTTCATAAGAGCAGAGCCTTCACCGTTGTTTACAACCTTTGGCACCGGACATCCCATGTTGATGTCCAAAATATCAAAGTTACGTTCTTCTATACGCTTCGCCTGCTCTGCCATAATCTTTGGGTCTTCACCAAAAAGCTGTAAGGCTACCGGTCGCTCCGATTCTTCCACCCGCAGCAACGCTTCTGTGTTTTTATTATTATACATAATGCCCTTGGCACTAACCATCTCGGTGTAAATCAAGTCCGCCCCGCATTCCTTGCACAACGTACGGAATGGCAGGTCGGTTACCCCTGCCATCGGTCCAAGTGCCACAATGCCCGGCACTGTTACAGTTCCAATTTGTAAGTTCCGCATAACATTTAAACTCTCTTTCCGGAGGTTTTCTCATAAATCAGGCGAAGTCCCTCCATGGTCAACATCGGATTATATACGTCAATACTATCTGTGTTGTCTGCAATCAGCTTGCCCAGACCACCGGTCGCAACCACTTTAATGTCTTTCAATCCGCTCTCTTCCTTTATTTTCTTAATGATATACTCTGTTTGTCCAATGCAGCCATATACCAGTCCGGCCTGCATACTGGTAATCGTATCCTTTGCCAAGATAGTCGCCGGCTTTTCAATTTCAATTTCAGGAAGCTTTGCAGTATCATTCCACAGCGCGTTGGCACTGATTCGAATACCCGGACAGGTAATACCTGCTGTAAACGCACCGTTTTCCGTAATTAAATCATAGGTGGTTGCAGTACCGAAATCTACCACAATCACCGGTCCGCCATACATATAATATGCTGCCACGGCATCCACAATACGGTCTGCACCGATTTCCTTTGGATTTGGCGTATCAATGCGAATGCCTGATTTCGTTCCTTCGCCTACAATCATTGGTGTAATATCCAAATATTTGATAACAGCACTGGTTAAGGAATACATGATTCCCGGAACCACAGAAGCAATAATAACATCTTCTATTTTTGTGTGGTCAATACCACGGCGTTCCAACAGGGCACAGATGACATCTCCGAATTCATCCGAGGTTCTGGATTTTTTTGTCGTCAGTCGAAAACTTGTTTTTGTTTCTTCGCCGGAAAGTACGGCACAGGTAATATTGGTATTTCCCACATCAATAGCCAATAACATGACACTCCTCCTTATTTTAGCAGCTCTGCCGCATCTTCATTTAAGAAAAATACTTTAAAATATAGTTCCAGCGATTCTAACAGTTCCTGCTTCTCCTGCTGCAGCTTCTTTACTTTTAATACACTGCCGATTTCGTCGTATAAGAGGTCGCCCTCCTCTGCTTCCGTCTGGAATATCAATGTTCCGTCTTCCTCAAAGCATAACGTAAGAATACCGCCTACATCTTCCGTAAACAATACACACATAATCTTTAATTCATCCTTGATTCCCTTTGGTAATCCTTCGAAATCTTCATTTAAATAATATTTCTGCTCGTAAGCACTGCTGCCGCATAACACAATAGTATCCTGATACATAATATTCTCCTTTTACCTGTCCGACATTCTCTTGCCATTTAAGCATAACACAAAAACGGAGCAGTTGCAAAAGATATCTTCACAACCACTCCATTATTTTACTTGATATCAATACCGCCCATAATACAACTGCCGGTAATAATTACTCTTGGTGTATCTGCACTATGGAAATTTACATAAGGGGTATTTACATCAATACCTCCCATTACAGTAGAACAACCATCTGTTATAACTCTGACATTGGAAGGGACATAAATGTCCACACCGCCCATTACTGCAGAAATGTTTATAAAAACATCTTCAGAAATAATGGCATTTCTCAAGTTCAAATCCACCGCACCCATTACAACGCCAATATCTGCACCGGTAAAGCATTCATTATCCACTCTGATGTCCTTGCCACCAAGAATTGCAGAAGCATTTACATAACCGCCACTACTTTTAGAATATGTGTTATCATACTTTACACCGTCAATTACCACTTCTTTTTCACCGTTTTCACTGTTATAAGTGAATTCTACCTGCTTATGCTCCTTCTTCTTATTCGGAAACATAATCTTTATACCGATAATAATACAAAGTGCCGCAATTGCCAATGGCCAGAACTCAATGTGAAACAGCCAGTCCTGAGCGTTAATCAAAAAGCAGAGACCAATAACCAAACCGATAACAGGCCCCGTTTTATCTTCATTTTTCTTGGTTAATGCATAAATGCATGGAACTATAATAAACAATGTCCACCAGCCGGGAAAGAAGATGGAAAAATCAAAAAATCCCAATGCGCTGCACCCATACAATAAACCTACCAGAATAAAAATCACTCCGACAATCAAACCATTTGCTTTCTTCATAAAAATTCCTCCAATTTCTTCTTTTTCGTTCCCCTTTTGTTTTTCTGTATTCATCATACATCATCCGCTGAAAAAAGGCAAATTAGAAGATGATTAGAAAAATTAAGAAATCAAATCAGCATAATAACAATACCAAGCACAAGGATTACTACTCCAAACAATATCATGGACTGTCCCATATATTTTCGTTTCTTTTGTTTTAAATACCGATATCCGTTACATAAGTTCATGGCACCGCCACAAAATATAATGGTAAACATACTGATTTTGTTTCCTGTTTTCCAGAAAACAATCAGGGCTGTTAACATAAACAGCCCCAAAAGCACATTAACAGTATCAATCACTGCCTCTTTATTTTTCAAGAATTTTAAAAACTTTTTTAACATAGTCTTACTTTCCAAGAGTTGCAACCATAACAGCCTTAATGGTATGCATACGATTTTCTGCTTCATCAAATACAACATCAGCAAACTTATCGAAAATTTCCTCGCTCACTTCGTTGCCTTTAACCGCCGGAAGGCAATGCAGGAAGATAGTAGATTCCTTTCCTGTCTTATCCATCAGTTCCTGATTCACCTGATATGGACGAAGAAGCGCCACACGCTCTGCCGCCTTATCTTCTTCACCCATGGAACACCATACATCTGTATACACCGCATCAGCATCCTTTACCGCAGAAAGATCATCAGAAATCTCGATAACGCTGCCGGATTCCTTTGCATACTCACGACATAAGTCAACCAACTCCTGCTGTGGCCAGAGTGACTTCGGCGCAAGGATGGTAAAATGCACACCTACTTTGGCAGAGCCAATCATTAAGCTGTTTGCCATATTATTTCGTCCATCGCCCACAAATACGAGTTTTAAGCCCTTTATGTAGCCAAACTGCTCCTTCATTGTAAGAAAATCTGCTAAAATCTGAGTCGGATGATATTCATCGGTAAGACCATTCCATACCGGAACACCGCTGTACTCTGCCAGTTTTTCTACCGTTTCCTGCTTAAATCCGCGGAACTGGATACCATCAAAAATACGTCCGAGAACTCTTGCAGTATCCTCCACACTTTCCTTGTGACCAAGCTGGATATCCTCACGGCTCATATATTCCGGATGGCCGCCTTCATCCAGACATCCAACGGTAAACGCAGAACGTGTTCTGGTGGATGGCTTTTCAAATATCAGAGCGATATTCTTGCCTTTTAAGCTGTCTCCGGTGATACCCTGCTTTTTCTTTGCTTTTAAGTCAGCAGCCAGATCAATAAGACCTAAAATCTCTTCTGCTGTAAAATCCTTTAATGTTAAAAATGAACGACCTTTTAAATTCATGTTTTCTAATACCTTCCGTAAATTTTATTCCTTTGCACCAACTTCTGCAACAGCTTTGGCAAGTCCTGCAATTCCCTGAATTTCAGATGGAATAATAATCTTGGTTGCCTTACCGTCTGCCGCCTTTGTAAATGCCTCCAAACTCTTTAACTGAAGAACACCTGCATTTGGATTAGCATCATTTAAGTACTTGATACCTTCTGCATTTGCCTGCTGTACGGCACGAATTGCTTCTGCCTGACCTTCTGCTTCACGAATCATTGCTTCCTTCTTTGCTTCTGCGCGAAGAATTGCTGCTGCTTTTTCTGCTTCTGCTTCAAGAATTGCAGATTCCTTCTTACCTTCTGCCACAAGAATGGTAGACTTCTTTTCACCTTCTGCAATCAGAATTGCTTCACGACGTTCACGTTCTGCCTTCATCTGCTTTTCCATGGCATCCTGAATTGCTGCCGGCGGAATAATATTCTTTAATTCCACACGGTTTACCTTAATACCCCATGGGTCGGTTGCCGCATCAAGAGATGCTCTCATCTTGGTATTGATTACCTCTCTGGAAGTTAAGGTTTCATCCAGTTCCAAATCACCGATAATGTTACGAAGAGTAGTCGCTGTCAGATTTTCAATTGCCATAATCGGATTTTCTACACCATATGCAAACAACTTAGGATCTGTAATCTGGAAGAATACAACCGTGTCAATTCTCATGGTTACGTTATCCTTTGTGATAACCGGCTGCGGTGCAAAATCTACTACCTGCTCCTTTAATAAAACCCGCTTCGCCACCTTATCGATAATAGGCAGCTTCATATGAATACCTACATCCCAGGTTGCCTGATAACCGCCAAGACGTTCCAGAACGTATGCATTTGCCTGTGGTACAATTTTGATACAGGATGCTAATAAAATTAGTAAAAATACTGCTAAAATGATAATAATAACTTCTGGCATAATTTTCCTCCTTATGTGTGGTAGTTTTTCCACTTCATTTTTTACCTTTACCACTTTAGTGTACCGCATTTTTTAATATCTTTCAATAGTTTTTGCCCAATTTTATAAAATTTTATTGTGAACATGCTATTGATTTTCCACTACCCCCTATTGTATAATAAGAAAAAGCTGGCAACCGACTCATTCTCCGTTGTCAGATTCTTTAGAAAGAGAAAATAGGGGTTACAAGTTACTTATGTTTTGGAGGAGAGCAATATGACAGCTGCTGAACTGCAACTATCTCATGCCGTTGAACTGGAAATCATGATGAACGGCAAAAAAACGACTCTGCTTAGCGCTATTGAGCAGATTATCGGAACAACCGTCTTACTTACACCAATTCACTTAAACGGAAAAGTAGTCGGTTTCCCGCCGGATTGTTCCGTTAGTCTTCTTTATATTGATGAAAAAAATGTATATTGTTGGAAAAACATTAAAGTCAAAGCTGTACGATATGAAAAAAAAATTTACCACAGCGTCGAATTGGTAGCCGATGCAGAAATATTAAACCGCCGCGGTGCTTACCGTGTATATATTGGCGAAACCATGCTGCTTACTTCTTTCACCGCTACCGGTCCTAAAACTTTTAATGTTTTATTAAAAGATGTCAGTGAAACCGGTATGGCGTTCTATTCCAAAGAAGAATTCGATGTGGGCAGAACCGTACGTCTTCATCTTGCCATTGCCCAAAACAAAGAATTACAATTAAGTTCCCAGATTATTCGCACGCAGGATTCAGAAGATCGTAGAGGAAAGCTTTACGGCTGTAAATTTGTAGAGCGGAATGATAATCTCATTGGCTATCTGATGCGTCTGCAGCAGGACCGACAGAAGCAAAAGATGGGATTATAAATCAAAAAAACAATTCGGAGTTGTTCTACCATGAGTCACTACTCCGAATTGTTTTTTATGCGCAGGCACACACCCTTCGCTTATTCTTTCATTTTCTTAAAACTGACTATTATACAGTGTTGTGTAAAAACCACCCTTTGCAAGCAACGTCTCATGATTTCCCTGCTCAATAATATTGCCATCCTTCATAACAAGAATCACATCTGCTTCCATAATGGTGGATAAACGATGCGCCACAATAAAGCTGGTTCTGCCCTGCATCATCGTTGCGAAGGCTTTCTGAATGCGTATTTCCGTTCTTGTATCAATGGAAGATGTCGCTTCATCTAAAATCAGCATCGGTGGCAGACAAAGCATAACTCTTGCAATACAAAGGAGCTGCTTCTGCCCCTGAGAAAGTCTGCCTCCATCTTCCCCAATCACAGTATCATATCCCTGAGGCAAACGCTTGATAAAGCTGTGGGCGTGGGCAGCCTTTGCGGCTGTAATTACCTCATCCAGTGTTGCATCCGGATTACCCATGCCAATATTATCCCGGATAGTTCCTGCCCGGAGCCAGGTATCCTGCAATACCATACCAAACGAAGTCCGAAGACTCCTTCTCGTCACATCACGGATATCCTTTCCTGCTACGGTAATACTTCCGGTATTTACATCATAAAATCGCATCAGCAGATTGATAACAGTTGTCTTTCCGCAGCCTGTCGGACCAACAATAGCCACTCTCTGTCCCGGCTGTACCTTCAAATTGAAGTTCCGGATTAAAGGCTTTTCAGGCACATAGGCGAAATCCACATGAGATAGCTCCACATTCCCATCTGCCGTAAGCACACCCGTCTTCTCCTCCACCTGCGGTGTCTCATTGATAAAATCAAATATCCGTGCCGCACAGGCAAGAGCATTCTGAAGTTCCGTAATCACACCGGAAATTTCATTAAACGGCTTCGTATACTGGTTCGCATAACTTAAAAAGGATGTCAGCTGTCCCACACTGATACCTCCGCCAATGGCAAGAACAGCACCATAAATGCCCACTGCCGCATACACCAGACTGTTAACAAAACGAGTACATGGATTTGTCAGCGAAGAAAAGAAAATTGCCTTCAGGGAACATTTTCTTAACCTTTCGTTGATTTCATCAAACTGTCCCAACACTGCATTCTCTCTTCCGAAGGCCTGCACTACCTTTTTGTTGCCAATCATTTCGTCAATCAGGGCTGTCTGTTCTCCTCTCGTCTTAGACTGCAGTTGAAACATATCATAGGTATTCTTTGCAATAAACGCTGCAACAAACAATGACACCGGCGTAATAACAATTACTACCACCGTAATGCCCGGATGAATAGTCAGCATAAAGAGCAGGGTTCCCACAATCGTGACAATACCGGTGAAAAACTGGGTAAAACCCATAAGCAGACCATCCGCAAACTGATCTACGTCTGCAATAACCCGGCTCACAATTTCGCCCTGAGAATGCCCATCAATATACTTTAACGGCAAAATCTGCAGCTTGTCAAAGGCATCCTTTCTGATGTCATGCACCACATGATACGTAATTCTGTTATTACAGATATTCATAATCCATTGCGCAATTCCGGTGACGCCGATACATATACCAATGACTAATAAAATCTTCCCAATTCCTTCAAAATCAACCTTATCCGGCTCAACAATCAAATCCACCGCATCACCAATCAATATCGGCACATACAAAGTCAATGCCACAGACACTGCTGCAAATATAATCGAAAGAGCCACGAACAAACTGTGCTTCTTTACATATCGAAACATCTGTTTCAAAGTATCCTTACGAACATTTCCTCCCTTTTTCATTAGTTCGCTCCTCCTTTCGAACTCTGGGATTCATGAATTTCTTTATACACCGGACACGTGTTAAGCAATTCGGTATGAGTGCCGATACCTGCCACTTCACCATCCTCCAGAACAATTATCTTATCTGCATGCAACACAGAGGCAGTTCTCTGGGAAACAATAAACACCGTCATATCCTTATCAAGCTCCTTAACAGACCTTCTGAGTGCTGCATCCGTTGCATAGTCCAACGCGGAAGCACTGTCATCCAGAATCAGAATTTCCGGACATTTTACCAGTGCTCTTGCAATGGTCAGCCGCTGTTTCTGACCACCGGATAAGTTTTTACCACCCTGTGCAATCTGAAAATCCAGTTTTCCTTCTTTTTGCTCCACAAATTCCGATGCCTGGGCGGCAGTAAGTGCCTTCCAGATTTCCTCTTCAGTGGCATTCTCCTTTCCCCAACAGATATTGTCACGAATAGAACCGCCAAACAGCACTGCCTTTTGTGGCACAATACCGATTTTTTCTCTTAATTCCTCCGTTTGATAAGTTTTAACATCCCTGCCGTCCACCAGTACTCGTCCTGCAGTCGCATCATAAAATCTTGGAATCATCTGTACCAAAGAGGACTTTCCGGAGCCGGTACCTCCGATGATACCTACCGTCTCACCTTTTTTTACTTCGACATGAATATCTGTCAGAGAATCTGCACCTGCCCCCGGATAACACAGATTGGTATGTTCAAACACAACCTTTGCATTCTTATCTGCTGTTGCCTTTTCTCCTTTTCCTTCCACATATACCGTAGCTTTCTCTGCTTCTTCTGCGGTATATATCTTTGTCCCGGAAGGCTGGTCAAAAATCGTCTGGATACGATTTCCGCAAGCCACAGCCTTGGTTACGGTAATAATCAGGTTCGCCAGCTTCACCAGTTCCACGAGAATCTGGGACATATAATTTACCAGTGCAATTACCTCACCCTGAGTTAAAATGCCTTCATCCACCTGTACGGCACCGCTATAAATTAAAACAATCGTAGCCACATTTACAATGATATAAGTCACCGGATTCATCAGAGCAGAAATTTTACCCACAAAGTTCTGGATATCCATCAGAGAAGCGTTGTAATCCGCAAACATCTCTACTTCTTCCTCTTCCCTGCTGAAAGCACGAATCACACGGACGCCGCTTAAATTCTCTCTTGTAATGCCCAGTACTTTATCCAGTGCAGACTGCACTTTTTTATATAAAGGAATACTGATAAGCATAATGCCGAATACCACCACGGAAAGTGCCGGGATAGTTACAACAAAAATTAAGGCAGCTTTCACATCAATGGTAAATGCCATAATCATGGCACCAAACACAACAATAGGTGAACGAAGAAACAGACGTAACACCAGATTCACTCCGGACTGTACCTGATTGACATCACTGGTAAGTCTGGTAATCAGCGTAGAAGTACCGGTTTTGTCTGTTTCCGAATAGTTCATTAGCTGAATGTGCTCAAATAAGGCATGTTTTAATTCTGCTGCAAAGCCTACTGCTGCTCTTGCAGAAAAATACTGGGCTGTTGCTGCAGTAGCAAGACCAATCAGAGCAAGAAGCACTAAAACAAGACCCATTTTTACAATATAAGGAATATCAGCATTTTTTATACCCTCATCAACAATAGCCGCCATAACCAACGGCACAAATAATTCAAAGGATGCCTCCAGCATCTTAAATAACGGTGCCAGCACCGTTTCCTTTTTATAATGTTTCATAAAGCGCAGAAGCTTTTTCATAGTCCTCTCACTGCCTCCCCTGTCAGATTTTTTTCTTTCCCATAACAATATAATAACTGATGCCAAGCAGTACCGCCGCACCAATCCAAGCTGAAATCTCTGCCCAGAAAATACCGTCACTGCCAATATGCTTTGTCAGTACCAATACCATTCCTGTTCTCATAAAAAACTCCAGAATACCTGATAACATCGGAATCAGGGTATTTCCCATCCCCTGTAATGCCGAACGGTACACATACAGTAAATATAATGCGGACAATGCCAGACTCATAAACAGCAGATATCGCCAGGCCACAGCACCTGCCACCTCAATTTCTTTCGGAGAACCTGAAAGGAACAGGCTGATAAACAGCTTTCCAAACACCAGCATTGCCACAGTAATCACCAAAGAGGTTATCAATGATACTGCAAGCGCCGCCACATGCCCGGATTTCAGACGCTTATATTCTCTCGCACCCACATTCTGTCCGACATAGGTAGAAATCGCATACCCAAAGGATACCGCTGCCATTTCCAAAAGACCGTACAATTTATTGGTTGCCGTATATCCTGCAATAAATAATACGCCAAAACCATTTACCACAAACTGTACAATCATGCCGCCCACAGCAATAATAGCGTTCTGAAATGCCAACGGCAGGGATAGCTTTAACAAATTGACTGTTCTTTGTGTTTGCAGCGCAAAATCCTCTTTTTTCAGGCTTAGTCCACCAATTTTGTTTAAAGTTACATAACAATACACAGCAGCCACTACCTGTGCTATCAATGTTGCCACTGCCGCGCCGGCCACCCCAAACGGCAATACCATTACAAACAGCACATCCAGCACAATATTTGTAATTGATGCCACAATCATGGCATACAACGGTGTTTTTCCGTCACCCATGGCACGCAAGGTAGCCGCCAGTACATTATAAGTCATAGTAATCGGAATTCCCGCAAAAAAAATTCGGATATAACACATTGCTGTCGGTAAAATTTCCGCAGGTGTCTGCAGTAGCACTAATACCGGTTTCGCAATCACCTGAAACACAACCAAAAGTACTATTGCACAAATCACAGATAATGAAATAGCATTGCCTATTGTTTTTCGAAGGCTTTCTTTATGTCCTGCACCAAACTCCTGGGCCATCGGAATGGAAAACCCCTGAGCAAGTCCCGCCAAAATTCCAAGGCTCATCCAGTTCAGCCAGTCAGATGCACCGACAGCAGCCAGTGCGTCTACACCAACACCTTTCCCGACAACCATAGTGTCCACTAAGGTATACATCTGCTGAAAAATGTTTCCCAGCATCAGTGGCAAGGCAAACTGCAATAATAATTTATAGGGATTTCCCTTTGTCATAATAATCGTTTTTTCTTTTTTCGCCTGCATTGTTATCTACACTTTCCTCTATATTCTTTCTCACCATTTTCCTGTTCATTATTCCTTCCCGGCAGTCGGAAGCTGTGCAAGAATGATTGCAACAAACATCAAACCACAGCCCAGTAATTCTCTTACGGACAATGTCTCGTTTAAAATCAGAAAACCGCCCAATACAGAAAAGCAGGACTCCAGACTTAAAATCAATACCGCAATGGTAGGATTATAATTCTTCTGTCCAAGAATCTGCAAGGTATACGCCACGCCACAGGACATCACCCCGGCATATAAAATCGGCAGTTTTGCCGCCCATACAGCATCCCATGTCGGTGTTTCGGTAAAAACCATTGGAACCGCAGAAATAATTCCCGCTACCAGAAACTGAATACAGGACATCCATACACCGTTTACTCGCGGCGCAAAATAGTCGATGACAAGAATGTGTCCGGTAAAAACCACAGCACAGCCAAGCAGGAATATATCACCGGTTGCCAGCCGCAGGCTTCCCTCTGTCATACAAAGTAAGTACAGGCCTGCCAGTGAGCAAATCACACCAATCCATACCGTAAGCCCACATTTCTTCTTGAAAAACACCCCGGCAACCGGCACCAACACAATATACAATGCTGTTAAAAAACCTGATTTACCCACACTGGTGGATAGAATTCCAATTTGCTGTAAATTAGTAGCCACACCAAGAAGTACCCCGCAAGCGACGCCACCAAGGAGTAGCGTTTTATTACGTTGAAACCAGGCATTTTTCTTCTCTACAGCGGCAGAATCCCCCTGCACTTCCTTATCAGTATTATTCCCTGCATTATCCGGCTTCCAAAGTAGTGCCACCGGCACAAGCACAATGGCCCCAATCACACACCGCACTGCATTAAAAGTAAAGGGACCAACATATTCCATGCCTGCACTCTGTGCCACAAAAGCAAAGCCCCAGATAAGAGCGGCAAGAAAAAGCATTCCTGTATTTTTTATACTGTTTTTCTGCATGATTAAATCCTCTGTATTCTTTCACTTATGTATCACTAACAAACTACACACTAATTTATTAGTTTAACATAAACACTTTCTTTTCTCAATCCCCCAAATCAAAGCAGTATCAAAACGCTGTCTCATCCATGGAGATATACCTTCCGTTTCTTCCTGTCGGCGTAGTTCCGAACCGTTTCCCGTAAGCTCTCGTAAAAGAAGAATAGCTTCCAAACCCTGCCTGAAAGCAGCTTTCCGTTGCCGGAACTCCCTGACGTATCAATTCCCTGGCATAAAATAACCGCCGTTCTGTCAAATATTCAAAAACCGTTTGCCCGGTTTCTTTTCGAAACAGACGCATCATATGATATTTACTAATGTAAAACTGTTCGGAAAGTTTATCAATATCTAACTCTTCCGGTAAATGATTATCGATGAAGCTCATAATTCCAAGAACCCGCTCATTTGTAGTAATCCTTTGTTCCAGCCATTGCTGCTGCGTCTTCTCCCGATATCTTCCCAACTTCACTAAAAGGCGTAATAACAGGCTGTTCCCCATCACAGATTTGCCAAACGCCTCTCCCACGACCTCCGTTTCCAGTTCCATTACCAGTTCCAAAAGCTTCCTGTATCTTTTTTCCTCCAAACGCAAAACATGCCCCTTTGTTCCATCAAATAAAGCTTCCAGATTACATTCCTCTGTGGACTGTTTCTTCAAAAAATCCGGAGAAATGTAAAATATAACTCTCTCATACTCCACCCCTGCTTCAAACTCCGGTCTGTGCACCTGATGACTGCCAATCAGCAGAATGTCTCCAGACATCAGCGCATAGCGACACTCCTCCACCGTATAATCACCCTGCCCGGAAACCAACAGCACCAGCTTGTGAAATTCATGGTAATGATATTCCATCGTTGTGCCTTTTGCGTCTTTTAAGTGAAACAGGCGAAAATCCTCCAACAGGTATCCCCGTTTATCCGCTTCTCTTGAAAATTCCTTTTCCATACACCTTTCCCTCTCTAATCTCTCTTCCTATTTTCTTTCGAGCATTTGCATTTATCCAAAGAGCATTATCTGCAATAATCATAGCACATATCGCGTTTATTTTGCAAGAACTGCCTAATATAATAAAGATAGATAGGAACAAAGTTTTCTGATTGTCACGAAAAAGGAGGATTTGTATGAAAAAATTCTTAAAGACCTATGGTTTTCTTCTTTGTATGTTACTTGGTATTGTTGCCGGATGTATTGTCGGCTTTGCCGCTCCGGAATTTTCACAAAAGCTAAAACCGTTAGGCACCATTTTCACAAACCTGATGTTCTGCGTGGTGGTTCCGATGGTATTCTGCTCCATTTCCTCTGCCATTGCAAATATGCATAATGCAAAACGTGCCGGAAAAATCATGGGAGTTACTATTGTTACCTTCTGTATTACCGCCGGTATCGCAGCACTGATTATGTACATTACCGTTCGCATCTTCCCGGTTGTTACCCGAGAATATAACGTTACCTCAGGTGAGGTTGGAGACACCCTTGGTCTTGCAGATATGATTATCAATTTCTTTACCAAGCCGGACTTTACCGAGCTGTTCAGCCGAAAAGCCATTCTTCCGCTGATTGTGGCTGCTGTCCTTTTTGGTTTTGGTATTCAGATGAACGGCGGTGCAGAAACCATGACTGCAAAGCTTTTAAGTGACATTACCGGCTGTATCATGAAAACCGTTAAAATCATTACTTACTACGCACCAATCGGTTTCTTCGGATTTTTTGCAGGATTAGTTGCAGATTTCGGTCCCGGTCTCATCAGTGACTACGGACGCACTCTTGTGATTTACTATCTGGTGAGCTTTACTTACATGTTTGTTTCCTTCCCGATTTACGCCCGCATCGGCGGCGGCAAAGGTGCCATCAAAGTAATGTTTAAGCACCTGTTCCAACCGGCCGCAGTATCCTTCGGTACCTGCTCCAGCGTGGCAACCATTCCTACCAATATGGAAGCCTCCAAAGAAACCGGTATCTCCGAAGATGTTTCCAACATCGTTATTCCTCTGGGTGCTACCATGCATATGGATGGTTCTTCCATGTCCGCCATTATCAAGGTTGCCTTCCTGTTTGGTATCTTCGGTATGGATTTTGGTACCGGTCGCGCTATTTTAGCCATTTTTGTAGCCATCATCTCCTCCGTTGCCATGTCCGGTATTCCGGGAGGCGGCGGCACCGGCGAACTGGTACTTTGTACCCTGTTCTTTCCGGAACAATTAGCTGTTGCTTATCCGATTGCCCTGGCTATCGGCAATCTGGTGGACCCGCCGGCCACCATGGTAAACGCTGCAGGAGACTATGTGGTAAGCTATATTGTGGCAAGATTTGTGGATGGTAAGGATTGGTTGAAGAAGAAGCTTAAGAAAGAAGAATAGAAGAATGATAAAAAGGCGTTATTCTCCACTTTGCACACTAGCGTAAAATAGAGGATAACGCTTTTTACTTATACTATATATATTTAATCATTACTCTGTTGATGTGAGTGTAACAATGCGTTGGAACCTACTTTGCCGGAATCACATAATACTGACTTGTAGTATCTCCGAAATACTTCTCGACCTTGTCAAGCAAATCCGGGTCTTCAATGCCCCAGGCAGCACCATTGTTTAAGAAATCTCCCCAGTTTCTTCCCTCATACTGGGCATAAATATTATTTCTAAATATTGGTTTCGTACAATCCGAAAGATCTTCGTTTCCCCATTCCGAAGGATAATCATAAAAATATAAACACAACAAATCATTCATCGGATGTCCCTCGATGGTTCCGTAAAGGATATTATCCTCTACGATACATTCACCGTAACGATTCATCATCACGATAATAGAGCCTTCAGAATAATAGAATTTGCCCACGTCTGCTTGTCCGGTATTCCATATATAATTTCCGGATACTGTTACTTTATCCAGATAGTGCAAAGATATCGCCGTACTATCTAACCGCACTCCCATGGTATTTACACATACGTTATCGATAAAAGTATAGGTTCCGCTTTCCGGCTCCGTATCCGCCAGACTGGATTCGTAAGTACCGGTGGTAGACGTCAAATCATGGAAATAGCAATCCTTAATTACCGTGTCTTTCACAACCGTGTAAATTCCATCTCCCTGAACACCAACAACAAGTGCACCATTTTCCCTAATCGAATAATCTGTAACACTACCGCCACAATATGCGAACTCACAATTTTGAATTAGTGTGCTTTCTACCACTTTCCAGTCAAATGCCTTCATAAATGCAGTACCGTTATATCGGAAGCTGATATTATCAAAGGTAATTTCGTCTGCTGACGATACATAAACACCCTTCGCATATTCTGAAAACTCAATCGACTCATACAATTCTCCCGGATTTCCCGCATCACAGCGCAAATATAACGGTCCCACACCACAATCCATATAATTCACCTCCGGCGCATACCGTACCGGTCTGCTTATGATGGACAAGTCCTCTGTCATGCTTTCATTAAACGGGAGTGTTCCGCCTAACAAAGTAACGCCACATTCTTCATGCATATGCCATCCATCATAATCCGTGCAAGAAAGATACTCTGTTCCATCATAAAACTCGTAAACACGGCTAGTTACTATCTCACCATTATTTATGACAACCTCTGCTACATCCAGCACGTCCTGATAGAACTTCCATACCTTCATTCCACTTTCATCTTCATAAGCAAGTTCCCACTTTTCGGCACCGGTTCCGTTTTCACTGGAAGCGGTAAGAATCGGCTTTTCTCCCTCACCATAGGTAGAAAAGGTAAGACCACTTGTTACAATCTCAAATTCCTGATATATGCGGAAAATGTCACCTCTTCGGAACAATACGGCATCCCCGTATTGCAGGACACCATCATTTCCCCAACCACTGGCTTCCATGCTCACCTTCTGCACCGTACGCCATGCTGTTTCCGGTGTAAGTCCGTCGTTAGCATCATCTCCATCATTGGAAACATAATATACCTTTCCCGTATAGGTTTCTCCCTGGACAAAGGTATCGCTTTGGTATATCTCCGTTTCTGAATTTAAGATTTCATCGATGCGGCTCTGTAACTGTCCATGAAGCTGCATATCTAATTCTTCTGTAAGAACCTGAGCCTTTTTCGGTATCGGGGTTTCATCAGGCTGTGGCTTCTCCGTAGGTATAGGAGTTACCAGTGGCTCTGAACTCTCCACATTTACCGGTATCCGCTCACTGTTCTGATGCTCCTGCAGCAGTTTCAGCAATTCAATATTAAAATACGGATAGTTAGCATACTCTATGCTTGGATATCCGCCAATATTTTTTGTATGGTCATAGGTCATCCAGTGCCAGTCACCACTCCACCAGGAAAAACCATTTTCCACGAACATATCCAGTAAGTCACGGTAATAGGAATACATATACTCCCATACCGCACCGTTAAAGCATGCACCTTCATAACGTACTACACAGTTTTTATCAAAGTCGGAAATATGTTCTCCCCACTGAGTTATTGTGTCTTTAGAGGCCTCTGCCCATACCTTTCCGGTTTTAAAGGACACATCCTCCAATATTTCAATATTGGTTAAATAATTATAATCATTTGGAGCAATCATAACGCGATTGGTTGCTTTTTTCTTTACGCCGGCTTCTTCCTCGTAACCCATATACACATCATAGGTAGTTGCGGTATACCAGCGTTCCACGGCATATTCTTCCGGAAGATAAACATCCATTCCCGCAAGCTCCAGTCCGTCATTAGTACAGGAAACCACTATTTTTTCCGCCGCTTCTTTCAGTGTCACACTGATTTTCTTTTCGCTGGTAGCATACGGATAAAAAACAGAAACAAATTCGCTTGTTTCAAAATCATTTCGTTCCAGTTCCTCCGTAAGCAAAGTTTCTCCGTCTGCCGTAATGCTCACCGTGGTTCCCCAGCTCTTTTTCACGTAAATGTCTAATACCGTGCCCGCCGGGAGACATCCCGTAAAGGTAACCGGATAGTCTTCATTCATGTTAAAGCCTACCGAATAAATATAGTTTGGATACTCCGGTAAAAACAGGCTGTGATTGTTATTATCAATGTGTTCTCCTTCCGTGGCTGTCATATTAGCATATACGTATGGATTTTCACAGAAATTGTAGGAGATAATAAGGTTCTCCACATCCTTCACACAATCCTTGACTACAGAACCCACTTCCATGATATCTCCATATCCGTTGTTTGCTGTTGGCTCATAAATTACCAGACGTTCTGCATCCTGCTCCCGGATTACTTCAACCACTTCTGCCAGATAGTTGCCAATATCTTTCGCACTATATTCCGGTGCAGGAAGTCCGGTACTTAAATTGTAGTTGGCCGCTTCCCAAAACGGAGTAAAAGACAGATAAGCACTTGGAACCTCGGCGTAGCGCTTCGCAAGAGCAGCCCACATCCTGTTTGCCTGCTCCTGCTTTTCTTCGTTCACAAACAAATCAAAGGAGCCTTCCGAAGTAAAGTCCACCGGATTACTGTATGACGTACGTCCCGGCACGGTGGCAAAACAAATATTTAAATGCAGATTGTACTGAATTGCCGTCTCTACCATTCTGTCCAGTGTCTGTAAATTTGTCAGATTCACCTCGGTAATATCCGTGTTAAAAAACGGCTCGTAATCCAGAAGAAGTCTGGCACTGTTAAAACCAAAGTTGGCGCACATCCTCAACTCTTCCGTGTTGTCATTTAGCTGACGGTAATAAGCATATCCAAAGATAAGTCCTGTCCAGACAGGATGATTTTCTGCTGTTATCTCAGGAGCTTCTTCCAGTTTCTTCCGAAGTTCCGGTGTCAGATTTTGTGAGAAACCTTCCGTTACCATTGCTTCTGAAACAGAAACTATCTCCATTCCTGCTACACTGTCATAAAGCCTGGTTACTACGGAAACCGCTTCCTGCACGGTGAGCGCATCCTTTTTGTGCATAGTTCCGGCCTCTTCATCAAAGGTAAACATAAGATTTCCCGAAACCGGAGAACTGTGCCAGAAGGACCATAAATGCGCTGCGGTATTTAAATCACCCCAGTCCGTCCATGCAGATTCCGGCGTTCCTTCGCTGCCGCAATAATACGGTCCTTCAAACACATGTGGGTATAACGGAGTATAATCATTCCAGTCGCAATCCCAGAAATCACCGCCATCTGCCCTGCTATGATCAAAATCGTTATTGAAATTATTGGCACCAATACACTCTGCCGCATAAAAAGCCATAACAAAGCCTTGCTCCCTGGACATAGCAGTTTCATGTTTTGTGACATTTTCATCAAATTGAGGCATTTTCTCCGGTGCCAGCTTGACAATTAACTCCGCAAGCAGACTTCTGAATTCCGTGGAGGTAATCTGCTCGGATGCCCGCGCTTTATATTCCTCCGGCACAAGACCAAGGGTAAATGCACGCTCAAAGTCGAAGGAGTTTTCCACTTCCGCATACGGCTCCCAGGTGCTGAAATAGGCAGCGTTCAATACGATGTCCTGTTCATAACTGATATCGTTTTCCCTCGCAAAGGAATCTAAGTCCAGATATTCTTCATTCAAAGCTACGTCAAAAACACGCTCTACATCTTCCGCAGAAACGTACCACATTCCGTCCGCAACATAAATATCACAGGTATGTACGATGCCGTCCACAACCACTCTTGCATCAGAAATCGAATCATCAAAAGACTGCGGTATAGCAGGGGTTGGAGAAATTTCCGGAACGGATGTTGGCTCCTCCGATGGTTTCGCATCCGGCGCTACTGCTTCCGTCGGTGTGATGTTTGGAGTACTCTCCGGCGCTACGCTTTCTGTCGGTATAGGTGTTGTTCCTGCGTCCTCCTGTGGTGTCTGGCAGGAACAGAATGCGAAACAAAAGCTCACCGCCGCAATCCATAACCATTTCTTCTGTAGTTTCATAATAAGCCTCCTTTTGATTGGTCGCATATTCCTAAAAAACCGCTTTATCCACTTGACAATTTATCTTAAAACATTTATATTAAAGTCAGAAAGGGAAACCCGAAGCGGTTCGCCCTCAAATCAAGCTTAAAACTGCATTACGCAGTAGCCGTCATTGGTGGTGCAATGGCGGCTATTCTTCTTTGTCCTTGAAGATTTGATAATACAAACCTACAAGAGCAACCAACAATATTACAAACTGGATTAAATCCTCATATGTAACAAACATTAGCAACCCTCCTTTCTATCAATAGGAGGGCTTTTTCTTTCCCTCCGGTGGAGGGCGAGCCGCCTCGCTTAAGTTTCCCTTACACAAAGCGTACTACGCAATGTTTAGATTTTCAACCCCGAACATTGCGTGGCAAAATTGTTACAAATTTATCGTTTCACTTTAACTTCCATAATCCGCAATGATCTGATGCACTTCTTGACCAACCTTTTTGAGCACACTTAGCATCTCCCAACATGAAATATGCACAATTACCGCAACATCTGTTAGTTCCACCACTATACTGCGGCGTAGTGTCACCTCTACGTTGTAAGTACCCTACAACAGGGTCTACCTTCGGCTGTGCTGCTAATCGTTGCGCCTGTTGTGCATTAAACTGGGCTTCTCTCTGTCTGCGTTGTTCTTCCATGATGCGGCGCTGTTCTTCCATCTCAATCAGCTTTGGTGTTTTCATCTGTCCCGTTACTATTCCATAAACATACTGATATATGGTAATTCCCTGCTTTTCCGCATGTTTTTTCAGTTCAGAGGAATTTGCCAGCATAAGATGTGTTTGACTTTCCATCATTCCGTTGAAAACCTTCTTAATTTTTCCCATGGTTCCGTCACCTGGATTTTCCTTGGAATCTTTCAGGAACAATTCCAGTTTCTCATTGAAAATAACCAAAACTTCCTCTGCCTTTTTCATATACATGGTATTTCTTTCATTTTTTGAAACAGGAAGTTCTATGTCAAAACGCCCTTCCGGATAAGGTGTATCACAATACGGACAGACCTGAACCATTTTTTCAAAGGGAGCACCGCACAGGGAACATCCGGCTCCCTTTTTCAACGTTGCATTTTTCTGTTGCACTTGTTCCATGGTTAATTCCTGGGCATCCTCCAAAGCTTCCAGTTCCTTCAGCGCTACTTCTGTCCTGTATTGGATTTCCAAGCAGGCCGAGCATAAACTTTCTGCCTTATTACATGCCTTATCACAAAATTTCCCCGGTTTCGGACGGCTTATATCATCAGACATTTTTTGCACCTTGTCCATAATTCCATCCCCGAGAAGCTTTCCTATCTGCGTATCTTTCAATGCTGACAGACCTGTGATCAATCCCTCCGGATTGGAGGCAAACATATCTAATAATCCCATAACTACCCTTCTTTCTTATCCCTTGTAATTGCTTACCGCTGTCCTTATCGTTACCAGCCATTCGTCAGTGGTATCTTTCATAAAATCTCTAAAAGAACACTTGTATGACTGACCGTTCTTTAAATGAAACTCCAGTGCCTTTGCAAGTCCCTGCTTGGCTTCTACTACCTCTACCACTTCTGATAACGGTATTACAAACTCACTGCCGGATTCCGTGAACTTATTCAATACAACCATACCCATCTGTCCAAATTTCATCGACGCAAAACGGAACTCCCGGTTTGTCAGGGTTGCTTTTCCGTTTAACAGGTTCAAGCCACCTTTTGCCCAACTGCAGTTGCCCTCACGAATGAGGTAACATCCACTCTGGGTTTCCATATTCTGCTGATACTGCGTCGCCTGCTGACTTGCCGTATTCTGTTGCCAGGTTGTCTGTGTTGCCTGGCTTGCTGCCTGCTGGTTCACCGCACTTGCCTGCGCCTGCGCTGCAATTTTCGCCTCTTCTTCCGCTCTGGCTGCCTGCGCTCTTTCCCGTTCTGCTTTTCTTGCTTTCTCAAACTGCACCAATGCCGGAATACATCGTTCTGCAGGATAAAAGTTATTAAACTCTATTGTTTTTAAAATAATGCCCTTTCCAAGCACCCATTTCTCATACAATTGTTCATTCACAAAGGCAGTTACCACATTGGAAAGATGAGGAAGAAACTCATAGGCAAGATGCGTTTCGCTCAAACTTCCCAATGTCTTTTCAAAAGCATTCTCCACATCCTGTGCCAACTGCTGTTTTTCTTCCTCCGAAAACTCCGGAAGGGTTTGTTCCATTAGTTTTTCCCTGTTAAAATCCGCCAAAGCATAATTGGACAGCATATTGGCGTGCCTTAAAACAAAGTATCCGCTTCCCTGCAACACCAAATCCATTTTTCTGCCAAAATCATGATAAGTTGCCTCATCAAAGGTAAAAGGAATTGGTTTAGCTTCCTGACGTACCATAAGAAAGCCTTCCATTGCTCCGTCCAAAGGTCCGTCGGCAAACGCCTCCGGTTTCATCCTCATGAATATTTCATTGTGTTGTTTCATATATCCAAATTGTTCCCTGTTTGCAAACACATCCAGATATACAAAAATTCCCGGACCGGACACTGTATCCACAAACTTGTCTCCCGCAAACAGGACAAAGGACTGACTATCTGCCAAAAAAATTCTGCTTCCGTTTTCTATTTTCTCCGGAACCGTGCAGACCCGCTGCTCCCGGTTTCTCTCACTTAAATCAAGAAAGCTGCTCCATATTTCGTGTGCTTCTTCCACTGTATCTACATGTGCAATTTTAACAAATCCCATTGTAATCCACCTGTTCCTTCCCCGATTTATAATGCCTTGCCGCAGCTTGGACAGAACTTGATTTTTGTATAATTCCGCAAGTCCTTACCACAGCCAGGACAGGCATTTACAGAAGCTTTTGTCTTTTTTGTATTGCTCTCCGGTTTTGCTTTTCCGCAATTCTTACAGAAGGAAAACTGATTTCTGGTGCCGCATGACGGACACTCCCAGCTCGTATCCTGTGATGGCGATGGCATATGTATCGGTATTGCTTTTGTTACAGGCGGTTCTGCGAATGTAGGTGTAGGCTGCACCATCGGTTCCGGTACAGATTCTGTAACCTTCTCCGGTGTTTGTTCCGGTTCCTCCGGCTGCGCAAACTGCATAAACCATGCATGCAGCTCCTCCGGGGAGGAAATCTGCCGGTCCGTTTCAATAAAAGCAAGTCCGGTCGCTTCCATTCCTGCTTCCTGCATAAACAGTTCCACCATGCCCTGCATGAACGTTGCATAGTCCTCCAACCGTTCATTTACCGGTGCATTCTCATGATACAAATATCCACCCGGAGTAGTAATAATATCCACAATTTTTCCATCCTTGGTCTGCACCGCAATACTGTTTGGCGTCACAAT
The DNA here is from genome assembly GCA_045531895.1 of Lachnospiraceae bacterium. Taxonomy (GTDB): domain Bacteria; phylum Bacillota; class Clostridia; order Lachnospirales; family Lachnospiraceae; genus SIG299. The sequence continues at coordinate 26,024 of JAZSEW010000006.1, forward strand.
GACATTCGCACCGTTTGTTAATTTCTCCGGCTCCTTCGCATCTTCACCATAGATGTACGCATCCGGCCATACTCCTTTTTTTAGCTTTGCTACATCCGTTTCCTCATTTCTTACTACACAAATAAAGCCCATATTTTCCGCCCCTTACTCCTAAAATGGTTACTTACAAATTTCCTTCTTCACTACCGTTAATGTTTCCACATCAATGAAAAATCGTATCCCCCGAAAGGTGGATACAAAAAGCACCCCATCCTGCTGTGCTGCCAGCGTGTACAAATCGTCCGGCTGGTTGCCAAGATACTCTCCTGTAATCTCCTTTATATTCACAGTTCTACCGTCTTTCGTTACTTCCACGTTATTGATGCAGTCGCAGATATTTTCGGTCATCCAAAAGTGTACTTCTGCGTTTCCTACCACAAATCGTTTTTCCTGCATGCTTATCTCTCCTTACCGCAGTTCGGACAGAACTTCATTCCCGCAAACTGCTCCGGAATTACCATGCCACAATGCGGGCAGGTTATTTCCTTAGGTTTGGAATTACCGCAATTCGGACAGAAGTTCATAGTGTTTACCATACCACAGCTACAGGTCCAGGAATTCTCCTGCGGTGCCGATTGTGGTTCTGTCTTCTGCACCGGCACATCCTTCATCAGTTCTGCCACGTTAACCGCACCGGCCTGCTGTGCCATTCCCATGCCCATAAAGCCGTTGACTGCACCGGACGGATTTTCTGCCGCCGATTCCATGGCATTTGCCTGGGCTGCACCCACTCTGGCACCAAGCATTGCCTTATTGCCGGAATATGCTCTGGATTCCTGAAGCTCCCGAATCTTGTCCACACTTGCTTCATCCGGTAAAATATTGCTGAATGCCATGGTTTTTATTTCCATGCCCCGGTCTTCCTTCCACTTATCGTGTAGTTCTTCCTGAAGCAAATCAATCATGCTATCTGTATGTAAGGAAAGCCCATCGTAACGGACTCCCGCTTTCGAAAGCAGACCAAACACCGGCAGGAAAGCATTCTGGATTTCTGCCTTTAGCTGCGGTTCGATGGAAGTCTTTGCAAACTGATCTTTTACGTTACCGCATACGTTGGTGTAAAACAGAATCGGGTCCACAATTTTATAGCTGTAAATACCAAAACCACGCAGCATAATGGTGATATCAAATTCGCTGTCCCGGTAAGGCACGTTGCCGAAACCGAAACGGTTATTCATAATTTCCTTGGTGTTGATAAAGTACACCCTCTGGTCGTTTCCTGCAATTCCTCCAAAAGCAAAACGGTGCTTCATGTTCTCAAAAGATACTCTTAATACCTCATCAAAATCACCGCAGAAGCAGGACGGTTCTGTTCCGGTTTTGTATTCATATCCACCCGGTTCTGCCGTAAAATCGATGATCCTTCCGTTTTCTACGATAAGCATCATCTGTCCCACATTTACCGCAATCCGGCTGCCATCGGTAATTACATTGTCGTTGGCATTTGCTCCTGCTCCCGGATTTCTTCGGGCATGCCCCTTTTTCATCAGAGTGGACTCATCCAATGCGTCACAATAAATATAGTCCTCCCATAAATCATTCATATAGGAGATTGCTGCTCCTGTAAACGCTTTAATTAAACCCATAATTTTTCCTCCTGCTTTTGCCTGCCATGTCCACAACAATACTAGTTGCTACTCTCTGCAGAAACTACCTTCCACTGTCCGTCAACATATTCCAAAATAAAGTTCCTTTTTCCGTTTGCTTCACTTAAGTTCTCCGGTTCTACTACCCAGCAGTTGTAAAGCTCCAACTGTACCAAGTCAGATTCTTCCAGTTCAAACACAAACACATGATACTCCGGTGCGGAGCCACTGGAAAACATGGAACCGTTTGCCGGGTCCTCCACCTCATATTCTTCCATCAGGGTTGCACATTCGCTCTGCCAGGTGACTGTCCAGCGGTATGGAAGGGGGATGTCCTGTAACAGTGCTACCGTAACAGTGTTTCCTTCCACAGTAATTTCTTCCATGTCTTCTAAATCAGAAAAGGATGATTGATTTTCTTCTTTTGCAGACTCCTCCTGTGAGCTATTGCTCTGAAAATCCGGCAAATCCGTATCTTTTCCTCCAAAGCATGCTGCCAAACCACAGACCGCCAGCAAGATTATACTTATTTTCACTATTTTATTTTTCATTGCTTCGCCCCGCAATTCGTACAAAACGCACTGTCTGCCAATAATGCCGTTCCACAGTTTTGGCAATACTTTATTGCCTCTGTTTCCATCTGCTTTTGTTCCCCGGATACCGTAGATGTTGCCATCTCCTCCACCTGCACTTTTGGTCTTTTCCATGCAATCAGAAAGAGGAGAACCAGCATAACTGCCATGGGAATAAGGTAAGATACCGAAGCAGAGGCCATGGTTTTACCGGTCAGATTATACACATAATCAGCAATATCTTGATTTAACATGTACCAAAAATTAGAATCCATAGCCTAGTTTCCTCCTTCCTCTGATTTCCTGTTCTTACCTTTCTTTACCCAGAATACAAAGAACAACACAAAAGCCATTATATTTACTAAAAGAACAATCAACTGTACTACTTCCAGAACTCTTCCCCGTGAAAGTAAATATCTTGTTGCCAAATAATCCTTTGGAAGGTAGTCAAACATTCCTCCAATCCGATGACTGAAATATACCCGTAAATTAGTCAAAATACTGCGCCAGATAGTCCAGTTAAAAGCAATGGCACAAAGGCACTGACTCCATGTGCTTTCTCAGAAGGAAGTCCCTCTTTTGCTTTTGGCTAAGCAACGCTTTAGTTCCTCTTGGGTACAGGCACCCTATAAGAAGAGTAAACAAAAGAATCATTCCAGCAAACACCAACAGGATGCCGCCATACAGACTTATTACATAAGGTTCAAAACCAATTATCCTTGACCGGATATAGCTGACATCAGACAACACCTTTAGCAGCAATACTACTACCGGAAGCAGTAATAGTCCAAGGCTTGTCAGACATAGTTTTATTCTCTCTTTTTTATTCAACATCTCCTCAGTAATCTCCCTAGCATTGCTTTACCGGTATCCTCTGCCTCCACAGATATTGCACTTCTTTTTTCCACCGTTACAGTAAGGATTGGTGCAGTACTGTATGCCATTTGTGCAACTACAGTCTGAAGTATAACCGTAATGACTGACGGAACCGACTCCTTTACACACTTTACACGTATAAGAACCATTTCCGTTGCATGCCATACAATCCACATATCCATACTCGCAATATGTACATTTTGTAGTTCCAACAGATGGTACACTTCCGATATAACCTCCGTCGGAGGAAACACCACCGGAAGCATCCCCACCGGAAGAAGTGGACGGCATGATATCGTCCTCACCCGGAGCAAGTATTCCCTCAATGTAGTATCTGGTGTATGCATCGTCTACTATCTGCGCGTAAAAGTAAACTGCCGGATAGCCGTTCTTTGTGTCAAGGATTTCCACCTTGATATCTTCTATTTGATCTTCAAAATCTTCATGCGTAGAGATGAAGCCTTTATCTCCGGAAGCATAGATAAACTCGGCATAACACTTATAGGCTGTCAACATATTGTATTTTTCAAACTCACTTTGATCCAATATCTTTCCTTTTTCATAATCCGGACTTAAGACAAACCCCATCAAATGATTGTCTATCCAGGTTGAAGTATTAATTGCTGCAAATCCGTCCATTACCGCACATGTTGTTGTAACCGAATAGGTCTTTGGTGTTCCTTTCGCATTCATACCACTGACATCTACTTTTTCGTTATTTCCGGACAAACGTTCACCTGAATCTACAAACAGGAAGTCTTTCGTACACTCGAATGTGAAGTATTCCGGCATCTCGGTCAGACCAAACAGAGAAACCTCCATAGTAAATCCATTCTTTGTACATTCCCATATGTATTCAAATTTACCAATCCAGTCAGGCCCCTGATCTACCGTCTGTTTTACAGAAAATCCATACTCATCCTTCAACAGCTTGATATAGGCTTCTGCCACATCTAAGCCGGGAGTTTTTCCTGCTTTTCTTTGAAAGCTCATATATGTAGTTCTGCTCTCCGATTTTCCGGTAAATTTTCCTTCATTCCATGCTTCAAAATCAGGTACAAGCACTGATTCATCCGCTCTTCCTTCCTCCATGTACACTACCGTACCGGTACCCGCATCAGCAGAGATGGTTTTACCTGTCAGTACAGACTTCTTTGTATATGTACCTGCTGCCGGTTTCGGTGTGGCAGTTGGTTTTGGTTTTTCGGTAGGCTTTGGCGTTACTGTTGATTTCGGCTTTTCGGTAGGCGTTGGTGTTGCTGTCGACTTCGGTTTTTCGGTAGGTTTCGGTGTTGCCGTTGCCTTCGGACTTTCCGTCGGTTCCGGCATTGACTCTGAAATTACACTATATGCATCACGCATACTATAATCATAGCATTGAAGTGCTGCCGCCAGTTCCCTGTCTGAGGTTGCATTCTTTGTTGCCACCGCTAACTCTCTGGAAAACTCCCACCACATACCTTGAATATTTCCCTGCGGAACGGCATAGTGATTCTGTTCGGTCAACGCAGCCAATGTCGGTTCCTTCTTGACTGTTTTATTCGCCTGCGCAGATATATTGCAAGGAACCCAGGCCGACTGGTTCACCTCCAGACGCTCCATCTGACAGGTCTCACCGGATAAATATAGTGCCAGCATATGTAATACCGTTTCTTTCTCAGTATCCTCCTGTTGCTTTACTCCCAATAATTTATTACCTGAGAAGGAACTCATATGATATTCCGTACCATCCACAGTAAAGGACGGAAGGTCTGCCACACCATAATTATCACCGAGAATCTGCTTGATGGCATCACTTTCCCATGCGCCGGTAACTACTACCGCCGAAGAATTCTTTCCTTCAAAATCACTGCTGTAACAGGAATTCTTGTATGCTAAAGACTTCATCAACGTTTGCATGCCCTTTAATGCAGCCAACCCCTGCTCAGAGTTAAAGGTATCTAATACTGTCACAGCTCCTGTTGTTTTATCTACAGTCCATTCTGAAACACAGCCGGTTGCAAACAGAAACGCCACATTATACCAACCGTTTTCCAACTCCATGGAGAACTTTCTTCCCGCGTTTTCACAATCCGCAATAATATCTTCCAAGCTGTCAATATGAGTATCCTTTACTACACTTTTATCATAATACATAAAATAGCCATTGTGAGACGTCAACGGATAGCAATACAGCTCCTGACCTACAGTGGCCGCCCGAACAGAACCTCCATCATTCCCAATTCTGATAATACTCTTCGTCCGTTCATCAGGAACACTTAACACCTCTGCCAAAACAAGAGACGCCAGCTGTTCCTGAGTAAAGCAAAACAAATCTGCTCCTCCTGCCACATCATTCAACATCTGCTTGGCAGAATCTGATTCCGAAACCGCCTTTATCATTACTTCTATTTCAATTTCTGGATTTTCCTTACAGAATCTTTCTATCTGCTTTTTCGTCAACTCTATTATCTTTTCCGGTACCCATACTGTAATTTCGTAAGTGCCTGCCAAAGTATCTTCCGGTACCGGCGTTGTCGTTGGTGTCGGCGTTGGCTCTGCCGTCGCTTCCGGCGTTGGTATTGCTGTTGGCTCCGACGTTGGTTCCAGTGTTGGTATCACTGTTGGTGTTATTGTCCACATTGTTGTTGGGGTATTAGTAGGTCCCGAAGTTTGCATTGCTGTCCATTCATCATATCCTGTCTTCTTATTTTGTTTTGCATAATCTGCCAGCGCAAAAATACCGATACCAAGGGCCAGTAGTCCAATTACAACACATATGGCAATGACTGCTTTCCGCCATCCAATGCCGCTTTTTTCCTGGCCACCTGCACCTTGCTCCTCTTGGACAGATATCATCCCTTTGTCCCCTGCCACTTTACTTAATGTAACTTCTTTTCCGCAATACGGACAAAATCTGCTGTCATCTTCCAGTTCTTTACCACAATGTTTACAAAACATTATAATCCCCCCTTGTATCTGTTCATACACCTACACCACCATCCCGCAAATCAGCGAGTAATTATCATTACCCTCCGGCTGCCGTTTCTTAATCCGCACTAGCATATGTTCCGCCCATGCTTTTGCAGACGGTGCCTTTAGTAAATCCACCAGCATCTCCGTTTCGGAAAGGTATTCCCAGAACCCATCGGTGCAGAGCAGAAATGCATCTCCCGGTTGGGCGGTAAACGGTTCCCGCACCTCCGGCTTTGGTGTTTTATCTCCGCCAAGTACATTATAGAGCTTATTTCTGTCCGGAGAAGTACGCTGTTCCTTTTCTGTAATTTCTCCTAAGGTCACATTCATCTGCGCAATGGAGTGATCCTTTGTCCTAAATAAAAAATGATTGTTTCTAAAATAATATAATCTGGAATCGCCTGCATGGGCTACCGCCATTTCCTCACCGAGCCGCCGTAGAAGTACCACTGTTGATGCCGCATTTTCTGCCTCCGGATGCTCCTTCTGCATCTGCAGTATTTTTTCATGACACTGAATTAAAAGTGTTCCCATATCTATTTCCTGATTCTGCTTCCATGCTTCCTCCACAGTTCGGATAATAAGCGAGGAGGCCATCTCGCTGTGATGATGGCCTCCCAGTCCGTCCGCCACTATCCAGAGACCATGGTTTATGTCCTCGCTGTACCAGAGGCTGTCCTGATTGTAATTTCTGCCGCCGATACAGGTATAGTGATACGTTTGTGTTTTCATAATTTTTTCCTCTTATTTATTTCTCATGGTAACAAGGAAGGTGTTCTTTGGCTCTGCCAGATAGAAGCGCTCGCCGTTCTGAACCGGTTGCACTGCTCCCGGTGCCATCTTCTGATTATTATAGAACGTGCCATAACTGGAGCCTTCGTCTTTTACAAGCACCATACCGCCGGATACAGTTACCGTACAATGTAAACCACTGATGCCCGGTTCCCCCATGGAGTAAACCAGTGTACATCTGCTGCTGTCACGTCCAATGGTAAGTCCTGTCGCCGGAATTACAATTTCTCTCTTATTCATGGCACCACCCATACCAATCAGTACAAATTCTGCCTGACCGGTTGCTTTTGACATTTTTGATGCTGTCGGATTCTTCTTTTTCTTTCCGCTTAACACAACAATCAAAATCACCGCAATAACTACCACAATCACTACAGCGCAAATGATAATTACCATCATGTTGGAGGCTTCTGCTTCCAGTTCGGTAGAAAGTGTCATCGGAATGACATTCCGGTTCACGCTGTAAATCAGTTCATCAATGGCCAGTGCATAATTTGCCTGGTCTTCAGAATCGGAATAGCGGAAGGTGTTAATACCCACAACCTCACCCTTGGAGTTTACCAGCGGACCACCGGAGTTACCGCTGCTGATGGCAATATCAATTAAATATACGTCCTGACTGCCTACACGGGTGGATTTGGAAATGACACCACGAGTTACTACAATATCGTCCTTATCAAACTTTACATAGTCATTTCCTTCAATGGCAATGCTTGGATATCCAAGAGCCGTAAAGGTATCGTCCATATCAACGTCTCTCATCGGGCAGAGCACCAGCGCGGTACGCATGGTAGTTTCCTCCGGCAGACGAAGCACCGCAATATCCTTTTCTGCACTGTACCAGTAAAGTTCTGCTACCATGTAATTATTAGCAGCCGCAGAAAAATAAACCACAATGCTTCCATTCTCTTCTGCTGCATTATCTACCACATGATAATTTGTAACAATCCAGCGCACCGGTTCTCCTGGCTTACCGATGGCAAAACCTGTACCATAGGAAAACGTACTTTCCGATTCAGACGCCACCAAAACCACACCATCTGCTGCCTCTCTTGCCGTTGTTACTTTTCCGTTATCTGCCACTGCGGTTCTAGGTGCCACAGCCCCAAGAGCTGCGATACACAGTGTCAACACAAGCACCATGCGAAGCAGTCTGTTCCAATTTAATTTTTTCATAATAATCCTCCTTGTTTTCCATTAGCATTCTTTACAACGCACCATAAGCAGCGTTGCATTGTCCTGCTGTTCTATTTTTTTCTTTAGCACCTGTTTTAACAGGCTTTCTGTCTGTTTCTGCACATTTCCGGCCGATAAGTTTGCCAGAATCTCTGTCTCCGATACTGCCTGATAAAAACCATCGCTGCATAGCAAAAGCACATCTCCGGGCAACAACGGAAAACCTTTTCTGGAAAAATCAATCTCCGCCATCGGTTCCTGTCCAAGATAGCTGTAGATAGAACCGCTTAAAGCCGGAACTTCTTCCTGCTTTAATTCACAACGAAGCAGATAGTTTTCCAGTGAATGATCTTCATTGATTTGGAACACCTCGTCCTCCCGGCACAAATAAATTCTACTGTCACCTACAGAGCAAAAATACAAGATTTCCTGAGATATTAGTATCATGGCCAGTGTCGTACCTGCCGTCACCTGTTGCTTTGCGCACCAGCCGGCCAGCTTCTTCCCGGCAGTTTCCACCGCATGTACCAGAAGTTCCGGTAACTGACCGGAGTCCAGATCCGAAGCAAGCTTTTGTTCCAGTTCAAAAACTATCGTATCCAGAGCCATTTTTGCAGCCACACCACCACTGCTTAAGCCTCCCATACCATCCGCTACTGCTGTAAGCAGGCAGTTATTTTCCAAAAATGCCCGGACCAGAAATCCATCCTGTTGTTCCTGCCGTTTCCCAATGGTCTGGGCAACTCCCAGCTCTAATCGTAAAGTCCCTGTATTCACTCGTCCCTGAACCGGTTCTGTCGTGATTTTTCTTGTTTTCAGCAACTGCACACTACCCGCTCCTTTCAGTTCTCCCATACAAAGGAGGCATCACAAAAACAAACCAGTTTCAGTTGTGTACTACCGACGGAAATTACATCCTTGTCGCGAAGATACAGTTCCGTCATCACCGGAACCCCGTTTACCAGTACAGGATTCCGACTTTGCTCCGAATTCAGCCGGAACACACGACTTTGCTTTACATAGGTAATGGTAATCGTTGTGTCTCTGGAAATTGCCTCATCAAAATCAAGGCAGATATCGTTACTGGCAGCACGCCCGATGTAGTTGGTTTCCTGGGTAAGCCGGAAATCCTTACCCTGCTTTCCGCCCTGTATGCAGACCAGCCAGCCAAGGATAGGGTTCCATCCTGTAAAGGATGGTGTTTGTCTCACGCCGCCAACCGGTGCAGTTTTCGGTATGCTTCCCGTTGCTTCCACCGGTGCCGTCTTCGGAAACTCAGTTGACATGCCACCTACCGGTGATGTCTTCGGATATTCCTGTGATGCGTTGCTTACTGCCGTGGTTTTGGGATAGCTGTTCTCCTGCGGCACTATTTGTTTTGCCATATAACTTCCTGTGGATGGAAAGTCTGTTACAATTCCAGTTCTCGGAAACATATTTTCTTCCACCTGACGGTTGCAGGCAGGACACTCTGCATGCACATCCGCATCATAAAAATGTCCGTTATTACACATTTGCATATTCATAGGCTTGTCCCCTTATTCCATTTCGGTGTTTACATAAAATGCTTCATAGATATCAGTGTCAGTTAATAAACTTAACTTCACTATATATTGGAATCATCTGCTCAATTCCGGATGCTTTTTGATAACAGCCTTATAGAACAGTTCTAATGCTTCTTCATAAGAAACAGCTCCGTCGAAATAGCTCTTCATAGCACTCTGGAACTCTTCGTTACAGGTCTGGTCATAAGCCGAAAGGTTGCTTATGTCAAGATCTGCTATACCGTTGCTGTATAGGCCAAGAGGATTCTGACCACCGAGTACTGCACTTGTGTAATTGCTATAGGCCATTTCTTCTATAACTGCCTTGTTGTTTACAAAATCGTCATCCTTAATTACAATGCTTTTCATGATTTCGGCATCTGTTGTAAGCTTTAACATAATATCCTTGATCAGTTCTGTATTATCAGTACCTGTTGCTGCACAAATCCAGGTGCCGCCCCAGAAGAAGCCCTGAGGACCTTCGGTTGCGCCCCAACCGCCAAGATTAGCGATAGAACCTTTATCGGAAGCTGCCATGGAGAAGTTTACTAACCAAGCCGGTCCAAAGTAACAGAACACCTTACCTTCCGGATAAAAGCCTGCACTCCATTCGTTGCTCCACAGGGAACAGGTACCTGCCAGACCGGCATCAACAAGCTTCTTGGAATCTGTTACCCACTTTTTAAGATTAGCATCAATTTGAATTTTTCCATCAACTACCCATGGGGTGGATACGTTGTTGGAATATGTGCGATAGGTATCAAAGACGGAAGAGACCATCTGATAGCCGGCCGCCTTGGCAGTTTTCGCTGTTGCTATAAATGTATCCCAATCCCTGACAGCTTTCTGAACAGTTGCAGGATTGTCAGAACCTAAAATTTTCCTGGCAGCTTCTCTGTTATAGAAAAGGAGACCCGGACATCCCTGCCATGTGAGACCTTTTAATACACCTTCAGAATCGGTAGCGATATCCTGAGTATACTCGTACTGGTCAGCGATATCAGCTGCTGTAATACCGAGGTCTGTAACAGGTAACGAGTATTCGGAGTTTACATACTTAAACACGTAGTCAGCATCGACAAGGAAGATGTCTATCTTGTCGTCTGCTGTTGCATACTCCTGTTTCAACAAAGTCTTGTCCAGATTATTCTGGTATGCATTACCATCGTTTACTGTAATGTTCCACTTAACAGTTACATCGCCAATCTTGCCGGTAGCACTGTTAACCTTTTCATAACCCGGATAATGATCCGCTACTCTTCTCTGGAACTCATCGTTCCAGCAATAAATGTTGAGAATCTTACCATCACTCATAGTTGGTGTCGGCGTTGCTGTTGCCTCCGGCATCGGTGCTTCCGTTGGTTCCGGTATCGGCGTTGCTGTTGGTTCCGGGCTTGGCGTCGAGGTTACTTTGGTTATGTCATCATCATAATAACCTGACGTTGAATTATCGTTATAAAAAGTGCTATTATTCCCGGTCGGTTTATTCTTGTTTAGTCCTACAGCCGCAATTGCAATGCCGGCACCGCAAAGCAAGAGCAGGCAGGCCGCAGCAATAATTCCAATTTTCTTTTTATTAAACGAAAACGGCTTCTTTTCTTTCATCATTGGCACTGCCGCTTCTTGTGTTGCTGATGTAAACATCACGGTTTTACTGCTGTCCAAAGCCAATAAATCTTCTTTAAACTGAGCAACTGTCTGATATCGGTTTACCGCACGGACTGCCATTGCTTTCGCAAACACTTTATCTGCTTTTTTACCGATTTCCGGACATAATTCACTGATATTTTTTAGCGGGTCACTTTCCACACGGTCCATGGCCGCCACCGGTACCACTCCGGTAAGACAGTAATACATGGTAGCCGCAAGAGCATATATATCTGTCCATGGTCCCTGTTTTCCATGGGATTGATATTGTTCAATCGGCGCAAATCCTACTTTCAAAATAACAGATAAGCTCTTGGATTGTTCCGCGAACACCTGACGTGCAGAACCAAAATCCAGTAATTTAACCGTTCCATCCTTCAGCACAAAAATATTGTCAGTAGAAATATCCCGGTGCAGGATATTCATGGAATGTACCAGCATCATGGCATTCATTACCGGAAGCATCAATCTCAGGGTTTCTTCCAGTGAAAGCTTATTGCCGTGGTTTTGTATATACTGCTTTAAATCAATACCTTCCAGATATTCCATCACATAATATGCTGTTTGGTTCTCATAGAAAAAGCGATACACATTTACAATGTTTGGATGACCGTTAAACTGGGCCATTGTCTGGGCCTCTGTATAAAACTTCTCCGCACCATTCCGGAAGCTGTCTTCCTGTTCTTTATTGGTATAGGTATGTACCTGGGTTTCTCCCGGTTGTCGGAAGGCAAGAGAATCCGGCAGATATTCTTTTATTGCAACTCTGCGTTCTTCTGCCATATCAAACGCCAGATAAGTAATTCCAAATCCTCCGCGTCCCAGTACTCTTCCAATAATGTAACGGTTTCCCAGTATAGTTTTTGGTGCCAGACAACCTGCCGGTGAATCCGCCATGGTACTTTGATTTCCACAATATCTGCAAACCTCTGCTTCACATTCCTGCAGACAGTTTTCACACAGCCATTTATCTTTCCATTGGATCATATCATGCCACCTCATTTCAAATGATTAAAAGCTTCGGTTATACAATTCTGTTTAGTACCTATATCTACCAGTCAAAATCTTCAGTCCAATCTCCAGCCCCAGGAATTATATTACCAATATTCTCAAACTCATCATCAATGCTATCCTGATTCTCCTGATCTAAAATACTATCGGAACCGCTTATGCCACCTTCACCCCATATTGGTGTCGGCATTGCTGTTGGCACTGGCGGATTTGTAATAATTGTTGTTGGCATTGCTGTCGGTACCGGCGGATTTGTGATAATCGGTATTGATGTCGGTGCTATCGTAGGAACAGGTGTCGGTACCGGAGTTGGAGCCTGCGTTGGTGCTGAAGTTGGCACCGGTGCATAGGTTGGACCAGGCTCGTAGGTTGGCCATGGAGTCGCAGTCGCTATCCAAGGAGTTTCTGTAGGAGTTGCCGTTGGTATCGGTGTTGCTGTTGGCACTGCACAAACAACAGTAATATCTATATACACATTGGATGTGCCTAATACAAATACCCGTACGGATGTCTCCCCGCTCTTTTTCGGGGTGATAATTAAAGCATGCCCCTCACCCTTGGTATCCCACTTAGCATCCGCTATCGTAATATCTTCCACATAGAAAGACAAAGAAAAGTCATCTTCATAACCATTTCTATCTTCTACAATATACACCGTCTGTGAACCTTCTCCCAATTCCAGCTTTCTCGTAGAAGGTACTAACCTCACATCATCCAGAGTCGGAGCCGGTGTTGGAGTAGCCGTTGGCTTTGGTGTTGCCGTTGGTTTTGGTGTCGGCTTTGGCGTTGCTGTTGGCTTCGGCGTTGACGTCGGTTTCGGTGTTGACGTTGCCGTCGGTTCAGGCGTAGTCGTTGGTTCAGGTGTAGGGGTTGGCGTCGCCGTTGGCTCCGGACTTGGGCTCGGTGTAACTGTTGCCGTTGGTTCCGGGCTTGATGTTGGAGTCAATGTCTCCTGCAAAGCTATGGTCACTGTTGGTTCAACCGTTGGTGTTGGTACCGGAGTTACCGTAGCTGTCGGCGCCACGCTTAGCGTTACGGTTACTGTCGGCGTTGATGTTGGTTCCTCCGTCGGTGTCAGTTTTGATGTTTCCTCGATTAAATAATCGGTCTGTTTAGCTTTGTTTAAGTTTGCCGCCGCAAATGCAATTCCGGTGCCACACAACAGAAGAAGACACGCAGCAGCAATAGCCGTAATCGTCTTTTTGTTCCATGTAACTGCCTTTTTCTGCACTGCCGGAGCAACCATATTTTCCGCAAGAGCCGGCATAATAGTCTTGCTGCTATCCAGTGCCAGCAAATCAGCACGGAACTGATTTACACTTTGATAACGGTTTACTGCACGAACTGCCAGAGCTTTCGCAAATATCTTGTCAGCCTTCCGTCCTATCTCCGGACAGAGCTCACTGATATTCTTCAGTGGGTCATTTTCTACACGGTCCATGGCTGCCACCGGAACCACTCCGGTAAGACAGTAATACATGGTAGCCGCCAGGGCATAAATATCTGTCCATGGTCCCTGTTTTCCATGAGACTGATACTGCTCAATCGGCGCAAAACCCACTTTTAAAATAACAGATAAGCTCTTGGATTGTTCAGACAACACCTGTCTGGCCGAACCAAAATCCAAAAGCTTAACTGTACCATCCTTCAAAATAAAAATATTATCCGGTGAAATATCACGATGCAGAATATTCATGGAATGTACCAGCATCATGGCATCCATCACCGGAAGCAATAACTTTAATGTTTCTTCAAAAGATAATTTTTTCCCATGAGCATCTATGTACTTTTTTAAATCGATACCATCCAGATACTCCATGACATAGTACGCCGTCTGATTTTCATAGAAAAACCGTTGCACGTTCACAATGTTCGGATGCCCATTGAAGCGTGCCATAGTCTGGGCCTCTGTATAAAACTTTTCCGAACCGGTGCGGAAACTATCTTCCTGTCCCTCATTGGTATAAGTATGTACCTGGGTATCCCCCGGCTGACGGAACGCAAGAGAATCCGGCAGATATTCTTTGATAGCAACTCTGCGCTCTTCTGCCATATCAAATGCCAGATAGGTAATTCCAAATCCGCCTCGGCCTAATACTTTTCCAATAATATAACGTTCACTAAGGATTGTTTTTGATGGCAGGCAGCCTGCCGGAGAATCGGTCAGAGTACTTGCCTTTCCACAATGCGGACAAAGCTCCGCCTCACATTCCTGTAAACAATTTTCACATAAGCCTCGGTTTTTCCATTGAATCATACTGCTTCACCTCGTTTCACGTTATTCTATAAAAGTCCCTTTTCCTCAATGGACTTTAAAAAATTTTCCGTTTCATCCAAGGAAAGCCGCTGTTCCAGACAGCAGATTAATGCCGCATCCCGCCTTACCTTTGGATAAAGCGCACCCTTCTGGCCTACCAGAAATAAGTGTTGGGTTTCATCTACGGATAAGTGCATGGCAAAGGCAATCCGGAGCAAAATATCTCTGCCCGGATTTCGTTCTCCTGAAAAAATCTGATATACAAAAGATTTACTAAGCAATGTCTTTGTAATCAGTTCTGAAATGCTCATATGATATTTTTCCAACAGTTGTTCCAGATATTGTGGAACAGTTAACGGACCATTAAAATCCACACCATTTTGCATCCCTTTCGCAAAATGCTCCGGTGATTGCTGTATCATCTGAAACAGTTCCGATGTGGATTGAATCTCATAATTATTCTCTTTCATGCTGCACCTCTATGCCTCCGCTACCATGCTCTTCTCATAAGTGTTTAACTCTTGTGAACAGTATAGCAAATTATTTTTGCTAATTGGTACGCAGTTTGCAGACTTTTCGACATTTTTTCTTATTTTATTCCTTCTACCGTAATGTTGCTGTTCTCCAACTGCATAGATGCAGTACTCTCTATCTCTTCGCTCACATATAAATTCCGCAGGTTCGGGCATCGCAGCAGTGCCTTAAAATCTTTAATTTTGGTACCTGTTACTTCCAAAACCTCTAATTTGTCATGGTAAAAATGCTCCGGAAAACTTTCAATTCCGGTCCCTGCCAGTCCTAAAAAGGTAAGCTCCGGAAAGTTTTCAATTCCTTCCAGACTGGTCAGGTTAGAACATCCCGCCAATTCCAGTCCACGTAGTCCCGGTACAGACTGAAACATCTCAAGAGAATCCACTTCCCCCTCATACACCGAAAAGTTCCGCAGATTTTTAATGCGCAGCAATTGCTCTATTTCTTCTTTTGAAGCATTACTGACACGTATATTCTCTATGGACGGACATTCCTCCAATACACCAAAGTCTGCAATCTCGCTATATTCCAGATACAGTTCCTTTAGTTTGTCAGATACCACCGGTGATAAATCCGACACCTGTGTAAAGCTGACATCCAGCATTTCCAGCTGTTCTAACCCCTGCAATGCGGAAATATCACTGATTGGATTGTTTTTCAATTGCAGTGTCTTAATCTGTGTACAACCCGAAAGACCGGAAACGTCCGTTAATGAATTATTAGACAAGTCCACACGAACAAGTGGCAGATGAGATAAATCCGGTATCTCCGTCACATTCTGATATTCAATTACCAACGTATTGATATTCGTAAATAGCTCTAAATCCGACCATTCAAAGGGCTCCTCCGGCTGCATCCAGTTATTTGTGACAAACCAGTTAAATGCCAGATATTCTTCCTTCTCTATCCAGCTGGAAAACACCCTTTCTCCACAAATAACCAGTGTGTAAATACTCTCTAAATCCTCCTTGGTTATGGCACTGCCGTCCGTTTTCAACAACATGTGCCGGACTGCCTCCTCTATCTTAGGATTGGCAAATTTTACGGTATTTTCTTCTTCCTTAAGCTTCATACCATACCATAGCAGTCCTCCCAAAGCAGCTCCCAGCGCCACCGCAAGTGCCATCATTTTATACAGCATTCTTTGGTGTTTCTGTAGAACATTTCGTCGCTCCGTTTTTTTCTGAAACCTTAGCAATGCCCGCTCCACTTCTTTCACGGAAGAATAACGGTCCTTGGGACTAAACTCCGTGCATTTTATAATGACTTTTTTTAACTCTCTTGGCAGCACAGCAAAATGTTTATCCTTTACATATCCTCCGGTTAAAAGATAGCAAAGCAACATTCCTACGCCATACACATCTGTCCGCGCATCCGTCTGCTGATACCCAAACTGTTCCGGTGATGCAAGACCTCTGGTGCCCATAAACACCGTATCTTCTCCTACGCCATCTTTATAGGCTCTTGCCGTGTCCAAATCAATCAGTACATATGTGCCCTGTAACGTCCTCACCACATTCTGAGGCTTTACATCCCGGTAAATAACCGGCGGATTCTGCTGATGCAAACGGTTGAGTAATCCACAGACCTGTATTGCAGCCTCTACAGCCTCCGGTCCGGTCAGCGGAAGTTCCTTCTCCATCAGTTCCTGCAGTGTATCTCCTTCTACATACTCCCGTACAAGAAAGCATTCCACCTCCGATTCCTCCCAAACCAGCAATTCAGGAAAACCGGTTCCGCCCATCTGCACCAGGCGTTTTGCTTCTTCTCTCAGAATTTCCCGGTACATGCCAAATCCACACTTCAACACTGCCTTTTTCTCTGTCTGTTTCTGCCGAAGCATATAAACCTGCTTCTGTTCCGCATGTTTCAGGCAGGACAGTACCTCATACTCCTTTTCTATGCGCTCCGGCAAAACCACGTCCACCTGATATAACTGTTCAAATTGTTCCCTTATTTTATCCATCTTATATTCTCTCCATAAAATTACTGGGAGAATCCTTGTCACTTGATTCTCCCAGATTCCATTTCTATTTTCTATTATATCACGATTCTTCTCCCTGCACCAGTGCTTTACCAAACTGAGTTTCGTAAAGTTCGGTATAAATACCGCCGTCGTCTACCAGTTCCGCATGTGTGCCCCGTTCCACAATGGCTCCGTCCTTGACAACCAGAATTTCATCTGCCGCCAGGATGGTGGACAGCCGGTGTGCAATTAAAATACTGGTTCTGGAGTGGATAATCGGGTCAATCGCCTCCTGAATCTTACTCTCAGAAATGGAGTCAAGAGCAGAGGTTGCTTCATCAAAGATAAACAGCACCGGATTCTTTAACAGAATTCTGGCGATGGAAATACGCTGTTTTTCACCACCGGAAAGCTTTAAACCACGGTTACCCACCATGGTGTCAAGACCCAGCTCCTGCTTTTCCACAAAATCATAAATATTAGCCTTTTTGCAGGCTTCAATTAGTTCTTCCTCCGTGGCATCCGGTTTTGCATACAAAAGGTTATCCCGGATGGTACCGTTAAACAGGTAGGTTTCCTGACTGACAATACCGATTTTGTCTCGCAAAAAGTTTAAATCCAGCTTGCGGACATCCACGCCGTCAAAGGTTACCTCACCGCCACACACATCATACAGTCGCGGAATCAGGTTGATGATGGTACTCTTGCCGGAACCGGACGGACCTACAATGGCGATGCTGTTGCCACTCTTTAACTCAAAACTGACATCATTTAAAATCTTGCGCTCCGGATTATAGGAAAACTCTACGTGCTTGAATTCCACATTACCCTCGGCACTTGCCGGCACAATGGCATCCGGTGCGTTTTTAATTTCCACCGGCATATCAAAGTATTCGAAAATACGGGTAAACAGCGCCATGGAACGAATCCACTCTACCTGAATGTTAAGCAAAGAGTTTACCGGTCCATACATTCTGCCAAGCAACGCCACCAATACAGAAATATCACCAACAGAAAGTGTGGAATCATACTGCATAATCAGTATGCCACCCACCAGATATAAAAGCATTGGTCCTACACTGGAAAATGTGTTGATTACAACCCGGAACCAACGACCCGCCATGCTTTCTTTAATATGTAAATTTATCATCTGAGCATTGGCTGTTTTATAACGATTGTACTCATGCTCTTCTTTGCCAAACAGCTTTACCAACAGCTGGCCGCTGACAGATAATGTCTCGTTTAAGATACCATTGATTTCGTCATTACACTCCTGCGCCTCCCGGGTTAATGTCCAGCGGGTCTTGCCTGCCCATCGGGTTGGAATGGTAAACAGCGGAATAATAAGCACTCCCACCGTAGCCAGAATCCAGTTTTCCCGATACATGATAACCACAGCACAAATCAGGGTAATGGAATTGGAAAGAATGGAAGTAAAGGTACTGGTAACCACACGCTCCACACCGGAAATATCACTGGTCATGCGGGTGATAATATCCCCCTGGTTGTTGGAGGTAAAAAATCCCTGGGACATCTTCTGCAAATGCCCATACATTTTGTTACGTAAATCAAAGGTAAGATGCTGGGCAATCCAGTTGTTTAAGTAGCTCTCTGCCACCCCAATTAAATTAGAGCCCAGAGATACCCCTAAAGATGCCACAATCAAAATAATAAGCATCTTTAGATTTTGTCCAATCAGACCTTCATCAATAATACGTCCCGTTAATACCGACGGCAAAAGCCCCAACACCGAAGAAGCAATAATGCAGACCAGTACTATGACTAACTGCTTCCAGTACGGTGTCAAGTAAGAAAAAATACGCTTTAATAAAGGTAATGTAACCTTCGGCCGATTGGCCTTTTCTTCTTCTGTTAAATATCCCCGGCCCATCGGACCTCCTCCCATTGGCGGCATGACAAGTCTCCTCTCTTGTATGAAATAAAGTTTCTTTGTTTTCTATTATATCACAGTCCTTTAAAAGAGCCTAATATTTTATTAAAATGTTCATAAAATAATTTTTCCGCGGGTAATGGTAGATATGAACACATAAAGAAAGAGCCTTTCATATGCTTTTTCATGATTTGCATATAAATGACTCTCTTTATTTCAACATTATTCTCTAATAAAACAGTTTTGTGTACTCTGTCTTTGTATCAGCAATATGATATACATAAACCACTTCAGCAATTTTCTTATATATCGCAACGTGTTTTTCGCAGATAATCATGCGGTATCCCATTTCATTCAACCATTTATCCGTTGTCAAAGAACCCGATTCCGGAAATAATTCCAAACGTTCCACTGCATTTAAAATATTGTCACTCACTTTTAATACAGTATCCACATCAAATTGAATAAAATAGTAATCTTCAATCTGTTTTAAACCTTCCCAGGCAATCGGAAGGATTTCAACCCTATATGGCATTAATTCTTTCCCTTAACCGCTTTCTTGCTTCTGAAATACTAAGTGTTTCTGCCCCTTCGATACGCTCCTGCTCTGCCTGTAAGACCTTTGCACGAAGTTCCAGTATCTGCTCTCTTCTTTCAAAAGCATCAATATTCATTACTACCAAATCACCCTCACCATTCTTCGTAATATAAATAGGCTCCTTGGTGTTTTTTGCCATATCCGAAATTACACCGTATTCATTTCTTAAAGATGCCGAAGCTTTTATAATCAACGTTGCCACCTCCATATCATTTCTTTGATATAATTATATCGCATATTTCATATGAAGTAAATGGTATATTCTACATAAATCTTTTCACCATTTCTCTTACTTCTTCACTAAATTCTTTTAAATCCTCCATTTCTATTGCACCATCATGAAGCAACGCAACCAAATCAAAAGCCATGTCACTTTTCTGTAGGTTAATTATAACTCCTTTACGTTTCCTATCCCTTTTTATCCTCTCTTACAATTTCCAGAACTTATCAGACGCGCTTTCATTTCCTGATATAATTTCCATGTATTCTTTATTCAGTTTTTCCATATAATTTTCCTGCCAACCGGCAATTTTGCTTTTAAACAAATTCCAATCCTGTTTTGAGTATTCCATATGTTTCACTCCTTTCTGAATATATTTCTTTAAACCCAGTATAACATATATATTACACTTGTCCAAAGCCTTTCATAAATTCTTCTTATGTCTAATTTATCATACTTTTTTCATACATGAATTTCTTTTCTAAAACATACATTATTACTAACTTATAGTACAAGGAACTCTTTATGAAAGACATTTTTCGTACATATTTCACAGACAAATCCATTCGTAATAGCCTCCCGAAATTCATCAAATCCGGGCTTGCCGTAGTTGCCACTTTACTCCTTACCGCTATTATTACCGATAAAGTCACTGATGGTGCTGTAAATGAGGCTCTAAGCAGCAATGCAATTTATGTCAATGCCACCCAGCTTTTCCGTGAAAAAGAACTGCCAATTTACTGCGTAAAAACAGACAAGAAACAGATTGCACTCACGTTTGATGGAGCATGGGGCAACGAAGATACCTCAACTCTCCTCGATATTTTGGAACGCCAAAATATTACTGCTACTTTCTTCTTCACCGGCGGCTGGATTTCCAAATATCCCGATGACGTAAAAACTATTCTTGCCAAAGGGCATGAAATCGGCAATCACAGTGAAAACCACAAACAGATGTCTACACTTTCCAAAGAACAATGCAAAGAAGAAATCCAGATTGTTCACGACAAAGTCAAAGAACTAACCGGTCTTGAAATGACCGTGTTCCGCCCTCCTTTTGGTGATTATGATGATACTGTAATTCAGGCTGCCAATGAGCTTGGATACCATGTGATCCAGTGGGATGTTGACTCCCTCGACTGGAAGGACTACGGCGTAGATTCCATTATACATACCGTCACCAATCACAAGCACCTTGGTAATGGTTCCATCATTCTCATGCACAACGGTGCCAAGTATACCAAAGACGCGCTGGAGCAAATGATTATTAGTTTAAAAGAGCAGGGATATGAATTTGTGAAGGTTTCCGAACTGATTTATACTGAAAATTATCAGATGGATCATGAAGGCAGACAGTTTGTAGATGGGCTCAATTGTCCGCCACAAGCAAATGTAACGCCACAGCCGACGGGAATTTTGAAAGAATATTAATACAAGTTCTCACGATCTTTGATTACCAAAAAACAAGCAAGTCTTCATCAATCTGGAAACTTGCTTGTTTTTACTATAAATCATACGGATTCACTGTCAACATCTTATTGTAATCCAAAGTACCGGTGGTTTGATATTAGCCCTCCAAAGGGCTATGCTACTACTCACCCCACAGGACGATATCGCAATCATTGTTACTGGTCCGCTTACAAAACGGTACCGTTTTTCTGTCTGCTCTCTTATATATTTCTGTACTGCTTCGTCGGTGATATTACCAATTACTTTTCATTAAAAATATACTCTTTACTACTTACACGTTATTGAACAATGCCACTAGAAACTATGTATATAAAAAATAGAAGCAACCACCATTTTTGTTGATGATTGCTCCTGCTTTCGTACAATATTATATTAAATTACAAGTTTATACAATCCTTACTTTGCCGGAACAATTACTTCCTGTCCTGGAAAAATAAGTTTTGCCCTTTCAATGATGCCATTGTTTCTTGTAAACAGTTCCTTGTATCTTGCACCGTTGCCAAGTAATTGTTTTGCAATATTCCACAAGCAATCACCTTTCTTTACAATATACACTGTCTCTCCAGTGTAAACAGATCTGCCATCCTTTGTTTTTTCAACAATTTCCTTGTCCTCTGTCTCAACAGTTGGAGTTTCGGTTGGTTCTTCTGCCTTTGGCTCTTCTTCCTTTGGTTCTTCTTCCTTTGGTTCTTCTTCCTTTGGTTCTTCTGCTGGAGTCTCAGTTGGAACTGGTGTTGGTTCTTCAACTGGTGCAGATACTGTAACTACTACTGGTGTTACTTCAACAACATTGCCATCGCGATTATCAACAACAGATACTGTAACTGTTGCGGAACCAGCCGCTACTGCTACTACTTTACCGTCCTGACTAACCTTTGCAACTTCCGGATAAGTGGAAATCCATGTGTAGGAGTAATTATCCTCATTGAAGTCATCAATACCTGTGATTTCTAGACGCTCACTTTCACCAACTACAAGATTAAGTTCAGTAACGTGTAAACCGCTCTCTGTAAGCATAAATTCAGCTACGATAGGTTCTTCCTCAGTTGGTTCTTCTGCCTTTGGCTCTTCTTCCGGAGTTTCAGTTGCTGTTAAAGATGCCTCTAAAAGTTCATCTACGTAACATTGTTCATCCTCGCTAACGTTCTTAACCATTAAGTACATAGAATCATCAATCTCAGCTGTTTCATTGGTGTACTGCACACGCAGAACTCTTTCACCAACCCACTCACTGTACTCCACATAAAGATAAACTACGTAACCGCTACCGGTAAACTTTAATGCTTTTGTCTTATACGTATTAGTTTCCCCATTCAGCCAAGCTTCCCAATCTGCCCAGGTTAATTTATTGGTTTCTACCTCAACCAAGCCTTCATAAGTCCAGTCGATGTCGATAAATGTTTTATCATATTCATCATTCCACATCTTGATGTGGTTTCTGGACAAGATTGCGTACTCGCCTCTGTTTACGCCTTCCCACTCACCCATGAATGCTGCTAATAACTGGTTTTCGGTGTACTCAGATAAAGCCACTGCTTCATCTGCCTTTGCTGTTGTTGCCGGAGCCATTGTTAAGCACATTACTAATGCAAGTGCAACTCCGAGTAATCTCTTGATACTTTTCTTCATTTTCTTATGTCTCCTTTTTATTTTTTAGACTTATAGCAAAGTATAAGACAAATTCCTTAGCACCTTGCCTAAATCAGTATGCTGTAATTCTACAGTATGTTGTAATTTTACACCACGCTGATTCAATTTTCAAGTATTTGTGCTGAAAAATTTCAAAATATGAAATTCTACAGCATAGTTTTATAATTTTTACAGAACCTATTATAGTGAAGGAGGGATTTGTCTTATGATAAGCTATGAGCCACTATGGAATACTTTAAAAGAAAAAGGCGAAACCACCTACACTTTGATTACACATCACAATATCGACCGCAGAACAATCTACAAATTAAAGCACAACGAGTCTGTTACGGCCTTAACCTTGGAAAAACTATGTTCTGCGCTTAATTGCTCCGTACAGGATATTATTGCCATATTTCCTCCATATCCACCACAACCACCACGTAAACACTAAACTATATTTGCGTCTATATCCGCAATTACTTCTCCTAACAGTTTTTCTACAACTGCAAGCACGCTTCTCATTTCTCCATTATCTGTCTCAATTTCAGCATCAAGCCCTTTTCTGCATACCGTGACAAATTTTCTAATCCCATCAAGTTCTACCCATACATTTAAAAGTAATGATGTTGATTTATCCTTGTCCATAACACATTTCCCTCTTTACTATAAAACTTAAGGAGAGGTTACCCCCTCCCTAAACTGTTGCTTCCTTTCTTTCTGCTGTTTTTTCCTTTTCCATCAAAGCGACTACAATCTCGCCATTTTGTAATTTTGCTCCACCGCTGATAATGCCCATTTCAAGCAGTGCCTTTACCTTTTCTTCGCTAAAGCGCGTTCTTTCATATCTGGATGAAATCACATCGTACACTGTTTCCTGCTTTACCCTATGAGTTCCAATCACGATATAAAACAGCTTTGCCAGACAATCATCCTCCACAATAGGAGTTAAGGTATTGATGTGAACTTTCTGCATCATGTTTGTGGTAAAGAATCCATCGGTATCAAAAACAAGTTCTCCTGTCTCTTCGTCCACTTTCAAGCCGTACACTTCATCACTACCTGTCCGGATAGCATCCTTTAACTGTCTGCTTGTAAACTCTACAACCTCACCCTTGGGCAGGGAATATGTTTCCCATCCTAACTCTCTGCTTCCAAGTCCTAATTTGTTTGTAACCACTAATTTTCTGCACATATTCATGTACCTCCGTTATAATATTTTTCTTTCGGTTGCTCTCACAACTCTCATTGCTCCTTTATCATAACGCTGAAATTTGTGGGTGTCTGTGGTGAGAATAGCCAAAGATTTAAACTGATTTTTAGCGAGTTTGTAGAAGTCTGCAAAGAAAAAGCACTGTGCATCACAGAGTAAACAACTCCTAAATACACAGTACTTCTTTTTTTACTATATCAATAATATCATGCATTCACACATTCCCTGTTTTTTCTCACGCTAATAAAAACGTCTATATCTTCTATGATATATTGTCTGCCTGTTGTATGAAGCACATCATAGCAATCTCCAAGATAATCCAACACACCATATTGTTTAAACAACTGCATTGTCTCCCAGCCTGTCAGCTTTTTATCCGCACGATATGCTTCAAAACAGAATGCTTTAAACTGCAATGTCTTACTCATAACTACACCTCCGGTAAAACTAATCTGCCTGCACGTTCTCCTTCAAAAAGCTGGGCAAGCATTACTGCGCTGTACTGCCATACTTTCGTTTCTTCCCTTTCCAGATACGAATACAGCTTTGACTGTGTAAACCGTTCCATAGCTTCATTTTCTGTCCATCCTGTGGATTCCATGATTTTTGCTACTACATTAGCGGTAATTCCATAAAGAAGTGCTTCATAGCTACGCTCATTCATTTACTCTATTACCTCCATTTCCGTGTATTTCAAATAAGTTAAGGACTTTTCTGTATGAAACAAAATCTGGTCACAAAGTTGTTCCGTCTTCAATCTTTTTAATGCTAATTCTTTATCTATATCGCCATTTTCATACTCTACCACAACTCTGTAAACCATATCATCTGCCACAGGTCCTATCACAATATCATAGTCGCCTGTTTCCAGTCCTTGACGGTTTGTACAGATAAAATCAAGCCACTCCTCATCCGCACGCTCAAAACAAACAACCTGCGTTTCCTTCTTTGCACGCTCCATATCGAACTCGTATTTGTTGATATAACTATGTTTGTTTGCATTACGATAAGCTACTTTAATTGCCCATTTTCTCGCCTGTTCTTCACTTGTTGTCACATAAAATCCACCACCAAAATCAAGTGGACGCTTCGCTTCTATTATTCTTGGAACATCAACAATGGTGTCACTACCATATAAACTATCATCCAACTACCTCCAAGTCTATACCTGTTATTCCTTTTCTATAGTATATCAGTTTCTTACCTGTTTTTGCAACCTGTTTTCTACTTATATACAAGCTTCTTAATACGCCACAACCATCTCTTTTTTCCACGTTTCTTTTCCATCGAAAAATATATCCAATCCCGATTCCCTTGACTGGAAAGACTACGGCTGTGACTCCATCATCCACACAGTCACCAATCATAAACACCTTGGCAACGGCTCCATTATCCTCACGCACAACGGTGCCAAATGCACCAAGGATGCTCTGGAACAGATGATTATCAACTTAAAAGAACAGGGGTATGAGTTTGTGAAGGTATCCGAACTGATTTATACAAAAAATTATAAGATGGACCATGAAGGAATATTAATTCAATTCCTATTAGAATTTTTCTATCCAACCGCGTTATTCCCTTTTCTTTAAAAATGTTTTATCATAAATCCAACATAGTGCTATGAACAAAAAAACATGCAATAACGCATAGAAAATAAGAAACATTAGGAGGATTTATGAATATTAAAATCGGCGAAAAAATCAAATCTCTTCGCAAACAGAAAAACATTTCCCAGGAGGTGCTCGCCCAGTACCTTGGTGTTTCCTTTCAGGCGGTCAGCAAATGGGAAAACGAAACTACCATGCCGGACATCACCTTGGTTCCTGCCATTGCTTCTTTCTTTGGAGTATCTACAGATGAACTGTTCGACTTTAATTTAATGGAAATCGAACTGCATGTAGAAGAAATCTGCAAAGAATCCTGGCAATACCGTGACACTGACCCTGCAAAAAGCGAAGCCATTCTGCGGGAAGGCTTAAAAAAGTTTCCGGGAAATGACATTTTGCTTAACAACCTCTTATACACCATGCGCACACCGGAGCGTGCCGCAGAAGTCATCACCCTTTGCAAGTCTTTAATCGAGAGCACAAAACTTGACGATGTAAAATACGATACCCTCCGCATTCTCGCCGAAACCTACAAAGAGCAGGGAGAATATGAACTGGTAAAGGTAACCTTAGATAAAATACCGGAACTGTATTTTACTAAGCTGGAGTTACAGGCAGAATTATTGGAAGGTGAAGAAATGGCGAAAGCTGCAATTAAGCAGTTAGGACTTTCCCTGGATTCTGCTGTAGAAATGTCTAAAATCCTTACGTCCTATTATGATGCAACCGACAACACTACTATTGTAGAATCTTTAAAATCCATTACTCAATCAGCACTTGAATGCGTAAAAATAGTGGATTCAATCACGAATTGATGGACTTTTTCACTATATCTGCTACAATAAAAACATGAAAAAGCTTTTTCCGAATTTCACAAAAGGAGAAAAATTACCATGTTTGATATGAAACAGATTGGAAAGAAAATTACAGATTTAAGAAAAGCAAATAATATGACCCAGATGGAACTGGCTGATAAGCTGGACATCAGCTTTCAGGCAGTTTCCAACTGGGAACGTGGCAACACCATGCCGGATATTTCAAAGCTGCCGGAGTTAGCGGAAATTTTCCACATTTCCGTAGATACCCTGTTAAATGGTAAAGCACCATTGGTGGAAGCTGTTCTAAATAACACTGTCGATAAGTACATGGAAGAAGGTACCATAACGGAGCAGGAAATCGCAGATACTCTCCCTTTATTAAAACCAGAACAGGCAGAGGAAATTGTAGAAAAAGCTGATATCACTTCCTTTATTAATCTCTCATCCCTCATTCCATTCATGGATGAAGACACCCTGCGGGATATTGCCATGGAGTTAGCTGACCGTGGTGACGATGTTAGTGAATTTCTCCCTCATATGGACGAGGCTGATGTCGCCTCTTTGGCCACTAAACTCATGAACCGCGGCGACGATATCAGCGAATGCCTTCCATTTATGGATGAAGCCGATATTGAGCAGTTAGCAGACGGACTTATAAAAAAGGGAGATTCCGTTAGCGAGTGTTTTCCTTTCCTGGATGAAGAAGCCGTTACAAAAATTTCCTACAAGTTATTAGAACGCAATGATTCCATTTCTGAATGTCTACCATTTATGGACGAGGATGCCATTGCAGAACTTGCATATAAAGCAGTGGACCATGGTTATTCCATCGATGAATTTCTTCCATTTATGGAGGAAGAAGAAATTGCCCGCTTGGCTCTAAAGATTTTACGCAGCAAAAAGAAATAATTGTCCCTTTATCTTAACAAATCCTCATAAACAGCGGATTGGACATCGATTCGCTGTCTGTGGGGAATACTTTTTTCTTCTCTTTTGCTATGCTTTGTGATAGAATAAAACAGAAGAAAAGAGGTACTTACTATGGACACGATCAAAATCGGAAACTTTTTAGCCACACTTCGCAAAGAACAGGGACTTACTCAGGAAGCTCTCGGTGAAAAACTGGGAGTCACCAATAAGACTATCTCCCGTTGGGAAAACGGCAATTATCTCCCACCGGTGGAAATGTTAAAGGAACTGAGTGAATTATATGCTGTCAGCATAAACGAACTTCTCTGTGGTGAGCGTCTGAAGAAAGAAGAATACCAAATAAAAGCAGAAGAAACTATTACCGGTCTTTTATCCAATAGCCCGTTCACTTTTAAGGAACGCAGTGACTTCTGGAAGCGCAAATGGAAGAAAGACCACTTTATCACCAACCTAGTACTGGCAGTCATTCTGCTTGTTATGTTATGTGCCGGCATTGTCCTTTCCGAGCCATTGGTGGTTGGCATCGCACCTGTTTTTGCTCTGGTTGTTTATATGGTTCGTCGGAATGCTATGATGATTTATGTAGAAAACAATTTATACGGTCCTATCAAATAATACAGGCGGCACCTTTCAGTGCCGCCCATTTTTTACTATTCTTATTTATCTACAGAAAACTTATACACAGTCATGGTAGAATACTCCTGATATGCCTTTACAATAGAGCTCTTAAAGAATTCCTTTTCATTGCAGGCATCCGGGAACAGCTGTGTCTCAAAGCAGACACCCTCTCTCTTTGTATATACCTTGCCCCCCTTACCGGTAGCCTTGCCATCAATAAAGTTACCTGCATACAGCTGCATGCCCGGAAGGTCAGTAAATACCTCCATACGTCTGCCGGACTTTGGATCATACAAGCTTGCTACATATTCTACATCCTCACCGGAATTATTAAGTACATAGTTATGGTCGTAACCGCCAGCCTGGGTAAGTGGCAAATAATCATCATCAATTCTATCACCCATAGCAGTCTCTACACGGAAATCCATTGGCGTACCGTCTACCGGGCGGAGTTCACCGGTTGGGATTAAGTTATCATCCGTTGGAGTAAAGTAATCTGCGTCGATGAATACCTTATGGTCTAAAATTGTTCCTGCATCATGACCAGCCAGGTTGAAGAAGGTGTGATTGGTTAAGTTTACCACGGTATCCTTATCAGAAACGCCAAGATACTCAATAGCAAGTTCATTTTCTTCTGTTAAAGTGTAGGTTACAGTGATGTCTAAGTTGCCAGGGAATCCCTGCTCCATATCCGGACTGAGTCTGGACATTTCTACAGAAACCTCACCTTCCACATCTTCAAAGCATTCTGTTTCATAGAAGAAGTTATTGTATCCCTTGAAACCGCCGTGGAGGTTGTTTGGACCATCGTTCTTTTCTAATTCATACTTTACGCCGTTAATAGTGAATGCAGCACCTCCGATACGGTTACCGTTTCTACCGATAAATGCACCATAATAAGTGCCGTTTTCATCATAACCTTTTACATCATCATAGCCTAAGGATACGTCAGCCATTTTGCCGTCGCGGTCCGGAACAATGATATGTACAATAGTTGCACCGTAGTCAGTTACAGAAACTTTCATACCGTTGGAATTTTCCATAGTATATAACGTTGCCTTTTCGCCATTCTTTGTTGTGCCAAAGCTTGTCTTTGTAATTTTCATGATATGCCTCCTTGTTTTCCGAAGGAAAATGCGAGCCTGCTTTTCGAGCAGAGGCATTTCTCCTTGCCTTCCCATAAATTTATTTTTCTTTATTGTACACGATTCCTGCTTTATAATCAATGTATATTTTGCTATCTGTTGTGCATTTAAAAATAGATTTGTTGCTTTTCTTTTCAAATGTCCCGAGAACCTCCCGACTCAAACAGTTTGCCCATATGCCATCCGCATCCATTTCATCAAACAACACCTCGGAGCCTGCCAGAAAAGTGCTGAGCGCCAGATACAGAAAAGCGAAAAAGAATTTAAACCAAAGGGTACACTGAAATAGTCTCTTTTCCATATTGTGAATACATGATATAATTAGTTTAACAACTTGAATTTGACAAAGGAGCCGACAAATCTATGGAAGAAAACAAAAACTTTGATTTAGATAGCATTATGGATGAATTGTCTTCCCGACTGGAAGATATGATTGAGGATGCTCTAATTGACCAAATTGCTTCCGCAGTTACTTGTGCTGTACAAGACGCAATGCCCGAGGCATTGCGTGAAAGTTTTTCTGATTTTGAATTTGTTCTTAAAGATGGAACTATTGTCAGGCCAAAACAACATATGAAAGTGTTTAGTCCTGACAAATCCAAATTACTTATTTGCTATGGTGGACTTCGTGTTGATGGTTCTTCTTTGATGATACAAACCAGAATTTGACGAGGTAATAAAAATGAATAATAAAGATTTTCCGTTTGAAGATGCTCCGAATACTGCATGTTTTAGTTGTTCTCACGTATTAGAGGAAGGCAAGCCAATATTATATGTTTCTCATGATGAAGATGGCTATTGGCAGTTTTTGTGTGGTGGTCATCATAAGGAGGAGGATGCAAGAATAGTTTCGTTGGCATCTATTCTAAATATTGATGAAACAATGAGCGATTTGGCAGAATTAGATTATGGACAATACGCAGAAGCAAAGGATATGGCAAGTGACTGGATGGTTAGATACAAAGATAAATAATCTTTCAGTTTGTCAGAGCGATAAATTCTTTAGGTTAGAATCGATGATGGTGTAAACGAAAAAGCAGTTTTGACATTACAGCAAACTGCCCTTTCGTTTGCACCATTTTCGATTTGACCTAATTGAACAAAGTAAGCGTCCGGGTAATCAATTATCTATGGAC
>JAZSEW010000074.1:0-27609 GCA_045531895.1 Lachnospiraceae bacterium
TTAGCTTCTGCTGCCTGTGCAGTCTGTGCTGCAGGAGCTGCTAAAGAAACTACCATGGCCAATGCTAAAACAGAGGCCAGTTTCTTAAAGAAACTCTTCATCATATTTTCCTCCTTAAGTAGTATTTTTTGGCAGTTTTGGAAATTTATTCAGAGTGAATAAATATTAGGAAAATTGAAAAAATATACAACATTTTGGGATATGATGGTTGATGTGACACTAAATGGATATACAAATAGTGCAAATATACTCTTGGAATTTTTTCCAGAATGATATATAATAAATTTTGTATAAGGAAAAGTATCATATATTTTTCGAAAGGAGAAACAAATTATGAAAAAGCAGTTAAGAAAAATTGCCTTAGCTGTTATCTTCTCCATGACAGCAGCAATGCTGGCTCCGGCAGAGCAGGTTGCTCAGGCGGCGCCAACGCAGTTTACTTATGCTGAGCAGGAGAGTGGTGACAAGGTAACGACGCTGTACATGGATCGCGGCGAAAAAATCGACCTGAAGTATTTAGGAGTTAAAAACCACACAAGTTACAAAAAAAAGTGGGCCAGCTCTGATGAAAAAGTAGCAGTGGTTGACAATATGGGTATGATTACAGCATGCGGAAATGGTACAGCAACTGTAAAACTGCTTGTAGGAGACGGAAAAGATTATTCTTCTACAGGTGTTATGATTCATGTAGGCAAGAAGCCGCAGATTAGCATCGGAACAGCTACAAAGGATGAGATTAAGTCCTGCACGGTAGAATTGGGAAAATCCATTCTTTTAAAGGCAAATGGTCTGTTGGATAATGTAGGAGGCAGATACAAAGTTTCGTGGTCTTCTACAGACACATCTGTGGCTAAAGTAAGTAATAACGGTGCGATTACAACAGTGGCACCGGGACTTACGGTTATTCAGTTAAAGGTAACAAAGGTATCCAGCGGAGCAGTGATGGAGGCAACACCAATTGCACTGTTGGTTACATCCGGAGGTACAGGTCTTCCTGTCGTATCACCGACACCTACAGTTACGGTAGCACCAAATGCTACAGTAACACCAACACCAACTCCGATTCTTACTAACGGCGCTTACGGAGTTACTGTCAGCTCGGACAAGAGTATTACTCTGAACTTTAAAAACAAGGTATCTTATACACTGAGTGATGTAGAATTGAGCCGTGTTATGGAAGCCGGTACAGAAGATATTCTGATTAAGCAGGATGTGGAATCTGTAAAACTGGATTCTACCGGAAAAATAATGACTATCAATGCTACAAACACATTTAATGATGACAGATATAACATTAAAGTCGGTTCCGGTGATTCCGGCACTACCTTCAGTGTCAAAATTGGTGAACCAAACCGCATAGAAGTGGTTTATTCCTGTCTTGGTCAGGAAGGTGTTGCATATGCGTATAGCGACAGTGTTGGCATTGATGTACCTGTAAATTTAAGCTATAAGTTGTACTATGATAATATTGAGATTACAGAATCCTATGAAAATAGCGGATATGTATTCTTTGAGATGATTAATCCGATAAGTTCCGAGTATATTATGCTTACCGGCGAGCAGATGTATTTTTACAAAGCAAAGCAGGCGGCAACTGTTCAGGGAACCTATACATATTATACAAGTTCCGGCGTAGAAAAAACACTGAAGGATACAGCTACTATTCAGGTAAAAGAATTTGGCGATTATAGTGTTACCGGTGTTGTAAACTGGACAATTGTAAGTAACAGTGCAACAGAAATCGATTGGAACAATCCGGTGAAATCTGTCGTTGCAAATCAGGATGGCTATAAAATTGCTGCATTGCTTTCCGACAGTTACGGAAATTATTATTCTACCGATCCGCGTGGTGTAGATAAGGACAAGAATATTTACAGTATTACTGATGAAAATACTTTATTTGCATTAAAGGGATATTCCTGTACGTTTAACCCGTCCAATGACAGTTATTTCTATATCGACGGATACGGTAACTTATATACTTATGCGGCAGAGGCAAAGGCCGGAGTTTATATCACACTGTATAATACAAGTGATTACAATTTCAGAGAACGTACTATTGGTGCATGGCAGTTTACCATTAAGGAAGAAGGTAAACTGAATACTGTTTTGATTGAGCAGCCAAACATTACATTGCTGACAAATGCGTTGAATAACACGGAACGCTTCTGTGAAGCAGATGTCGTAATTAAGCTTCAGGATCAGTACGGTAATCCATGGGATGGTATTCCTGATTTTACTGTTACTGCATCGGTATCTTCCTTGAACAATGTAATCAGCTATATAACACAAATCAGGGAAGGTGCTGCAAAGGGTGAATGGATTCTTCATATTGACGGAAAAGAAATAAGACAGTATAGTGAAACTGTTAATTCTGTTTCCTTTACGGTAATGGATGAGGAAACAAAGAAGAAGGACAACATTCTTGTATATCTTAAGAATCCGGCAAGCAATAGCAGTCAGGGTATTGTAGTCGGCGGCTGGAATGTCGGTATGAAGGACAACGTTATCAGCTATGGTGACGGAAAGTCAACAGACACCGCTGCACAGGCTAAAATTGAGCTTTATCAGGTAAGCAGAAACGGCGGATACAATGTAGGTCTGCTTAATAACTCAACTACGGATGAAAATGGTGAAAGCACTACAATCAAGATTCAGCAGGATATAAAACCGACATTTACAGAGGATACCTGTGATGAGGGTGATATCTTTGTGCTTGTGCAGGGCCCGGATAAAAAGGTACTGGATGAGGTATACAGTCCGGACGAGCTGGGTGTATATCAGGCAGCAGATGGTTCTGTTTCGGTAATTGTAACACCGCAGAGCAGTACAAGACTGACCGGATTGAAAGAAGGAACCTATTCGGTAACCGTAACTAAGATTAACTCAATTAACAGCAACGGTTATGTGTCTAAAACAACGAAGTATACTTCTTTCAATGTAGTGGACAACACAAAGGATGTTACAATCAGCGGCTACAATAACAACAGAAGAACCAAAACAGAGGTGACATCTGCATATTCTTCCGTATGGGCAGAGATTGTTCTCGAACTGTTTGATTTTAATCTTGGAGGTGTCAGATGGACGGATGTAACCAGCAAGATGGTTACCAATGTAGATTGTGTCAGACAGGGTTCGGACGGCGCGTATAAGATTATATCCATTGATTTTGAGGTGCCGACAGAGGGTAATAGTGAAATTACCTATAAAAAGACAGTAGAAGTTAATCAGACGGTTTATACAGGTGTAAATTAAAATCTGATATATAAAAATCGGGGGCTCTGACGAGTCCCTGATTTTTTATCGTATTTTTCTTTTTTTAATTGTTCTTTTACGTGTTGCTTGCGCCCATATACCTTCCTTTGTTTATTATTTTACTTCTACATAGTCGTTTACGGTTACGCTATATTTTACATAGGTATTGCTGCCTTCGGCTGTTTCCACATAGAAATCAACGGACTTTACAAAGCATACACTGCCCGGCTTTAAGAGGCCGCCGTTTTCTACTTTATTTGCATTTACCGCTAACTTGATGTTGCCGTAATCTTCGCTGTTGTCTAACAGGTGTTCACCAAGCTTAAACTTGAAGTTTTTCTTTACCAGTTCATCTACACCACCGTCAATAGAAGCAAAGGTGTTAGAGCTCTTACCTGCGTAAGAAAGTGTATCCTGGCTGTCCTTTACTGTTAAAGTGCTTCTGGATACCTGGGTTAAAGCGGAAGCAGCTTCACCAAGAGTAGAGCCAATAGCCTTGTAAATGGTTACGGTATAGGTTCCGGAACCGTTCTTGGTCTTATCTACTACATTGATGGAGGAACCGCCTACTTCTACCTCAGAAATATCGGTTAACGGAATCTGGATTGCAGTTCCGCTGGCAACGGTTGTCTCAATGTTTGTGCTGCCCTTGGTTACAGTGTAATAGTAATTACCGGCTACCATATTGGAGATAGAGGCTTCCTTTAAGGCAACTTCAGCAATCTGAGCCTTTACACCGTTACTTAACAGATATAAGGTTGCAGTTGCGAGCTTTTCGTTTTCATCGATGGTCTTTAAATCTTCATCACCGTTGAACTCAATCTTGTAGCCGGAGATAACAAGATTGTTATTCTTGTCGAGAGTAGGCTTCTTTACAGTTACGTTGAATGTCTTTGTCAGAGTGCCTGCTTTTGCGGTGAAAGAGTAGGAATAACCGGTTGCTCCGGATGGAAGATTTTCTGCGCTACCGGTTATAGTGAAGGTGTATTCGCCGTTTTCACCTTCAATTGCACTGATAGCAGGAACTGCAGTTACGCCGTTCGGAAGGTTCTTTAAGTTACTTGTGATTTCGATTTCACCTTCAATTGGATCACCCAGCTGATCCTTTAATGTAACCTTAAAGGTTGTTTCATTAAAGCCCTTGCCGGACTCTGTGGAGATGACATCAGAGTTTTTATCAAGAGTAAGAGAGCTGACAGTTCTGGCAGGTCTTACGGTAACAGGAAGCACAGCTACTACCGTAGAAGTAGAATTTCCTGCCGGAGTGAAGTATACGAGCACATTAACAGTACCTGTGCTGTTTGTCATGATAGAACCATCTTCATCTACATAAAGGATGGAATTGTTGGTTGTGGCAAAGGAGAAGGAACCCTTCTCGGCATCCATGGAGTCAGTGTAAACAGTTTCTCCTCTGGTATCCTTAAGCTTTGCGACAAGGCGGAAGGAATCCTTTTCATCATCGCCGAGAGCAATGACTGCGGAAGCCTTTTTCCAGTCAATGGCTTCGCCTTCGGCAGCACCATTCTTTACAATAGTTGCTACAGCGTTTTCGGTAGCATTAATGCCATACGCAGGGGCTTTGGAGCTGACAATGGTTGCAATAGTTTTAGGACCCGGAATCGGTTCATAGGTGTCCGGATTGTAGCGGCCCGTAATGTATTCAATTTCTACCTGTGCAACCACGTTTTCGGTATTAAAGAAAATCTTACCTTCGGCGGAATCGGAAATCCAGAAATCACCGTTTTCAGATTCTTTTACCAGATTGAATGCAATGGAAGCATCCGGCTTTGCCATTGCTGTTGCGGTAATATCTACACCGTTTTTGTTTAAAAGCTTGTAGGAAATCGCAGTATCGGTTCCTGTGTAAGCTTTATATTCGTCACCATTGCTGCTCCAGGAGTACTGGATACTTGCAACTTCACCGATGCTTGCCACAAATTCTGCAGATTCGTCGCCATAGGTGAAGCCATACTTGGTGTTATCGGCGAAAGTAACATAGGAACTAAGGGTTGCAACACCACCCTTTACGGATTCTACCTTAATCGGGTAAGAAATCTTCACATCTCCTACATAGTAGTAGAAGGAAAGTCCTTTTTCCAGCTCGGCTGCTGTGATGGCCTTGTTTTTGAAGGTCAGGGCAGCAGTGGAGTCGCTAATCTGGCGAGCAGTAAATTCATTGGAAGTTTCAGCAGCGGGAACGGTAACTTCCACAGGAGTAACGGTGAGGGCGTCACCGGTAGTTCTGTTAATAATGGAGATTGTAACGGTGGCTGTACCCGGAGCTACAGGTGTAATCACACCGGTATTGTTTACGGTTGCTACCGCAGGATTGGAAGAGGTCCACTGGGTAGAGTACAGGGAAGAGGACCAGTTCAGAACACCGTAGAAGTTTAAGTCTACAGTTTTTCCGAGTTCCAATGTGTACTTGTCGAAGGTAGCATTCTTGGATGTACCAAGGACAACTTTCATTTCCGGAAGCTTTCCAACGGTTACGGAAACACCTTCGGAAGTATATGCAGTTCCATCACCAACCTGAAGAGTAATAATAGCAGTACCATCGGAAAGAGCGGATATAACACCTTTCTGGTCAACCACTGCTACTTCAGGATTGGAACTTTTCCAGGAAAGCGGATAATTCTTATAGTCTTTTACACCGAGAAATTTTAAGTCAATGGAATCTCCTGTTTCCAGGGAGAGCTTGCTTACCGTACCACCCAACTGATAAGCATAGGTGAAGTTTTTTGCAGCGTAAACCGGACGGGTTGCCGGTGCTGCAGAAGAAATCACCAGAGCAGACGCCAAAAGGACAGCGCCTTTTCTAAGAGTAGGTTTCATTATGTTTCCTCCTTAAGTAACAAGAAGCGAAAATACGAAAAACTGAATAAAAATGCAGTTTTGAGAAAAAGAGAAAAGGCCTTCGCAAGGCCTTGAAAAAGGGCCTCTGACACCAAAGTGACACCAATTTAAAAAAATACCGCCAGCTTTTGAATTTCTTTTGATTGAACATCCTCTGTAACATGGGTGTATAAATCCATGGTCATTTCCAGACTGCTGTGTCCTAAAATCTGCTGAACAACCTTTGGCGGAATTCCGCTTTCGAAAGCACGGGTGGCAAAAGTATGACGCAGGGTATGTGGTGTGATTCGCTCAAAGTAAACCGGCTCCCTATGTTCCTTGGCTGCCAGAATTTCTTCTTTCTTATTTATCTTTCTGACATAGTTGTTCAATGTTTCTGCAACGTTTAAGCCGCGGACAGGTCCGCCGTTTTTGGTAGTAAAAACAAGGTCCTCGCCACCTTCTACAGGACACCATTCTTTCCCCATGGAAGCTTTTTCTTTGTTCTGTGCAAGTCGATGCTGCTGTAAAAGAAGGAGAGTTGAATCAAGCAAACGGATGGTACGGCAGCTGTTTTTAGTTTTCGGAGAGTGAAATTCATCTTTCATTTGATGATTTTTTACATCATGCAGGTAGATATAGGTCCGTTCCACAGTCAGTGTTTTGGCTTCAAAATCAATATCACTCCATCGCAGACCGGAAAGCTCACCGATTCGCAATCCTGTAGAGAGACCAAGGATACAGAGCATTTCATAGCGACTGCCCTGAATGGTTTCCAGAAAGAGTTTTTGTTCACTGTAGCTTAGTACCCGACGTTCGGTTTTATCCCGGCGGATGGTGATGTTTTCGCAAGGATTATAGGAAATCATGCGGTTCTCCATGGCTTCTTTAAAAATACTGTAAAGAATGGCTTTTGTTTTTGCCAGAGTGTTAGCGCTGAGCCCGTTTTTGGACATGTTGTTGAGTAACCTTTGCACCATCAGCTTATTGATAGAGGAAACCTGCATTTTTCCGAGAGCAGGCGCTATATGAACTTTGTAAATTTCCATATAAACGCTAAGAGTATTAGCCTTAACGGTATTTTCTTTAATTTCGCGGAGCCAGGTCTGAAAAAACGTGTCCAGCGTCATATGCTGGGCATTCATGTAAATACCGTGCTCCATCTCATATTTGGCATCTGCCATTTTCTTCTGAAGTGCTTTGATATCCCGATCATACAGCGTAAAACGCTCTCCCTGAAAGGTGAATCTACCTTGATATCTTCCGTCTGCGCGCTTAGATATTCCCTTTGGCAGACGCCGTTCCTTTGTTGCATTTTCCATAATGTGAATGCTCCTTTCCACTGAATGTATTTTGATAAAGCTTTTTAGTAGTATTTGTATTTTTATTTTTTTCATGCTTTATCGAGGCGATTATATCATGAAAACAGTCATGTCAGGTTATTTGGAACCATTAGAAATCCGACACCAAAACTGACACCAAAACTGACACCGAAGCATGAAAAGGGGATAAAATCAGGTAAAATATGGAAACAATATAAGAAACAGAAAATAAGGATTGTTTCTTAAGAAAAATACGATACTTTTATCTTAGAGAAAAGAGAATTAAATGTCAAGAAAAAATAAGTATTTTTTGATTTACATTTTGAAGTGATTTATTTATAATAGAGTATTATGAAGAACTATGCTTATGTAGGATAAAGCGGAGGATATTATTTAATATGGATAGAATAAAAGGCAAGAAGAAACAGTTTGAGAAGAAAAAGTTTAAGTGGGAGTTGCTTCCGTTGCAATTTATATTGATGATACTCCCATTGGTTATATATGCGTATGCGGGATATTCCGGTCTTTCTGCGTACCCATGGAATTCAACAAATGATTTTTCCGTAGATGTGTTTTTGTATGGGAAAATGATAGTTTTTACGATTGTAGCAGCATTGACATTAGTTTTAGCTGTTTATAAAACGGTAAAAATGAATCGGGATACCAGAAAACAGATGCTGTATCGGTTTATTCCGTTATTTGTATATTTGTTCTTTGTTATTTTATCCACGATTTGTTCGGAAAATATTGCATATTCCGTATTTGGCGCCATGGATGCGAGCGAACCGATTGGTGTATTGACCGGATATGTAATTATTGCATTTTACGCGTGCATCGTGATTGATGATTCGGAAGATTTGAGACAATTGACATTAGCAGCGGTGATTGGTGGCGCAGGTATGGCGCTTTTTGGTGTTTTACAGGCTGTGAAAATTGATCCGCTGGTTATGAAATCTATGCAAAAGATATATGCAGGTCGGGAATTTTTGGAGACATATGGCGGTTTGAAATCACTTTTTCCGCCGGGACAGGCATACGGAACGTTATATAATCCTAACTATGTAGGTTCTTATGTGACATTATATATTCCGATTTTAGTAGTGCTTCTGTTTACGCAGAAGACGTTATGGCTCAAAATACTTTCCGGTGCTTCATTTGTCGGCTTAATGGTTTTTCTGTTTGCTTCGGAATCCCGTACGGGTTTACTTGCACTTTTTGCCGTTGGAATATTAGCGTTGTTCTTCCTTGGAAGGAGAATCTGGAAACGCTGGTACATAACGGTAGCAGGAATTGCTTTGGTTATAGTATCCTTTCTTGTGGTTGATGGATGCAGTAACCATAAGTGGACATTACGTATGAAGCAGATGTTTACTGTGGAAAAATCAGATTTACCGGTGAAGGGAGTAGACACTACCGGAAATGGTGTACGTGTTGTATATAAGGATACGGAGTTTACTGTAATGATGCCGATATCAGGCGCGGATTACGGCTATGTTGCCATGGAAGGAGACGAACGAAAAGAAATCACTTATGACGAAGAAAGAATTTTTGCAGATTTTACGCTGAATAATGGAGATGTAATTACCATTCAGACTGCGATTTATGAAAACTGTTATGCATTTGGATTAAACATCAATGGAAACGATTTCTTTTTTACCAATCAGATAGTGATTGGTAACTACAAGTTCATTAATAGATGGGGTCGTTTGGATGAGTGCATTATTTCTGATAATGTATTTCCGGGCTATGAAAGAGTGGCAAGCGGACGTGGATATGTCTGGGGAAGAACCATTCCGTTATTGCTGGATAATTTTCTTGTTGGTTGCGGACCGGATAACTTTGCTATTGAGTTTCCGCAAAATGATTATGTGGCAAATGAAATGCTTGGAAATACAATTTTTACCAGACCTCACAATTTCTTCCTGCAGATGGGTGTGCAGACAGGAACTTTGTCATTGCTTGCATTTCTTGTGTTTTATGCCATTTATTTTATTGGAAGCGTTAGAAGATATTGCTTCCGGAAGTTTGAGAAAGCGGAAGAATGGATTGGTTTTGCTTTGTTCCTATGCACAGTAGGCTTTATGATTGCAGGAATTGCCAACGATTCTCTGATTGTAGTGACCCCGATGTTTTATGTGTTACTTGGTGCAGGAATGGCAGTGAATTACAAGTTTTGTCCTGTGGTAAAGAAAGATAAAGTGAAGGAAGAGAAAGGTTTAGAATAATATGTGGATAGCAGATGGATGGAAAGAATATCAGGTACTGGATGCTTCCGGTGGTGAAAAGCTGGAAAAGTGGGGAAATTATGTCCTGCTTCGTCCGGATCCGCAGGTAATCTGGAATACGGAAAAAAGGCTTCCGGAATGGAAAAAGTTAAATGCCCACTATCACAGAAGCAATAAGGGTGGTGGTGATTGGGAATTTTTTGATCTGCCAAAACAGTGGGACATTCATTATAAGGATTTGACGTTCCATTTGCAGCCGTTCAGCTTTAAGCATACCGGTTTGTTTCCGGAGCAGGCGGTAAACTGGGACTGGTTTGGTGACAAGATTAAAAAGGCAAAGAAAGAGAATCCTGAGCGGGAGATTAAGGTATTGAATCTGTTTGCCTATACCGGCGGAGCTACGGTGGCAGCAGCAAAAGCAGGAGCGGCAGTAACCCATGTGGATGCCTCTAAGGGTATGGTAACCTGGGCAAAGGAAAATGCGGCTTCTTCCGGTCTGACAGAAGCACCGATTCGCTATATTGTAGATGATTGTGTGAAGTTTGTGGAGAGAGAAATTCGTCGTGGGAATTTGTACGATGCAGTTATTATGGATCCACCGTCTTACGGCAGAGGACCTAAGGGGGAAATCTGGAAAATCGAAGAGAGTATTCACGATTTTGTGAAGCTTTGTACGGGGGTATTAAAACCGGAACCATTATTTTTCCTGATTAATTCCTACACTACCGGTTTACAGCCGGCGGTGCTGAGTTATTTGCTTGGTGTAGAGCTTCAGCAGAAATTCGGAGGTATGGTTGCCTCTGATGAAATTGGTCTGCCGGTTAAGTGCAATGGGTTAGTACTGCCTTGCGGAGCTTCCGGCAGATGGCAGAGAGAAGAACAGTAAGAAAGAATAGGATGTTTGCATATGTTTAAAAAGAAACTGGGATTCCTTGCAGGCGTCATGGTTTTATTGTCTTTGGCAGGATATTTGATTTGCCTGTTGGCAGGAGGAACAAAGCAACTGAATAAAGACGGAGAAACGTTGGTGGTGACCTCGTTTTACCCGATGTATGTTTTGGCTGAAAACCTGACAGAGGGCGTAGAGGGAGTAACGGTTTCTAATCTGACAGAAAATCAGACAGGATGTCTTCATGATTATCAGCTGACATCAGGGGATATGAGGCTTTTGGCAGAGGCGGATGCGTTTCTTATCAATGGTGCCGGTATGGAACTGTTTATGGAAAAAGTACTGGAAAACTATGCAGACTTGTCGATAATTGAGGCATCTCACGGCATTACGTTGCTGGAAGGTACGGAACATGCTCATAACCATGAGGAAGCAGGGCATGGGACGGAGGAACCGGACCATGAAAAAGAACACGAAACGGTTCATGACGAAGCTGCCCATGATGCACATTCCCATACGGGAAACGGACATGTGTGGATGAATGTGGAGCTTTACCGGATTCAGTTAAAGACGGTGGAGGAAGAATTAAAGAATCTATTGCCGGAACAGACAGAAAAGCTGGAAGCAGCGGCGACAGCATACGATGCAAAACTGCAGACGCTTTCTGCACAGATAGAAGAATTAAAAGCGGTGACAAAGGGGCAGCATGTGGTAATTTTTCATGAAGCTTTTGCGTATTTTGCCGATAGTCTTGGCATGGAGGTGTTGATGGCACTTTCTTTCGATGAGGAAACTGTGCCGAGTGCAGGGGAAATAGCAGAGGTAATTGAAGAAATTAATTATCATGGTACTGCATTGATTTTGATTGAAGAATCATATGCAGAGTATGCGGAGAAAATTCTGGCAGAAACAGAGGCAGAAGTTGTTTATTTAGATCCGCTGACTACCGGAACGGCAATGAAAGACAGTTATATTACAGGAATGAAGAAAAATCTGGAGGCTCTTTGGGGCAAGGTGGAATAAAGCATGAAAAAGGATATCATACCGGGCGGCAGAGGAGCACAGGGCATCCGCATCAAAGGACGCTTTGTAGAAGAGGAAAAGCAGGCCGTTTATAAGAAAAATGCATATAAGAAATTATTAAAGACAAAGCCTTGCGGCTTTCACCGGGTAGTGATTGATAATCTGAGAGTGCAGGCGGGTTCCACAACGATTCTTAAAAATGTGTCACTGAGTATTGCCTGTGGAGCACTTACCGTGATTATTGGTAAAAACGGTGCAGGTAAGTCTACACTGATTAAATCTATTTTGGGTGAAGTGTCTCATGAGGGAATCATTGAATTTCGTGATTTGAAGGATAATACCATTGGAAATTTAAGAGTTGGTTATGTGCCGCAGCATTTAAATATAGAAAAAAATGCACCGGTAAGCGTGTATGATCTGGTAGCGGCTTATACAACCAATGTGCCGGTGTTTCTCAGGAAAAGCAAAAAGCTTTATGAAAGTATTAAAGAACGGCTGGAATTATTTGATGGTGGTGCACTGATTGATAAGCAGGTGGGAGATTTATCCGGTGGTGAGCTGCAGCGGGTGTTGCTCACCATTGCCTGTACTCCGGTGCCGAATCTGTTGATTCTGGATGAGCCGGTGTCCGGCATTGACCGGAACGGTCGCAAACTGTTTTATAAAATTCTGAATGATTTAAAGCAGCAATATGATTTGTCGATTATTTTAGTGTCACATGATTTGGAGCTGACGGCAGAATATGCTGACAGTGTAGTGTTGCTTGACCGGACGGTATTAAAGGAAGGTAAGGCAAAAGAAGTAATGGGCAGTGAGGAATTCAAGGAGGTGTTTGGCTATGCAGCTTTTTGAGTTTCTAAGTTATGATTTTATGAAAAACGCTTTATTGGCGGTACTGATAATTACACCGTTATTTGGTATTCTCGGGACTCTGATTGTAAATCACCGTATGGCGTTTTTCTCGGATGCGCTGGGACATTCGGCATTTACCGGAATGGCACTTGGTGTATTGTTTGGCATTGGGGATACCAGCTTGTCTATGATGCTGTTTGCGGTGGCATTTGCTCTTTTACTAAATTATATCCGTCATAAAAACATTGTTTCATCTGATACAGTGATTTCCGTATTTTCATCCTTAAGCGTGGCAGTGGGACTGGCAATACTTTCGAGAAACGGTAATTTTTCCAAATATTCTGCACTTTT
The DNA here is from genome assembly GCA_045531895.1 of Lachnospiraceae bacterium. Classification (GTDB taxonomy): domain Bacteria; phylum Bacillota; class Clostridia; order Lachnospirales; family Lachnospiraceae; genus SIG299. The sequence continues at coordinate 12,753 of JAZSEW010000074.1, forward strand.
GGTGGGAGATATTTTAAGTATCACCCGAAAGGAAATAGTAAGCCTGTTAATTATTTTGATAGTGACATTGGTATTCTGGTGTGTCGCATATAATGGATTACATAGTATCGGCATTAATCGGAGTCTGGCGAAAAGTAAGGGAATTCCGGTGGCTCTGCTTGATAATGCGTTTGTGATACTGGTGGCACTGATTGTTATGTTGTCAATCCGCTGGGTGGGGATTTTAATTATTAATGCCCTGCTTATTTTGCCCGCAGCGGCAGCAAGAAACATTGCCGGAAATAACCGGGAGTATCATCTGTTTTCTGTGATGATTTCCGTGTTCTCCGGAGTGCTTGGATTGATTCTGTCCTATTACCTCAATGTGGCAGCAGGACCAATGCTGGTGCTTGTGGCAGCTATTATTTTCTTTATTACGTTTGCAGCGAGACGTTTATTCCGCGTTTAGCAGGGAGGAGAAGCAGATATGAATGAACCGAAGACCTATGCGAGAATTCTCGTAAACTTTTTATTGACAATTGCAGGAATTTTACTGGTGGTATTGCTGGGGCCAAAGATGATTAGCTTTTTTATGCCCTTTGTAATTGCTTTTGTTATTTCCTGCATTGCAAATCCGATTGTGCGATTTATGGAGAAAAAAATAAAAATTGCACGAAAGTACAGCTCGGTTCTTATGATTGTGCTGGTACTTGGGGCTGTGGTCGGTGTGCTGTATTTGCTGGTGGCTTTCCTGGTAAGGCAGGTTTTGAATCTTTATGATGACCGATTTGAGTTGTATAATCAGATGGTTATACTTTTTGATAATTTTACAGATAATCTCAGTGGTATTTTTGCCATGCTTCCGGTGAACCTGCAGGAAACCTTAAGCAATTTGCAGGATAGTTTGTCTGTATGGGCTGAAAATTTTGTAGCAAGTATTGAACTGCCGGGGATTTCTGCGGTGGGTTCGTATGTAGGTAATGTCGTAGATGTGATTTTTGTTTCTATCATTACCATTTTGGCGGCATATTTTCTGACTGCAGAGCGTGACAATATGGCTGACTGGTTAAGCCGGGTGATGCCGGAATCGGTAAAGAAATATTACAAAATGATTGTTGACAGCTTTAAAAAAGCGGTAGGAGGTTATTTCAAGGCGCAGTTTAAGATAATGATAATTCTGGTAATAATTATGTTTATCGGTTTTGAAATTCTGGATATTCCTTATTCGCTTTTACTTGCTTTTATTATTGCTTTTTTAGATTTTCTTCCGGTATTTGGTACCGGTGCAGTGTTCTGGCCATGGCTGGTGGTGGATATTGTAGTCGGTGATTACAAGCAGGCTATATTTTTAGGTATTTTGTATCTGGTATGCCAGTTGGTAAAGCAGATTCTGCAACCGAAAATGGTAGGTGACAGTGTGGGGATTAATCCGCTGGCAGCATTACTTTATATGTTTGTGGGATATCGGCTGGGTGGAATTTTCGGTATGATTATCGGCATCCCGGTGGGAATGATTGTTGTGAGCCTGTATCAGGCCGGAATGTTTGACCAATTGATTAAGGGTCTGAAAATTATTGTTCATGATATGAACGAATTCCGAAAGTTTTAGCTTAGGTGGAAGAGAGGCTGCATCGTGAAAACTACAAAAGAATTGCTGCTTTTGATGATGCAGCGTTATGATATAGGAAAAAAACCATTGTCACGGCTGTTCGGCTGGGGGGAGACAACGGTAATGCGATATCTGGATGGCGTGGAACCGAATCCTGAGTTTTTCAGGCGCATTGAAGAACTGGCAGAGAACCCGTGGCGTTATGCCAGAGTATTGGAGCAGAACAAAGAAAAACTGACGGATACGGCATATCGGAAAACAAGAAAAGCAGTGTATCGGGAAATTTTTTGCGACCGTTCGACAGAAGCAATGCAGTATGTAATTGGTCTGGCAGAGGGGGATATTGCGCCATATCGTGTGATGACGGTTCTATATTATGCCCAGATTTGTTCCATGGTATTGCGCGGACTTCCGCTTTTTGAGGAAGAGGCGGATTTTTCCCCGGGACAGTCCATGGTATATCCGAGACTATATCAGATGATGAAGCAGTATGGGATACGGGTGTTCCATCCGGATATAAGCTCGTTTTCCTCTGAGGAGCAGGAATATTTAAAGCAGGTGTACCAGGTGATGAATGGTTACAGTCCGAATGCATTGAAGGCATTACATGTCAGGGCAAAACGCCGCATCCGCCGACATTTAAAGGGTGAAGCGGATCATCTTTCGGCAGAAGGCTTGAAGGGCCAGTACGAAAACGGATTCCGCAAGTCCGGTGTGGAAAAACCGGAAGATTTAAAACAGTATTTGAGCGATGCATTAAAACGCACCGAAAATTAAGACGCAGAGAATGAAAAAAGAAATGCAGACGCACCTGCATTTCTTTTTTTGTTACTAGTTATTTCTATTGGCACGCTTTCTCATAAGCGGATCAAGAATCTTTTTACGGATTCGTAAACTCTTTGGAGTAACTTCCAGAAGCTCATCTGTTTCGATAAATTCCAGTGCCTGTTCCAGACTTAAAATACGAGGCGGTGTAAGACGAAGGGCTTCGTCCGCGCTGGAGGAACGGGTGTTGGTAAGCTGCTTCTTTTTGCAGACATTGATTTCTACGTCTTCGGTTTTGCCGTTCTGACCAACAACCATGCCGGAGTAAACCTTTTCGCCCGGTCCGATGAAGAGAGTACCGCGCTCCTGGGCATTGAACAGACGGTAGGTGATGGCTCCACCACTTTCAAAGGCAATTAAGGAGCCCTGCTTACGGTAAGCAATATCCCCCTTGTAAGGACCGTAACCATCAAAAATTGTATTGATGATACCATTACCCTTGGTGTCGGTCATGAACTCACCACGATAGCCGATTAAGCCTCTTGCCGGGATGGAAAACTCCAGACGGATATAACCGCCGCTGGCAGTGGACATGCTGATAAGCTCGCCCTTACGGGAGCTGAGTTTTTCAATAACGCTGCCGGAAAATTCGTCAGGAACATCCACATAGGCAAGCTCCATTGGCTCTAACTTTTTACCGTTTTCGTCTTCTTTATAAAGGACTTCTGCCTTACTTACTGCAAACTCAAAGCCTTCACGGCGCATGTTTTCAATTAATACGGAAAGATGAAGTTCGCCACGGCCGGAAACTTTAAATGCTTCGGTAGTATCCGTTTCTTCCACACGGAGGCTGACATCGGTGTTCAATTCACGGAAGAGGCGCTCTCTTAAGTGGCGGGAGGTAACAAATTTGCCTTCCTGGCCGGCCAGTGGAGAATCGTTTACAATGAAGTTCATGGCAATGGTAGGCTCAGAAATCTTCTGGAACGGAATTGGTTCCGGATTGTCCGGGGAGCAGAGAGTATCTCCGATGTGAATATCGGAAATGCCGGAGATTGCAACGATGGAACCTACGCCGGCCTCTTCTACCTCTACCTTCTTTAAGCCTTCGAACTCGTATAGCTTACTTACTTTTACCTTACGCTTCTTTTCAGGCTCGTGTGCGTTTACCATGACGACTTCCTGATTCACACGGATTTTTCCGTTATCTACTTTGCCGACACCGATACGTCCAACGTATTCATTGTAGTCGATGGTGCTGATAAGAACCTGAGTCCCTGCTTCTTCGTCGCCTTCCGGAGCAGGAATGTAGTCTAAAATGGTTTCAAATAAAGGCTTCATGTTTTCCGGAGTGTCGCCAAGCTCCAAAATGGCAACGCCGGATTTTGCAGATGCAAAAACGAATGGACAGTCTAACTGCTCATCGGAAGCATCCAAGTCAATGAACAACTCTAATACTTCATCTATTACTTCTGTCGGACGTGCTTCCGGGCGGTCAATTTTATTGATGCAGACAATAACCGGAAGGTTTAATTCCAGTGCTTTCTTTAATACAAATTTAGTCTGCGGCATAGCACCTTCAAAGGCATCTACTACAAGAATAACTCCGTTTACCATTTTAAGGACACGTTCTACTTCTCCACCGAAGTCTGCATGCCCAGGGGTGTCAATAATGTTGATTTTAACGCCGTTGTAGTAAACAGCAGTGTTCTTGGCGAGAATAGTGATACCACGTTCTCTTTCGATATCATTGGAGTCCATGACACGCTCCGCAACTTCCTGGTTTTGACGGAAGGTACCGCTCTGTTTTAATAATTCATCTACGAGGGTTGTTTTGCCATGGTCGACATGGGCGATGATGGCAATATTACGAATATCTTCACGTTTTGTTTTCATAGTAATAGGATCTCCTTATTTCTGAGGTGATAACTATTCGACCATCTCACACACATTCATAAAACCTGTCAGCAAGCTGCCAGTCGTTGCTGTGCAACCTGTATATATGGCAGAATAAAACTGAATAGTTATCTTCTAATATACAACTCATTAACTATAGCACATTTTCCACGATTTTCAAGGCTTTTTTGCAAAACGATGTGTAGGAGAAAGGATTCCTGCATAGAATTAATCTGTAGGAAGTTTTGCAGATGTAGATTTTTGTCGAAAAAGTTAAAAAAATGTTTTACAAAAACTGTAAAAAATACAATTTACAACTTTTGGAAAATACAAAACTGATGTACAATGAATCTGCAAAAAAGAGAAATACCGGATAAAACGAAGGGAGTAATACAATATGACAGATAAGGTATTTGATAATAACCAGGTGACAATCGCCGGAGAAATTATGGGAGGCTTTACTTTCAGCCATGACGTGTTTGGCGAAGGATTTTACGTAATGGATATTTCTGTAGGAAGATTAAGTGATTCGAATGATATTATTCCGATTATGGTATCGGAGAGACTGGTAGATGTAAAGAAGGATTATACAGGAATGTATGCGGTGGTTAACGGACAGTTCCGTTCCTACAACCGTCATGAGGAAAGCAGAAACCGTCTGGTGCTTTCCGTATTTGCAAGGGAAATTGAAATTGTGGAGGAGCCGGCAGGAGATGTGCGTCCAAACTATATTTTTCTGGATGGATTTGTCTGCAAGCCTCCTATTTATAGAAAGACACCGTTGGGCAGAGAAATTGCAGATGTGCTCTTAGCGGTAAATCGTCCATATGGTAAGTCGGACTATATTCCATGTATCTGCTGGGGTAGAAATGCCCGCTTTGCGGAGGGCTTCCAGGTGGGTGAACATATCCAAATCTGGGGCAGAATCCAGAGCAGGGAATATCAGAAGAAAATTTCTGAGAATGAGTTTGAAAAGAGAGTGGCTTACGAGGTGAGTGTAAGTAAGCTGGAGTGTGTGAGCGAAGAGTAAAATGAACCGCAGAATTGTACTGCGAAGTCTGTTAAAAAGGGGCTTGTACAGGATATTTTAAGTCTTATAGTATCTGTGTCCGCCTGACTCCCACGACAATATCCGTTTCCGTCGGACAAAACGAAAAGGATTTCGCTTTGTTCGTCGAAAACGGACATTATCGTTTGAGATGTCGGTACACGTGGATACTATAAGATTAAAATATTTTTTATACAAGCCCCTTTTGCGTAGGTTTTCGCAGTACAATTCTGTTGGGGTGAAGTGATTTGATGTGTTTTGATGTATTTTTGTGAAAATCCAACAAAAAATGATACTTATTTTCTACTTGCGTGCAGTGTATAGCTGCTTTATAATTAATATAAGATTTCGCGAAAATCTTTTTGTTTCGGCACATCGCCGGTATCCCCAAACAAATATGTTGCAAAGGTGCTGGTAAACAACCCGGAAATATGCCGCAGATTGTTGGAACTTTTGCTGGACATTAAGATTAAATCTGTGTCGGTGCCGAAACGAAGCCGCTATTATCAGGGAATGATTGACCTAAACCTGATAGAACGAGGTGCCAAGTATAAGGAATTAAAGCTCAGTTTTGTTATTTTCATTTGTCTGGAAGAACCGTTTCACAGGGAGCTTCCGGTGTATCGGTTTGAAAACATCTGTATGCAGGATAAGAGTATTTTGTTAAATGATGAAGCAATTAAAGTGTTTATTAATGCGGACGGAGATTTGACCAGCGTGCCGGAGGAATTGGCAGATTTTTTGCGTTACCTGAAAGGAGAGGAACAAAAAGGTGAACTGGTACAGATGATAGAAGAAGAGGTCAAAAAAGCCAGAACGCATGAAGGATGGGAGGCTGAATACATGACATTGTATTTACGTGACCAGGAAAATCAGGAAATTGGTATGGAACGTGGCTTGAAAATTGGAAGGGCAGAAGGTGAAGCCCGTCTTGGCAAATTAGTCAACCTGTTGCTGGAGCAGGGTAAAACCGAAGAAATCGCCAAAGTTACATCTGATGAAAAGGTGCGGGAGGAGTATTATGCCGCATACCAAATTGAGTAAGAAGTAAGGAATCGGGCAGGTAGGACCAAAATTCTACCTGTCCGATTTTTATGCCCGCTTCGTCGGAGGGCACTTATCTTTATTTTTGCGAAGTAAGAGAAGGTTTGCAGCAGGATGAGATACTGTTTATGATAATGGTTGCAAAAATAAATAGTTGACATGGGCAACTAATTGTATTAAAATGCTTAATAAACGTAAAATGGAGTGAGGCATTATGGATTTAGTGAAACAATTTCGTGAATATACCAGACAGCTGGAATGTCACCTTGGGAATATGAACCAGGCAGATTGCTGTTGCTGTGGTATAAGTACGGCGCAGTGTTTTATACTTGTAGAAATTGGCAGAAAGCCCGGAATTTCGGTGAAAGAACTGGCAGAAATACTTCGCGTAGATAAAAGCGGAATCAGTCGCGCTGTGGAAGAATTAGTGCAAAAGGGATTTGTGGAACGGAATCCGTCGAAAGAGGACCGGCGTTATGTGGTTTTAAATTTATTACCAAAGGGTCAGGCACGTTTTGAAAAAATAGAGAACGATATGTACATAAAGTTCAAAGAGGTATTAGAGCAAATTCCGGAGGAGAAGAGAGAACAGGTAGTAGAAGCTTTAGAATTATATAATGCAGCATGCGCAAAAGTGGAGGAAAAGTAACATGAGCAGTGAAAAGGTAGAAAAAGCAGTAACTTATTTTGATAATGGATTTTGTTGTTCCCAGGCAGTTTTTACAACCTTTGCAACAGAGTATGGGATTGACGAGAAACTGGCACTGAAAATTGCTACACAGTTTGGTGGAGGAGCCAGAAAGGGTGAAATGTGTGGCTCGGTTTCCGGTGCATTGATGGCATTAGGGCTGAAATATGGTTTTTCTGATGGCAACGCAAAGGAAGAAAAAGAGCTGGCACATCAGAAAGCAGAAGAATTTATGAACCGTTTTATTGAGAAAAAAGGCACAGTGGTGTGCCGGGAACTTTTAGGACGTGATTTATCTAAACCGGGAGAGTTGGAGAAGTGCAGAGAGCTGGGCATATTTAAGACGATTTGTCCGGAAATGGTTCGTTGTGCGGCAGAAATTGTGGAAGAAATGCTTCTGCCATAAGGGAGCGTTTTTATGGATAGAAAACAAGTCCGGGATGGCGGTAAAAACGAGATATGTTATTTGTTTTTATAAGCTAATTAGCAACTCTTATCAATGAAATTAATATTTTCAAATAAATTAGGGATAGGAAATCTGAAAGTTTTATGTTAGAATGAGGACAGAATGTGCGATTTCTTTAGCGCACATGGAAGAACAGAAAAGATTAATTCAACATACTTAAGGAGGATTATCATGGATTACAAGAAAGCCGGAGTTGATATCGAAGCAGGTTACAAGGCAGTGGAGCTGATGAAGAAGCACGTACAGGGAACTATGAGAAGTGAAGTTTTAAATGGTCTCGGCGGTTTCTCCGGAGCATTTTCTCTTGCCCCATTCATGAACATGAAGAAGCCAACCTTACTGTCCGGAACAGATGGTGTTGGTACAAAGTTAAAGCTGGCGTTTATTATGGACAAGCATGACACTATCGGTATTGACTGTGTTGCAATGTGTGTAAATGACGTAGCTTGTGCAGGCGGCGAACCATTATTCTTCCTTGACTATGTTGCTTGTGGTAAGAATATTCCTGAAAAGATTGCTACCATCGTAAGTGGTGTAGCAGAAGGCTGTAAGCAGGCCGGTGCTGCTCTCATTGGTGGTGAAACAGCAGAAATGCCTGGTTTCTATCCGGAAGATGAATACGACCTTGCAGGTTTTGCAGTAGGTATCGTTGACCAGGATGAAATGATTACCGGTGCAGACCTTAAGGCTGGAGATGTTTTAGTTGGTATCGCTTCCTCCGGTGTACATAGTAACGGTTATTCCTTGGTTCGTAAGGTATTCCCAATGGAGAGAAAGGCTCTGGAAGTTTATCATGAGTGCCTTGGCAAGTCCCTTGGTGAAGCTCTTCTTACACCAACCAAGATTTATGTAAAGGCGCTGTCTTCCTTAAAGACAGGAAATGTAAAGGTGAAGGCTTGCAGCCATATCACCGGCGGCGGTTTCTACGAGAACATTCCAAGAATGTTAAAGGATGGCGTTCATGCTGTTGTTAACAAGAACAGCTACGAAGTTCCTGCATTATTTAAGATGTTAGCAAAGGATGGTAACATTGAGGAGCAGATGATGTACAACACTTACAACATGGGTCTTGGTATGATTGTTGCAGTAGATAAGGCAGATGCTGACAAGGCAGTAAACCTTCTTACAGCAGCAGGAGAAACTGCATACATTATCGGTGAAGTTAAGGAAGGCGAAAAGGGTGTGACCGTATGCTAAACATTGTTGTTTTAGTCAGCGGCGGCGGAACCAATCTTCAGGCTATTATGGATAAAATTGCAGACGGTACCGTAACTAACACAAAAATTGCGGCGGTTATCAGTAACAATGCAAATGCCTATGCCTTGGAGCGTGCAAAGAATGCAGGGATTCCTGCAGAGTGTATTTCGCCGAAGCAGTTTGAAAACAGAGAATTATTTAATGAGGCGCTTCTGGCTGGTGTGAAAAAATACAATCCGGATTTAGTGGTTCTGGCAGGATTTTTGGTTATCATCCCACCGGCTCTTATCGCGGAGTACAGAAACCGTTTAATCAATATTCATCCGTCCTTAATTCCGTCCTTCTGCGGTACCGGATATTACGGACTCAAAGTTCACGAGGCAGTGCTTGCCCGTGGCAACAAGGTGACCGGTGCTACGGTACACTTTGTGGATGAAGGAACCGATACCGGTCCGATTTTACTTCAGAAGGCAGTCTGTGTGCAGCAGGGTGATACTGCTGAAGTGTTGCAGAAGCGTGTCATGGTGGAAGCAGAGTGGGAGATTCTTCCTCAGGCGATTGATGCTATTGCAAACGGCAGAGTTGTAATGGAAGACGGTAAGGCTTGGATCAAGTAAATAAAGAATTTGTTGCGACTATACCTCCGGTAAAGGGAAAAAGGGCCTTTGCCGGGGTATAGCTTTTCGTATTTATGGACACAGGAAAACGAAGGAGGCATATCATGAAAATTTTAGTAGTAGGAAGCGGTGGCAGAGAGCATGCCATCTGCTGGAAAATTGCACAGAGCAAGAAGGTAGAAAAGATTTATTGTGCACCTGGTAATGCGGGTATTGCGGAATATGCAGAATGCGTAAATATCGGTGCAATGGAATTAGAAAAGTTAGCTGATTTTGCAGAAGAAAAGCAGATTGATTTAACTGTTATCGGTATGGATGACCCGTTGGTAGCCGGTGTGGTTGATGTGTTCGAAGCAAGAGGCTTAAAAGTATTCGGACCGAGAAAGAATGCTGCTATTTTAGAGGGCTCTAAGGCGTTCTCCAAGGATTTAATGAAGAAGTACAATATTCCTACAGCGGCTTATGAAGTGTTCAATTCTCCGGAAGCGGCACTGGCTTACTTAGAAACTGCAAAGCTTCCAATCGTATTAAAGGCAGACGGTCTTGCTCTGGGTAAGGGCGTTCTTATCTGCAATACTTTGGAAGAAGCAAAAGAAGGCGTTAAGTCTCTTATGACTGACAAGCAGTTTGGTTCTGCCGGTGACCGCATCGTTATTGAAGAATTCATGACCGGACGTGAAGTTTCCGTATTATCTTTTGTAGACGGAAAAACCATCCGTATCATGACAAGTGCGCAGGACCATAAGCGTGCAAAGGATGGTGATCAGGGGTTAAATACCGGTGGTATGGGAACTTTCTCTCCAAGCCCATTCTACACCGCAGAGGTAGATGAATTCTGTAAGAAATATATTTATCAGGCAACCGTTGACGCTATGGCAGCAGAAGGAAGAGAATTTAAGGGAATCATTTTCTTTGGTCTGATGCTTACTCCAAACGGTCCTCGCGTATTAGAATACAATGCAAGATTTGGTGACCCGGAAACCCAGGTGGTGCTTCCTCGTATGAAGAATGACATCGTAGAAGTATTTGAAGCATGTGTAGACGGTACTTTAGACCGGATTGAACTGGACTTTGCAGATAATGCGGCAGTATGCGTAGTTCTGGCTTCCGACGGTTATCCGGAAAAGTACGACAAGGGTTTTGAAATTACCGGTTTTGAAAGCTTCAAGGACAAGGATGGCTATTATGTATTCCATGCAGGCACTAAGTTTGACGGTGACAAGATTGTAACCAACGGTGGACGTGTGCTTGGCGTAACAGCGCTTGGCAGTGACCTTAAGGATGCAAGAGCAAATGCGTATAAAGCAACCGAATGGATTGACTTTGCCAATAAGTATAAGAGAAACGATATTGGTAAAGCAATTGATGAGGCGTAGATATATAAATTAATAATTGGTTAGTCTAAAACAGGTTCCGGTAGAAGGATAGAAAAAATGCTTCTGCCGGAACTTTTTTTGTTACTTTTTTCTATTGAATTTTCTTATGTTTTGCGGTATGATGAGCGTGACAAATTGAATAGTGAGAGGAAATAGAGTAAAAGGAGATTATGTTATGAAAAGAAAATTACTTCTTGCATTACTACTGTTTTCCGTGACGACTGCACTTTGCGCATGCAAGGGCGGTACGGATAAGGGAGACACTCCGGGTGATATTTCTTCTGGAACTCCTGCGATGGGTGGAGAAATCGTCGTGGGAATCACACAGGATCTGGACAGTCTTGACCCACACATTGCAGTTGCGGCAGGAACCGACGAAGTTCTGTTTAATATTTTTGAAGGCCTTATCAAGCCTGATAAAGATGGAAATTTTGTAGAAGCTGTAGCCGAAAGCTACGTCATCTCTGAGGATGCGATGACTTATACTTTCACTCTTCGTGAGAACGTAAAGTTCCACAACGGGGACACAGTTACAGTGGATGATGTCGTATATTCCTTGAAGCGCTGCGCCGGTCTCTTAGACGTTCAGGACCCGAATGTCTTAGTAGATTCGGCGCTTTCTCGTGCTATTAAAGAGATTGTGGTTGTAGATTCAAAAACGGTAGAGCTAAAGCTTCATGCGGCCAATACGGAGCTTCTTCCATATCTTACCTGTGCGATTATTCCTTACGATTATGATGCACAGGCGACAAGCCCGGTGGGTACCGGCCCATTTAAGTTTGTGTCCTATGCTCCGTTGGAAAGTTTTGTTGTTGAAAAGAATGCGGACTACTATGGTACTCCTGCATACCTTGATAAGGTAACTTTCAAAATATATGCAAATTCTGATGCAGCATTCATGGAGCTGATGGCGGGAAATGTTCACGTTTTTCCGTATCTTACGGATGAGCAGGCGGCTCAGCTGTCTGAAAAGTACAGTATTGAGGTGGGTACCATGAATCTGGTACAGGCGCTGTTCTTAAATAACGGAACCGCTCCGTTTGATGATGTGCGGGTGCGCCAGGCATTCTGTCATGCCATCAATCGTCAGGAAATTCTGGATATGTTATCCGGTGGCCGTGGTACCATCATCAACAGTGGTATGACTCCCGGTCTTGCCAGCTACTACAACAATGATGTGGCAGGTTATTCCTACGATGTGGAGAAGGCAAAGCAGTTATTAGCGGATGCAGGCTATGCGAATGGCCTGGAAATCACCATTACCGTGCCGTCCAATTATCAGTACCATATGGATACTGCCCAGGTAATCGTAGAGCAGTTAAAGAAAGCCGGTGTGACAGTAAAGATTGAGCCTGTGGAGTGGGCAACCTGGTTATCAGATGTGTATAAGGGCAGAGAGTATCAGGCGACAGTAGTTGGACTTGACTTTAATCTGGCACCAAGTGACGTGGTGAAAAGATATCAGTCCACTGCAAGCAACAACTTCGTGAATTATGTGAATGAAGCCTATGATACTACATTTGCAAAGGCTTTGGCAGCTATTGATGAACAGGAAAAAATTGCTGCATATAAGGAATTGCAGAAGCTTTTGTATGAAGATGCGGCTTCTGTCTATATTCAGGACCCGGCGCTGCTTACTGCAGTGAGTAAGGACCTGGGCGGATATACTTTCTACCCGGTGTACGTACAGGATATGTCATTGGTATACTTTAAGAAATAAGAAAGAAAAGCGAGGAAAATTATAATGAAATTTATTTTGAAAAAAATAGGAACTCTCATTATTACACTTGTCATTATTTCATTTTTAAGTTTCCTCGCCTTTTCTTTGATTCCGGGAGATGCGGCAGTGGCAAGCCTTGGCATGGATGCAGATGAGGCGGCCATTGAAGCACTCCGGGAAGAATTGGGCTTAAACCGCCCGGTGTATGTGCAATATGGTGACTGGCTGTTGTCTGCCCTGCAGGGTGACTTTGGCGAGTCAACCCAGTATCATTTGCCGGTAAAGGAACTGGTAAGTCAAAGACTTCCTGTGACGATTTCATTGGGAATAATTGCGATGCTGTTTGTAATATTGTTTTCCTTTCCATTAGGTCTGCTTGGAGCAAGAAAGCCCAATGGCGTGTTGGATACCGGTCTTACGGTACTGACTCAGATCGGTATGGCAATACCACAATTTTTCCTTGGCATTTTACTTACCTATTTCTTTGGAATTGTGCTTTCCGTATTTCCGGTGGGTGGTTATGTAAATTATAAAGAAGATTTAGGCAAATTCCTTACTTTTTTGATTCTTCCGGCGGTAGCAGTAGCAGTACCAAAGTGTGCTACCATGACACGATATATCCGGAATGCGGTTGTGGCTCAAAAGAAGCTTGACTATGTCAGAACTGCCAGAGGAAAAGGAAATTCGGAAAAAAGAATATTATTAAATCATGTTTTAATAAATGCAATGATGCCGGTGGTGACCATGTTGGCTATGATGATGGCGGATGTGTTGGCAGGCAGTATTGTGGTAGAACAGGTGTTTAATATCCCGGGATTGGGGCGTTTGTTAATTACATCTATTTCCAACAGGGATTATCCTGTGGTGCAGGCGATTGTCGTTTACATCGCCTGCGCAGTTGTTATTATGAATACGTTGGCTGATATTGCATATCAGAAACTTGACCCTAGAGTACGGTAAAGGAAAAGAAAAGATGAAGAAAAAATTAAATTACAACTTAATAATTGGTTCTTTGCTGATTGGGATGGTTCTGATTATGGCAATAGTGGGGCTGTTTTATACTCCATATCCGGTTAATGAAATGAATGTGCTGGAAAAGAATCAGGCACCTTCCCTTGCACATCTGTTTGGAACTGATCAGTTCGGCAGAGATATTTTAAGCCGTGTAATGGAAGGTGCATCCACCAGCTTTTTGATTGCGGTATGTGTAGTTTTGGTGGGGGCTGGCATCGGAACTTTGACCGGTTCTGTGACAGCTTATTATGGCGGTTGGCTGGATGCTGTTCTGATGCGTGTGAATGACGTGCTGGCAGCCTTTCCGAGTGTATTGCTGGCAATTTGTTTTGTAGCAGTAATTGGTCCGGGAACCTACAATTTGATTGTAGCTCTGGGAATTGTATTTATTCCAAGCTTCACCCGTGTGGTACGGAGTGAAGTTCTGGTACAAAAGGAACTTGATTATGTCAGGAATGCGAAGCTCATGGGAGCAGGAAATTTACGCATTCTTGTTTTTCATATATTACCAAATATTAAGCCGGTGTTAAAAACCTCTTTGTTGGTAGGTTTTCAGAATGCGGTACTTTCAGAAGCCGGTATGAGCTATTTAGGACTGGGTGTGACACAGCCGGACCCGAGTCTTGGCAGAATGCTGTCGGAAGCCCAGGGATATCTTTGGAATGCACCATGGTATGCATTGGCACCGGGACTTACTATTCTGGCGCTGACACTTGGCCTGGGGTTGGTAACTTCGGATAAGTCATAAAGGAGGAAATAAAGGAATGAGCCTTTTATTAATTCGTAATTTAACAATCTCATTTCCTTCTTCGGAATCGACAAAGGGAATCTATTCTAATTTTGTAGAACAAAAGGTTGTTCATGGAATTGATCTTAGTCTGGAGAAGGGACAGATTGTGGGTCTGGTAGGCGAATCCGGGTCCGGCAAAAGTGTATCTTCTCTTTCTGTTATGAAGCTTCTTCCGGAGGATACAAAGGTAACAGCAGATGAAATGACCTTTGATGGAATACCGTTGCTTTCCCAAACAGAAGAAGAATGGCAGGCTTTGCGGGGAAACCGTATCTCTATGGTGTTTCAGGAACCTATGACTTCGTTAAATCCTGTTTTAACAATTGAGTCGCAGGTGGAAGAAGGACTTCTGCTTCACGAAGAGGAGACTTATAAAGACAATAAAGAACTTCGCAGGAATCGTGTGCTGGAGGTGCTTTCCGAAGCCGGACTGAATCGTCCGGAAGAACTTTTGGACAAATATCCGCACCAGCTTTCCGGCGGTATGCGGCAGCGAGTCATGATTGCCATTGCCATGATTAACCGTCCGGAACTTCTTATTGCCGATGAACCAACCACCGCACTGGACGCGGCTACTCAGGAAATTATTTTAGACTTATTGAAATATTATTGTGAAACCTACAAAACAGCGATTTTGTTTATTTCCCA
>JAZSEW010000055.1:0-80727 GCA_045531895.1 Lachnospiraceae bacterium
CCATACTGACCATGTCCGCCAGACTGCTTCTTATACTTATGCTCAGCAGTAACTTTCTTACGGATGGTCTCACGGTAAGCCACACGAGGCTTTGTGAGTTCCATTTCTACCTTATAGCGGGCTGCCATTCTGCTGGCTGCGATTTCTAAGTGCTGTTCGCCGATACCGTAAATGAGCGTCTGGCGGTTTTCAGGATCATTGACAGCCTTTAAGGTCTGATCTTCTTCCATCATACGAGCCAGTGCCTGGGATAATTTATCTTCATCACCCTTGTTTTTTGCACGGTATGCACGGTATTCATACGGTGTGGAGGTCTTTGGCGGGTCATAGGTAACCGGAGCATCCTTTGCAGTAAGGGAATCACCGGTAAGTGTGCTGTCGAGCTTTGCAATGGCACCGATATCACCGGCATACAGTTCCTTTACTTCGATAGTGTCTTTACCACGAATCACATACAGTCTGGTGATTTTTTCTTCACATTCTCTGTTTGGATTATAAACGGTTTCATTTGCCTTCATGATGCCGGAGCAAACCTTAATCAAAGAGAACTTACCAAGGAATGGGTCTGCAATGGTCTTAAATACCTTTGCTGTCATTGGCTTGTTTGCATCATAATCTGCCGCAAAGGTTCCATTAGTCTTTGTGTTCATACCAACCAGGACACACTTGTTTGGCGATGGGAAGTAAATGTCAATAGCCTGCATAATCTGCGTAGTACCCTGGGCATTTAAACCGGAACCGCAGAACACAGGTACGATACTGCAATCGGTAACGCTGCTTCGAAGTGCAGAAGAAATTTCTGTTACGGTAAATTCTTCACCACCAAAATACTTTTCCATTAACTCTTCGCTGGTTTCTGCCACTGCTTCCATTAAAATTTCTCTGTATTTATTTACATATTCCATCGAATAATCCGGAATCGGACACTCGTTATATTCGCTTAACTTGGTGAACTTACGTCCCGCCATCTTAACAACATTAACGTAGCCCACAAACTTTTCATTCTCACGGATTGGAGAATGGAACGGTGCAATACGCTTGCCATAGCTTTCTGTAAGGTCTTCCACTACCTGACGGAAGCTGGCATTATCATCATCCATATCGGTTACAAAGAAAATACGAGGAATCTTATATCTTTCACAAATTTCCCATGCTTTTCTTGTACCTACTTCAATACCCTTCTTTGCAGAAATAACAATAACTGCGGCGTCACAGGCACTGACTGCCTCTTCAACTTCTCCAACGAAATCAAAGTAACCCGGAGTGTCTAAGAAATTAATTTTTGTATCTTCCCAAATCACAGGTACTACCGATGTACTGATAGAAAAACCTCTCTTGATTTCTTCACGGTCGAAATCACTGATGGTGTTACCTTCTTCTACCTTACCCTGACGATTTGTCAACCCTGTTGTGTAAGCACATGCCTCCACCAGAGTGGTCTTACCTGCGCCACCGTGCCCCAAAACGGCAACATTCCTGATTTTCTCATACTTATAAACGTCCATAGTAAACCTCCATTCCGAAGATACAGTGAAGCTGTCATTCTCCCGCTGCAGCTGCCTGTCCTCCAGTACATTATATTCGTCGTTTTGTATCTTCAAAACCACTAAATCTATTTTACTAAATTTTCTGGCATTTTGCAATTATTTTTTGTGAATTTTTCATATTTTTCAATAATTAGCTGAAACATATATAGAATGAAACCAAAAAGAAAGGCACTTATCTCATTTATAAGTACAAGTTGATTACCTATTATTTCCGCTTATTGTTTTCACATTTTTCAACCGAATACCTGTGATTAGCTTGTCTTTTGAACAGCTTTCAAATACACTGATACCATAAAGAAAACTTTCATTAACTCTTCGCATGAGTTAAGTGCCCATTTACTCTACTTATCTATTTGTACCAAATAGTAAGCCAAAGCATACAACGGTACATTTTTCATCCAATCCTGCTCCCTAAAATTTGTCATAGAGCTTCTGAGTGCAATTTCAGGCGTATATCTCTCGCAAAATGCTCTAAGGCTTTTTGCCCTAAGGTTTTCTTCTGCCTTTACTTCAATCGGAATGCAGTACATACTCTGCTGAATCACAAAATCAATTTCCCCAGAAGAGTTTTCTGCGGAGTAATAATATAATTCTTTTCCTAAAGATACCAGTTCCTGCGCCACAAACTGTTCTGTTAACGCTCCCTTAAATTCCTCAAAGATGCTGTTTCCTTCCAATAATAGCTTTGCGGGAATACTACCCTTTGCTGCCAAGAGTCCCACATCACTTAAAAACATTTTAAAGGATTTCATTTCCGCATAAGCGATTAGCGGTATATCCGGTTTGGCTATACGATAGCTTTTATGAACCAGACCACAATCCAACAACCACTGAATTGCCAATTCAAAATCTTTTGCCCTTGCTCCTTCACGAATTATTCCGTAAATAAATTTGCGATTTTCCTTTGCCAACTGAGCCGGTAGGGAATTCCAAACCATTTGAATACGCGGAACCACTTCCTTCGGTGCATGTTTTGAAAAATCCTCTTCATAATATTTCAGCAAACCATTTTGAATTTCTCTGACAGCAAAATAATCATCCGTATCAGCAAAGCACTGTACTACCTCCGGCATGCCTCCAACATAGTAGTATTTTCTCAGATAGTCAATATACTTTCCTGAAAAAGCATTAATTAGAGATTCATCCTGATTCCAAAGTAATCCCGCAAGCTGTTCCTCACCCATTGCCATCAAAAATTCTCTGAAATTAAGAGGATACAACTGCATAAATTCCACTTTACCTACCGGAAAAGAAGTCCCCTGATAAAGTGCAATACCAAGTAAAGAGCCTGCCGCTACAATCGCATATTCCGGTGCTTCTTCGCAAAAATACTTCAATGAAGACAACGCTTTCGGCACTTCCTGAATTTCGTCAAAAATAAGCAGTGTATCTTCTGCTTCAAAATTGCATCCATGCTCTATTTTTAACGCAGATATGATTCGTTTAATATCATAATCCTGCTCAAACACCGTCTTCATTCTTGGATTGTTATCGAAATTAATATAGACTGTGTTTTTAAAGGAACGCTTGCCAAACTCCTTCATAATCCAGGTTTTTCCTACCTGACGAGCCCCTTGAATAATTAATGGTTTTCTGTTGCACTTATATTTCCATACCACCAAATCATTAATAAGTAACCTTTCCATAGAATCACCAACTTCCCTTTATTTAATACTCTTTACAATAGTATATAACATTTTTTTGGCAATAATTCAATAGGTTGACCACACTTTTCTGGCGGTATTTTTTCAGGTTAACTACATTTTTCTGGTGGTATTTTTACGGAACAATCACATTTTTCTGGCGATAACCCAATATTGTTGTACTAGTTAAGAAAAGTAGACATGAAAAATATGTACTAAAACAACGTCATCTGTTCAAACGTCTCTTTTTCCTCAAACTGATGCATATATTCAAAGCATTTTTCCACATCAAACACAATACCGTTTTCCTGACAAAACTTCTTTGCCAGCCGCATCAGCTTTGCATTGTTTGGGCTGCTTACTTCATAGGCATTGCCATACACCCTCTGATACTCCCACTTCAGGCGCGGAAAATTCTCATCCAGCTTTTTATAAAAGTATTCCCGATTTCCTTCCCGAAGCGTAAGTCCCATGCCAAAGCAAATGATGCCCCACACCTTTGCTTCCTTACAATAGTTTAAAATGCCCCGGACGTTTTCCTCCGTATCGTTGATAAAAGGTAAAATCGGCGACATCCACACTACCGTCGGAATACCGTTGTCCCGCAGGATATTTAAGACCTCTGCCCGCTCCTTCGTAGTAGACACGTTTGGTTCTACTTTGCGGCACAGTTCTTCATCATAGGTGGTTAAGGTCATCTGCACCACTACTTTTGTCTTTTCATTGATACGCTTTAATATGTCTAAATCCCTGAGAATTCTTGCAGACTTGGTCTGGATTGCAACGCCAAAACCATACCGTTCTATCAGTTCGAGACACTTTCTGGTATGTAATAACTCTTCCTCGATGTGCATGTATGGGTCACACATGGAGCCGGTGCCAATCATACACTTTTTCCGTTTGCTGCGAAGGGCGTTTTCCAACAGCGTCACAGCATTGCTTTTTACTTCGATGTCCTCAAAGTCGTGGTTTATCTGATAGCAGGTGCTTCGGGAGTCACAGTAAATGCAACCGTGAGTACAGCCACGGTATAAGTTCATACCGTTCTGGGCGGATAAAATTCCTTTTGCAGTGACGTAATGCATAGTGTGGCTCCTTCCTCCCGTTACTTCACATTTGTTTTACTATAAAATATCCAGTAATTCTTTCAGTGTTTCCCACGTTTCTATGGTCAATATTTCTTTGTGTGGCTCATATTTCATGTCAATGGCACCTATGTACCACACAGGAAACAACCCTGCATTCTTTGCACCAACAATATCACACTGGTACTGGTCCCCGACATACCACACCTCTTCCGGCGATAACGCTGCCTTCATCAATGCCAACTCAAAAATCCGCTTATTTGGCTTCCGGTACATGTATTCGCTGGTTGCCATAATAAATTCAAACTCATTTTCCGGAAGACACCTGTTGATTCTTTCTTCCACCACAGCTCCACAGTAGGAAATATTACTGATAACGCCGGTGCGGATGCCTTTTCCTTTCAAATACTTAAGAAACTCCGCCATCCCTTCCGTAGCAGTTCCCGGCGCCGCCGCATCCCAGAATACACGGTCAATTTCCTCCGGAGTGATGGACAACTCAATCCCTTGGGATTCGTAAAGATACCGGGTAAACATATAATTTGGAACCTCTAATTGGAATAAATGCTTTTTTTCCGGATCAAAACGTCCCATCTCCTGATTTAACACGGTTGCATATGCCTGAATTTCTTCAGCAGACTTACCATACTTGTTTTTTGTCGCATACTTTAAAACCGCCTCGGTTCCCCATACCCCGTTAAATTGTTGTTCATTTACCAGTGTCTGACCATAATCAAATAAAATCATCTTTGGCTTTTTCATCGTAACTATCTCCTAAAAAAGTGATTCACATAGTTTCGTTATAGCAAATATTCCTTTTTTACATCTCTTTGTATAAAAAACGAGAGTACTCTTCAAGTCATTATTTCATGACTTTGGGAACACCCACAACTCTAAATATAAAACCTGGTATTTCCAACATGGGTTTTATCAAACGCTTTTTTATTTTTCTTTCTTCTTGGAAGTGCTTCAAAAAATTTACATAGCAAATCCAATTGTTTATAAGTCATTTTTTTGTAAATCCAAGGGAGTTTCTTGGAATCATCTTCATGTACATATCTCATTATTTTACCTCCTTCACAATAACTTTAAACTGTCTTTGCAATTCTTCCGCCACATATGCAATAGCAGTTTCCTCATCCTTACATTTTCTAAAAGCTTTACCAACAATACCATTATAATGTTCTTCTATAAATGCCTCATTTGCAGTATAAACATACACTTTCCCGTTATGACCGCATACAATCCCTAAGCTATATCCATGGACATAGTTTGACATAAAATCAGCATAGCTTGGTAGTGAACTACTTGGGTGAGTGTGAATAGTAACCAAACCTCGATTCTGTCTTATTTTTGCCAATGTAGCTTCCGAGTAAATTATCTCACTTTCCACACAACTGTCGGTTTCTTTCGCAACTATCGTTGCAGTTTCTGCATCAATCCAGTACATATCCTCGTATAAAGTTCCGGAACGATGCTCCAACATGGCTTTTGCCAGTTGATACAGTAGCTTGTTCAGCTTCTTATTGTCAGAGATTTTGTCAAATTTCTTCCGGTACTCACCACTATTGATATAGGCCCGGTTAATAGCGGTTCCTTTGTTCCTACCGTATCTCTGCTCCTCTTTTGAAGTATAATTCATTAAAGGCCTTTCTCATCTCTCCCAAAATGAAAAGGCTTATCTGTATTATACTTTGTTTCCTATTATCTTTCAATCAGATTAAGCCGGACAGCACGTAGAAAATCCACTCTCTTTTTTGTGAATGTTGCACAATTCATTTGTGACATGTTTATTTTTCCAACAAATCATCCCTATGAAGGTGGGCGATGTAAGAAATACAGGCGATGAAGCATAGGCATATCGCTTCGCGACATGCCTATGTAGACGGGCGGACTCACATTGTTCCACCACCACTCTTTAAGCCCTGTAGATTGACATAAAAAACGTACAGGCCCATGCCGCAGGACTCCGGGTTGCACAGGCCATTTTTTCAAAGGTAGGTATAGAAGAACCGGGAGCCGACTGTTAGAGGTGGAAGGGGTATAACAAATTACGCAAGAATATTGTGATACTGTGCGAAGCACCTTTAGAAAAAGATAAGGCGCACTCTCGGAAAATCATTTTTCCAGAGATGCGCCTCATCTTTTCTAAAGACGCGTCCTACGGACGCTATCACAATATTCTTTTATACTTTTACTCCCCGACCACCGAGTTTCGGGACCGGTTCTTCTGCTCATGCCTGCCGTGAAAAGCCTGTGCAATCCGGCAAGTCTGTGAGCATGGGAGCTGTGTTTTTTATGACAACTGCAGAGCGATTAGTGGTGGAACAATCTGAGTCCTGTAAAGCACATGGTCATTCCGTACTTATTACATGTCTCAATTACGTTGTCGTCTCTTACCGAACCACCCGGCTGTGCGATATACTTAACGCCGGACTTCTTTGCACGCTCAATGTTGTCACCGAATGGGAAGAAAGCATCGGAACCAAGGGCAACATCTGTCATGCCGTCTAACCATGCTCTCTTTTCTTCACGGGTGAAAACCGGAGGCTTTTCTGCGAAAATAGTCTGCCACTTGCCTTCCTCTAAAACATCCATGTACTCATCACCGATGTATAAATCGATGGAATTGTCTCTGTCTGCACGACCGATGGTATCAAGGAACTTAAGATTTAATACCTGCGGAGCCTGACGAAGATACCAGTTGTCTGCCTTCTGACCTGCCAGTCTGGTACAGTGGATTCTGGACTGCTGTCCTGCACCGATACCGATAGCCTGTCCGCCCTTTGCATAGCAAACAGAGTTGGACTGTGTGTACTTTAAAGTGATAAGTGCAATGATAAGGTCAATCTTTGCAGATTCCGGAAGATTCTTGTTCTCGGTAACAATGTTTCCAAGGAAATCGTCATCGATAACCAGCTCGTTTCTGCCCTGCTCGAAAGTAATACCGAATACTTCCTTGCGTTCCACAGGGTTTGGCTTGTAGGAAGGGTCAATCTGGATTACTGCATAGCCACCCTTCTTCTTTGCCTTTAAGATTTCTAATGCTTCCGGCTCATAACCTGGAGCGATAACGCCATCGGAAACCTCTCTCTTAATGAGTTTTGCAGTAGCAACGTCACAAACGTCGGAAAGGGAAATGAAATCACCAAAGGAGGACATTCTGTCTGCACCTCTTGCTCTTGCATATGCACTTGCAAGTGGTGTTAATTCACCCATGTCTGCTACCCAGTAAATCTGCTTTTCTACTTCAGTTAAAGGAAGACCTACTGCTGCACCTGCCGGAGAAACATGTTTGAAGGAAGTTGCAGCCGGAAGTCCGGTTGCCTTCTTTAACTCACTAACTAACTGCCAGCCATTGAAAGCATCTAAGAAATTGATATAACCCGGCTTACCATTTAAAACAGTAATCGGCAAATCGCCGTTTTCCATGTAAATTCTACTTGGCTTCTGATTTGGATTACAGCCATACTTTAATTCTAATTCGTTCATCTCAAATCCCTCTCTTACTTGTTTTTGTTGTAAATCTTAGACTTTGTCTCACCTGTTTCTATATCAATGTAACGTACAAACAGGGAAACCTTATTATCTTCATTTAAACTGTTCCAGATCATATCACCAAAGGTATCCATGTCGCCGGAAACAGCAACCACCTTAGGCTCACCTTCGAAGCTTGGAAGAGGATTGCCATCGCACTTATATGTATGAATAAAGCGGCCTTCTCCATTCTTTGGGTTGTCATATGTATATGTATAACGGTTGCAGCAGGATGGATCACCATTGTTGCTTTTTAAAATAGACATAGCAAAATCATAAGCACCATTTTCAATATGCATAATTCCGGAAATTCTTGGTGTGTAGTTTGGACCATCCGGTTCAAACTCTCTGGTGCGTAAAGATTCTTCAAAGCTCATCTGCTTATCCATCAATTCATAAATGGTATCTGTCTGATCACCATTGGTTACGATCTTCTTGTTGCCAAGAACACGTACCGGCGCATAAATAATAAGACTTGGGTCAACCAGCTTAGATGGGTCAAATGCCTGAGTACGAATGCCGGCACCATCCTCTACGAATACACGGTTACGGCTGTTCTCGCTTCTTCCCATGATGAAATATGCGGTTACTGCATACTTTCCATCTTCTGACTTTCCGATGACAATACCTCTGCCCGGATATGCATTCTGCTTTAATTCCTGTTCCAATGATAATAATTCCATTGTAATCCTCCTATGTGTTCCGTAATTTACTAAACCTACCCTTTAATGGTAGCATTTTCAATGATTTTTGGCAATCACTTTTCTCTTGAAAAAATGAGAGGTAATTTATAAGCATCTCTTATAAATTACCTCCTTATAGTTCTTAATAATACATTTCTTTAATAGACAAGTCTTTGCGCAATGACAAATCTACAAAACCACCATCCACCATAATCAATGGTCTGGCAGGTTCATTTTTATTCGGCATAACAATTTTGCCGCGCTGTCCGTCATTTAACACAACCTCAAACTGAATAAAATTCTGCACCAACCGCTGGATAAAACATACCAGCATTTCAGAGTCAAACTTAATATAGCAGTTATCAAACATATAGTTCAATGCGGCCAGCGGTGCCATTGCCTCATAACCTTTTTCTTTGGTAATCAGTGTATCATACGCATCTGCAATTGCCAGTACTCTGGAAACATTATTTAAGCTTTTATAAGAAAGCTTCTGTGGAAAACCACTTAAATCCATACGCTCATGATGCGTCAGAACAGCCTGTTTTAAGCGGATATCCAAATCCGTATCCTTGAGCAGATTATATGCATGCACCATATGCTTTTTACCACAGGTATTCTCATATTCTCCATGCAGACTGATGTTCTTTTCGCCTTCTTTCCAGCAAACCAGAAGCCCCATGTCATGTAACAAACCTGCAATACCGGCAAGTTCGATTTCTTCATCCTCAAAATCCATCCACTTTGCCAAAAGCTGTGCATATATTGAAACATTAATCGAATGAATGAAAATGTCCTTTGACCCCTGATTCATTTTAAACAGCATATCAAACAAATGAACATCATTATCAGCTTTTGCCGCAATGGCATCTACGATATCAAGAAGTTGGTCCGTATCAACAGGTTCACGGTTGATAATCTTATTAATACTCTTTCCCAGAATCTCCTGTCCTGCTCGAAAAGTATCCTCAAAGGTCTCCTGCCTGTTCTCTACCGCATTCATGGTATCCGGAATATCAGACCCCTCATCTGATACGTTCGAGTCATCTGCATCTGTCTCCGGCTCATCGCTCTCTTCCCCTATAATAACTTCCATTATGGAATGTCTTGCCAGAAGATTGATAACTTCTACAGTAGCCACAGTATTCTCAGGTACCAGAATAGTTCCGTTACGAGTGTATACATCCGCTGCAATCAGCATCCCCTCGTCCAGTTCTTCTATTCCAATCATTTTCTCCTTCATTTTTTTCCACCTGCTTCCCCAAAAAATATAGCTTGTTTAAATAAATAATCTCTAAAGATTTTCTGAATTTTTTCACTTATTAGAACTATTATATCTTATATTTCAACAAAATGAAAGCATTTTCTTTAACTTTTATCAAGAAAAATTAATCAAACATCAAACATAACACAAAAAGAGTCGAAAACAGCCTAGAAAAAAGACTGTTCCCGACCCTTTCGTATATATTTTATGAGAAAATTATTGGTTGACTAATACAGCTTTGGCAGTTTATCTAATGTAATTGCACATTTTGCATTATATTGCTTCTTATAAATTTCTGCTGTATTGAACGTATCCTCCAATACAAACGTACCGCTCCACATCATAAACCAGCGCCAGTCTGCCTGTTCCTTCAGCACTGCTTCCACATCCGGAATCACTCCTATTTCACCAATGGCAAATGGCTTTTTTGTTGTTATTTCGGCAATGGCATCATACTGCTTTTTCATAGACGTATGCTGATGCGCCGGCGGATAAAAGTCCGCGGTTACGATATCGCAGTACTCATCACCCACATAGCCTTCCGGTCTTGGATTATTCCACACCCAGATTAAATTATCTAACTGCTTTTCTACTGTATAGTAGCGGAACATCAGACGATACAATTTTCCGGCAACGTCCATCCCCTTTGCTCCCCACCAGAACCAGTCACCTTCTGCTTCATGAAACGGACGCCACAAAATCGGGATATGCTTGTCTCTAAAACCTGCAAGCAGGTCTGCCATCACATCCATATCATGGTAAAACGCAGTTCGCTCTGCTGTTCCTTCTTCCAGCACTTTTTCTGCATCAAATTCTGTGTTTTTAGAATAAAATGCCTTATCTGCACCACCGATTGGAGAATACCAATGCCAGGTAAAAGTAATAAGCCCACCCTTTTCTGCCCACTCATAGGCACGCTGCAAGGTTCCTTCATTCTCACGTAGTTCCTTTAACGCTTCTTCATCACAGGAAGGATAATTAATATTCGGAGAATACGCCAGCAATTCAAAGCCACAAAGAGCCGGAAGCTTTCCTGTTACTTTTTCCAAATATACCAGTTCTTCCTGTGCCATAGTCAATGTATGCTGACCAACAATAATTTCTTTTCCTTTTACACTTTCTAAATAGTCCAATACTGCCCGAACTTCCTTGCTTGCCTTTGGATTGACCGGATTACTCATATACCCTTCTCCTTTTTTCGACCTATATCCTTATAATTCAAGCATACTCTATGTCAAGTAATATTACAAGTAACTAAATGCCTAATTTTTACCTAAGCAAAAGTATTTTTAGTTAAAAGTATTTCTTTTTAATTTCATTGAAGTTTTTCCAAAAATGAAGTATGATGATTAGCATAGAAAATTGTTCACGAAGGAGTTTACCATGAATCACTATAAACACACTATTCAGTATTACGAAACCGACAAAATGGGTATCACTCACCACTCCAATTACATTCGCTTTATGGAAGAAGCGCGAATTTTTTTCTTAAAAAATGCTGGTTTTCCATATGAGAAATTTGAAGAAGAAGGAATTATTTCCCCTGTTGTTGGTATCACCTGCGACTACAAGAAAACAACTACATTTCCGGATGAACTGGAAATTAAGGTGGCTGTTCTGGAAGTTTCGCCGGTTAAATTTAAGTTACAGTATACCATGACCGTAGCGGACAAGCTGGTCTGTACCGCCAGCAGCACCCACTGTTTTCTTTCCAAAGAAGGGCGCCCGGTCAGCATTCAAAAACAGTATCCGGAGTTTTATAATACGCTGCTTCAGTTAAAGCAGGAAAGCGAAGCATGACCTTTCCTCTGCTTCGCTTTCCAATATCATTTATTCCTCTTTTTTATACTCTAAAATATCACCAGGCTGGCAGTTCAGTGCCTCACAAATTGCTTCTAATGTAGAGAAGCGGATGGCACTGACTTTGCCGGTCTTTATTTTTGATAAATTCACGTTGGCAATACCAACTTTCTCCGAAAGTTCGTTTAAGGACATTTTCCGGTCTGCCATGACACGGTCCAGTCGTAAAATAATCGGCATAGTTCCCTCCTTATAATGTCTCATCTGCCTGCTTCTGTAACTCTTCACCGTAGCGAAACACATAGGATAACATGATAACCAGAACGCCAATTAAAATATTACCTAAGCTAAAGTCATGACTTACAGTAACGCTGCCAACATCCCGGGATAAAAACAGGGACGCCACATCATACATATAAAATGCCAGATTGGTACCAATTGTTTCTATGATGTCTATAATAATTCCGCCAACAATCCAGACTATACCAAGTTTTTTAATGTTGCCGCTGACCGTCCCTCCAAAAGGCTGCCCGGCAATCATCGGTGCAAGCACCTTGCGAAGCACTTTAATAAGATAACAGGTAACTGCGATAGCAATTAATGCCATCACCATTGTGGTACCCATTTCAATTGCCATAAATGTATTGTCCACTAACTGAGGTTCCTTAAACTCCAGCTTTACATCGCCAAAACTAACACCGGAAAGTTCTGCCTGTGGCAGTTTACCTAACATTTCTGCAATCAGGCAGATACCAACACCGACAAAAATAATTATTCCACTTACCATTAGAATACGATAAACCACCTTTAAAATAGTATCTACTGTTTTTGATGTTTTCATTAGTTTTTCCATATAATCCTCCTTGGTTTATAATCACTCAACAAATATCTGCTGTCAAGGAACCTGTCGTGCACTACAAGTTTCCTTACTTTGTGAAGCAAAGTACCCACCTACTCATACCGGCAGAGACATTTCCTCCTTACAGTAAGAATTATATAATTAGATTATATGTTTGTCAACTACTTTTTAATGTTTATCGTTAAATATTTTACTTTTATCTTACAAAATCAACATATACCATATCATATTCGATTCTGTCCTCATCATAGGAACGTCGCATGGTCCAGAACCCTTCCCCTGCAACATAAACCAGACTATAAAAATATAGCTGCGGATTATCTCCCACATCATCCGGGGCGAAATAATGCACCAGCCTTACCTGAGCATGTTCCTCTTTCTGCACCTTTTGAAAAAAATCCTGCCAAAGCTCACCACCGTGAGCCAGGCGCAGGTCTTCCAAAACAACGTAATTCTCTTCCTTGACTGCTTTAATAATTTCCTCAGCCGGAATATCTGTCGGATATGCTTCCTCTGTTTTCTCCAACAACATTTTTGCAGTCGCTTCACCATCCACCAGCATCAATGAGGAATACGGCGTTTCCGTGTACATCATCCAGGTATCTGACCCATCCAAACCTTCCTTGGATTCCGACGGCACAAATCCCTGATGCAGCGTAGCACCTTTTTCCGAAATCACTTCACCAGTTTTATCTAATGGGTACACTACAAATACAATTTCCAGCCAGAGCGGATTTTCCACCCTCACTCTCTTGTCATTATACATAATGCGAACCTCATCGCCAACCCACAATCCTCGCAGTGTCTGTTCATCAACTACCACCGGGTCGAATGCCACCGGAGTCTCCTTCCGAATTGGTCCGACACCTTCTTTTATGGATTCCACCAGCACCCTGTCCTCTGTAATCTCTACAATTTCAGCGTCAAAGTACGTGGTTCCGTTGGAATCGCCCCAGTCCATCTGCTCCGCCAGATATTCCTTATCGATTTTATAGTAAACTTCCTTACCAAAAAGTTCAATGCTTAACCCCTCTCTCATCGTAAGGGTCATGCCTACATTGCCATATCTTTTTATTTTCGTAACCTTATATACTCCCGCAATGCTTCCGTACACCACGGAACCGCCATCATCCAACTGAGCCTTTACCGGAAAGAATAAAAGCAATAGAAGTAAAACCGATGAAAGTATCAAAACAACTCTGGCAATCCTGATTTTCTTTTTCATGGATGTTACCTCCTGTTATTTCATATAAGTGTCCAGCCAGTTCTGCAGTTCCTCCGTCACCTTATAATAAGCCAGTGTTCCCTTCGAGTACAGCCAGCCTGTTTCCGGATACCAGTTCACATAAAACTTCAGCCCTTCTGCTGTTTCCACACAAATCGTCCGTTCTGTTTCCGTAAATCGGTTAAACTCCGCAGCAGACATGTTATCCAGAATCATTTCCCGGAAATTGTCCCAGCTATAGCATTCGGATTCCATGCTCATGGTAGCATCATAAAACTGACTGATACAACTGCTATCCGTAATTTCTTCTCCAATACCAATACCACTGCTGATACTTTCTACTTCTGCCACCATAAAAATATCGGTTGCTGATTTGACACCATACGCCCGGTATAATTCAGAAAGCGGGCTATATGTCTCTTCCCCCGGTACAAAATAGTTAGAGAACAGTCCAGCCATATATTCCTCGCCGTCCTTTACTACTACCACTGCTGAATTCGAAAGGGCAGAAGCATATTGATACATATCAATCTCTGTATCCGATGCCGTTTCTTCATAACCATTTTCTGTTTTTTCCAGATTGCCAAGCCAACGACCACAATCCTCCTCCCCAATGGTTTTCGGAATTCCGGCTATATTTAATAAGTTCAGGTCATTGCTGATATGGTATAGAGCACCATTATAAGCTAACTGTGGATTTGTAACATTTCCCGGTTCCGCACTACCACTGGAATCTCCCGGTGTCCGGGTTGGTACCGCACTTCCATTAGAGATATCGACGTCCCCTTTTCTGGCAAACAAGCCATTCATCACAAGACCGGCTCCCAGCACAAGAACACAAAAGCACGCTGCCAGACTGCCCCATTTTAGCACTCTCGAAGCAAGTTTCTTCTTAAATTTGAATTCTCCCGCCTCTTCAATAAAATCCTCCCGGATATCAGAAATGGCATCATATAATTTTTCGTTTTTCATAATGTCACTCCTTTTTCCTCAAGAAATTTCTTTAACTTTCTACGCAGACGTAACATTTTCTGGGACATCTGGGCTGCACTGATTCCACAGTGTTTTGCCAGAGTTCTAACTTCATTACCATACCAGTAGCGTCGGATAAACAACGCCCTGTCGTCCGGTGTCAGACCTTCCAACCACGAATTTATGTATTCCGCCAGTTCTTTTGCTTCCAATTCCTGCTCAATATTTTCTGTCGCCGGTATGCAGTCATTTAACTCTGACAACATAACCTCCAGCCCGTTAAACCGTTTTTTTGCATGTAATGCACGATATTTACTGATGGAAAAGTTCCGGACAATTCTTCCAAGGAATGCCTTGAAGGAATCCGGTCTGGTAGGCGGAATCTGTTTCCATGCCGTATGGTAGGTATCGTTGACACACTCCTCTGCATCTTCTTTTACACTAAGTACGTTCATCGCGATACGCAGACAAAATGTGCCGTATTTTTTTTCCGTTTCTAAAAGTGCCGCTTCATCACGACTGAAATATAATTCGATGATTTGATTATCTTCCACGTTTTTCTCCCTCTGGTTCCCTGTGACTTATGTGCAATACTACTGCATCTACTCTGCGGTATATTCCGTTACTACTCTGGTTGTACTGTTGTCAAATACTGTCATGCCAAATAGTTTCACCGTAATTCCCTCTTTACGGGTCTCATAATTTTCAGCAGATACTCCCATCTGGTTCCAGTCTGTCACCTCGTAAATTCCTAAAATACTGCGATATGCATTAGTACCTCCGTCTTTGTACTGAAGGCGAATTGGAAACAGGATAATGACGAGTACTGTTATAACAAGTATAGTAATAAGTTTTGTTTTCTTTTTCATGCTGTCCTCACTTTCTGCATCTAACTCTATGTAGTTACCTGTTGATGTTGTATCCTTCACTTTATAAGACGCAAAAGAAGTAGAAATATTGTCAGTGAAATTTTTTTCATTTTAGCAAGATAAAAAATATGCGATTTCTTCCAACCGATATTCTTTCGCTTTTAACACCATACAGTCTTCCTTCAACACTTCC
This sequence comes from Lachnospiraceae bacterium, assembly GCA_045531895.1. GTDB lineage: Bacteria > Bacillota > Clostridia > Lachnospirales > Lachnospiraceae > SIG299. The sequence goes on from JAZSEW010000055.1 coordinate 15,678, forward strand.
GTAATAATCCGTTCTTCCAACGCACATCTTCTCTCAAAATGGGCAACCATATCCTCCAGCCCATCAAATCCATGTATTTTCCCATACGGCGACTCCTGCAGATATTTTAGCATCAGCGGATACCAAAGTTCCACACCTTTTTCGTCTGAGCGCTCTTTTTTAATCTGCAAAATATTTTCTCTTATATTCTCAGCCCTTAGATAAAGCATCTGAAATCCCTTTGGTTTCAAAATTTCATAAGCCTCTTTATAAAACTCGATAATCGCCTGCTCGTCCATCTGATAATAGAGCATCATATCTTCCATGCTGTTTTGGAAGAAAGAACACTCAAAAAGATTTTTCCCAGGCTCCAGGGCACAATAACGATTCATGATAATGTCATGGAAACGGTCAAATTCCACCCTGGCATTGTAAATTTCAAACTGCTCCATCCATTCATAAAATTCTCGAAGTTCCGCCAGAATTCTGGTATAAGCAACAATGTAATAATCACTTTCCTGCATGGTAAACTGTCTGATTTCCTGTTCCACATGGGGATATTTTTGCAATGCTTCCTCATACTGCGTTTTGGTCATATAGCTACACCAGGCAAGTTCCACCGGAGATAAATCTCCTTCATAATATGCCTTATATTCCGGATAATTTTGGGATAACTTACGGAGCAGCGTGGACTTTCCGCTGCCCTGTAACCCCTCTATAAAGATATGATTTTTCATAGGTTTCCTCCATTTCTGCATCAGTTATCATTGCATTGCTCTATTCCGATTACTACAATTCACCTTCAAACAATTTCAGCCCCTCTTCTGTCAGCTCATACACCACGTCTGCCACTTCCCTGATATACTTTCTGTCATGAGAAATAGTTAGAATGGTGCCGCCAAAGTTTTTCAGCATCTCCCGGATGACCGGACTGGACAGTGGCGAAAAGTTTCTGGTAGGCTCGTCTAAAATCAGCACATCACTGCCGGACATGCTCATTTTCAGCAGCAACAGCTTCGCCTTCTGTCCACCGGATAAATCTGCAATTTTATGCAACATCTCATCCGGAGTGTATTTCATACTGCCAAGATACGTACGAATGCGGGATATTTCCTCTTTGTCACCCACTTCTGATAAAAATTCTACCGGAGTTATCTTCATATCTAACAATTCTTCATAGTTTTGTGGCATATAGGAAGCTTTGATGTCGTTGCGCTTCAATAGTTCTTTTGCAATCTGGCGAAGCAGAGTTGTTTTACCGCAGCCATTTCGGCCAATAATACATACTTTTTCCGGTCCTTTGATGCGAAGAGCAATATTTTCTGCCAGCACACGCCCCTCTACCATAAGCTTTGGCAATGTATAATCCAGGACTACCTTCCCCGCCGGCATACTCACCTTTTCACCAAATTTTACGAAAATGGCGTCCTCGGTTTCCGGAATCTCTGTCATGTTTTCATACTCTTTTTCAAACCTGGCTTCATAAGCCTTGATACGATGCATGGACTTCTTTAAGAGCCTTCCTCCGGACGGATTCTGCCTGGTAATTACATTTTGGGCATGCTCTACCTTTTGCTGAATCTGGAGGAACTTTTCCTGCTGTTTTTCGAACTCGGCCCGTTCCTTTCTTGCTACCTGCTCCTGGTGGGCAAGACCGGAAATACGCCGCTCTGCATAATCCCGATACCCCGCCTTTTCCACAGTGTATTTGCACTCCTGCTTCCGCTTCAACTGCTCCAGATGTACAATTTTGTTTGCCGTATTTTCCAGCAGAGTTTCATCGTGAGAAATGTAGAGCACCGGAAGCCCACATTCGTTAATAAACCTTTCCAGCCAGTGCAGGGAGTCGATGTCCAAATCGTTAGAAGGCTCGTCTAACAGAAGCACATCCGGCCGTTTCAGTAGTAACCTTGCCAGCTGGAGTTTAATTTTCTCACCACCGGACAGTTCCCCCATTTTCTGTTCTGAATAAAACAGGTCTACCGGGATTTTCAATCTTCTTCCTGCATCCGCCAGTTCCTGGGGTGTCAGTTCAAAGAACAAAGGCAACTGACACATAAACTCATATATAGTCTGTGCCTTCTCTTCGCTCGTGAGTTCCTGGGCAAGATACCCGATACAGCTGTTATTACGAATGATTTCACCGGAATATTCCACATAATCCTCAACTAAATCTTCGTTATAAATCAGCTTGAGCAACGTAGACTTTCCGTTACCCTCCTCGCCGATAATGGCACATTTGTCGCCATCGTTTAAAATTAAATTGAATTTATCCAACAACACACGGTTGTCTTTTTTATGTGTAATGGTTAAATTTTTCACCTGTAACATATAATTCATCACTCCTTTTCTGAGTCGTTTCTAAAAAAGAAAACGGAACCATCTGTTGCCAAATGATTCCGAACTATGTATCTAACCTCGTATATAGACAGGAACTGCGCGCATTGTTCCCACAGTACAACACTTATTTTTTTGCAAAACAAAAAGAGGTTATGAATGAGATACATAATCCACTTTTGGCAACATGAATACTAATATAACTATTCAGACATATTATGCGATGTATGCAGGCTGCAAGCACACTTGCAAGACTGCATATAGAGTATAATATGGCGATAGCACCACACCACTACATGAATAAAACACAAAGTTGCAAAGCAACGTCTGACAGCTTGCTGGCAGGTTTTATGAATGTAGATTGTGGGGCTGAATAGTTACAATCGAAACGTCATCTTTAAAGAATCACGCCGATTTTAAATCAAAATCTCATGTTTACAAAAGTCGATTATCTTCTCATCTTTTCACCTCTTTCACTAAAGTATTTTTACTATAACACCGAACATGCTATTTGTCAAATATTACTTTTTATCCTAACACCTGCAATATTATTTTTTACGCCAACACCTGCAACAACATTGCAAAAATCGTCAGTGTCACAATACTGCAAACCGTGGAAAGCACCACAGTTCCTGCTCCAATTGTTTCATCATGATTAAATTGTATTGCCAGTACAGAGGTAGTTGCCGCTGTTGGACAGGCCGCCTGAATTAAAATCACGCTGCCAACCATTCCGCCAACGCCAAACAGATAGAATAGTCCAAAGGTAATTGCCGGAATCACTACCAGCCTTACCACCACCGTAAACCAAACCCGACCATTTCCCAGAATCGACTTAATTTCACTGCCGGCAATCATCACACCAATAATAATCATGGAAAGCGGTGTTGTCATGGAGCCCACCAGACTCAATGGCTCTTTTATCACCTCCGGCACCGGAATTCTGCCAAGGTATAGCAACAGTCCAAGAATTACAGCATAGGTTACAGGATTTTTTCCCACGCTTTTTAACACCTGCTTAGGCTGCACTTCACCACTCATCATGGCGTATCCGGCAGACCACACAATGACATTAAACATGGTGACAAATGCGCTAGCATACAGCATTCCCTCTGCTCCAAAGAGCGCCTGAATCAGTGGAAAACCCATATACGCTGCATTAGAATAGCTACACGCAAAACGAATTACAGTCTTGTTTTGGGACTTCATTTTCACAGTAAGAAAAAAACTGATTGCCATGGCAAGTAAAATAGCCATGGTACTGAGTCCAAAAGCCAACAGTAAATTTGACAACACCTTTGGGTCAAATTCAGACATATAGGAATTTAAAACCATAGCCGGCATAATAATGGTGACAAGCAGGTTGGAAAGAACCTTCTTTCCTTCTGCTGTTACAACGCCGGTTTTACCACAAATAAAACCAACCAAAATGAGTATAAATAAGATACTTACCTGTTCTAAGGTAACAAATGCTAAATCCATGCGATGCCTCCGAAATTAATTTTTACTGCTAAAATAATCGTCACAATATTTATGCCACTTTTCCACATATTCTTCATGGGGCAATAATTTTAAATCCTGGGGTGACGTAATATTTCTTCTTTTTGCTTCTTCCACAAAATCGTAGATACAGTCATCCGTTTCTGCCAGAACCGCTTTTACACGCTCAAAGCCTTCCATCACAGCATAGTACAGTCTGGTATGACCATCCAGAGAAATATATCTATCCTGATATCTGGAAACCTGAATGATAATATCCTCACCTTTTTCAATAAAAGTCGCAACAGCCGCTACTTTATCTTTATCTACATAAAACTGCGAAGGCTGTATTTTCTCTAATCGGATATCCAGTAGTTCTACCCGTGGGTATTCCTTCACTACTTTTCGTTCCCCATCATAGAAGGTTGTTATGTGGGGTGTAAAAAACATAAATTCCTCTATGAGCTCCGGGGAAATGGTACTGCCTTTTCCTCTGATAACAGCCTCGAAAGAAGAAATAATTTCTACTTCATAAGGTTCCCCTTCTACCAGAAAACAACCGTGCTGATTTAATACTTTTTGTGAAAATCGATTATCATGATATGTATTAATTCTTTGGATATTCATTTTTTTCTTTACCTTTCGTTTCAAGCATGTCCTCCGGAATAAATAATTCCTTTGGCAAATTGTCCCCTATAACCAACATTTGATATCTTTAAGACAGTATCAAGCTTTGTTGATTTTTACTGCGATTTTACCCTCATATATTTTAACACATTCTGTTTCTTTGTAAACTCTCAAAAAATTTTTCAAACTCTGTAAAAATCCTCTTGACTCTCACGTTACGTTATAGTTTATACTGTTTTCATCAGCTGATATAACATACTCTTGCAAACATTTCACCAAGGAGGTGACTTATCTTTGAAAACCGTACATGAAGTAAGCAAGCTTGCCGGAATCAGTGTCCGCACCCTGCACCACTACGATGCCATTGGACTCTTATCCCCTACAGAGACTACAGAGGCAGGATACCGTCTGTATGATGACGACGCTTTGGCGCGTTTACAATGTATTTTGCTGTTCAAGGAACTGGAATTTCCGTTAAAGGATATCAAGGCAATTTTAGACAGCCCAAATTTTGAACGTAACAAAGCACTGGACCAGCAAATTGAATTACTGAAACTAAAAAAAGAACATTTAGAAAATCTGATTGACCTGGCAACAGGCGTTCGAATGATAGGAGTGAAAAAACTAATGAATTTTGACGCATTTGATACAAAGAAGATTGATGAATACGCAAAGCAGGCAAAAGAAAGCTATGGCACCACGCCTGCCTATAAAGAATTTGAAGAAAAGAGCAAAGGACGTTCCAAAGAACAGGAAAAGCAACTAGGCATAGGTATGATGAATCTTTTTGCTGATTTGGGCAAATTGATTTCCCATGATGTCTCCGAGACTATTGTCCAGGAGAAAGTCGCCGAACTCCAGTCCTACATCACAGAGCACTATTACACCTGTACTCCGGAAATCCTTCAGGGACTTGGTGAAATGTACGCCGGTGGCGGCAGCATGACTGACAATATCAATAATTACGCCGGAGCAGGCACCGCAGAATTTGCTGCAAAAGCAATCCGAATCTATTGCGCACGTTTACAGTAATTACTGCATATGGTAAGGATAACCCTATTTATTGAGGTATCCTTATGCCAATTCGCACTCGCCTAAACTATTTCACTTCCCTGACAAATCTTCCTCCAAGAGCCATCACCATCCTTCGTGGAAGCAGTGCTTATCCGGGGATTCAGGGAGAAATCCGTTTTTACCAGACCGCCTATGGAACTTTGGTTGCCGCAGAATTTTTCGGTCTGCCAACGGGTATCGTTATAATCCGTACACCTGTGCCCATCCTTACCACGCCGGAGATTTACCACCTATCTTTGGTGTAAACGGTTATGGTTTCTCTATGTTTTTGACGAACCGCTTTTCTGCCGGTGAAATCATTGGAAGAACCATAATTCTACACTCCATGCCGGACGATTTTACTTCCCAGCCTGCCGGAAATTCCGGAGCAAAAATTGCCTGCGGAACCATAGTAGCACAGTAACTTGAAAGGCACACAATTCCCAAAAGCTTTGTGTGCCTGTTTCTTAAAATTCATTTTGTTATTTATCTTTCTTCCATGACTTCGTAAGACATCATTTCATAGCGTAGTTTTGTTCCTTCGCCCACCTCCGGAAGAAGTGCTCTCGCTACACACTTTAAGTCCTCTTCCGGACTGTTTATATTCTTCAAGTAAGCATAGTCGCCATCCAAACGTTCTACTATGTACTGCTGTTCTGCAAAAATATCCATGACACAAACCTCCCTTATAGCTTATAAAACATGCAAGCAATCATAAAAATCAAATCTCAACTTAACTTTATACAGACATCACTAATTTTTCCAGCTCTTCCTGCAATCTCTGTACCTTAGGTTCCAGCCCTTCCAGTTTCAATTCCAGCTTACCAATCACAGCCAGAATTTCACTCTTTGTATGTTTCACCTCAGAAATGGATTCATCAATCTTATCCATCACCGTCCAGTCTGCAAACAACCCATCAAAGAAATAGTCTGCAAATTTCAGAAAATCTTCAATCTGTACCTGAATATCCGCATGAACCTCTACGTCTGCCAGCTCCGTTTTCAACTTCCGAAGTTCCACCTGTAACTGATTGATTTTACTTTGGGCATCATCCAGATGGTCATGCTTCATCATATCGGTGAGGAAACCACCACCGCCAAAGGTATCCCAGGTTGCCCAGCCTTCCGCATCATCTAAACTGTCCAACACTTCATTTACCGTATTCAATGCCTGCTTTCCGGCAAAAATCGCTTCGTCAATCTCCTTTTTCTGGCACTCTGCCTGATATAACTTTGCCTCCACCTGCATGATTTGCTCCGCCGTACCGGTTCCACTCACCCGCACCTCTTTGAGTTTTTCATCAAATGCAGCCTGATACACCACTTCACATCCCTGTAGCTTCTTTACCAGCTCTTCTCTCCGAAGAATCTCATTTTCCACAGAATTAAGCTCTTCTCTCGCAGTTTCATACTTTACTGCCGCCTTGTAAGTTTCTTCCTTTTCCTTCGTCAGCTTTTCCTCTTTTTTACCGACCACGTTATAGAAAAAGGCAGCTAAACTTCCCCGCTCCAGGCGGTCCACATCCTTCTGTTCCTCCAGTTTTATTTTCTTCAGCTGTGTAACCTTGCCTGTTAAGTCACGTTTTTGTGCATACAAATCCAGCAATTCTGTTTCAGCACGTTTTTTCTGTACTACTTTGTCTTTTAATTGCCGTAAATCCTCGCTAAAATAAGCCATAATATGCTCCTTCCCTTTTTCTTCTGAGTAAAAATTACTGTATATACTTATTTATGTTACTCTGTTCCACTACTTGCTTTCCAAGCAATGTAATTGCCTGCTTTGGACACTGATTGACACACCGATAACACATCGTGCATTTGTTACTGCCCTGTGCCACTCCATTTTGCATGCTGATATTCTTCGTTGGGCATAATCGCACACACTTACCACAGCCTATGCATTTCTTTCCATCTATTTTCAGTTTATTGGTATAGCTTCTTGTTTTATATCCAAAATATAAGCGTTGTCCAAATAAACCTGCCATCCGACATAAAAATCCTAGTCCTTCCTGTGTCGGATTGCCGTTTTTCAACTTTTTGGCACTATCCCTTATCCTTTTCCTCGCCAATTCCACTAACTGCTTATTCTCTTCCAATGGACGCTTTAACACTTTTTCATCTGCAATACTGTCCGGCATTTTCAAATGCAAACCACCGATAATCTCCGCACCATGCTTTTTAATAAGCGTGCCAGAACCCCGGCACCATCGCCACTAAACAAACCCATGGTAGCAATGATAAACATCTTCTTTCCGCCCCATAATTCTGCATGTTGCTCAACAAAATCATATAAAAACTTAGGCAAATTACTATACTGCACCGGATAGCCAAAAACAACGATATCGTGCTGCCTTATCACCTCTGCAACCTGCTCTTCTATGGAATAAGCCTTTGCTCCCGGTTCATATTCCTGCAAAAAGGTCTCCACCGCATATTTTGAATTTCCTGTTCCGCTAAAATATAACCCAATACTATGTTTCAATGTTTCTATTCCCTACTCTTCCTTATTGCGTAAATCCTCAGACATACTCTTCAAATATTTCTTTACCTGTCGCCTGTTCCTGAGTACAATCCATTGAATTTGCGGATTCTCCTCCATGATACCATAATACCGTTTTCGATGTTTGGAATTGTATAAAAATGCCTCTTTATAAAACCCGGGAGAGATTCGCTCCGGACAGTTTGGTCCCATGTCGGGTCTGGTTTTTCCATAATACTTTATGGTTCTTGCAATCACACCAATCAGGCAGGCAACCGATGAAAAATCAAGGTAAAATACGGTATCACAGTACTTTAAACGATGAGGCAGTGTCCGGTTCATGTTGCCGTCCAAAATCCATTTTGGTTTGACAAGCTCCTGCTCTAAGCGGACATCAAACACTTCCCTGCCAACACTTTCCCAGTTATCTTTCCAGTATAAGGAGTCCAGATGCACTAAGGGAAGACCTGTTTTTTCCGCCAATTCTTTGGCAAAGGTAGTTTTTCCGCTGCCGTTGCCACCGATGATTAGTATGCGTTCCATCCTATACTACTCCTCTTTCTGTTCGTTTGCTGCTAAATCCTCTGTCCCAGAATTTTCTGCATAATGGTTTTCCCACCAGATTTCTTCTGCCGTTTTTCCTCCGGTAATATCCTTCCAAGCCTGCTTCATGCCATTCTTTACACCACTTTTAATAACATAATATAAAGCAATTAACAGGACAATTGCAGTTCCTAAGCTGATACCTAATTCTTCTAACATTATGATATCCCCCTTACAGCAAAATCAAATCCATAAGCCAATTCATCAACATGCAAATCAATGCCGCAACCACGCCGGCACCTATTGCCAACAAAACCTTCTGATATGGACGTTTTCCAATTTCCCGCTGCTTATCGATTTCGTCCAACCGCTTACCTTCCATAAAGGCTGTAATTTCCCGCCAGGTTTGAATATCCTGTTGCTTTTTCCATTTTTCTGCCCTGAATCCATATATAAGCGCAACAGCTGCTAATACTCCCCAAATAACAAAACCACCCCAGTTAAAAAGCCTAACCAGCGGAATTGGAGAAATCATCATCACTATCATCAGAACAGCCATAACGGTTCCCTGTTTGTAAAATTCCTTAATGTCGCTTTCCTTAATTTGTTTCTTCATCTCTTCCAAATCTCCTTTTACTAAATTATCCAGAGAGGTGTCAAACAAAGAACTCAGCATCACCAGACTTTTGATATCAGGATAATTCTTTTCATTTTCCCAATTTGATATGGTCTGACGGGTCACAAAAATTTTGTCTGCCAGTTCCTCTTGGGAAAAACCAAGTTCATTCCTGTATTTTTTTATCTGATTGCCAATTTCCATTTTAGCCTCCTGATTCTCTCTGTTGCGGATAGTTTATGACAAGGAAATCATTTCGTCTATCAAAGCTATTTTACAATAACATTTTTCGAGATGCAAAAACGTTTTTACATACTGAAAAGCGCATAAATAAACAATTTTCCAAAAATTAAATTTAAATTTATTTTTTAGTTATCAGCAATACTCTACTGCTCTTCCAAAAAGTTTTTTACTTCTTCCAAATCGCTGCACATGTTCCAGAGAAAGGCCTTTATTTCTTCATCTGCCTCCCACAAATCCGGCACCATAATTACCTTCATGCCGGCACGGTGCGCAGAAAGTAAACCGTTTCTGGAATCTTCCAACGCCAGTGCCTCTGCAGGCTCCACATTAAGCGCCTCACAAGCTTTTAAATAAATTTCCGGCTCCGGCTTGGATTTTTCCACCATATCACCGCAAATGACTGCATCAAAATATTCCAATACTTCTGCACTCTTTAAGTTACGTTCTACGCCACGCTTACTTGTAGAAGAAGCCACTGCCAGCTTGTAACCGTTTGCCTTTAAATAATCCAGTAACACATAAAGTCCCTTCTTTACCGGAACTTTGTCTTTTGCATAAAAGTCATTATTAAATTCCCTGGTATACTTCCAAAGTTCCTCTTCGTTATACCGGTCACCAAACTCCTTCTTCCAAATTTGATTCGATGCTTCTACGTTTATTCCGAGAGTTTTATAAACCATATACCCGGCTTTTCCAAGTCCCATTTTTTCTCCGGCGTAATCCCAGGCAAGAATAGCCACACGCTCCGTGTCAAACATCAACCCATCCATATCAAACACAACCGCTTTCATATTAATTAAATTCTCCTTTAATTTTCATCAAAAATATCTTGCTATTTTTCAACCTTTCTTAACTCCCACTCACTTCTCAAAAGACCATAATAGCTTGCATCGCAAATCCCTTGATTGTTATGATCACACTGTCTTAAGGTTCCTTCAAAGGTCATGCCACACTTTTTCATTACCCCGCCGGAATTTGGATTATTCGGGTCATGTCTTGCTTCCACCCGGTTTACATTCAACTCTTCAAAGCAAAAATCAATGACTGCCGCCAATGCTTCCGAAGTAATTCCCTGATGCCACCAGTTTCTGCCGATGCAGTAACCGATATGTACTGAACTAATATTCTCTTTCATCCCAACAATGCTGATAGAACCAATCGGTGCATCATTATTGTCCTTTGGAACAATCGCCCACTGGTAATAATCCTCTTTTTCATAAGAGTTTATCCAGTCCTCCAATACCATCTTCGTCACTTCTGTACTTGTATGTGTTGGCCACGTCAGATACTTTGTTACCTCCGGATCCGACGCCCAGTTTTCATACATAGAAGTAACATCATCCCTTTTAAAACGGCGTAAAATAAGCCGTTTGGTTTCTATTTGCTTTGTACCACAGTGTTTCATAAAACAGTTCTTCCTTTCCACAAACGCTTTTCTCAAAATCAATCGAAATTATTTTCAAACCAGTTTCTTACTATTTTTTTTTATTTCTTCCTCACTCAATCCCAACGTCTGAAAATACTCCTCCGTCGTCCCAAACCGTTCCCTAAACAACTTAAGAAACTCCTTCATAAACCACTCTCTCGGAGTCACAATATTCATATCCACCTCCGGGAAGTTTTTATGTACCAAATCCAAACGTTCCTTGCCATACTCTCTCGTCAACACATAGTTTTCAACAATGTCTGCGTCACTTACCCCGGCATGCAAAAGTAAAATTGCAGACACCACACCTGTCCGGTCTTTTCCGGCAGTGCAGTTAAACATGACTCCGTTCTTAGCATTTGCAATTGTTTTAAACACCTTTGGCATGTTTTCTGCCTGTGCAATTGCCAGATAGCTTAACGGAACTTTCTCTACCGACTCCGGCACACCACTACCCTCAATTATCGGGCAATTGATATAGGTAAACCCTTCTGCATTTGCAAAACCGCTTGGCTTTCTCGCCAGGTCCTTATCTCCCCGCAAATCAATAATCGTGGTGATGCCACGTTCCTTCAAAATTTTAAAATCTTCCTCACACGGATAATTCTGCACATCGCTTCTCCACAGGGAATTCCGCTTGGTAGCCAATCCGTCACGAATCACGTATCCGCCTAATTCTCTAGTGTTCTGCGTAGTTTTCAGCATACTCTCCGTGATTGTTACCCAGAACCGCTTCGTATAATCGCCATCCACCAACACTTCTTTTTCAAACACACCACCATTTGCAAGAATCGTCCTCTCGCTGGCGATATTATTACGGTTGCAGGTAATCATCACCTTATGTAACCCAAGCTCCTTGCACTTAATCAAATTCTGTCGCACCATCTCTTTTGCATAGCCTTTTTTACGCTCACTTGGACGCACAATATAACCAAAATGGCCGCCCCATGTGCGAAGCACAGGATTTCCCAAATGATGACGCAGATCAATGACACCTACAATACGATTATCAATCTCTCGCACCGCAATAAAAATATCAGAGGACACGCGTCCTTTGGGACAGGTTTCCGGATTTTCACGAACAGCAATCCAGTCTATCCACTCCTGCGCTGTTTTACATTCGTCTAAATTACCGCATCCCGCAAAGGCATCCGGGTCATTTGCCTCTATTATTTCCTGACGAAACTGCATGATATCATCCGCATATTCTATTGTTGGTTTAATAAGTCTGATTTCGTCCATTACTCTTCCTCGCACAAATCCGCATATTCAAAGCGAATCATTTTTCCTAAATCCTCCGGACTCACTTCCACCTGGTATCCGATTTTTCCGGCACTGAAGAAAATGGTATCAAAATTCTTAGCACTTTCATGCACCGTGGTAGTAAAAAACTTTTTCATTCCAATCGGTGAGCAACCGCCATGAATGTAACCGGTTAGCGGAAGCAGCTCCTTAGACTTTATCATCTCAATACTTTTTTCTCCAACGGCACCCGCCGCCTTCTTTAAATCCAGTTCTCTATTCACCGGAATCACAAATACAAAATTCTTCTTGGTTTTTCCGCCCACAGTCACCAAAGTCTTAAATACCTGATTCGGGTCCTGACCAAGCACTGCTGCCACCTCTGTGCCAACGGTAGTGCCGGACTCCACATAACAATAGCTCTCGTATTTCACTTTTTTCTGGTCTAACAGACGCATTACATTTGTTTTCTCCATCTTTTCCATTTCATCGTTCTCCTCTCCCACAAAGCGTTCCTACGTTTATAAAAAATTTCTTAAATCTTCCAATCACGATTCCATACCTATGGAATTTGTGTTGCAATAATGTTACTATAGAAAAAAGAGAATTTCAATTCAATTTTACAATTTTGGAGGTATTTATTATGCAGAAAGTTTACGAATTTTTAAAGAAATGCAACACCTATTATCTGGCTACTGTAGAAAACGACCAGCCAAGAGTCCGTCCCTTCGGCACCATCGATTTATTCGAGGACAAGCTGTACATCCAGACCGGCAAGACAAAAGAGGTTTCCAAGCAGATTCAAAAGAATCCTAAAGTAGAACTTTGTGCCTTTGGTGACGGAACATGGCTCCGCGTGGCAGGCACCTTAGTCCGTGATGACCGTGTAGAAGCAAAGAAGCACATGCTGGACGCTTATCCAAGCCTCCAAAGCATGTACTCCCCAACCGATGATAACACCGAAGTATTATATTTTAAGGATGCCACCGCAACTTTTTCTTCCTTTAGCGAGGCACCTAAGACAATTCAGCTTTAATACCATCCATCTATTTTTCTGTACAAAACTCAACCGTTTTGCCTTCTAAAATCATGTTTGTCGTCCGCACCGCACACATCTTTCCGCACATGGAGCAAGTGTGGCGGTCGGATGGCGGTGTGCTTTCAAAATAAGCTCTCGCCTTCTCTTCATCCAGTGCCAGACCAAACATAGCTTCCCAGTCCACCGCATGTCTTGCTTCTGCCATGGCGTTATCCCTCTCTCTGGCCTGAGGCACACCCTTGGCAATATCTGCCGCATGTGCCGCAATCCGGCTGGCAATAATGCCTTCCTTTACATCATTTAAATTCGGAAGACGAAGATGCTCCGCCGGAGTTACATAGCAGAGAAAATCCGCACCGCTGGCCGCCGCAATGGCACCGCCGATAGCTGATGTGATATGGTCATAGCCCGGCGCAATATCCGTTACCAGAGGACCTAACACATAAAACGGTGCATTATGGCAAATACGCTTTTGCAGCTTCATATTGGCCTCAATTTCATTCATCGCCATATGCCCCGGACCTTCCACCATCACCTGTACATCCTTTGCCCAGGCACGCTCGGTCAATGCTCCAAGCTCAATCAACTCCGAAATCTGACCTGCATCGGTACTGTCGTCAATGCATCCCGGACGAAGGGCATCTCCCAGACTTATAGTAACATCATACTCTCTGAGAATATCCAGCACTTCGTCGTAATGCTCATAAAACGGATTTTCATTTCCGGTCATCATCATCCAGGCAAACAACAGGGAACCACCTCTGGATACAATATTCATCTTGCGTTTATCCCGCATAAAGGCTTCCACCGTACGTCGATTAATTCCCGCATGAATGGTCATGAAATCCACACCTTCTTCTGCATGGGCACGTACTACCCGGAGGAAATCCTCTGCGGTAATTTCCAACAAATCCTTTTCCAGATAACCGATAGCATCATACATCGGCACGGTACCAATCATGGCAAGAGATTTTGCAATCAGTTCCTTACGGAAGGTGTTGGTCTTTCCGTAATTACTCAAATCCATAATAGCTTCCGCACCGAATTTCAGTGCCATGTCTACCTTCTGCATTTCCATTTCATAATTGTTGCAATCCCCGGAAATTCCCAGGTTCACATTGATTTTTGTGCGTAGACCCATACCGATACCTTCCGCAGAAATCGAGGTGTGCTTTACATTGCATGGAATTGCTACCACGCCCTGCGCTACCAATTCCCGAAGCTTTTCCGGTTCCATATATTCTTTCTTTGCTACCAGTTCTATTTCCGGCGTAATAATTCCCTTTTTCGCCGCTTCCATTTGTGTCTTATATGTTCTCATACGACTATCTCCATTCACTTCACTGTGTTTACTTATTCTCTCCAAATCTGCTATTTAAATCGAAAGCATGATTCATCGGCCCACTGCCACGTCCTAAATCAAGCATGGCAGCCAGAGCCCCGGAAATATACTCCTTTGCGCGTTGCACAGACTCCGCCAAAGAAAAACCTTTAGCCAAATTTGCCGCAATAGCACTGGACAAGGTACAGCCTGTTCCGTGAGTATTCGGATTCTCAATCCTCTTTCCGAAAAACCACTGTTCTACACCATCTGTATACAATAAATCATTGGCATCATTGATACTGTGGCCCCCCTTTAACAATACGGCACAACCACAGGTATCACTGATTTTCATTGCCGCACGGACCATGTCTTCTTTTCCTGCAATCACCCTTCCCGACAGCACCTCTGCCTCCGGAATATTCGGAGTCACCAGCGTTGCCAACGGAAGAAGCTCCTCAACTAAGGCGGATACCGCCTCTGTCTGCATCAGCTTAGAACCGCTGGTTGCCACCATCACCGGGTCCACCACAATATTTTCTGCACAATAATACTGCAAACGGTCTGCAATTACATGAATCAGTTCTGCCGACGCCACCATACCGATTTTCACCGCATCCGGCCGGATATCCTCAAATACGGCCTCTATTTGTGCTGCCAGAAATTTTGGCTCCACCGCCAAAATTCCGAAAACCCCCAAGGTATTCTGAGCCGTCAGTGCTGTAATGGCACTCATGGCATATACACCGTTCATGGTCATTGTCTTTATATCCGCCTGTATTCCTGCTCCTCCGCCGGAATCACTTCCCGCAATGGATAATGCTGTTTTCATCCCTACCCATCTTCCTTTCTTCCTTCAGCTACTAAAACAGCTACGATTTTTCCAGTAATACTCCAACCTGTTTCTTTAACTTACCAGTCGCTTCTTCTATATCCTCTGCCGCGAAAATGGCTGAAACCACAGCAACTCCGCTCATTCCACCATCTTTAAGCTCTGACAGATTGTTGGAACTGATTCCCCCGATAGCCACCGCCGGAATGGAAACTGATGCACAAATTTCTCTCAACTGATCTCTGGTAATCCTGATAGCATTTTTCTTTGTCGGAGATGGGAATATTGCTCCCACACCTAAGTAATCCGCTCCGGCTGCTTCTGCTGCCTTGGCCTGCTCTATGGTTTTTGCCGTGGCACCAATGATAAAGTCTCTGCCAACCTGCTTTCTTATTTCTTCCACCGGCTGATCCTCGATTCCCACATGGACACCGTCGGCACCACTTTTTATGGCTACATCCACGTTATCATTGATAATTAACGGCACCCGGTACCGGTGACACAATTCCCGCATCAAAATAGCTTCTTCTATAAACTCAGCCTCTGAAAGTTCTTTTTCCCGTAACTGCACCAGTGTTACGCCACCCCGCAAGGCATCTTCTATCTGTTCAAGCAGCGTCTGTTTCCCCACCCAACTACGGTCGGTCACTGCATAAAGTAACAGTTGTTCTTTTTGAAATTTCATCTTTTCTTCCTTTCCAACCGGTTCCAAACCTGCCAGATATTCCTTTACATTGTCGCACTGCATCCATCCGCTCATAACGCAGCCACCTTTTGCTCCTGCTTTACGCACCAAAAGCATATTCTCCCTTAAAATTCCGCCAATAGCATACACCGGTACCTGCACGCTTTCGCATACCGACTGTAAAAATTCCGTTCCCCGCCCAGGAAGTCCTTTCTTGCAATCTGTAGAAAAAATATGTCCGGCAATCAGGTAAGTGCAACCAAGTTTCATCGCTTCCTTTGCCTCCTCTAAGGAATGGCAGGATGCTCCCAGCATCCGAAAGCTTTTTCTCTTTGCTTCCGAAAGTTCTCGCAACCGTGGCAACGGCATATGAAGTGCCTCTGCTTCCAGTTCCATTGCCACATCCGCAAAGCTGTGCAAAATGCAGGGCACCTGATACGTTTTGCAAATCCGCATCACCTGTTCTGCCAGCTGTTTATATTCCTCCTCTGCTAAATCCTTTTCCCGAAGAAGAATTCCTGCCGGATGCTGCTTTGCAATTTCTTCTATGCGCTCCAAAAAAACACCCCGGCAAAGAGACCGGTTGGTTACACAAATCACATCAGACATAAAGATAATCGTTCAGCACCGGCTGCAGTCCTTCTGCTGCAATATCCTGATACATGGTATCTAAACTGCGGTCATCGTTAATTTCAAACTGCTCGTCGCCCTGTGCCTCCTCGGTCTCCTTCCCCGTATATTTACTTTCATGGTCGCCGATTCCCGTGGAAACTCCGGCAGAAACCTTGGTTGCCGCAATCTTTACAATGCCGTTACGGAAGGTGGCACTTTCTCTGGAGGAAACGGTAATTCCCACAAACGGCAGGAAAATGCGGTAGGCACAAAGAATCTGACACAACTGTTTTTCACCCACGTCCAGCGGATTGATTTTTTCGTTATTCACAATCGGACGGAGTCTCGGACAGGACAAGGACAGTTCTGCAGAAGGGTACTTTCTCTGTAAATAGTACACATGAAGTGCACTGGCTAAGGCGTCCTTTCGAAAATCCGACAGTCCAAGCAATGCAGAGCATGCAACACCGCGCATTCCACCCATCAATGCCCGCTCCTGAGCATCAAAACGGTATGGCCAGACTCTCTTATGTCCAAGCAAGTGTAAGGACTCATATTTGTCCGTGTCATAGGTTTCCTGAAATACCGTCACATAATCTGCGCCGCATTCATGCAGATAACGGTATTCCGCCACATTCACCGGATAAATTTCCAGCCCCACCATGCGGAAATATTTTCTTGCCAGCTTGCATGCCTCGCCAATATAAGCCACATCACTCTGCGCCCGGCTTTCGCCTGTCAGAAGCAGAATTTCTTCCATGCCGCTGTCGGCGATTACCTTCATCTCATGCTCCACCTGCTCCATTGTAAGCTTCATGCGGTTAATATGCTTATAGCAGTTAAAGCCACAGTACACGCAGTAATCTTCACAATAATTTGCAATATATAATGGCGTAAACAAGTACACCGTATTTCCAAAATGCTTGCTGGTTTCCAACCGAGCCCGTTCCGCCATTTGTTCCAGAAACGGTTCCGCCGCCGGAGAAAGCAGCACCTTAAAGTCCTCTATGGAACAGTTTTCATGCTCCAGTGCCGCCCGAACATCCTTTGCGGTATACTTGGAATAGTCATATTCCTTCATCTGCGACATGACCTGCTCACAAATGTCCGAAGAAATTTGCTCCATGCCCGGCATATATTCCATATGATTGGTTCTTGATGACGGATCGGTTTCCAGACGATGCTTTTTCTCCAACGCAGATTCTGACAAATGCTCCGAATCCACAAAAAACTGATTTTCCATAAAATCCTCCTAATCCCGTAAAAATCCGGTCAATGGGTCGGAAGCGGAAGCACCTCTGGTTAACACTCTGCCAAGCCCTGCCAAGTATGCCGCTCTTCCTGCCTCGATTGCCTGACGGAAGGCTTTTGCCATCATCGGTAAATTCCCCGCAGTTGCCAAAGCCGTGTTAGCCATAATGGCTGCCGCACCCATTTCCATTGCCTCACACGCCTGGGATGGTCTTCCGATTCCGGCATCCACAATAATCGGCAGATCAATTTCATCAATGAGAATCTGGATAAATTCCTTAGTCGCCAGACCTTTGTTGGAGCCAATCGGAGATGCCAACGGCATAATGGTTGCCGCACCGGCATTCACCAGGTCACGGGCAACATTTAAGTCCGGATACATATACGGCATAACCACAAAACCTTCCTTTGCAAGAATTTCCGTCGCCTTGATAGTCTCCTGATTATCCGGAAGAAGATACTTGGAATCCCGCATAATTTCTACTTTTACAAAATTGCCGCAGCCAAGCTCTCTTGCCAGACGGGCTATACGTACCGCTTCCTCTGCCGTTCTTGCACCGGAGGTGTTTGGAAGCAAGGTTACTCCCTTTGGTATGTAATCCAAAATATTTTCCTGATCCTTCGTATTTGCCCGGCGCACCGCCAACGTAATAATTTCTGCCCCCGCATCCCGTACTGCCGATTCAATCAGGCTTAAAGAATACTTACCGGAGCCTAAAATAAAGCGGGAGGAAAATTCCTGTCCTCCGATAATTAATTTGTCATTGTTCTGCATATTTTCAATCCTTTCTTTTCTTTGAATTCACTGTTTCATTTTGCACAAGCTACACCTCCTGCACATCCGCCAAAATACGTAGCACCACATGAGCCTGATGTGCCGCGCAAAGCATGACTCTGGAAGAAATAAGCCCCAACTCTCCTTCCACATCACTGATTTCATCCCCGCACAAATAAAAATTTTTCATTACCCGTCTTGTCCGGATGTCGTTTGCAGAGCCAAGCCCCGCCATACCGGAGGCTGCCACCAGATATTTTTCCGGAA
The DNA here is from genome assembly GCA_045531895.1 of Lachnospiraceae bacterium. Classification (GTDB taxonomy): domain Bacteria; phylum Bacillota; class Clostridia; order Lachnospirales; family Lachnospiraceae; genus SIG299. The sequence continues at coordinate 34,484 of JAZSEW010000055.1, forward strand.
ACATCTCCAACACACCGTTTACCAGCATAGCCTTTGCCTCCGCCTTATCAAAGGCTTCGCAAATGATGTCTGCCCCTGCCAGCAGCTCTTGCAAGTTTTCTTCTGTTATTTTGACCCTATGGGGTTGAAGCAGGACATACGGAGAAATTTCTATTAAATTTTCTTTCAGTGCCTCTGTCTTATACATTCCCACCTGGTTCGCCTTGTACTGCTGCCGGTGCAGGTTCGAAATATCCACCCGGTCGTAGTCAATAAGAATCAATTTTCCAATGCCAGCCCTTGCAAGAGCCACAGCGATGTTGCTTCCCAAGCCCCCCAGACCACAAATTGCTACCGTGGCCTTAGAAAACTTTTCCTGCAGTTCCTTTCCGTGGCGTGCTTCCAAAGTCTGTTGCCACTCCTCTTTTCCGGGAATGTTTCCCAACTCAGCCACCTCCCACAAAACTTACCACTTCTACCGTATCGCCATCCTCCAACACCGTTGTTTCATACTGCGCCTTAGGAACAATATCACCGTTTTTCTCCACCGCAATCTGCGCCGGATTAAAATTTGTAGTAGCAAGATATTCTGTCAGCGTTTTTCCGGCTGCATCACATGGTGTTCCATTGATTTTTACCATTGCAAATCTCCTTTCTGAGTAATAATCTGCTTTTTACAGAACAAGTTTAGAAATTCTTCGAATTTCTAAACTGTGGGCGGGCGCCCTAAAAACAGTAAGAAAAGCAGATTGTAAAAGCAAGCTTTTCCAGCTGCTTCTCTTACTGTTTTTTGTTCTGTAAAACAAAAAAGGAAGTCACCTGATTGGTAACTTCCCTTAGTATTTGATATTAATAATATCACTCTCAGACTTTCCTACGTTGGCATTATCCAAATCAGGTTTATGGGTCGAAGGTCTACCTTCCTCTCAGCCTGTCTGGATTACTCCTCAAGCTCCCCGCTGTTAAATTGTAAGATTATTATAATCCTTTTTTGAAATAATGCAAGTACAAAATTGCTCTCTAGTTCAATTCTGTTAGCAATTCATATAAACTATAGATATCTCCACCCAAGATAACGGCATTCCCATATATTCCATGAGTGTACCACCCAAATCAAAAACTATGACCTTTTTCATACCCGATGCACCACATCAGCATCAAAACTCTTTACATCTTTTACTCCTGTGTACGCCATGACACCCTTTAACTCCGCGGTCATGTCCTCCATACGCTTTGCTACTGCTTCTGCGCCTTGCTTCACGAAGGGAATCAGATGAATTCCTACGCTGACTGCTGTGGCACCAAGAGCCAGTGCCTTGTAAGCATCCATTCCGGAGCAGATACCGCAGTCCACGAAAACCGGCATCTTATGCCCTACCGCTTTCACAATATCCGGCAACACGTATAGTGGCGGAACTGCTGCACTAAGCCTGCCGCCATGATGAGATACCACAATACCCTGTGCGCCAATCTCGGCACACTTTGCCGCATCCTGCACACTGAGTACGCCCTTTACCACAAATGGCAGATTTGTCATCTCTACGTAATGTCGCAAATCCTCAGAAGATTTGATGGACATTTCTTCACCCACACAGACGTCCGGATTTCCCTGCATGTTAATCATATGGTCAATGTCCATGCCCACTGCAAGCGCACCCAGTTCTTCCGCATGACGAATCTGCCGTTCAATTTTTGCCTCGTCGGCATAAGGTTTTACAATGCGAATAGTGGATGCCCCTGTTGCCATCACTGCCTCAAATTCCGGTTCTTCGCCCATACCGTACCAGTGCACTGCACCGACAAGTTCAGCACCCTTTGCATAGTCCACCATACCATTTGGCGCGTCCGGATGAAAAGTTCCAAGATGTGACAGCGCCGCCGTCATAATCGGTGTACGAAACTTCTTTCCATATAACCAAATTTGTGTTTCCGGAACGCAGCTGTCCATGAGGCGCTGTTCCAGCCATAAGCTGTCAAAATATTGTCTTGTCATTTCCTTTGCATTTGTCGGATTGCCTCCCATAAAGCTCCTCCTTACCTTCCAAACCTAATACGTCATTACCGAAAATGGAATCAATCCATCGTCAGCAAAAATCTCAAAATAACCATTATCCTGAATGACTGTGATATTACAATCACCTGCCTGTACACGCTTCGCTACAAACCGCACTGCTTTCGTTTGCAGAAACTCTGAAAAGCTGAAATCACCTGCCCTACTGCGGTCCACAATAATTTCTCTTTCTGTGACGGAAATCACCAGTTTCTTCTCTTCGGAAATAATAACTTCCTTTTGTTCTCCCGGTTTCAGGGTACCATGCCAACAATCCTGTTCTGCAATGCCTGCAAGTCCTGCCGGGGCAAATTGAAGCCGCCAGTCCACCCCTGTTTTTACAAGCTGCGCCTTTCTTGCCATGGTCATTTTACCACGATAATTTTCTGCCGGTGTCTGAGAAACATAATCCCAGCACTCACCCCAGCCAAGCAGCAATGTTTCCAAACTGCCTGCAAAAGATACCATGGCATAATTATCTGAGGCATAGTCCAGAAGAAGCAGTTGTTTCCTGTCATTTTCAATCCCCTGTTCTACTCCCTCTCCGGGTTCAACAACATCCTCTATAAAGGTATCACCATCAAATTTTCCTACATAATACGGCATCACATGAGACGTAAGACTTAAAGTTAAAATCCACTTGATACCGTCCTCTGTCTCCACAGGAAAGCAGTCTGGACACTCACAAATTTCAGAAAAACCATCCTTCGGTGCAAACTCTCCGTTTTTCTCCCAGGAAAGCAAGTTTTCCGAGTAGTAAAATTCCAGCCAGTGACCTGCTGCCACCACCATACTGAAACCACCCCGTACGGTGTTAATAAACACTTTTGGGTCACGAAAATCCTTTTTATACTGTGGATTTTCCTGTGTTATACTTTCCTCTATAAACTTTCTGTTTGCTATCACCGGATTCCCTTCATACTTTGTAAAGGTTTCAAAATCCGTACTGTATGCCACGGATTGCTGTTCCTCTCCCGTTATCGGATTGTGGGCAGTGTAAAACGCCACTAACGGCGGACATTCCCTTGTTCCAAGCCCGGACACATTCTCCGCATCATACACGCAGGAACCGGAGAAAATGTACTCATCCTCTGTCGGAAAAATTGCAATTGGTTTATGCTCCCAGTGAATCAGGTCCTTGCTTACAGCATGTCCCCAGTGCATCGGTCCCCAGACGATATCATTGGGATAATGCTGATAAAACAGATGGTAAACACCGTTTATATAAACCAGACCGTTTGGGTCATTCATCCAGCCTTTTGGTGGGGTGAAATGATATTTATATGAATTCATGCTCTCCCTCCTATATTAAGACGCAATCTGTATCTTCCCCTTTTTCAAAATAGTTTTCCAGTTCACTATTTCCCTGTTCGTATGAATCCGTAACCTCTGCCAGCAAATCCTCATAAAAACTCACTGCATGCTCTTGATATTGCCTTGCCATCTTCTTTGCTTCTTCCGTATAAAAACGGTCGTATACCTTTTCCAGCTTATACTTATATTCCTGAAAGAAGGACGGCATTATATCTTTTTCTCCATTAGAAACCGTCCCATCTGTATTCAGGTTGTACAATGGTTCTGAAACCTGCCCCTTATAAACCAATGTTCTAGCGATACCCATAGCCCCTGTAGCATCCAGCTTGTCTGCATCAAATAAAATCTTAGCTTCCAACGTCTGAGGCACATTGCCGTTTCTGTATCGGTGACACAGAATACAATGAGCCACTTGTTCTACAAATCCCTTCGCATATCCATGGGATAATAAAAAACGTTTCGCTTTTTCTGCCCCGATTTCCGCATGGCACAGCTTTGGATTGGCAAACTGCTCCGGTCTGCCAATATCATGCAACAGGCAGGCACAAATAAGTACATCATAGTCCACGCCTGCTTCCTGCTTTGCAATCTGCATCGCGTGGAACAACACACGGTAAATATGTTCCTTGTCATGGGCACTGTCTTTAGCGCAGGACAGCATATAATTTTCAAACAATTCATAAGTACTTCTAGTCATGATTCATCGTATCCTTTTCATATGTTCTCATATATATACAGTATACCATGAAACTCATTGCATTACCACACATCAAGCACAAATCATTTCACCTGCACCGCTACCTGAAACTCATCCTCATACACAACATTCTCCACAAAATTTGTGTACACCACATCATAAGGGTGATTGTACTTTTCAAGCAGTGCCATGGCAGGCTCTATTTGCATTCGCATTTCTTCCGTACTCTCCACTTTGAAATAAGTAATCACCGCCTGATTCCCGGTCTGACAGGCCGGAGGATTCGGCAGATTTTCTTCGAACCATTCATTAATACTTTTGAACAATTCGGCATCTGCCTCCTCCATGACTTCATCATAAATCATACGCCAACACATGGCAAAAATTCCTTTCGGGTAATTTGTTACATAAGACAATTCCCTACCCTGAATACGCATATATTTAAATTCCATAATGATATTCCTTTCGATTAAACTTACTACTTTTTTCAACTACATCACATTACTTCCAGTATTCCAAAAGTTTTTCATCAATCGGAGCAACACACTTTTCCTTAATCTGACTATACATCGCCAACTTTTCTATTTCCTCTCTGTCTTCCCGATGCTTTTCTATTTCTGCCAACATTTCTTTTGGCAGTGTCACTCCATACAATCCACCATATTCCTCGTGCCACTCCGGATTAAAATATCCCGGTGCCATCTTATCATGCATCAGACCAAGCCAGGTATATTCAACATTTTGCAGACCAAGTTCCTCCCATGCCTCTCTGATAATACACTCCCGTAGCGTTTCTCCTTCTTCCATACAGCCGCCAAAAATTTCCCAGTCCTGACGCCAGCGGTTCCAGCCCATTAAGTATTCGTCCCCAAGCTTCACCACCAGCAAAGCATGATTTACCGGTGCATACTGCTGCATGGCAGCTTCCTCGCTAATTTTGATTATTTCCAACAATTCATTTCCCCGACTATCTTTTACTATCATGTGGTTCCTCCTTTGATTTGCTGTTTTCCTATTTTAGAGCAAATATGAAAATATGCGGATAAAAAGAAAACGCCTGTTAAGGAAACTATTTTCCCTAACAAGCGTGGATCAGACCTTTTGTCTAATATCAAAACCAATATATCATTGTTACACTCACTTTGTCAAGCTAATTCAAGAAATCAGATCAATATGCTTTCCTTACAACTTTGCGTACCACTCTTTCAGTACTTCTTCCGCCTTTTTCAAGTGGATATTAAATCCATTATCCTGCTCTGCAGTTTCCTTATCATCATAAATAAAGGTGCTCCAATCCCACCAGAACACGCCTCCAAACCATTCCTGGTCACCAAATACGCTTAAACAGGAATCAAAGAAATTGGCCTGCTCATCCTCGTCGTGTGGGAATTCTCTGTGCTGAAAGTCCCATGGCATGGTGGCACATCCCTTGGCACTACGACAGCCGATTTCAATAAATACCACCTTCATCTGCCACTTCTGATACACCTTGTACATGTCATCCCGCACCTGAAGCCACTTCTGCTGCATTTCTTCCGAAGTTGCTCCGCCAGCCTTCGCCACCGGAAAATAGGCACTGGTGCCCACATAATCCACCGCATCAAACCACTTCACATCATCCTCATGACCGTGGTTCGTATTATAAATCAGCTTACCGGAATAAACATTACGAATCTCTGCAATCAGATTTCTCCAATGAGTTTCTTTACGTTCCGTACCGCACATTTCACAACCGATACAAAGCATCTCGCAGCCGGTTTCCTCTGCCAGTTCCGCATAATACTTCATAAAGTCACCGTAGCTTGCAAACCACTTGTCCCAATATGGATCCTTACCTGCAAAGTCAGAATCCGCAAAATTGATGTAAGCACGCCATACACCATCTCTACAATTAACCATTGGTTTTAAACAAACCTTGATATTGTTCTTATGCGCTCTCTCAATAGCCGCTATAATATCCCGGTCTGAGCTGCTGCGCCCAAAGTCAAACTCAATTTTTGTGCTGTGGGCAGTCTCCTGAGTAAGACCCACTGCCAGACACATCCAGTTAATTCCGGTTTGATATAATAATTCCTGCGATTTTATTCCTTCCTCGGAACGATATTCGCCACGTTTTGCTCCATGACCATAGGTATATCCTTTGAATTCCATGCCAATACTCCTTGCACTCTTTTTATTGTACTCTCAAGGGTTCATCATACAATAAAACAAATCTATTTTCTATAAAATATCTATCCTTTTTATATCATTCCATAAGATTTCTGCCTGTTTTTTTATCGTTTTCTTCTCTTTCTCGCTGATTTTGCTAAACAGTTCTACATTCAGTTTGCGGTTCTTTAGCTTCCACTTACCCACAACCTGACCATTTATCATTAGTGACGGCATGACAATTCCCGCCAGGTTAAAAATCTTGCGCAAATGCTCCTGTGGCAAATACAGGCTTTCCTTTTTCTCATATCCCAGCATAATTTGATCAAAGCCGGCCAAAAATAAGCATTCCGGCATCTCATGATTATAGTTTTTTCCATTCTTTATGTAATAATAAGTCTTTCCTTCCCATGCCACCTCCTGCACCGGCAGCTTCTCAAGCCATTGCTTTACCTGAGTAGCCGTGGTATGAAAATAGTACATGGCATCATGAATGGTTGCCGGACCAAAGTTGGTAAAATACCGTCTTGCCATTTCAAGTCGGGCTTCCTCCTCCGGAATCGGTGTAAAGAGAGGTGCCAGACAGAAGGCTTTCTTTTCCTGTACCACATAATTCATAAAGCCTCGCTCACACAGTTCCCGGACGCCACCGCCCCACTGGTCAAACATACTGCTTTCTTCTGCTTCCGTCATTCCTGCTTCCCGGCAAATTTCTTTTAATTCCTCTCTGGTATAGGACCTCATTTCCAGAGCCTTTAAAATTACTTCTGCAAAAAATTTCTGCCGCTCCGGTGTCAACGCCCACTTATCCCGCTGGTTCCAGAAGGAATACCCATTCCATTCATTTTTGCGGTAATCTGCACCATTATTGCAATGCAGAAAAAGCGGTAAATCTTCCTCTGCAAACACATGCACCGTGCCGCGTACCGTCCAGTTTTTCACTAATCCCTCTGCCACAGTTGCTTCATCATAATCACTACAACGTATCTTTAGAGAATGCAGGGCATTGGTCATAAATTGCGCCTGCACTCCGCATAAATCCTTTACTACACGAAGCTTTTCTGCCGGTTCTATCAAATATTGGTTTGTCAGTTGTCTTATTTTGAGTTCTTCTTTTGTCATAGCTTATGAATTCTCCTAAAACGATGTATGCTCCGCTATTTATTGTCTCTTTCATAGTATAACATAACTATTTCGCTTTGTCGATTTATCTACAGAATTCAATAAATTATGATATACTTAATCAATAATAAAAATTTCTCTGTCACCAAACTCCAACCCGCCACACTATCTAAGTGAAAGGAGCGAAAAAGCATGTCACATCACGAACTGATTACAAAATTTACCGAGCATTACATGAAGAAGCTGTTCTATTTCTGCCTGAAACGAACCGGAAGCAGCGACGAAGCAGAAAACCTTACTCAGGATATTGCCTTAAACATCATTTCTGCTTTAAGCAAAGGCACAATTCCTGTCAGCTTTTCTGCCTGGGTCTGGCAGATTGCCCGCAACCGTTATTCTGTGTGGGCAGATAAAAAGCATAAGCATGCAGAATCCATGACTGGCTCTGATATTAGTGACTATGAACTGACCGACAACACCATACCAATCCTTGATGAACTGATTCACAGTGAACAATTATCACTGCTCCGGCATAAGCTGGCTTTCATCAACAGCGATTACCGGGATATCGTCGTTGCTTACTACATTGAAAAACAGAGTATTCGTGACATTGCAGAATCGCTTTCCCTCTCTCCTGACGCAGTGAAGAAACGCCTTCAGCGCGCCAGAATCACATTGAAAGAAGGCATGAATATGGCAAGAGAATTTGGAACAAAAAGCTACAATCCGGAGAAAATCAGTTTTTCCTCCAGTGGTAATCACACAAGTGGACTCCCATGGTCTGCCGTACAAAGAAGTATTCCGAAAAACATTTTATTGCAGGCAAGTAACAATCCATCTACGATAGAAGAACTATCTATGGAACTTGGAATTGCCCTGCCCTATATGGAGGAGGAAGTAAACCTTTTACACAAGGCCACTTTACTTGAAAAGAATGGTGACAAATATATTACTAACTTTTTTATCTTAAGTAAAGAATGCCGTCTGGATATTTACAATACTCTTCGCCGATGTTCAAAAGAACGAAGCAGCTTTCTGTTACGTTACTTTCAGGAGACTTATGAAGAAGTAAAGTCCATTTTCAAGGACTACAGCCACAAAATCCTCCATGACCACATTGGTTACAACATCTTTATGGAAATGTACAACACACATATGATGTCAGTACACGATTCGTAGAAAGTGGTTTTCTGAAGATACCTGCCCCCATATACCTCCACTGTCGGAATGTATCTGTGGTTACAATAAATCTTATCACAAAAGGCTGATGCCACTTCCCGACATCAGCCTTTTCCAGAGCCATTATTTTTCTGCCCCGCTCACAAGTCTGTAATATGCTCCTGCTGTCAGCTTATACACCACACCATAGAAGAGTCCAAATACCAGAAAGCATCCCAACGTCACCGCAATCATAAACCAAACGTCACTCAAAAAGAACAGTTGTAACAACCGAAATACAATCGGGAATGCAAAGGACAAATGCAAGCCAGCAAATATCAATGGTAGAAAAAATACCGTCAGAATCTGCGAATTCACGCTTCTCTTAATTTCCTGCTTTGTCATGCCAACCTTCTGCATAATCTCAAACCGGGACTGATCCTCGTAGCCTTCCGAAATCTGCTTATAGTAAATAATAAGCACCGCTGCAAATAAAAATACAATGCTTAACATAATACCAAGAAAAAAGAGACCGCCGTACATTTCAAAGAACGTACTTCGCAAGACATCCTGACACTCTATGCTATAAGTTCCAAACATATCACTTTTTCTGGAAAACTCCCGTAATTGTCCCATCAAATTTTGAAACTGGTCTGCATTTTCATCCGTTGAAAGCTCGGTCTGGAATGCATACTGCCAGTACAGGTAAAACATTGGATTCCCGCTACTGTTTACAAGTGACAGCATCGGTTCCACGTATTCCATTAAATTTTCTGTAACAATATACACACATGGTACAATAGATGCCATGGCCGCAGAATCGCTTAAAGAAAACTCATCCAGAACCTTCTTTACTTCAAGTGGTGAACCACCATCCACGGTAAACTGCTCTCCGCTCCACTTAATACCATCACAATACACCAGACACTCTCCCTGTTCGAGTCCCTCTGATTTTTCCTCTAAACGATTATAATCCTCCAGGGAATAAAAAATCACTTCACAAATAGTATCATAAGAGCTGACGTCAAACGTAACCAAAAGTCTGGAATCTGTAATCAGATTTCCATTTTGCAACATACCACTGGTAGAAACACTTGTAAGTTCTCTTTCACTGTGTTTTGTAGGAACAGTATCACATATTTCCCGCAAAACTGTCAGATTTTCTTCTGTAAAGCTTTCCAAATCATCAAATCCAATACGCATCTGCATACTATACGGATAACGCTTCTGTAAACTATCCTCTGCCCCGATGTACAGACTGGTAGTGGCAGAAACCATAACCAGCACCATCGTACTTAAAATACAAATAGAAGCCAGCCCTGCACCGTTTCGTTTCATGCGGTACACCATAGAGGAAACCGACACAAAATGATTTGCCTTGTAATAATAATTCTTGTTCTTTTGAAGCAGCTTACAAAGCGCCACAGAACCTGCACTAAACAAAAGATAGGTCGCAATAATTACCATAATTACAGCAAAAAAGAACCAGATTAAGGCGGTCAGCGGTGCTTCAATAGAAACCGCCAGATAATACGCAAATCCAAGCAGTACAATACCTATCAATGCAAACAACCAGTTCGCCTTCGGTGGCTTTTCTCCTACTCTGCTACTCTGCAGTAATTGCAGTGGGTTCAGACAGTTAACTCTGAAAATGGAATAACAAAGTAAGCAAACATAAATTATCGCATAGGTTCCCACTGTTTTTACAATACTGCTCCCGTCAATATTCAACTGATAGTCCACACCAAGTTCCAGAATATTTAAGAGCCCCACCTCTGCCAGCTTGGATAATGCCACACCAAGGCAAAGTCCTGCCAAAACAGAAATCGCTGCAATCATTCCGTTTTCCCACAGCAGAATCTTCCGGATATTCCGCTTATCCATGCCAAGGATATTGAAAAGTCCAAACTCCTTATTTCTCTGGCGCACCAGAAAGGAATTCGTGTAAAAAAGAAATATCACGGAAAACACAGCAATCACTCCGCTTCCCAATGGCAGCAGCATACTAAGGGTCGTACCGCCCTTCATCTGGGAAAGTGTCGGAGAAACCGCCAGAAAAGACAAAATATAGTACATCATTACCATCAGACTTCCGGTCAGAATGTACGGAATATACAGTCGTTTATTTTTCCGGATGCCCTCCCATGCTAATTTTGAATACAGGTGTGTTCTCATCGTACATCACCACCTGTCGCCAGCATGGTCAGCGTGTCAGAAATCTTCTGATATAACTGCTCTCTGGTATTATTCCCTTTATAGATCTGGTGAAATACTTCGCCGTCTTTGATAAACAGTACCCGGCTGGCGTGGCTGGCTGCCTTCACGGAATGAGTCACCATTAAAATTGTCTGACCCGCTTTGTTAATCTCACCGAACAGCCGGAGCAATTCGTCTGTTGCCTTAGAGTCTAAAGCTCCCGTCGGTTCATCTGCCAGAATCATTTTCGGATTTGTGATAATCGCCCGGGCCACCGCTGCTCGCTGCTTTTGTCCGCCGGACACCTCATACGGATACTTCTTCAAAAGCTTCTCAATACCAAGCTGTGCCGCAATCGGCTTTAACCGCAGCTCCATCTCCCTATATTCTTTTCCTTCCAGAACTAACGGTAAGTAAATATTGTCCTCGATGGAAAGTGTATCCAGCAAATTAAACTCCTGAAACACAAATCCCAAATTATCCCGGCGGAAGGCTGCCACCTCAGATTCCTTAATCTTTGACAACTCCTGTCCGTCTAATAAAACACTACCACCGGTTGGCTTATCCAGTGCCGCCAGCATATTAAGGAGTGTTGTCTTACCGGAGCCGGACTCGCCCATAATAGCCACATACTCGCCCTTTTCTACCGAAAAATTCACATTTTTTAAAACTTCCACCTTGTTTCCGCCAAAGCGTGTGGTGTAGGTTTTTTGTAATCCTTTTACCTGCAAAATACTCAATTTGTTATCCTCCAAACTCGATATTCTAAGAACATTTACTTTGTTCTTTCTGTTCTTAGAATAACAGAATGGGAAATGTTTCACCATGGCATCAGCTTACATTTCCCGCGATAAATCTTACAGTTTTGTAAGATGTCACTTTATGCCACCACTATAATCATTGATATGATAATGACAGATATAACTATTTTTCATAACCTGGCACCATCAAAATAGGCATACCAGATAACTTAATATCCGATATGCCTTATGCTCCAACAATATCATCCACACATTTATACAATTTGTGACAACGCAAATCACTTTCCTGTACAACAGTACTCATATCTTCTTCAAAATCTTCATAACCATTTCGTACATGATACAGATGATAGCCCTCATCCGTAGAGCATACTGTTACAAAAGAAATCCCTGTCTGTTCTCGTAAATCCAATATTCTTTTTTCACAATCACGGAGCAGCAAATCACCCAGATAAATCTTGTTATCTCCATCTTGGACAATCAACATTCCTTGCAAACTATTTTTTACCGCCAGATAGTTAATATTAATTGCTCCACCCATCAGTTCAAAAACATCATTGTCTCCAATGGTATCTATACGGTCAACTCTTCCATTCTCAATATTATAATAACCGATAATGCAATCACTTTCATCCGACAACATAACATAAGTAATCCCCCGGTTTACATCCAAGGCACTACCATCATGCAAAAACTTGTCAATCACTGCATTGCCACAAGAAAATTCTTTAGCTAACTTTGCATATTCCTTTGTATATTTAACTATGTTCATATCTTACTTCTTCTCAACTTTACAATGCAATGAACCTGTTTCCTTATCGATGCTAAAGGAAAAATTATGAGAATCCATGAAGTCAACACGTTTCTTATTTTCAGCAGATGCCGGTGTTCTTTCAATATTCTTTCTTGTGACAAATGGTAATGTAGGCTTTATTGCACATGCATTCATAATAATCTCTCCTTCCTTTTTTTCTTCACTCATATTATACCATCCCAGTTAAGAAAACTCAATAACTGGATATATATTACACTCTTTATACCAAACATACTTTCTTGTTTTGTAGTCTATCATACACCCAGTTTAAAATCAAGTACTTTTCTTAATATTATCCTTCATCTGCTGTAATTTTATGTAAAACAGTTTTTACACTTTTGTAAGTTTTATTCCACTTCTAACTTCCTTTGCTCCAAATCAATATACACGGTTGTACCTTTATCCGGCTCCGAAACTGCAGTAATCGTATGTCCCAAATTATTGCACACTCTTTTGCACAAATACAAACCAATGCCACTGGCCTTTTTATCACTTCTGCCATTATAACCGGTGTATCCGTTTTCAAAAATTCGTGGTAAATCCTCCGCTGCAATACCGATTCCCGTATCCATGATGCAAAGCTTTTTCGGTTCCATAAGCGAAATGGTAATGCTACCTTCTTTTGTATATTTGAGAGCGTTGGACAAGATCTGCTCCACCACAAAGCTCAGCCATTTTTCATCGGTAATCACCGTTGTGTTCAGTGGTTCATAAATCAACCGCAGCTTTTTTCGGATAAATTGCGTGGAGAATTTCTTCACTGCACCCTTTACAATTTCGTCCAGATTCTGCTCCTTGATAACATAGTCTGTGGAATCTGTGCCCAGACGCAGAAATGCCAGCACCATTTCCACATACTGCTCAATACGCTGCAAATCTTCCGAAATCTGGCGGGAAAAGTCTGTATCCTCATTTTGCAGATTCAGACGCATAGCAGCAATCGGAGTTTTTATCTGGTGCGCCCAGACCGTGTAATACTCCATCATGTCGGAATATTTTTCATTCATCAGTGTTACCATTTCTGCCTGTTTCTCACAAAGCAGCTGTACTAACTGTTGATAGTCCTGTTCTGCAATGCTTTCCACCTTTGGAAAATCAGTAATCAATTCTGCACTTAAGTTTTGTAAACAAATCAGTCTGCGATGCTTTTCCCGTGCCTTTTTATACTCCATAGCAAAATAAATTATGCCAAGAATTGCACACAGCCCCGCCGGATATAGCACAGCCTCCAATGGCAGGTGATACAGTGCAAACATGCAGAAAAAGATAGTGCAAAACAATACAAAAATAAGAATACTTTTTCTTTTTTGTTTTAAATAGTCAGATAAAAAATTCATTTCCGTTTTTTATTCTCCTCTTCCCACACTGCACACTATTCCACAATATAACCCACACCAAACTTTGTCTTAATAAAATCCTTAAGTCCCACACCTTCCAGCTTTTTTCTCAATCGGTTCACATTCACCGTCAGGGTATTTTCGTCCACAAAGCAGTCTGTTTCCCACAAGCGTTCCATCAGTTTTTCCCTGCTTACTACCTTTCCTTTTGCCTCCATTAACGCCAATAGGATACGATACTCATTCTTGGACAATTCCATTCGCTCACCTTCATAGGTTGAAGTATTATCTCCTGTATTGAGCAATAACCCCCGATGCTCCAAAATCGTCACTCCGGTTCCAAAATCATAGGTTCGCCGAAGCAGTGCCTGCACTTTGGCAATCAGTACACTTTGGTCAAAAGGCTTGGCAATAAAATCATCTGCTCCCATATTCATTGCCATAATTATATTCATATTATCCGATGCCGAAGAAATAAAAATAATCGGCACCTTGGAAACCCGGCGAATTTCATTACACCAGTGGTATCCGTTGAAAAAAGGCAACGAAATATCCATTAACACAAGGTGCGGATTCACTTTCGCAAACTCCGCCATGACATCACGGAAATTTTCCACACAATGCGCCTCCAGTCCCCACTGCTCTGCCTGATTTTTTATAGCACCGGCAATGCCGGAATCATCCTCTATAATTAAAATTTTGTACATAAATTCCTCTACTAAACAACTTTATTTTGCAATTTCTTCAATCTTATTCCACATACCCCATCTGACGGAAGTACTTCTCATATCTTCTTCGATTAGATGGAATCATTTTATCCGAATTGACAAACTCTTTAAACTCTGCTTCATTCATCCATAGGTACCCTTCGGTTTCGCCCTCCTGCAACTTTACAGAAGATTTATTGCAATCCACCGTACAGACAAAAGTATAGAAAAAGGCCTGCTTACATTCTTCACAGAAACGAGCAACCTCTTCAAATTCATCGCAAAGAATGCCTGTTTCTTCGTAAAGCTCCCTTTTTACACACTGCCACTTATTTTCACCCACCAGCGCAGAACCTCCGGCAGTAGCCTCATACCAGCCGCCATAGTTCGGCTTTTCCGTAGAGCGCTTCATACACAAATAACTGCCGTCCGTATGCCGCACCAGTACCTCACACACCAAATGATACAGCCCCTGTGGTATTTCTTCTCCCCTCACTAAGGTTCTGCCTGTTAGTTCTTCATCCTTTGAATAAGCATCCCAGAGTTCCATCTTACTCCTCCTTGTACTTCTTCACCAGCATCTGAATTACTTCCACCTGGTGAGGAGAAATATTTTCCGGCAGGTCATCCAAATCAAAGAAGCGCTGCTCGGTTACTTCCTCCTCTTGCACCTTTAGCTCGCCACGGTATTTTTCACACAGAAAAACCATCTCGATACTGTATATTTCATCACCATTTGGATAAATGTGATGCATTTTCGCCCCGGAAAGAATCTTAAACTCCTGCAGTTCCAGACATTCTAATCCGGTTTCCTCCAGCACTTCCCGGACCGCGCACTCCTCAAAGCTTTCTGCCAGTTCCACTGCTCCACCGGGATACGCCCAACACCCGTTGTCCGCCCGTTTTTGTAACAACAGCTGCTTCTTTTCGTTTAAAACCATGACGCAGCCTGCCGGCATCAGGATTGGCTGATGTCCGATGTATTTTCTTAAATCCATGACATAACCCATGATAATTCTCCTTGTTTTCCCTTATTAACTTTTTCAGCCATGCCACACGACAATCCATGCATGCCCGCATAAGTAAACTGTTTGTCGCAGTTTCATATCCATGACAGCCACCTTTTATCTCATGCAGCTCGGTTTCCACACCGGTAGCCCTGATTTTCTCATACAGATTCACACCCTCATCATGCAGGCAGTCAAACTCAGCCACCTCCATATAGGTCGGTGGAAAACCACTGAATGACTTTGCTTCCACCGGGGATGCATACTCTATATGCTCTGGCTCTTTGTCACCAAGATAACACTGCCACATCATGTCAGACAACCTTGCATCCCACACCGGTGTATCTGTAAAATTTTGCATAGACGAAGTAACCATGCGTCGGTCTGTCACAGGATAAATTAACAGCACACCCTTTGGCATGGGAAGATTTCTATTCCTTGCCATCAAGGTTACTGCCGCCGCCAGATTACCACCGGCACTATCCCCACCAAGATAAATATTATTCACATCAACGCCCAGCTTATCCGCATGTTTTAATACAAGCTGATAGGTCACAAAACAATCTTCCACCGGCGTTGGAAAAGTCCACTCCGGTGCCAGACGGTAATCGACGTAAACTACCTTGCACGGTAATCTATATGCATATTCTTTGGCAATCTTATAATGACCAAAGGAAGCTTTCAACATAATACCGCCGCCATGAAAGAATACAAGACAAGGTAGTAGCTGTTCCTTCTGCTCTACCTGTTTTGGCTCTATTACATAAGCAGAAAGTTCTGCTCCGTCAAAACTGTGAATTCGCGTCTTTGATACTATTACTCTTTCATCAGATTTACACTGAAACGAGCGAATCACCCGATTCATCATTGGTAACAGCTTTGGGGTTCCCGGCATTTTAACTTTCGCAATCAGGCTTAATTCCGGATCAATGTTGTATTTCATATACTGCTCCTTATAAGCTCATCTTTAAAATTTCCATAACATCTTTCTTATCAAGAGCCACATAGGCATACTGCAGACCACCAAACTTCACTGCGTCCTCTGCCATTGCTTCAAATTTAGACTCGTCAATGCCCACCTCGGAGAGTTTCATCGGGATACCACAGTCACGGAAAAATTCCTCTGTAGCATCAATGCCGTAATTTGCTGCCTTCCAGTTATCTTCCTCCTGAATATCCCACACATTTCTTGCATATTCCGCAAACTTTTCTACTGTAGCATCACTTAAAATGTAGCGCATCCAACGAGGAGTCACAATCGCAAGACCCACACCATGAGTAATATCATAAAAAGCACTGAGTTCATGTTCGATTGGATGACAGGTCCATGCCCCGCCCTTACCTGCGGAAGTAAGACCATTTAATGCCTGTGTACTTGCCCACATAAGATTTGCTCTCGCCTCGTAGTTATCCGGCTGTTTTAATGCAATCGGACAATACTTGATACAGGTCTTTAAAATACTTTCCGCAAAACGATCCGTCAGATATGCAGTTTCTGTCTTCTGGAAGTACTGTTCAAATACATGGGACATAATATCTGCCGTACCTGCTGCTGTCTGGCTTGCAGGCAAAGTGAACAGATAGGTCGGGTCGCAGATGGATGCCACCGGCTTAAAGTAGTGAGAAGAAGTTCCCAGCTTTTCATTGGTAGCCATATTTGAAATAACCGCATTCTTATTCATTTCAGAACCGGTTGCCGCCAGTGTTAAAATAGTCACAATTGGAAGCACCTTGCCGATTTTACTGTTATCCACAACTAAATCCCAGGCATCGCCATCGTAGTTGGCACCGCCTGCAATTACCTTTGATGCGTCGATAACACTGCCGCCGCCAACTGCCAGCACAACCTCAATTCCATGCTCCTTACAAAGCTTTACACCCTCTCTGACAGACTCGATCTTTGGGTTTGGCTCAATGCCGGACAGTTCATAAATTTCGCAATTGGAAAGCAGTTCCTGAATCTTTGCATAAATGCCGTTCTTCTTAATGCTTCCGCCTCCATATACCATTAAAACCTTTTTGCCCAGAGGTGCAATCAACTCCGGTAATGTGTTAATCTGGTCCTTTCCGAAACGTACATCAGTGTAAACGTGATAAGTAAAATTGTTCATGTGTAAATCCTCCAATATTTATTATATTTGTGTAAACTGCACAGGCAGTTATCTTCTATTGTTCTTCATTATTATCCAGATACCGCTTTAAGAACTTTAAAATTTCCATCGTACCGTCCACCAACCGATTATGCTGATAATAACGGTTGCAGGAAAAGTAGCCAAAATACCCCCAGGGATCCTTAGTTTGCGGTCCCCAGTCCCATAGTCCATCTTCTCTTGCCTGTTCCAAAAGCCAATCCACAGCATGATGTAAATACAAACCAGACCCTTGAAACTGGTTGATATAATTAAAGGTGTGCATCCACCGCCTCATCTGCTTATGACAAAACTCCTCCGGCAGTTTCTCCGGCGTTTTGTCCCAAAAATGTCCATAGGCATTGGCATGACCACCCAAGTGCCTTAACATAGCATCTTCTATCCCCGGTGCCAAACGCTCTCTGCGTTTTAACACCAGTTCACTCTGCACCGGAACTAATCTTTTCTCCCGTGTTAAAAACACCTCATGCTGAGCCGCTGCATCCGCCTCATAGGAATATTCTCCTGATTCATAGGCTCGATGGACAATGTAATGCCACTGATTGTAAATGTCATCACATTCTGCTGTGTGGGACTGAATTGCCTCCAGATAATTGCAGACAATAGCATTTTGCCATGGAACCGCCCGCTCATTGGTCTCAAATACTTTTTCTGTACCGGTGCCATCTAACAAAGACAGTAAATACTCTCTTGCCATGAAAAGGATGTCCCTGTCTTCCACGGTTAGTCCAATATACAGGCACCGCTCGATACCAACTCCGGAGGTGGGAATTTTCGTCTTTACTGAATAGTCCTTAGAACGAATTCTTCCCCAGCCACCGTTTGCTTCCTGACACTGATACATCTCTTCCACAATGTCGCTCTTTAAAAATTCCCTACGCAGCTCTGTGAGACGCTCATCCTCATACGGCACATCAAGCAGCGTATACAAAATATTGTAACGCACTGCCGGATACTCGCAGAAATCGTATAACGCCATGGCGTGTTTTTCAAATTCAGCTCTGGTCATGGGGAGACTCCTTTTGGTTATGCAAAACGTATGGTCTTAAGAGATTTTCGCTCTTTGCAAAATTCTATGAACATTTTACCACAAATGAATCCAAAATCATAGCGGGATTTACGATAACTTCTTGTACATTTTCAAAACTTCAACTATACTGTCATTAAAACTATGACGTAACGTTGTCATACTTTATTTGCTATACTAATTTCGGAAGAAGAAAAGGAGGCTTCCCATGAAAATTGATCGTCTGATGGGCATTGTCGTTTATTTATTGAATCACGGACGCACATCCGCACAAAAGCTGGCTGAAGAATTTGAGGTTTCCTCCAGAACTATTGTAAGAGATTTAGAAGCACTGGACCAAGCCGGCATTCCCATACAATCCTTTTATGGTGTAGACGGTGGTTACCAGCTGATGGAAAATTATGTTTTTGAGAAGCAGATTGCCTCTCGAACTGAATATGACTGGATTATCACGGCCCTACAGGGTATGGCCAGTGCCTATACCAACAAGAGTCTGGAGCAGACTCTTGCAAAACTCCAAAGCATTGCTCCGTCAAAAAGCAACACTGTTTCTGTAGATTTTAGTGTCGCTACAGAAGAGGACAAAATAAATAAACAGCTTATACTGTTAGAGGATGCAATCGAAAAACAATGTATGGTTCGTTTTTCCTATACCAACAGCCACGATGAAGTCAAGGAACGTCTGGTGGAGCCGGTGCAGTTGCAATATAAATGGTACAACTGGTATCTGATTGCTTATCACGAGAAATATCAGGATTACTGCATGTTTAAGCTGGTCCGCATGGACAATTTGGAAGTAACCGATATTCCAAACACCAGAGCCCACAATCCTGCGGACATCAAACTAAAGGATAGTCAGGAACCCATCTGGAACATTAAGCTTCACGGAAAAGCAAGTATTAAGTCTAAGTGCCGGGAATATTTAAACGGACTGGTCACAAAGGAATTTGAAAACGGAGATTTTGAATTCTGCTTCTCCGTTCCGGAGCACGAGACGTTCTGGTATGGCGTGCTTCTTTCTTTTGGAAACAAGGCGAAAGTAATCGAACCAATAGAACTTAAGGAACGTATTTTACGGACCTGCAATGACATTAAACAACTGTATGAAAAAAATAACATAACGGAGGACAACCAATATGAGCAAAATTGAACGCTATGAAATCAACGAAAACTGGGCCCATTCCGGCATCGTAAAGGCCGGGGATTTTTACTTTTTAAGCTACTGCGTCCGCAATATTGGCGGAACCATCGAAGAGCAGGTAACCGGTGCCTTTGACCACATGGAGGAGCGTCTTGCATCCGTAGGTCTGACACTGGAAAACGTTGTTAAAATGGACTGTCTGTTTAAAAACATCTGGGACATTCCGGTCATGGAAAATGTCATCAGGGAACGTTTTCACGGAAAGTATCCGGCAAGAAAGTCCATCCAGACCGAGTTTGCAGACCGGGGCGGGCTGCTGTTTCAGGTAGATGCAGTGGCGTATTGTGAGAAATAATTACAGCAAAGGCTGCTCCTTAAACGAGCAGCCGATACACCGCCACCAATATTTCTTCCACATCATCCGGCACTTCATCTCTTATCTCATTTCAATTTGCAGAGCTTCCTGCTTTGCAAGTTCATTAAGCTTCTGCTGAATCCGCTCCTTCACCATCTCAGCAATTTCTACCGTTTTCATTCCCTGAAATTCTTCATATGGAATCGGTTTTAAAAAATGTACTTGCGTTGTTACCGGCGTAAGCTGCCAGCTGTTATATACGTTACCGGAATTCCAGATTACTACCGGAACAATCGGTGTTTTCGACTTTAAGGAAATCTTAAAACAGCCGGATTTAAACTCTCCCATAGCATTCTGTGCTTTTTTAGAATAGCCGCCTTCCGGAAATAAAACAAAGCGACGCCCTTCCGACACTTCCTTCGTCATTTCGTTAATCACTGTCAGTGCCTGTCTGGTATCATTGATATCCATACGTTTTCCACGAATCAAATCAATGATTTGTCTGATAAACGGACCATGGGATTTTGCCTGATCCATCACTACGGAACAAGGCAAATCATGCACGGAAACTATACCATAGGTATCGTATTTTCCCTGATGGTTCGGATACATCATATAACCGCCTTCCTTGGGCAGATTTTCCATGCCAAAACCGAGCGTGCGGATATGACCGCTTCTCTGCATCAAGTCAACAATATAATTTGCATAAGCATAACATTCTTCTTCCTTTATGTTATCTGCTGCCATGCGCTCCATTTTTTTTAAAATTCCCGGTAATATAAATATATTTCTAATAACGGTATAAGGCAATCTCCACATACTTCTTTTGTCCTTTTCTATTAGTTCACAAAAATATACAAAAGACAGTATACCACATATTTTATAATATTTCATTATTTTTTTTCATTGTTTATGAACTTTTTATCATTACCCAGAAATTATCCGGTCTTTCTATTGCAAAACACACTTGTTCTGCTATCTTTTCCGCAGAATTTATCTGTTGTTCCCTCAATACCCGCTCTGCTACTTCAATAATCTTCGGAAGATATACCATGCAATTTCCACGTTCCAAAACCTTCTTGCATATATCAAGCAGCAACCCATACGGAATTTTCTGCGGAACAACACCTTCTATCAATGCCGGATACTGAATTTTCAGATTATCTGTCAATTTTTTAATGATATCCGCATTTAGAATTTCTCCATACTTCGACCGCACCGTTTCTTCCAGTTTCTTCACCATATAATCTACCGTTTCTTCATTGATTTCGGTAAGTTCTTCTTTATACAACACATTTTCATAGGAGAGAATGTAAAATTCTTTAGGCTTTATGCAACCTTCATCCCTAATCTGTACAATCGGAAGCAGAATTCCTTCCCATGCAAGTTGTACGCGAACATCTAATATCTTATCCACAAAGCGGTTATCCAGAAATGCAGTCACAACATCTTTTCCAAAAATAAGTTTCAACGGTGCCAGACTACTCTGCAGAAAGCGCCAGATTTCTTCCTGCCTTTGCATATCCCCGTCCTCAGTAATTTTCCCAGTACCGATTTCCAACAAATAATCCGCACTCACATCCAATATCATGCAAATGCTGTTTACCATAGAAATATCCGGGCTGCTAAGGCCCTTTTCCCACTTACTTAGTGCCTGAGGCGTCACTCCGAGTCGGTTTGCCAGTTCCTCCTGCGTAAAGCCTTTATTTCTACGACACTCTGCCAGTTTAGCTCCAAAACGTTCCTGGGTTTGATTTATATTTTCCACATGCACCATCTCCTTTTCCTCGCCTGTACAGAAAAAGCACAACCAATCATGTCATATTCGTTGTGCTCTTCATGCTTTGTAAACTTATTGTACTGTATTCGACACATTTCGTAAAACAACCTTTTGTTGAAGCCAATTCAACGCCAAGTATAAAGGCTGCTGCAACAAAAAAACAGTATTATACATACCTCCGATAATTCTGCGCCAACCACTTTGCCACACCATCGTCATCGTTAGTTCCAATCACACCTGTAGCAATAGCCTTCAACTCCGGCACCGCATTTTCCATAGCATAACATTCGTCCGCCACTTCAAACATCGGAATATCGTTCACTGCATCACCAAAAACAATAACCTTTTCAAAACCCAGCAGTTGTTTTAATTGCAAGAGGGCATCCGCTTTCGTCGCATGTTGCGGCATTACTTCCAGCCAGATTTCATCACTGTAGGTATCCTTTGCACATATACTTCTATACTTTTTCTTTACTTCCTCATAAGCTCCGGAGAGTTCCTCCTTTGTTCCAATACAAGTAAAATAGTGTACCGAACCATCTAAAATGTGTTTTTCTCCTTCCACAGGATTTTCTCTCACATCTCCCACGTGATCATCTAAAAAGGACTGGGTTCCTGCACCTATTCTGGTACAGTCAAAGGAGTATTTTTCTGCCCCGTTTTGAAAAGATGCCACAATTGGGTCTAACCCATACTTGCGAAGAATTCCATAAATTTCTGCCGCTTCTTCTTTTGTAAACGCATTTTCTTTTAAGATGCTCCAATCCGGATTATGAATGATGGCACCATTCTTTGTGACAACCGGCATGCCAAAATTCACATTGTTTGTAAGTAAGGAAGAAGAATATATCGACCTTGCTGTTGCATAGGAAAATGCCACGCCTTCTGCAATCAGCCGGTTAATAATTTCTGCCGCTTCTTCCGAAACGTTTTTATCACTTTTCAGCAACGTTCCGTCAAGGTCCGTAATGAACAATGTTTTCATAAAAACCCCCTTAAAAACTCTGCACTCTGCTTCATACACACTTCCTGCCCTTCCACATCAAAATGTTCAATAGCAAGATAACCATCATACTGCTTCTTTTGAAGCCTGTACAAAATCTTTCCAAAGGGAATATATCCGCTTCCGGTTTGAACAGATGCCTGATTTGCCCCGCATCTGTCCTTGCAATGCACATGGGCAATCCTTTCACTTAATAATTCCCAGGCATCAAAAACATCTTCTCCGTAAAACAGGAAATTTCCGGTGTCCAATGTGTACCTTAGCTCCGGCACCTGCTGCAAAAACCACCAGATACCATACATACCGGAAAGAGGAGAATTCTTATCATCAAAATCCTCCACTGTCACAGTAACATTCTTTTCTTTGCCTAACTTTGTAATATAGGACAAGCCTTCTTTCATACGACGAATTTCTTGATTACGTTCAAAGAATTCTGCAATCCACTCTCCATGCGGCATTACTTCCTGCATCTTTTCAGAATCTTCACCGGACAAAAATCCCGGCACTACCAAAATTCTTGCTGCACCGACCTGTACTGCTGTTTCAATATGCTTTCTGGATTTCTCTGTTTCGTCACATTGACCCATATCATAAAACTCATAAATGCAACTGATATTTAACCCGTTCTGTTTCAGTAAATCCAAAATTTCCGGGTTTCCGGTTAAATAACTCAAATTGATTTCCACTGCCTCAATACCTGCTGCCCTTACCCCTGCCAGCAACTCTTCCAGTGTTTTTCCCGTCTGCTCCTGAGCCTGTAACACATGGTCAAAAAATACCGATAATTTCATTGTCAACCTCCTTGTTTTACCTCCACGCATTCCGGAAATTTTCTCGTCAGTACCGGAGCGCAGAAACGCACACCATTCACGATAATCTTCTGAATGTACGGGTGATAATAAATCGGATATTCTTCATGTCCCGGCTGGAAATAAAAGATTTTTCCATAGCCCCTTGTAAAGGTACATCCACTGCGGAACACTTCTCCACCGGAAAACCAGCCGGTGAAAATCACATCGTCCGGCTTTGGAATATCAAAAAATTCTCCGTACATTTCCTCTTCGGGAAGTTCAATCACTTCAGGCACGCCTGTCGCAATCGGATGAGTCGGCAGGGTGCACCAAAGCTTTTCCTTATCACCATGGCGCCACTTTAATGTCATGGAAGTACCCAAAAGTTTTTTCAAGATTTTGCTAAAATGAGCAGAATGCAATGCCACCAGTCCCATACCACTAAGCACATGCTTCCGTACTCTCTCTGCCACTTCCTCAGAAAACTCCTCCTGCAAGGCATGACTCCAAATAATCAGTACATCAGTGTCCTGTAATACCGCTTCTGTCAGGCCGTGCTCCGGTTCATAAAAGGTAGCAGTCCGCACGGTAAAGTCTTCTTCTCTTTTTAAGAATCCGGCAATACAGCCATGAATTCCTTCCGGGTATACTCTGCGGATGCCTTCATATTCCTGTTCGTGTTTATATTCGTTCCAAACGGTAATTTTCAACATTGTTTCTGCTTCCTCCCCTTGCATTTGTACCTGTTCAAATTATCACAAGTTTATTATTGAATATCAATAATCACCAGCTCCGGGCGATTAAAAATTCTTGGAACCGGTGTACTCTCCCTCGCAAGACCACGGCTGACAATCATGGTTCCTGTTTCATAATCATATCTGCCTCCGGCATACTCAGGAAATATTCCCTGATGTGGAGCATACAGACCATTCAGCACAAACGGTATCCTCCACTGTCCTCCATGGGCATGACCGGAAAGAATTAAATCAAAATCATACTTCTGATAGGTTTCAAAAAATTCCGGACGATGACTGAGTAAAATCGTATAATGCTCTGTTCCCACTGCAATTACTGCTTCTTCCACACTCGCTAACTGCTCCTCTATTGGAACCTCTTCTGCCAGATACTTTGTCACATCCGGATCATCCACACCACAAATGCTTATGGTCTGTCCGTTAATTTCAATGGTATCACAGTCTCCTGACAAAACAGTAATTCCACAGGATTCTATAATCCCCAGAATTGTTTCAATATCTCTACTCCAGTATTCATGATTTCCGGTCACATAATAACACGGATATCTCTCTGCCAACTGCCGTATGGCAATTTCCGCATTCTCATACGAACGCTTATCATCAAAAATATCACCGCCAAGCAGCACAATATCCGGTTGTTGTTCTATCACTGCATTCACCAAGGTAGATTGATGTTTACCGTATTTATCAGAATGTAAGTCAGTAATCAAAGCAATGCGCACCGGTTGATTCACTTTTTCTGTTTCAATCGTGTAAAATACTGTTTTCAGGCGGGCGTCACATACTAGAAGTAAAACCAGAATAATCAGTAAGCACAGGATTACTATGCGAACTGACTTTTTGCGCTTTCCGTGTTTTTTTGTCCCTGTTTTCAAGAAAATTCTCCTATCCCAATCATACAATTATTTATTGTGTAAACTGTATTATAATTCCTAACAATCCACACACAATTCCGCTAACTGCTATAATAATCAGTTTCGAAATAATATATTTCTCATGTTTCTCTAAACATTCCGTCTCATGCTTTTTACAATATTTCTTTAAGGAAACATAATTCCAAATTCCAACAAACACAAGAAAAAGCATCACCACTACAAGTATGTACTTCATTTCTATATCCTCACATGATATATGACAAATCACTCAGTCTCTTTACAAACCGTTTCCCCGCATTGTTTTCAAACAGAAAGGACACACCACCTGCCATGCCAAACAATTCAAATTCATTGAGGGATTCCACAGGTAATCCAAGAAACATTGCATTGAACACACTGAGCAAATCTCCATGGGAAACGATGATAATATTCTCATCCTCACTTGCCATGATTTCTTCAAACAATGGCTTTAATCGTTTCCACTCGTCTCTTCTGCTTTCTGCATCGGAAAACAGGCGGTCGTCTATGGTTTTCTCCTGCATTTCCAAATTTTCACGAAGCCATTGCACCGACTTGCCACAACATCTGCCAAGATTCCGTTCTCTAAGTTCCTGCCGGATGATTGGCGTAATACCAAGATATTCTGCCACAATTTCACCCGTGTGCTTTGCACGGAGCAAGTCTGAAGCGTACATCACATATTGCTTACCCTCCAACTGTTTTGCCAGTTTTTCACCGATTTTATTTGCCTGTTCCACGCCAAGCTCTGACAAATCCCAGTCGGTCCAGGAACCCACCATGCCGTTAGTGTGGTGAATGGACTGGGTATGTTGAATCGTTATAATGTTTTTCATGATGTTGTAAACCTCTCTTTCTATGATACCCCAAAGCAAACCTGTAATTTATGCATTCATTTCTATCCGCTCTATTATAAAATCAAACCGCTCCTGCGTCAACGCGTGACCACCCGAATACCGCTTGTGATGCAGGTTTTGCAGGGCTTCTTTTTCCTCATAAGCTGCTCTTGCTTTTTCCACAATGTCAGGTGCATCCATAGAATACTTATCCTCTTCCGCAGACACAAGCAACATCTTTCTTGGTGCTGTTAAAGAAACCAAATCATCAATATCATACTTTCCATGAAAACCCGGAATAACACTGGCCATTTCGATACCCACGCCGTTTGCCATGCGGTACTCATAGGTGCAGGCACTGCCACTGGCACAGGCAAAGGAAATCCGCTCATCCAACGCAGAAAGGAACAACACTGTATTTCCACCCATGGAATGCCCCAATGTACCAATTCTTTGTTTATCCACATAAGGCAGGCCGGATAGCAGGGAAATTCCGTTCATGGCATCAGTAAGCACCTGCTGCATCAGACATTTGCCCTTTATGATGCGGTAACACACCTCATCAAAATGCTGCCAGAAATCAAAGCCCTCCACTGTCGGGTTGGCACGACGTTCCTCAAAACAAACCGCATCCGGCGCCAATACCACAAAACCCTTCTTTGCAAGAGTCGGGCCAAATGCCTGTAGTGGATTCCCGGCAAGTCCGCATACTTCACTTTTTCCTAAGTGGTGTTCTCTGTTGTGTTGGTGATGAATAAGAATGGCGGGGTTATTGCTAAGATTATCCGGAGTCAAAAGATAGGCCGGGACTTGTTCTAAACCAGAAGTATACTTGATGTACTGACGGGTGTAGCCATCTTCCTTGGTAGAGGAAAGAACGGTGTACGGTACTGACGAAGTTCTTGACATATCCTTGTCCGGCAGATCTACTCCTATGATTTTTGCAATTTCACTGCATAAGTCTGACATTATTTTTCCTCCTCGTTTTATCTACCAGCTAAATAGAAATCCACCAGCAAACACCAAATTTATCTATTACTGTAGCACAGCAACTGCTCCATGGCAGCCTGCCGATTGGCGCCAGTACCACGCCTCCATCGCTTAACACCTGAAATGCATTATGAACTGCTTCCTCTGTTCCCATTTCGAATACATTAAAGGTCATAGTTTCCCATTTATACTTATGTACAATTTCAATATCGCAAGGATTCTTTGCCTCTGCCAATGCCAAAAATCCTTCTCCTTTTACAGACAATTCACAATGTTCATAAGCAGTATCTTCTGCATTCTTAAACTCACGGGTTATCTCTGCTCCGAATGCCCTGCAGTATATGTTTGCTGCTTCATAACTGTTTTTCACATAAACTTGAGTATAATTTTTCATTTTATCTTTTCCTTCACTTTATTTCTTAATCCTCACATAATACTTCGCATCGTCTTCCTTGTTTTTTCTCCTTATGTCCTATTCCTAAATCTCGTCAATCAAACTCTATTTCACTAACCCACCGTGAAAATAGCATTCATAAATTTCTTTGTCATGACGAAAAATGACTTCTTTTCCCTGAAACCATTCAAACTCACCTGACACCGTGCATTGATATCTGTACTCACCGCTTACATACTCCTTTGGACCTCGGAACGGTAATTCTTCTGGCACATGTAATAACGCCTCTTTTAAGAAATCTCCACTAAAGCCATCCCCTGTTAGGCGTCCGATATAATTCATTGCCCAATAAGGCTTCTCAGAAATCCAAAGTGCTTCTTCACCTGCAAATTTTTCTCCGCCAAGATAAGTATCATAATACATCATATCATTTTCTGAATAAACCAAATCGTGAGACTTTACTCTGGAAGATGTGGTTTCTTCTCCTTTCCCGGCATAGGTGTTTTTCTTTGCTGTTATTAAAAAATCTATGATTATTTTATTCATCATCACTTCTCCAGTGTTCATTATTTTTCACTTTCATACTGCCGCGGTACATACGGCAAAACAGCCCAGGTTACTATCAAATTCTAATTTTCATAATTGAATCATGCCCATATAATTGAATTACGTTCAATTGTCATTACACACAAAAACTGTTATAATTTAATGGCTTTTGTAGCAATAGACGAGTTAATAAATTTATCTAATGCAGTACCACCAATATCTTCATAGAAACCGATGATTGCCAAACCAGCCTCTATCTGTCCTTGAATTTGTTCCTCCAATGTATGACTCCAAAGATAACCGTCACTTTCAACAATTCTTCTCGTTTCAGGATTATCCATATGCTCAATATCTGCATATGGAATCGTATTTGTCACAGAAAAAACTCCTTGTTCTAATTTTCCAGCGTCAAAAATATGCTCTATTGGATTGCCAAATCCTGATAATAATATTCCATTCTTTTTTAGTACTCTTGAACACTCTCTCCATACAGGTAAAATATCATCAATATACCCATTTGACCAAGGATGAACTATACAATCAAAGTATTCATTTTCAAACACAGATAAGTCTTGCATGTTTCCTTGAACTGTTTTAATTTTCAAATTATCCCTTTGCGCTACAAAAACATCCTTCTCTAATTGTTTTATACTATTATCAAAAACAGTTACATCTGCACCAACTGCAGCCAATATAGGTCCCTGTTGTCCACCACCACTTGCCAAACATAAAATCCTTTTTTCGTCAAGTTTCTCAGGAAACCAATTCGACGGAACCGGTTTTGTAGGTGTTAGAAAAATGCTCCAAATCCCCTTCCTTGCAAGCTGAACCATTTCACTTGTTACAGGAATAGACCATTTATCATTACTTTGAGAACGTTCATCCCATATTTTTTCATTTTCTTTTATGTACTCCATTTTTGTTATCCTCCACCAACTTCTTTATACCTTGCAAACGTATTTTCTCTAATTCATTACCAGTCAATGCTCCCGCATTATACAGATTTTGATACTCTTGTTCAATGGAGTTATTGAAAATCAACAGATCATCTGTATTAATTGTAATAAGTAACCCATTGCGAACCAATGTCTGAATAGGGTGTTCTTCATAACTTTTAGCAACTCCTAACATTACATTACTAGAAGGGCATATGTTCAATTGTATCTTTTCTCTTTCCAAAAAACGCATTACCTCCTTTGAATTTGCTGCCGCTACTCCATGATGCACCTCTTGTAATCCTAATACCTGCACCGCTTCTACAACATCATTGGCAGTACCAAATTCTCCAACATGCGCTTTCTTTACTAAATGAAACGCTTCTGCTTTTCTGTATATCGGCACAAAATTTTGAATTGGCTGTTGAAATTCTCCATTGCAAATATCAATAGAGCAAAAAAAATTTGCCTCCAAAAGTTCATCAATATATTCTAATTCTGCGTCTATATTACTGCTTCTTCCGTATGTCAATTCAGGCTCAAATCGAGTATCAGGACAATACTCTTGATGAAACTTTTCTAATATTTCCATAAAAGCTTGCATTCCACCTACCAACGCTACATCCAACCGTGAGAAACTCAATGCCAAACGAGAAATACTATTTCTTCTGGCTTCAGCAAAACAAGCTTCCCATCTAAGAATTTGCCCTTCTTTACCGCCACAAACTGGCTTAATATTCTCATTAAACCACTTTTGCATATGAGATAAGGAATCATATTTTTCAGGTGGTAGCAAAATATGTCTTCCTGTTTTCTCGGATATAAAATTTATATTTCCACCTCGACCTGCATGATTATGAATATCACTTTTGGGTATTTGCAATAGTTGCTCAAGATTTCCTGTTTCCAATGCTTCAATCAAATTCATATAGTGCACCTCTGTCTTTCCCCTGCTTTATCTTCCAATCTTTGCAACTATCTGCTTATCATTCCTCTTTGCAAACTCGCTAATCGAGTACGAGCGAATTCTCTGATTTACGATATTCGGTACCAGAAAACCATTATTCACGAGCTTTGCACAACGGTTAATCACCGTTTTGTTGGTTACCTCCAGCATTTTGCTAACTTCAATTGGCGTAAACTCCAACAATCTCTTTTTTAAAAGAAATACTAAAAAGTCCTTTTCCTTTGCATTCAAATAAGACAGACTTCCATCTAAATCGTCTGCCTGCGCTCCTCCTGCTATATCACATACTTTTTTCGAATACAATTCCACCATTCGAAGAAAATAATTCACCCATATTTCAGGATGTGGCGGATTTTCTCTTCCCGAATAATATAATGCAGGCAACCCCATTTGCAAAGATGCATAATATTCCTCCGGATCATAGGCAAAATATTCTTCCAGTGAACCAAGTCCGTTAAAACCATATCCATAAAAATCCAGGATATAGCCTGACAAAAGTCTTGCAGTTCTGCCGTTTCCATCTTCAAAGGGATGTATTGTAACTAATTGATAATGTACAATTGCTGCAATAATTAGCGGATGGTCATCTGTTGTATTTACATAACTGACTAATTCATCCAACAGCTCCGGTATATCACAATATTCCGGAGGAATATAGTCCGGTGTTCCGGTTACCGAATCATATACAGCAAACAACATCCCCGGCGGCATCGGTCCTCTGAGTCCTATTTTTTCTTTGGAGGCTCCCTTTTCCACCAAAGCCTGTACTTCCAAAATCATTTCTTTCGAAAAAGCTTCTCTTCTTTTTAACTTTTCTTCTAACATATTCAAAGCAAGAAAATAATTTCTGATTTCCTGCTCCGGCTTTAAAAAATGCTTATGTTCGTCACGTTCAATTGCTTCTGCCGCCTGTTGCTCCGTCAAAGGATTTCCTTCGATTTTATTAGACGCATAAGAACTCTTTTTCTTAGAATTTTTTCGCAATCTGTTCTTCGTCATTACCGGAAGTTCAATGGTATTAAGAAAAAAACGATTTTCATCAATTAATGATATTTTTTTTAATATGTCATTGGTCAATGTAACCTTTATCATGGATAATCACCCTTTCTATCACGTTTCCCTTAGAAACAGTATACCCTATCCGGCAGAAAAATTCCATTATTTTTCACTATTTTTACACTATTTTTCACTATTTCATAAAATAACGAATCCTCTGAAACTGCTCATTCAACATCTCCACATCAACCTCTCCCTTCTCATCAAAGGCAGTTGCTTCCACGGTAAAATCACCCTGATATCCCATCTTTTTAACAAAGCCAAAGAACTTTTCAAACTCCACATGCCCTTTTCCAATCGGCAAGGTTCGAAGATTTGCCCAGTCCATATAGCCACCACCATAATCGTTCACATGATAGTGTCGGATATGTCCCTCTTTCCATAGCCAGTCGTAGTCCGATTCATACAATAAATCCAATTGCTCATGAAATGCTGCCATCTTAGTATCAAATACAAAATGAATGTCCGGGTAAATTTCCTTAAGTTCACGCAGATGCTTCATCGGATTTTCCACATTGCAGACCACATTTTCAACCAACAAGTCAAGTCCAAAGCTTTTTGCAACCTCATTGACATGCTGATACGCCCGAACATTACTTTGGAAGTTGGAATCAGAAGCCCGTCCGCCCCACAGATGCAGTACCAGTTTTTGCGCACCTACATGCGCTGCCACACCGCAGTCTGTTTCCAACATTTTATATGCTGTTGCAAGTTCTTCTTCACTCCCCTTACTGATTAGTTCGCCAATGTCCTTGGAGCAATGTACCACCGGAATATAAAGATTGAGATTCTTTATGAAGCGTTTTACTTCCTCAATTTCTTCGTACCATTCATCGTCCACCATCAGTTCAAACCCATCGCAGGTCAGCACCTTGGATAACGGTTCCAACAATCTATAGTTATAACCGTTGGAACGTCCGGTAAAGGCTCCTGTAGAGCATAAAATTTTGTTTTTCATTTTCTCCTAATTCTCCCGTAAACTTTTATTCTCTACTCATACTAATTTGCATTTACAGCCTTTTGCAAACAGTCTATTAACCATTCTTTCTGCAAATATGCAGCAAATGCCCGGAAGTGCCCAGCATCTCCCGTTTCTCGCAAATTGCCAGCCAGAGCTTCGCAAAGGCTTCCATTTCCTCATCGGACATGGCGAAGTCAATACGTTTCTCCGCAAGCTCTAAAATACCGTTTACCGCAACGGTGTTTAAATGTTCTACCGGCTTATCAGCAAACAATTCTTCAAATTCCGCAATATCATAACCGGTGAACAACTGCTCCTCAAAATGTCTGATTTTGTAGTCTTCGGTGAAGTTTTCCTTAATACCGTCAAACAGATTGCCCTGTAGGTAGTTATCAAACAAAATAGCATACACCGAGAGGAATGCCGTCAAAATCACGCCATCCGGCTTGGTGACACGGATTGCCTCGTCCATGGCCTTTTGAACGTCCTGAGGCTCATATAAATGATATAAAGGGCCAAACAGCAAAGTCACATCAAAGGAATTGTCCGCAAAGCGGCTAAGGTTCAGGGCATCTCCCTGATACGCCTGCAGATTTTTAAGGTCTTTACTGTTTTCTTTCAGTATTTCAAAATTGTGCTCCACCAGTTCCACGGAAGCTACCTCATAACCTGCCTTTGCAAGTGCTATGGAATACCGTCCGGTTCCTGCACCGATTTCCAGAAGCTTGGCGCCTTCCTTTGCATACTTGTTGATATAATGCATGGTAGTGATATACTCCATCTGACCATGTCTGTTTCTATCCAGACGACCATCCTCATCTATTTCGTTATAAAACGAACTGACTATTTCCAAACGCTTACTCATAATTTTTCCTCCATCAGTAATTCCATTATCCGTGTTTCCCGCTCAATCCAGACACCACCGTTTTCGTCCCCATGATCGTTGGTTCGGTTTCTTCTGACCGCTTCCTCCGGGGTAAGAAACACTAAGGAATACTGTTCCTCTATTTCGTGTACGTCGTATTCCGGTGCTTCTATCACTTCCTGCACCTCGCACCAATAGTAGAAGTTTTCCTGGTCAAAAATGGTATTTTCAAAAACACCGCTCTTGCTTAAGCGCAGGGCGGAGCCATACGCGCGGATGCTTTCCGGAATTACCACCATGCCGGATTCTTCCTTTACTTCGCGTATTAAAGCCTCTTCGTGGCTTTCTCCTTCTTCGATTCCGCCGCCCGGAAACATATAGTAATCCCGCCTGCCGTTATGTATCAGTGCAAGTTTTCCGTTCCGCACAATGATTCCTCTTGCGGAAGGCCGCTTGGAATGAGGCCATTCCGGGTTATAATCTTTTAAATCAATGGTGAATAAGCGCTTCATAGTCCTGTTTCTCCATCTCCAATTCAATCACTGTCCAAATTTCTCCAAACAAAGGAATGTCAAATTTCTCTCCCGTTTCCTGAAATCCTGCTGCCTTATAGCAATGATACGCCGATGGATTATTATCAAATACACCCAGGGTGACCTTCTCAGCACCTAAAAATTCAAAGGCGTATTTCGTGGCCAGTTGAACCATTTTCTTGCCGTAGCCCTTGCCACGCTTTGTATCATCCACAATAATAAAGCCAAGACGGACAATCGATCTTTCCCCGTTGTTATAGCGTAAAATCAGACTTCCCACAATGCCGCTTTCATCAAAGGCGGTCATTGGGTAGAAGTTATCCAAATCCGGGCAGTCACCATTGTTATCAATATACTTTTTGTTCATGTCCTCTGCTGTAATCGGGAAAGAGTCGTAGCGGTCTGATGTCCATTTTCTAAAAGCACGCTCATCCTTGCACCAGCTTACGATAGTTTCAGCATCACAGGGTTTGTATGGTCTTAATTTAAGCATGTTGTTCTCCCTCCTATATCTTCAATTCAAACTTTCCTCTGCTCCACAACCACATCGGCGTGTGAACATCAATAGGCTTTAACTCAGTTTCTCCCAAAAGCTCTTCCCAACGTTCAGCCAATAGTACCTGCACAGTAGACAATTTTGCTTCTTCCTCCGTAATCACACCAAGCCTTGTACTTGCCTGTATCACATGGGTATCCGGTGCCACTGTGATATTTTCCCTATCCACAAATTCGATATCTGTGTACTGCTCCAGCACATACAGCCAGTAGTTGCAAATCTTGTTACCGCCCAGATACGGAAACTCTTTTTTATGGTTTTGAATATATTCCTTCACCTTTTTTACAGAAAAATCGTTGCGGATAAATAAGTTCCTTATATCTCCATCCAAAGTATTTTCTATAGTTTCACACAAGGTTTTCCAAATGATTGGCTGCTTATTTGGCTGTAAGGCGACCTTATAATCCATAAGATAGTTTCGTAATGTTTCTTCGAACATGACGCAAACTGCTTTGCTGTCAAAAACTTTTCTTGCCGTTTCATCCGCATACATCCGGTTGGCACATTCCCACAACACATAGGAATTCCGCTGATAATTCAATGCCATAGGTAGGGTGAAATACATGTAATTTTCCTTAGAGTTTTTATCCAAGTGGGGGTTTTCATCCTCCGGCATTTTTTCACCACCAAGGAGACCGGATTTGTGGGCTTGGATTAAGTTATTTACTTTCTTTAATAGTTCTTCTTTGTTATTCATATTTGTTCCTTTTGCACATTTTACTCATATGATACAATATGCTTAATTCCCTGTGGTAGCCGATTCACCGCTTTTTTTAAAAAAGGAGGAACCAAAGTAATTTGCTCTAACCTTTCCAACGGAATCCAATACAGATGCTCATTTTTCTGGTCTGTAACAGTCCCCTGCAGAATTTCAGAATCCTCATTCTTCATTAAATAAAAGAACACCACTTCATGATGTTTCTCTTTCTTCGCCTGATAAAATCTCTCCTGTACAAACATCAGACGGTCAATTTCCAGATGCTTTCCGGTTTCTTCATACACTTCCCGAAGCACCGCTTCTTCTGAAGTTTCCCCTGCTTGTATGCCACCGCCAACAGTATAGTAGCAGTCATAATTATCACTTTTTGCAAGCAAAAGACAATTATCTTTGATAATCAGCGCTGCAGACCTCAGACAAAAATTTTCGTCTAATGTTTTTAATTCGATATCCATATACTGTTCTCCTAATTAGTTCGTTTCAAACAAGTTATACTGCTTAATCTCAACGCACTCCGTCCCATCAAATCGGAACTCTACCACCCACGGCATCAATCCGCGGATTTTCTCAAATTCTGTATATCCAAAGCTACTATCATAGTAATTTACAATCGTACTCAGTGCAGTTCCATGGCTTCCCACAACAATAGTTTTTCCTGCATGTTCTTCCAACACCTTATTTAACGCTGCAATGTTTCTTTCCTGTACCTTGGCAAGACTCTCTCCGTCAGACAACTTGTAAGAAAAATCGCCCCATTGCTTTTGGCAAAAACTGTTAAAATCTTCAATCCAGACACTGTCAATACGGCGTTCTCTAAAATCCTCCACGATACCGATTTCCAAACCATTTGCATCCGCAAAATCACGAACGGTATCCACAGAACGAAGAAATGGACTGGATAACACCACATCTACGTTTTTGTCTGTAAGGAACCTGGTTACCAGTTTCCGATCCTCTAACCCTTTTGCGGTCAGTTCCCGCAACATATCGTCATGATTCTCATAATTTGGCTGTGCGTGACGCACGAAATATACTGTTGTCATTTGTTTCCTCTCCTTACTTTTCTACTCCCATTAGAAATTCTTTTCTCCATTTTCAAATACCAGATTATTGTAACTTTCTTCGTTTTCCGTTATGATAAATCCAGAATCGATTCACAAATAAATGAAAAATAAAGGAGAACATTTCTTATGGCACTAGATTTAACTACTATCGGTTTCCAGATACAATCCTTACGGAAGTCCAAAGGCTACACCCAAAATCAGCTGGGTGATATGGTTGGCGTTTCGTTCCAAGCTGTTTCCAAATGGGAGCGTGGGGAAACGCTGCCGGACATCAGCACCTTTGTTATCCTTGCGGAAGTCCTTGATACTACCATCGACAACCTGCTGCATGGCGGCAAAAAAGTTACAGAATACAAAGGTCATAAAACCATAGATGAAATCAAAAAAGGCATCAACTGCCTTATCGACATGGGCAATCTGCTGGGTCGCGAAAACCTGCTGTACCGCTGCGCCATTGATGGCATCGATGAAAAAATGAACATGGAAATTGAAGACTACTTAAGCCAGCCTTACACCTATGAGGCTATGGTGGCAGAAGCTGCCATTCAGTGCATCCTGTCCGGTTATTACATCGATGTCAAGGATATCGAAAAAGGCTTTATTTCCGAACACTGGAAACAAACCGTAACAGATTTCGCAGTAAAAAATCAAAAGTAATTGAGCAAACTCTCTTCCCAATTACAAATAGTTGAACAAATTTTCCGGGGTTGATACAATGATGTCAGCCCCGGCCTCCTTTAAAATTCTGGCATCCCGAAAGCCCCAGTCCACTGCAATGCAGTCCAATCCGGCATTGCGGGCAGTCTGCACATCCACCTCAGAATCTCCAATGTAAACCGCCTGCGATTTGTCAATCTGTAAATTCTTTACTACCTCATTCACCGTATCCGGTGCAGGTTTTCTGGCAATTCCGGCACGTTCCCCAACTGCTTCATCAAACATTCCCGAAAAATACTGCTCACAAAGCGCCTTTACTGCGTAGTCCGCCTTATTGGACACTACCGCCAGCTTCATACCCTGTTTCTGCAGGACAGCCAGCAGTTCCATAATGCCATCATAGGGCTTTGTTTTATCCGCACAGTGCTCTCCATAATATTCCTTAAACTGTTCCAACATCCGGTCAATTTCTTCGGATGATGTGTCTTTCGGTGCACTACGCTCTAACAATTTCCGAATGCCGTTGCCAACAAAATTTCTAACCTCTGCCAAGGTTCGTTCCGGATATCCAAACTGCCGCATAATATAGTTTGTACTGTCCGCCAAATCCTCTAACGTATCCAGTAAAGTTCCGTCTAAATCAAATATTGCAAGCTGATAGCTCATACCATGTTCCTCTTTTTCTCTTTATCATTTTTTCGACGTTAACGAAGCCCGGTGCTCCACACCCAGGAATAAAACAGTTCCTTCGGTGGCATCTCATACTCATAATCCAGCCTGGTTTCTGCCGTGTCAATTAACGCAATTGCCTCTTTCAGCACTTCTTCCGGTGACTTTTCTGCCACATCAAGTTCAAACTCATTCACCAGCAAAGGACGACGATTGATTTTCTTCGTCATCTTCTCTAAAAGTTCAAAATCAACCAGACCATCACCACGATGCTTCATCTGCTGATAATTCTGCTCGTAATCACTGCAAATCAGTTTTAATGTGATATAATTATAGCCCTTGAACACCTTTGGAATATCCCTGGTTCGCAGATCATCAAAATCTCCGCTGATTACATTTTTCACACCTAATTCGTTAAATTTTTTTAACTGAGCCACACAACATTCCCAGCAGACATTTTCTTCGTAAATCCCTTCATCTACGCCCTCAGGAATACCGAACTCCGGCACCATACTCATTTCTGCCAAAGCTCCTTGATAGTGCTCAAACAGCCCCTTGGATAAGGTGGTTTTGCCAACCCCACTGGGACCGATAATAAAAATAAAATCTCTCATTTGTTTTCCCTCAGTTTTCTTATATCTCTATCCAATACTTGAAATATGGCTCACCCCTATAGTAAAACACTTCTTTCTGTTCCAGCGTCCCACCACACTTTTCAATGGTTTTACAGGATGCCACGTTATCCGTATCACAGGTCAAAAGAACCTTTTCAAGACCTATATTTTTTGCTTCTTTCAATATCAATTTCAACATTATTATGGCATACCCTTTGTTACGCTCCTGTGGTACCACACTGTAACCAATGTGACCACCGATAACAGCCAGGGACTCATTGAGAGTGTGACGCAATTCGATGCAGCCAACTACTTTTCCATCTGATGTTCTGACCGCCAGATAGGTACTGGTCTGCACTCCAATCATGGTATTATCAGGCTTTTCACACTCCGTTACCAGCCAAAGCCAATCCTCATATTTTTCGTAATTATGTAAGCCCCTGCTGCCATTGATGGAACGTTCGCCTGCGGACAAAAACTCCTGGCGGAATTGCATGACTTTTTCTGCCGGGACTTCTTTTGCGTTTACTAATTTTACATCCAACATTTGTTTCTTCTCTCTACCTATTCAAGTTTTCTATTACTGTTGCTCCTTTAGTTCCCATGCCTTAAGTTCTTCATATGGTTCTGCTCTTGCCAACACAATCTTCTCTGCCGTTGCTCCAAATGCACTAAACTTTTCCTGTACAATAGCAAACGCCTCTTTTAATGCATCCGGAGTTAACTTTACTGCAATTGCTGCATGAGGAACCCATTGATTTGGCAGATATCGTCCTCTGTTTCCAACATCAGCATACTTTAATAAATTTTCATTTACTGTCCTGCAAGTACTCTGTAAAAATTCGTTCATTACCGGACCGAGATAAATAACAAACGGGTTAAACACCCCTATATTTGCAAACCAAACAAAGCCTTTATTCATTACTTCTGCAACATGTTCCATTTCTGAGAGCAGTGCCGCTTCATTATCACTCACAAGAGCAGAAACCGTCACATGAGGTGGAATTTTTGACTGTTTCATATAATCACACCCTGTTACCCTTGCAGCTTCATCAATCATCTCCTGGATTTTATTTTCAGTTTCTTTATCAAATTCTAACGTTACCGCATAATCCATAATAACAGTCTCCTTTCAGTTTACCCGTATTTTCTATCGAATAAAATTGGTTGCCACCTTCTGCTCTTTCTCAGGGAGACCATACGCTTCCTTTCCCAGGGCAATACTCTTCATCAGGAAGGACATGTTCCTTGCCAAGGTGCGCATAGTCTGCAAGCCCTCTGCATCCTGTTCTGCCTCACCCGGTGCACCGCCGTGTACGCTGTTCCAGTACTGGCTGGAAGCAATTGGAATTCCGCTGATAGTGAAGTATTTATTCAGTTCGTCAAAGGTAGAGGAGCAACCGCCACGACGTGCCACCGCTACACTGGCTCCTACTTTCATGGTCTTGTCAAAGCGAGTGCTATAAAACAGACGGTCTAAAAAGGCAATCAGAGTTGCATTGGCAGAAGCATAATACACCGGACTAGCCACTACTAAACCGTCACATTCTGCAAATTTAGGTGCACATTCATTTACCATATCGTCAAAAACACACTTTCCGTTTTTGCCACAACTTCCGCAGGCAATGCAGCCACGGATAGCCTTATTTCCAACGAGCAGAATTTCAGTTTCAATGCCTTCTTCTACAAAAACTTTCACCATTTCCTCTAATGCCCGAGCTGTGTTTCCATTTGCCCTTGGGCTGCCGTTTACTAATAATACCTTCATTTTTATACTCCTTTAATTCTAATATCTGTGATAACTCACTTTTTATGACATTTTTCCATTTGCTGTACAAGAACGTCTTCAGTTTCCCTTAACAATTTTCTTAATGCAATCCTCCTATTCGTCCAATCCTCTTCCGTTCTTTCATAAGGCGACCACTGTACCCAGTCCTCAAAATATGTTTCAATATCAGCAATAAGTTCTCTGGCTATATCCATAAAGTCAATTTCTGTGTATGTTCTACATACTTCATTTGCTCTAACTACATGTGTAACTCCATAATATGAAACAATAAATACTTTACTACCTTCTTCTTCGATATGAAACACAGTTGGTATGCTCTCTTTCAAACTTAGTAAGCATGACTTTAACCAAGAAAACGGAATGTCATCCAAATAACTTGCAACTGTTTTAAATTCCTCTAGTGAAACTGTCGTCCATCCATAACGTGGTTTAGATAACATAGAACCTCCTATAAATCAATCCAGATATAATACCGTTCATCTGTTTCCTGCTCTATTCTACCGCCATTGGCCAGTGCTACCTGTCGGGACGGCACATTGGCTTTCCGGATAGTAAGTAATATTTTCTCAATGCCAAGCTTCTTACACTCTTCCTTTAGTAAACCAACAAATTGTTTACCAAGTCCCTTGTTTCTGGCACTTGGACGAATCCCATAGCCTACGTTACCGCCTTCTTCCAACAGTTTTTCTGTGAGGAAATGACGAACTTTTGCAAAGCCCACCGGCTTGCCATCCTCCAAAAACCAAAACGTAGTTTGTGGCACCTTCCAGCCATCTACGATTTCCTTTTTCTCGGCGCTTTCTGCGGAAGCTTTCAACCATTCTTTGTATTCCTCGTAGGATTTTCCTGCCACAGAATTTATAAACCCGTTTTCATCCGCAGGCATTTCCTGCAGCATGTCATAAAATTCTTTGCCATCGTCGATGCTTAATTTTCTGATTTCTAGTTTCAATGAACTTCCTCCTCT
Organism: Lachnospiraceae bacterium; assembly: GCA_045531895.1. GTDB lineage: Bacteria > Bacillota > Clostridia > Lachnospirales > Lachnospiraceae > SIG299. The sequence continues at coordinate 74,786 of JAZSEW010000055.1, forward strand.
CTCCATCCGACATTCTTCAGATAAACGGCAATTCCATCATGGTCATTATCGCCTATTACACAGTCTGCAATTTCTTTTACCTCATCAATTGCATTACCCATAGCAACGCCAATACCACATAACTTCAACATTCCTATATCCGCAAAATCATCACCAAATGCTATAATGTCATCTGTAGTAATTCCACACACTTCACATAGATGCAGAATTGCATTTTCCTTTGTGGCAGTTTTCTTCGTAAACTTATACCAGCATCCGTCCGAAAAGCGAACGCAATCACACTCCGACAGCTTTTTCTGTAACTGCTCTGCTACTTTTTCATCAAATATTTCCACACACATTTTTAAAGACACGTGTTCAAAGTCACAAAAGTCAGTATATATACTGTCCCCCCAGCTTTTGTCCTGTTGTTTCGGATCTACTTTATAATTCCAATAATGCTCATCTACCGTATCTATCGTAATTTCACAATCTTCACCGCAGATTTCTCTTGCTTGTTTTATTAAATCTTTTGTTTCTTCCCTTGTAAACTCTGCTTTATAAATATAAGTATCCTTATATTTTACCAAAGCTCCTGCACTGGAAATCACTACATCAGGGTTTAATTCTGCTATAAACTCCATGGAATTCTTTTCACTTCTGGAAGTAGATACCCCTATCATAATTCCATGCTTTCTGCAATTTTCCAACTCCTGCATTGTAGATATTGAAATCGTTTTATCTGTTTGCAATAAGGTTCCGTCCAAATCAAATAACAACAGCTTGCACTTCATCTTTTATTCCTCCAGAATATCCACACCGTATAAATATCCCGGCTTGTTCCTGCTCACATACGGCAGCTGTACAAATCCCTCGTCCGCTTTCATCGCACAGCGAATCAACTGCTTCGTCAGCGCCGGTACGTCCTCCCGTTCCAGTGCTTCCTCAATATCCATCCAGACTACTGCATCATTTTCGTCATGGTCCGAGGTCGCTTCTCCAGACACATATTCCGCAAAGAACGCGATATACCAATCTTTTTCATTAAAGCGGATACCGATGATATTCTTTGGCTCAGCCACAATTTTTGTCTCTTCAAATATTTCGCGTTTTACCGCATCCTGTGGCATTTCGCCAAACTCCACATAACCGCCCGGCACGATATACAGCCCCTTGCCGGAACCGTAGGTGTGTCTTGCCAGTAAAACCTTGTTATCCTTTATTACTACGCCGGTGACGGACTGACACCAGTTGGTATTGTTATTCTCCATGATAGTCCTCCTTTTTTCTATACACCGTGCACAGGCTTCCCACCTGCTCATATCCAATCTTTTTATAGCAGGAGTTGGACGCACCGTAATCGGCATTGGTATATAGAATCGGTACCAGATTGTCCTTTAAGATCAACCGTGTCACTGTGTGTACCAAATTAATGGCATAGCCTTTGCGACGATGTTTGGGCAAAGTATAAACAGCTGAAATTTTGCTATATTTTCCAACATCGCCACGGCTGGTCAGTGCCACGATTTCACCCTCTGCATTTCGCCAGGAAAACAGTGTTTTATCATTAAGATGTCTGTCAATTCGTTTCCGGCAGTATTCTTCATCATGATTCGTTCCTTCCATTTCCAGGCACAAATCATGCCAAAGTTTTACCAGATAATCTGCATCCTCCATGCGAACCGGTTCCATTTTACCATCACACAGATAATCAATTTCCTTAATACTATCCAACCGATAGGATAACAAATTCACCTTGATTTCATAGTTTGCAAAATAGGAATCCACCTCTTTCAGACGATTCATAGTATCGTAACCGATATTATAAGTAAAGCCTTCCTCCAGAGGAAACTTCTCCTTCAGGCAGGAGGCAATGCTCTTTATATCTTCCTCAATTGTCACGTCCTTACACCAGACCCACACTGGGAATGGAGGCATAGAATGGCAGATGATGACGCTTTTGTGATTCGTGTAAGTATTCGCACAATCACCCTGCAAAATGGAGGCAAGCACCGAAAAGGTGATGGCATCGTCCTTTTGAAGCAGGGCAGCATCTTCTACAACGCTCTGATTGTGATAATGTTTTAGGTTACAGTATTCCATGTATTTTTCCTCCTCTCAGCATAATACACTTACAAAAGCCCAAATTCCTTCGCCACCTTCTGCGCTCTTTCTTTTGCAAAAAAATACTCCTCCACCGGATTTCTAAGCCAATGCTGCATATCATCGGCATCCTTTAATATTTCGTCAAATTCCGTATGCACCTGCTCTTTATCGCTGTGCCTGCAAATTGCCTGACATATCATAGTAATTTCCTCTGCTGTAAACTGCTCTGTTTTTAACAAAAGCTGCTCTGCCTCCAAACTGCTTTTTTCTGCGTGATTGTCCCTCACATCTTCTTTGTAGGTGGAGTAATCATGAAGCATTCCGGCAACCTCTGCAAGTTCTGCATATTTCCGGTCATGTCCACGATGAAGGGCAATCAACGCACAAGCCTGTCCTACACCATACAAATGTACAAAACCATTTCTGGCAGTTTCTTTGTCTTCACAGTTTTTAAGCATTTCATCCAAAAGATTCCTCACATAATCAATTCTTGTATATTGTCGCTCGTGCATTTTACCCTCCATTTATAAAAATATGTTTTATTCTTGTCGTTCCAACCGTATCAGATACTCTGTGGTTCCTTCTTCTAACTGCTTTTCTTCTGTTACATAAAAACCATTTCGCTCATAAAACTTGATTGCTTTCACATTCTTTTCTAACGCCCACAAATGGTTAACCTGTCTTTCTGCCACAGCAAATTCCAGCAGCTTTGCACCAATTCCCTGACCTTGCAATACCGGCTCCACAAAAAGCTTGGCAACCTTACTTCCGTCCATCTGGATAAAACCTTTTACTACACCGTCGTCATAGACATAGGTGTTTTCAATCAAGCCTTTCTCTTCTTTGTATCTCTGCATTCCCTTCGGCACTTGCTTTTCTTCAAAGTAAAACCAATCATTTTTAAAAATTGGATAGAAATTTAATCGGTAATTAAATATTTCAATTTCGGCAAGGCGGGCAATGTCTGCCTGCGTTGCTTGTCTGATATGATTCATCTTTTCCTCTCCAGCTTTCTGATTACAATTCTTTCACATACATTACTTCCACAACCCCTTTTATTTCCTTGGATTTTTCACTTTTTACAAATCCTTTGGTCCCATAAAATCTCTTTGCTCTTTCGTTTTCCTCAAACACCCAGAGCATCACTTTTGTATATCCGGCTTCTGAAATATCCATCAATACCTTGTCCATCATTTTACTGCCGTAACCCTTGCCCCAGTTCTCCTGCAGGCTGTGGATACAAATCAGTTCCGCAAAACCGGGCATATCTCCTTCTCGGGACGCATCCCACCAGGCGATACAATGGCCTTTGCCGTTAATTTCGAGAATATAACCGTTGCCCTTTTGTTCTTCCAGCAACTTCTGATACATCTGCTTTGCCCGTTCCACATTAGTGCAACGAATCAGCTCCTCTTTCTCCAAAATATCTTTGAAAGCAGCCTTCCAGCTCTCTGTTTGAATATAGGCAAGAGTCACTTCATCTCCCAAAGCTACTCTACGAATACTGTAACTATCACTCATTTTCCTTAATCTCCTTTAGCATATACTCCGCAAACTCCCTTGCTACAGTCATATCAAATACCATAGCTTCTCCGCTTTGATATTCCTTTAGCGCTGCACCTATCAATACCTGAAATTCCGGCTTACAAATATTCTTAAGTCCCCATTCTCCGCCTTCCTGCTTGGATACAATAAGTCCATCCTTTCTATAAGCAAGTACTCTACAAAGATTTAAGGTCAGGTACATGGTATTCTCTGCAATTTCCTCCAGTGCATTTTCAATATCGCTCCAAATACTGTCCAGATAAATTTCAGCAGGCACCGGTGCAAACACCTCTGAAATTTCTTTTCCATATAGCACCTGTCCACGATGATATGTAATGGTAAAGTGGGCAGCCAAATCCATGTCGGTTCCCTTCATTTTCTCCACGTAATCCTGCGGATTGTTCTGATACCAGTTCAAATGAGTATTAGAAAAATGCAATTCAAAGGGCGTTGGGTAAACAAATGGTTTGCACACCGCTTCCTTTACTACACTGAGTTCCAGTCCCTTAGCCGGAGCCTGTTTGTTCAACTCCACCACCAGGTCCATAAACTTAAACTTTGTTTCATCAGAAATATCCTCCCTGATAACTACCAACAAATCCAAATCACTTTTCTCTGAGTTAAAACAGCCCATAACTGCGGAACCATGCAGATAGATGCCAGTCAGATTTTCTTCAAATATGCCTTTGCTTTGAGCCACAAACTCATTTAGTAAAGTTTCATACTCCAATCCAATCACATGGAAATCTCCGGCTTTGGAAGATAATTCCTCAATCCACATATAAATTGTCTCCTTTTTTGCTACTTAAAATATTCTTTTAGATCTGCAATTAGTTTCTGTTTTTCAAAAATGTTTTCCTCCTGCTGATGGCTAACTACAAAATATTTTGTTTCCAACTCTTCCAGTTCCTTCAACATTTCATTCGCCAGTTCCTTATCATACCCGGCTCTTGTAAAATACAAATCAGCAATCAACGTGTATTCTTTATTGACTGTTACAATCAAGCTTCCTTTCGTATGAGGCGACGGGTAATGCTGAATCACAAGTTCCACACCGTCATAAATAACAACCTTATCGGTTACAACCGTTCCCTTTTGGATTGTTTCCTTTGTCAATTCTCCAACATACAATTCCTTGTAATCAACCTTGTCTATATTTCCGGTGTGGTCTTTATGATAGTGAGAAAGAATAATCACTTTCTCTTGAGGAATTGCAGTTATTTCCTGTAATGCTTTCTCACAATTTCCCACATCAAACACATAACAGTTTGTATCACCCTCGATAAAGTATACATCCGCGGATAATGGGTCGGAAGATGCAGACAGATATGTAATTACACTATTTATTCTCTCCATCGGTGTTCTCCTTATCATGATAGTATATTTCTACACCCATCTAAAACACTTAAAGCCTTTCTCATACTCGATTTCATGCACTGCACAGTGCGGAATCAATCCTTCGCCAATATACCTGCGAATCACTCCACCATGAGCTACCACCAGAATCTTCTCATATCCAAGTTCCAGATATTTATCCAACACTGGCTGTGTCCGGGCTATAATTTCCGAAATAGTTTCCCACTTTCGTGTTTCTCCTTGCGGATACTCTCCCTGACATTCCAGAAACTCCTGATGCAACTTCTTATTTTCTTCATTGTCTTTTAATTGAAAGGTTTTGTCCGGAATGAATTCATGCAAATCTATTTCCACTCTGATATCCAGTCCGGTGTTTTTTGAAATAATGGCAGCCGTCTGCAAAGCCCGAGTATACGGTGATGATACAATGAGCTGACAACCATCTAATCTGGTATCTTTGCTCACTATCTCAGCCTGCTCGCTACCTAACTCCGTCAATGGTGCAAGTTCCAATCCCTGCCCTATAAATCCACGTTTATCGACTTCTTCTTTATCTGGTTCTCCATGGCGAATAAAAACTATTTTCATACATTTTCCCTCGTACTCTAAACACTCTTCGCAATTTTATAAATCAAATCCGGAATAATCTTCTTTCTTCCATCATTGTATTTTCTCTGTTGTTCCTCGTTTCTGCCGAGCAACGGTTGCCCTGTGGCAGAATTATCCGATACAATCAAAAGTGCAATGGCAGGAACTTCGAACAGCTTTGCCAGTTCATAAAAAGAACTGGTTTCCATCTCGATTAAGTCAGTATCAAAATCCCTGATTTCCTCTAAGTGAGAGTATTCCAGTGCAATGGAATCGGTACAATAAACTGACGCTTTTTTCAGTTCATATCCACTTTCTGTTGCCAGTTCAATTACTTCGTCCACATATTTTTCGTCCGGATACACCTT
>JAZSEW010000077.1:0-22780 GCA_045531895.1 Lachnospiraceae bacterium
AAGTAAGATAACTACAATGTACATTAAAGAATTTGATGCATGTTCTGCAAGCTGCTTTACTACACCACATTCACGGAACAGGTTACCAAGCATTAACATACCAAGAAGTGGCGCTGTATCCGGTAAAATAAGTACTACTACGATTGTTACAACGATAGGGAATAAAATCTTTTCTAACTTGGATACAGGACGAAGCTGCTCCATCTTGATTTTTCTTTCCTCTTCTGTTGTTAAAAGTTTCATAATCGGAGGCTGAATAATCGGAACCAGGGACATATAAGTATATGCTGCCACTGCAATAGGACCCATTAAATCAGTCTGACCAAGCTTAGCTGCAAGGAAAATGGAGGTAGGACCGTCAGCACCACCGATAATGGAGATAGCTGCCGCTGCCTTGCCATTGAATCCAAGCATAATAGCGAAAAAGTACGCTGCGAAAATACCAATCTGAGCTGCCGCACCAAGAAGGAAGCTCTTTGGGTTTGCAATTAACGGACCAAAGTCGGTCATTGCACCAACGCCCATGAAAATCAGGGACGGAAGAATTGCCCACTCATCCAGCAGGAAGAAGTAATGTAACAAACCGCCTTCTTCCATAATTGGAGGATACATGTTAACCAATAACATACCAAAGGAAATCGGAACTAACAGGAGTGGTTCGTATCCGCGGGCGATAGCCAGATACAAAAATACCAGTGCTACCGCAATCATCAGATAGTTTCCCCAAGTAAGGTTAGCGAAACCTGTCTGACCTGCAAGATTTTGCAGAATCTCTAAAATGTTATCCATTTAAGGTTTCCTCCTTAATTAGTTTAAAGTAGCTAAAACTGCTCCTGCCTCTACCTGCTCACCTACGGAAGTGTTAACACTTGCAACAGTACCATCCTGAGGTGCTACAATTTCGTTTTCCATCTTCATTGCTTCTAAAACGATGAGAACATCGCCCTTCTTTACTGCCTGACCTGCTGCTACCTTAACACCAAGAATCTTACCAGGCATTGGAGCGTTTACCTTTACGCCGCCCTGCGCGCCTGCCGGTGCTGCTGCCTTTGGAGCAGGAGCCGCCTTAGGTGCAGGTGCTGCTTTTGGAGCTGCTGCTACAGGAGCTGCTACTGCGCCGGTTCCTTCTTCTACGGTTACATCATAAACATTACCATTTACAGTAATTGTATAAGTCTTCATTTTGAAATCCTCCTAAAATTAAGCATTCTGCCATCTGCTGTTACGCTTTTTGATGGAACGTACTACTAAATCACCTTCTACCACATTACCCTGTGCTTCTTCATACGCATGAATCGCAGCGGTAATGACAGCAATCAGTTCTAAATCATCCATTTCCGGAGCCGCTTCCGTTACTGGAGCAGGAGCCGGGGCTGGTTCTGCTTTCGGTGCCGGAGCCTTGCCTGCCTTTTTCTCTGCAAGCTTCTGTTCAAATTTATTGATATACTTGAACAGAGAAATTACAAAGCTAATAAATAACAGAGCTAAAAATACAACTGTAATACCAATAATTGTATTCACTGTAGCTTCTGCCATGGCATCTTCAATGCTTGCCCACCATCCGGCGATACCACCAGCTAATAAACATAAATTTGTCATATGCTACCTCCGTCCTAGATTGTGCCGTGTTTCTTAGCCGGCTGCGCATCTCTCTTGGAATATAACATACCAAACGCATAGGAAAGGTGCTGTCGTAAGCTGTCTGCGGAAACAATAGCATCTACATAGCCGCGCTTAGCTGCTGCTTCTGCGCTACCCTGCAAGGATGCATAGGCATCTGCCACAGCCTTTCTGTCATCTGCAGTCTTTTCCGGAGCGATAATCTGTGCTGCCAGTGCAGCATCCATCATACCAATCTTTGCACCTTCTACTGCAAATACCATATCTGCACCAATGTGCTTGGAATTCATAACAATATATGTACTACCGTAAGCCATACCGGAAACTACGTTTACCTTAGCTACGGTTGCATTTGCAAATGCTGCGGTAAGCTTTGCAGCTGCTACTGCAATGCTCTTTTCTTCACAAACCGTTGCCTTGTAGCCGTTTACGTTTGTAAAGGATACCACCGGAATACCGAAAGCATCACAGAACTTAACGAACGCAGCTGCCTTTTCACAGCCTGCGGTTGTTAAGGAAGCGTCGAACTTTTCTGCCGCCTTACCATTTTCATCTAATACTGCAGTTCTGTTAGCTACTGCACCAACAGTCATGCCGTCCAACTTAATGAAGCCGGTTACCATTTCCTTCGCATATGCTGCCTTTACTTCGAAGAAGAAGTTTTCATCGGAAAGGTCTGCTAAAGCCTGTGCAGGGTCTGCACTTAAAGCATCGAAAGATACTGCACGGTTTAAGCTGTCTACACAGTCAACAACTGCTTCAGCTTCGTTGTTGGCAGGTAAAATGGAAATCAAAGTACGAATGCTTGCAAGAACCTCTGCCTCATCTTCCTTTACCACATCTACCGCACCGCAAGCTGCCTGATATTCTGCCGCTGCTGTGTCGCACTTTGCTGTATAATTACCCTCTAAAGCATTAGGGGAATTTACAAATAACTTTGCTTGTGCTTTTGGCATAAACGTAAAATCGGATAATGCTGCGGAAATTGCAGAACCTCCACCACATGTACCAAATACTGCCGTCACCTGCGGAACCACGCCGGAAGCAAGGGTCTGCTTGAAATAAACCTCACCAAAGCCTGCCAGTGCATCTGTTGCTTCCTGTAAACGGATACCTGCACAATCTACAAGTCCGATAACCGGAGCACCTGTCTTTAATGCAAGATCATATAATCTTACAATCTTCTTGGCGTGCATTTCGCCGATAGTACCATGAAGTACCTTTGCGTCCTGGCTGTAAACATATACCAGGCTTCCGTCAATCAGTCCATATCCGGTGATAACACCGTCAGATGGAGCATCGCTCTTTGGCAGGTCAAAGTCGGTATTTCTCTTTGTAACCAGTGCGCCAATTTCAACAAAGCTGTTGTCATCAAGCAATGCGGTAATTCTGTCTTTTGCAGACATTTGAGTTGAATTTCCCATTTCTTAGCCTCCATATTTTTATATTTAGCAACTCCGTGAGTGTAAACGCTTTCACGAAGAACAATTTTCTGCCAATATAATTATATCTAATTGAGAAAAGAAAAGCAATAGCAAAAAGGTACAAAATAACATTAATCTTTACTGCACTTTTACCAAAAAAAGCGGTCCGACAACCACAAAATATGATGCCGGACCGCAAAAATCACCCTTTATTTTGTTTCCAATGTGGACTAAATAGTTATAAACCAGATTCCACACTCATTTACTGCACATCCAGTGCACCGGAAGCGTACTCAATGGAAGTAATTTCATCGCCTTCCAGAATGAACTTCAACTTCATTCCTTCTTTTTCAAAAACAAGCATGCCAAATTCTTCTTTAAAACCTTCACCGTAAGCAGCAATCATATCTGCCTTTGTTTCAAACAGAGCCACACCCTCCGGTGTTTCAATTAAATCATCACAGAAGAACACCCCTGCGATATAATCCTTACCTTCCAATTCGTAAGTATCTACTTCAAAGCTACCGTAATTATAGTTCTTATCCAGACCTTCAAAAGCGCAACTTGGTGCTTCAAAATAAGAATTTGCTTTGCCTAATGCTTCAATAATCGGAGCTGCTTCCATATCCATACCAATTTTTACACCGTTATATTCAAATACATAACCTTTTGGTTCACTAACTTTATCTGACTTCTGAGTAGCAGCATTTCCGGAACTTTGATTATTCTGTTCTACTTTTGTAGGCTCTGTATTGTTTTCACCATTTTCCGCATTTTCTTTGCCACAGCCGACAAACATCACAGCCATAACTAATACTAACAATAATTTTTTCATTTTAATATCCTCCTGTTTTTTTACTTTAGCAATCTTCAATTTTCTGCTTATTTCTGCCCTTTTTTCTCCTGCCATTCTTTTGTCTGGCGGTCGATTTCTGCATAATAAGACATCAGTTTTTCTTCCCAGACAGCTTCCAGCTTTGCCTCTCCTCTCCGGCTCTTCAGTCCGATACCGTTACTTAAATATTCGCCCAGCCACCGGGTTGTTTTTTCTGCACCGGACAAATTCAAATGCAGACCTCCATCATAAGTATCCGTGGCAAAATCCAGACCACATTCCTCCACAAGCTCCAGAAAGTTAATATATACCAAATCATTTTTTTTTGCATATTCTTCCATTTGAACTTCCCACTCGTCATACCAATACGGATACAGGCTTGGAGCCTTGATTAAAATCAACTGCACGCCCTTTTCCTTACAAAGTGCCGTCATCTTATCCAGATATTCATAGACGGTATCTCCAAAGGAGTAGTCTGCCAGAGGTCTGCCCTTGGGAACGTTTTCTGCCGGTTTTTCATCCACTCTCATATAATAACCGTTGAAGGTTACCTTATCCCTGTGAAACAAATATTTAAAATCATCTCCGGTAAGTTCGGTAATTCTTGTATGGTACCGAAGAATCGGAAACACATAGTCCAGAAACTGCTCGTCACTCATCATGGATGCCCGGATAGAATTTACTTTGGATAAAGACCACTTCATACCATCCAGTGTCATTCTGTTGTACGCCTCATTCTGGGGCACATTATACTTCATGGATAAAATATTAAAGATGATTACTTCCGGTGTTTCATACTTTAAGGTTTCTTCCAACAGATAATAAGACTGCCAGATTAACTGTTGGGCACTTCCACGGATATAACTGTTAATTCCATACTCCTCCCACAAAAGGGCAGGTGTAAAGTTTTCATATACCTCACAGTCACCGATAAATACCACGTCATGGTCGTGCTCCTCGTCATAATACTCTGCAATCATAGCACCTTCTACAATGCCTGTCATATACTTAGGTACCAGCAGCCGTTGAAGCAATGCCAATGAAACCAGTACACAAACCGTAACCCCACAGACAGCAAGCACCTTCCGGCTTCTGCTTTTTTTCTTATCTTCCACCAAAAAATCTTCCTTTCTGTTAAAACTGGTTGTAAATAAACTGGCTGGCATCATAACCCACACCATAAGCACCAAACAACAGCACTACTAAAAACAGCCCATACCATACCAGTACCCGGACAGGGAATGCCTTTTGCCTGATTTTTGCCCGCACAGAACCACTGCGCTGCACCATACTGACAGTAAACATCATAAGCATTCCAAAAAATAAAATAACAAAGTCCTTTATTTCCAGACCAAGTGTTAACATACTTCCATCAAATAAAACATTCCAGTTCCATGTAGTAAACATGGTACCAAACATTTTGAAAGTGAGCGGCACATCACGGTAGCAGTCAAACATACGCAGACTGCTCATCAACAGGATGGTTCTTCCTACTCTAAACACCTTAAACCAAAATGCCCCATCTGCCTTAGGAAACTTCTGATGAAACTTTCGGTACAATGGCTCCATTTCTTGAGAAATCATAATTACCACAAAGTTTCCAAGCCCCCAGACAATAAAGTTCCAGCTGGCACCATGCCAGATACCTGTGGTGAACCACACTACAAAAGAGGAAAGATACACAGGCATTCGTTTACCGATAACTTCTCCGAAATGCTTTCTGGCAAACCGTGAGAATTTTAACATCGGCTGACATACAGAAATCGGATAAAAAATATAATCCGTAAACCAGCTTCCCATGGTTATATGCCAACGGTTCCAGTACTCCTTGATATTTTTCGAAAAAAATGGACGATGGAAATTTTCTGCCACCCGGATGCCAAGTGTTTCCGCAATACCGATTGTAATATCAATACCACCGGTGAAATCCGCATATAATTCTAAAGCATAGAACAACATTCCGGCAAATACATATGCACCCTGATACTCTTCCGGCGCTTTAATTAATGTATTTACTGCTACCAGCATGCGGTCAGCAATTACCATCTTCTTAAAATAACCCCACAAAACCCGCTGTAAACCGGAAGCTACTGTTGCTCCATCAAACTTGTGCTCCTTATAGAGAGTTTCTGCCAATGCATCAAAACGACTGATTGGTCCCTGCACCAGCTGTGGAAAAAAGGATACAAATAAAGCAAACCGGAAAGGATTTTTCTCAGCTTCATATTTTCCACGGTACACATCAATCATATAGCCCATGGACTGAAAGGTATAAAAGGAAATACCCATCGGCAACACAAAATCCACAAAGGTAAGCTGCGTGCTGCTTCCAAATGTATGCAGCACAGAATTCACATTGGAGATTGCAAAGTTTGTATACTTTAGCACCGCCAGAATGCCAATATTAATAAACAGGCATAACAACAGCAGTCTCCACTGCTTCTTTTTTTCCTTTGCTTTATATTCTTTTCGTTCTTCTCTGGATAGTTCCTGCTTATGCTCCTTTATATATGCATCCACTTCCTTCTGAAGCGCTGTAATCTTTTGTGAAATCAGCCAAGTGGATACCGTAGTAATAAAAATATATGGCAGGAAGGATGCGCCTGCAAGAAAATAAAACACATAGCTTGCAATAAGCAGCAATACCCACTGCCATTTTTTAGGTACTACATAATAAAGAACACAGGTCACCAGTACAAATAATAGAAATTCATACGATGTAAATAACATACCCTGTCCGTCCTATTCTTAGTCTTCCATCAGACGCTCTACTAAAGCCCAAATTGCCTCTGCAGAATTAAAGTTCTCCGGTGTAATTTCCTCCGCAGAAATAGCAATGTCAAAATTATCGTTAATTTCTGCAATTAAAGAAACAATATCAAAGGAATCTAAAATTTTGTTATCTACCAAACTATCTTCTCTTTTAAAATCAATGTCCGGATGAAGACCGGATAAAATTTCAATAATGTCATCCATACTGTTTTTCTCCTTATACTTATTATTCAAAATGTATTGTAGACCATATCCCTGTATTCGTCAAATGATTAATGCTCTTTTTTATATTTTTCTTTTAAAAAGACACGATTAATCTTTCCATTTGGCGTTAATGGCATTTCCTCAAGCTTCTCCACATAATTCGGAATCATGTAGCGCGGAAGCTTTTCACGCAAAACTTTTGTCAATTCTCCGGCTTCCATATCACCTACATAATACAAAACAATCTTACCTTTTTCTGTATCATAAATACAGCCGGAAAGCTTGATTTCCTCTAACATGTTTACATTTGCTTCAATTTCACCCAGTTCGATGCGATGTCCCATATGTTTAATCTGATAATCTTTACGGGATACAAACACAAGCTCACCGTATTCATTATATTTTCCAATATCACCGGTACGATAAATCAGCTCCGGATATGCCATATTTAGCGGATTCTGTACAAATGCTTCCGCCGTTTTTTCCGGATTATTATAATATCCCATAGTAAGCGAAGTACCACGGATGCATATTTCACCCGGTTCACCCTTTACTGCCCTTTTATTATTTTCGTCTAACAGAATAATTTCTGTGTTCTTAAACGGACGACCAATCGGAATTACCTCATCTAACTCAAATTCACGATTCACTTTATAATAACAGCACATTCCGGTGCCCTCTGTCGGACCGTAAAGATTAGTAAATTTAGCATCCGGCAAAGTTTCTCGCCAAATGCGGAACTGCTTGATTGGAAACACCTCACTGCCAAAAGCAATGGTATGCAAATACTGTGGAACTACCTTCTTAAATGCACCGAAAGCTGAAATCATAGTTAACGCTGAAACAACCCAGCAGATAGTGTTGATTTTATGCTCATTTAAAAATTCTACCAGCTTAATCGGGAACATAAATAAACTCTTTGGCACCAAATAGGTAGTCGCACCAAATTTAAGCGTTGGATAAAGCTCCTTTAAGCAGGCATCAAAGTATAACGGTGTCTGATTGCCAAATACTGTGTCCTCATTAAATTCCAATGTTTCCGACAGTTGCTCAATATAGTCAAGCACAGAACGATGACAGGCAACCACACCCTTTGGAATCCCGGTGGAACCGGAAGTAAACACCACATAAATTGGGTCTGTATCAATTGCTCCGGCACGAACTTTATCAATTGCCACTGCATTTACCGGTGTCTGAATCAGTTCATCATATAAAAATAATTCCCCATCAAACTTAAAATCCTTTGCAATTTCTACCGTCTGTGTATCACAAATAATTGCTCTCGGCTTTAAATTATCTAAAATCAAATCAATACGGATTCTCGGCATTTCTTCATCAATCGGCACATAGAAATTACCGGAATTAATTACACCAAAAAACGCCGTAATTGTCTTTGGATGCTTATTCATAAACACCACTACCGGTTCCTTATATAATCCCTTTTCTATAAAAAATGTAGCCACTGCCCGGTTCTGGTCGTATACTTCCTGAAAAGTAAGTGCTTCTGCCACATTTGCAAAAGCAATCTTATCCGGTACTCTCTTTACCGTACTATCCAAATAATCTAATACATGATTCTGCATGATAATTCTCCTATTTGTTTATGTTAACAACCTGTTGTATTTGCTTTTTAACTTACCGCACTGTAGTACTGCTGCTCGTGCTAACACTTCCATAGCATCTAAATAACCATGTCCGATTTTTTCATCTCGGCTAATCATGGAAAGCTCCGTGCAGCCAAGAATAATCACCTCTGCACCGTTTTCGTGTAATTCTTCTTCCACCTGCTGAAATCGATCCATGTCTACCCTTCTTCCGGCCTTTACATTATTATAAATAATATGCATGACCATTTCCTGTTTTTCTTTGGATGGTAATACCACTTCGATCCCCTGTTGTTCCAGTTCTTTCTGAAAAACTCCGGTTTGCACCGTACCATCGGTTGCTTCCAGACCAATTTTTTTGATACCTTCTGCTTTCAGATACGCCGCTGTTTCTTTGATAATATGAAGCACCGGGGTTTCCAGTTCTTTTTCAATTTCAGGAAATAATGCATGAGCCGTAATACACGGAATTGCAATCAGCTCTGCCCCTGTCTGCCCGATTTTCCTTCCGCAGTCAATTATCTGCGGTCCCGGATTTTCCGTAGACTCTCCAAGCAAATACCTGGTTCTGTCCGGAATTTGCGGGCAGTTATATATTATCATAGGGATATGCTCCTGATCGGTCGCTGCTTCTGTCATATCAATTACCAGTTGCATAAAATATGCAGTTGCCATAGGACCAAGCCCTCCAATGACACCTAATGTTTTCATTGACACCTCTCCTGTCACTTAATTTCCGGATACAGGCTCCGGTCAAAAATGTGTGTATTTCTGTGAGCAGAGGAATATGCTTCCAGTTCTGCATCCGTCAACAGGAAGAATTCACTTTTATCATATCGCGGAGTTGTATCAAAATGATACCAGCCATCCTCAATATATACCAGATTCCAGTAATGGGAAGGATTTGTTCTTGACTTGACAATATCAATATTTTGTATTCCCGCCAAAGTCAGAAGTTCTTTTGCAGTTGCTGCATAAACAAAGCAGTCACCCTGTTTTTTAAACAGACCTTCATATGCTCCTCGAATATAATTTCCCTTTTCAGAATGCTCAATATAGCCTACGTTACTTTTAATCCATTTATAAATTGCTTTGGCCTTTTCCCTATCGGTCATACCATCCTTTAAAATGGAATCCAGAATTCCCTGCGCCTTTTCGTGAATAGCAGATTCATCCTCCCATTTTGGTGATTCCTCCACTACGTTAATTTTTCCGACAACCGAAGTTGTATTGCCGGAACAGTCCTCTACCGTATAGGTCACCTCATATGTTCCGACCTTATTTAAATTAACATTGCCTCGCTCAATGGAAAGCTTCATTTCTTCTTTTTCATCAATATCATCGTAATAGCTGACCGCTTTTTTGTAAGAAACGGTGCCGCCAACCTTGACATCAATATCTGTTACTGATACCACCGGAGCCTTTTCATCCTTTTTAATAATCAGTGTTGTTGTTTCACTGACACTGTTTCCGGACGCATCAGTTGCTATGACAGTTACATTCTGTTCACCTAACAAAGTCCAATCCGGTTCTGTCTGAAACGAAGCTTCAAAAGCATCTGAATTATCTACAGTTAAATCAAAATCAATAAATTCCGTTGTGTCCAATGGTTTGTTTAACCAGGATTCCACACGTTTCAAAACTAAAGTCGGCGCTGTTGTATCCTTCACCTGTAATGTAGAAAAAGCATTTTCACCGTCTACCAGAAGTTCTATTTCATAGGTTCCTTCCACCATGACATTGATACTGCTAATATCCGTAGTCAGAGAAACCTCACTCCCCGGAAGTACTAAAAACGCCTCCGGTTCAGGTAGTTCTGCACCAAGTTCCACTACAACAAGTTCTTTGGTATTGGTTATCCGCAGTTCTGTTTCTACCGTTGTAGAATTCCCTGCCGAATCAGTAACAATCAAGCGCACTGTCTGTTTTCCGAAATTGGATAAATCCGGCAATGTTTCATATTCCACACTATAAGGAGATGCATCTTCTATACTTGTGATAAATTGTTCTGCCGATACAGATGTCAAACCTCCATTTGCAGGATTAACGGTCACACTATGCACTGTGACTATCGGTGCTTCCGTATCTGCAGGAGCCTGTGGCACTGTCGTTCCGGACAAATCATTCTGACTTCCTGTATTTGTTCCTGCACCGGCTACAAGTACGGTAACCTGATAGTTTATCGGAAATACCTGGATTGTTCCTTTCTTTTCTCCTGAAGTTGAAGTATCCGGTTCCTCTATCCAGGTAAACATTCCTTTATCCCAGTCGTAACGCCTAAAAGTATCCGCACTTACTTCCTGTCCCACTTCCACCTGGATTTTTCTTGCAACACGGGTATATAAAAGCACAACAAAAGCAACTACCAGCGATATCATAAAACACACTATTGATATTAAGACAGTCCTCAATTCCTTGCGTTTCATTTCAAATTCCTTCTTTTCAGTCAATTTAAACCATCTTGTATCATAGCACAGTGTCTCTGTTCTGTCAAATCGTCTATTTCTTACAAATTTCTTACATTATAATTTTCTACTTTATATTTGCAATATTTTTCTGATTTTCTCCTGTTCAAAGCCTTTACGATATAATTTTACCGCCACTTTTTGTTTTTCTTCGTAGGGCATTTCTTCCAACCGTTCTTCTGTTACATGATATTTTGCCAGATTTTTTCGAATAGCAACCTCCTCCTGAGAAATTCCGTCTTCATTCTTATAGTTTTCTTCCAGTGCCAGTGCAATATCTTCTTCACTGATTCCCTTTTGCTTTAAGAGGTATTCCAGCTCCCGTTTACTTTTATGCTCTTTTCGTCCCCTGATATAACTGCCTGCCACTTTTGTATCATCCAGATAGTGAAAACTATCTACATAATCAATAATCAGCTCCACCAGTTCTACGGAATAACCATCCTTTAGCAACCTCTCCTTTAATTCCTTTCTGGAATAATCCTTTCGTTCCAGAAGACGCAAGGCACGCTTTTTTCCTTTTAGCAGTAACTCTTTTTTATCTGCTACGTCATCCATATTAATTCTCCCATTTATGATAACTACTGCCACAGGAAAACCTGTGGCAGTAGTGAACCCATATATTATTATACCATCTTTATTCCTCTGTCATACCAGCTACAGAAGTTGCTGTGGAACCTGGAAGACCAAACTTCTCACGAACTTTAGTTTCTACCTCTTCCATAATTTCCGGATTTTCTTTTAAGTAAATCTTGGCATTTTCACGGCCCTGACCAATTTTTGCATCATTATAAGCAAACCATGCACCACTTTTAATGATGATATTTTCATTTGCTGCCAAGTCAAGAATATCACCTTCTCTGGAAATACCTTTACCAAACATAATATCAAATTCAGCTTCCTTAAATGGCGGAGCTACTTTGTTCTTTACTACCTTGATACGGGTACGGCTGCCAACTACTTCGCCGGATACCTTTAAGGATTCAATTCTTCTGACATCCAATCGTACAGAGGAATAGAATTTTAACGCACGTCCACCTGTTGTAGTTTCCGGATTACCGAACATTACACCTACCTTTTCACGGAGCTGGTTGATAAAAATTACAATACAGTTGGAACGGCTGATAGCGGCAGTAAGCTTTCTTAATGCCTGAGACATAAGTCTTGCCTGCAGACCTACATGAGAATCACCCATATCACCTTCGATTTCTGCCTTTGGAACAAGAGCAGCTACAGAGTCAACGATAACAATATCAATGGCACCGGAACGCACCATTGTTTCTGTAATTTCCAAAGCCTGTTCACCATTATCCGGCTGGGAAATATATAAATTATCGATATCTACACCGATATTTTTTGCATAAACCGGGTCAAGGGCATGTTCTGCATCGATGAAACCGGCAATACCGCCACGCTTCTGCACTTCTGCGACCATATGTAAGGCAACTGTTGTTTTACCACTGGATTCCGGACCATAAACCTCTATAATACGACCCTTGGGAATACCGCCCACACCAAGGGCAATATCGAGACTTAAAGAACCGGTTGGTACTGCCTCCACGTTCATGTGGGCAGCACTGTCACCAAGTTTCATAACGGAACCCTTACCATACTGCTTTTCTATTTGTCCTAATGCGGACTCCAATGCTTTTAACTTATCATTATCTGCCATTTTATAAACCTCCTGATTCGAACATATTTTCTCGAACTTTTGTTCTTATGATAACGCATACTCTTTTCTTTGTCAAGTAAAAACTGAAAATTGTTCGATTTATTTTTTGTCATGCCTTGCTGTCACTTGTTTTGGGAAACACATTCAGTTTAGCAGATTACAATCGTAAAAACAAGCATTGTACAAAAAAACCTATGCTTTCCTTCGTAGAAAAACACAGGCATTTTTTGTATATTATGTATAATAAGTCATTTTATGAATATTTGCTTTACACAAGCCAAATAGTTGTGTAACAGTTTTAGAAGCCTTTTGGCTGAGTAACCTTCGGATCATAGCCCTGCTTACGGAGCGCCTTAATAATCTTGTCCTTATGCTCATGACCGAACGCTTCCATGGTGATGGTCAGTTCCACCGCACTGTTACGGTTGATGCTGACAAACTGGTTGTGATCCAGACGGATAACATTACCCTGATTTTCCGCAATGATACGTGCAACATTTACAAGTTCACCCGGCTTATCCGGAAGCAGTACGGACAAAGTAAAGATTCTGCCACGCTGAATCAGACCGTGTTGAACAACGGAGGATACAGTAATAACGTCCATGTTACCACCACTAAGAATTGCAACCACCTTCTTGCCCTCTGCATCTAAATGCTTTAATGCTGCTACAGTAAGCAGACCGGAGTTTTCAACAACCATCTTGTGGTTCTCTAACATATCAAGGAACGCAACTACCAGCTCGCTGTCGTCAATCGTAATAATTTCGTCCACATTTTCCTTTACATACGGGAAAATTTTAGTACCCGGAGTCTTTACCGCTGTACCGTCTGCAATGGTATCGATACTTGGAAGTGTCGTAACCTCGCCTTTACGCAGAGACTCCTGCATACAGTTAGCCCCCATCGGTTCTACACCAATAATGCGAATCTTTGGATTTAACAGTTTTGCCAGCGTCGAGATACCGGCAAGCAATCCGCCACCGCCCACAGGAACTAAAATAGTGTCAACCGTAGGCAAATCCTGCAAAATTTCCATGGCAATGGAACCTTGACCTGTAGCCACAGTTTCATCGTCAAACGGATGAATGAAAGTCATACCTTCTTTTTCTGCCATTTCCAGTGCATACGCACATGCTTCATCATATACATTGCCATGTAACACAACTTCAGCACCATAGCTCTTGGTACGGTTTACTTTGATTAAAGGAGTGGTGGTCGGCATAACAATAACCGCCTTACAGCCAAACTTCTTTGCCGCATAAGCAACACCCTGGGCGTGATTGCCGGCAGATGCAGTAATTAGACCTTTGGCGCGTTCTTCCTTAGATAAAGTACTCACCTTATAATAAGCACCACGAATCTTATATGCACCGGTCACCTGCATATTTTCCGGCTTTAAATACACCTTGTTTCCGGTCATTTCAGAAAGATAGGCACTGTGTACCAGTTTGGTCTTATTCGTGACCTTTTTTACCACCTCTGAAGCTTCTTCAAACTTATCTAATGTCATCATAATTACTTGTCCTCCTCTGCTGCAATTCCGTCAAACAATGCATCTATGAATGCATTTGGATCAAACTTTTGCAAATCTTCCATATGCTCTCCAACACCGATATATTTTACAGGGACCGAAAGCTCTGCCTGAATTGCCAGGGCAATACCTCCCTTTGCAGTGCCATCTAACTTTGTTAAAATAATTCCGTCGATTGCCGCCGCTGCATTAAATTCCTTTGCCTGCACCAGCGCATTCTGTCCGGTAGTACCGTCCAGTACTACCATGGTTTCTCTGTGACAGCCCGGATATTCCCGTTCAATGACACGGTCAATCTTCTTTAACTCTTCCATCAGATTCTTCTTGTTATGAAGACGTCCTGCGGTGTCACATAGAAGCACGTCCGTATTTCTTGCCTTGGCTGCAGTAACTGCATCATACACAACCGCTGCAGGGTCGGAACCTTCCTTCTGGGCAATAATATCTACCTCTGCACGATGTGCCCACTCGGTTAACTGTTCAATAGCTGCCGCACGGAACGTATCTGCCGCCGCCACTAAAACCTTTTTGCCGTCTGCTTTTAACTGCCCTGCCAGCTTACCGATAGAAGTTGTTTTACCAACACCGTTGACACCAATCAGTAATACTACCGATTTTTGATTTTCAAACGCATAGGCATCCTCCGGCACAGACATCTGCTCCTTCATGCTATCCATAAGAAGTTTTCTGCATTCAGACGGATCCTTTGTTTTTGTTTCCTTTACTTTTTCCTTTAAATTCTCAATAATCTTTGTAGTTGCATTAATGCCAACATCAGACATAATCAGAATTTCTTCCAGTTCTTCATAAAAGTCATCATCAATGGCAGAAAAACCTCTGAAAATAGAATCAATACCGGAAACAATCGTGTTTCTTGTTTTCGTAAGCCCGGCTGCAAGCCGGCTGAAAAAACCTTTCTTCTCTCCCATATATCCTCCCATATTTATTTTTCTAATTCATTTTCAATCAGATTTACGGATACCAGTGTGGACACACCCTTTTCCTGCATGGTAATACCGTACAGGATGTCCGCTGCCGCCATGGTACCACGTCGGTGGGTAATTACAATAAACTGCGTGTTTTTGGTCAGTTTGTGCAAATACTTTGCATATCTTCCAACGTTGGAGTCATCCAGCGCCGCTTCAATTTCGTCCAGAAGACAGAACGGCGACGGTTTTAAATTCTGGATGGCAAATAACAGCGCAATGGCAGTCAGTGCCTTTTCACCACCGGACAACTGCATCATATTCTGCAGCTTCTTTCCCGGCGGTTGGGCAATAATACGAATGCCTGCGGTCAGAACGTCTTCGTCCTCCATCAGTTCCAACGTTCCCTTACCACCACCGAATAATTCACGGAATACCACATCAAACTGATCTTTAATGGCTGCAAATTTTTCTTCAAACTGCTTTCTCATTTCCGTGTCTAACTGCTCGATAATCTTCATCAGGGCAGCCTCTGCTTCCATAAGATCATTTCTCTGGTTATTATAAAGCTCGTAACGCTCCGAAAGATTTTTGTAGTCCTCAATTGCGTTTACATTAACATCACCCAAAGCCTTAATACCGGACTTTAATTCGCCGATTTCCTTGCGGATACCGTTATATCCCGGCAATGTTTCATCCCTGAACTTCTTTGCCAGCTCTACCGTAATTTCATATTCCTCCCACATGTAGTTAGCCTGACTGTTCATTGTGTCCTGAAGTTTTTCCAACTGTGCAGACAAACGGAAGGAATCTTTATCCAGTTCAGAAATGTGCTTAGACAGTTCTTCATATTTAGAGAAGAAATTCTTATTTTCTTTCGACATTTCTTCTTTCTTTGTTTCCAGTTCTGCCAGATTTTCTTCTAAATCTGCCACATTTTCCGTCCAGACAGCTACACTGTCTTTTGCCTCCTGAATACCTTTTTCCTGTTCCGCAATCCGTTCCTTGGTGGAACTGTTTTCGTCCTTTAAAATTTTATGCTCTCTGTCGAGGCGTTCGATTTCAGCAATAATTCGGCTTCTGTTTTCATTGACAAACTGCAGGTTCTTTTCTAAGCCCGCACATTCCAGTGCAAGAGCTGCATTTTCTTCGGAAAGCTTTTCCTCAATCGCCCGGTTACGCTCCATGGAAAGGTTGCAGACCTCTGTCTTTTTCTTAGCATCTTCCATCGCAGCATCGTTTTTCTTAATCCGGTCTCTGAGTTCTTTTGCACCGGACATATTATCCCGGTTTTTCATTTCCAGATTGTTTACTTCCTGCTCAATCAACTTATAGCTGTCCTTTAAGCCTGCAAGCTTCTCTTCAGCAGCAGCAAGATTCATTCTGGTTGTATTTTGTTCCAAAATCAGTTCCTGCAATTCTTCTCTTGCTGTTACCATGTCCTTTGCAAGCTTCTCTCGTTCCAGACGTATGTTTTCTCTCTCTTTTTCCAGTTCAGCACACTTTTGTCTGCAGGCCTCTATTTTCTTTTCCAGTTCTTCCATTTCTCTGCGGCGTCCAAGTAAATTACTGTTATTCTTATATGCACCACCGGAAATGGAACCTCCCGGACTTAACTGCTCACCCTCTAAGGTAACAATACGGAGAGAATAATTATATTTTTTTGCAATGGAAAGGGCATGATCCATGGTGTCTACTACAAGATTTCTACCCACCAGAAACTTTACCAGTTCCTCATATTCTTTTTCCACCTTAACAAGCGTATGTGCATAGCCGATAACTCCCGGCTCCCTTGCCGCCTGCTCCTGACTCTGTCCCAGTGCCTTGGAAGTAATACTTGTTAACGGAAGGAAAGTGGCGCGGCCAAGCTTATTTTCCTTCAAGTAGTTTACCATCTTCTTCGCGGTAGCCTCGTCTTTGGTAACAATGTTCTGAATGCTGCCTCCAAGAGCAGTTTCCATGGCTGTTTCATACTTGGAATCTACTTTTATGATATCTGCAACTACACCAACAATTCCCGGAGTATCGCTTTTTCGCTCCATCACCTTACGAATCGCATTACCGTAGCCATCATAACGCTCAGTCAGGTTGCGGAGAGATTCCAATTTTGAAGCCTCCTGAATCCTGCTGCGCTCCGTCTGCTCCATGTCAGACTGCGTATTTGCCGCCTTCTGCTTCCATTCTGCCGCAGACTCTTCCAATGCTTCTATGTTATCACGGGCAGCCTCAATCCGGTCTGTGATTTCTTTATGGGCTTTCTTGCATCTTTCTACTTCTTCTTCATAGCCGGCTTCTTCTGATTTGTGAAGCAGCACCTTCTGGGTAAGCTCTGCCTTCTTTAAATTGTTCTGTTCCTCTAATGTTACAAAATACTGGAGCTTTGTTTTTATCTCCGTATTCTGATCCATGCTCTCTAAAATCTGCTGATTACATTTCTCAATTGTCTTTGTGTAATCTACAATACGACGTCTGATTTCCTGTAATTCTTCCGTGGAATCATTCTGCTGTTCCTTCATCTCTTCTAAAGATGCGGAAACCGTTTTTAATTCTTTATCATAATGATCCAGTTCCTTCTTTCGCTCTGCCCTGTCTGCCGTCAATGCATCCTGACGCTGCTTATAATGGCTGTCACTAAGGAGCATGGAAGAAATCTTTTCCTGCATCAGCTTGATTTCTCCCTCTTTTTCCTGAATCATCATAAGAAAACGATTTTTTTGCTCTTTCTTTGTATCAATGTCAGCAGAATACTGCTCTAGTTCCGCCTCCAGACGCTCATATTCCTGTTTAGTATTGTCATATGCCTTGTTACTGTCTGCTAATTCATCAGTAACAATTTTAGCCCTGGAATCAATTTCTGCCTTATTCTTTTCACTACGCTCATACTCTAAAAGAAATAAATTAATTTCCAGATTTTTTAATGCTTCTTTTAATCGCAGATATTCCCTTGCCACCTCAGACTGCTTCTGCAATGGGCCAACCTGCTTTTCAATCTCCATTAATATATCGGTAATTCGGGAAAGATTCAGCTGTTCCTCTGCCAGTTCTTTTTCTGCAGCAGCTTTTCGCTTTTTATACTTTACAATACCTGCCGCCTCATCAAACAGCTCTCGTCTGTCCTCCGGCTTACCGCTTAAAATCTTGTCAATCTGGCCCTGTCCGATAATGGAATAACCTTCCTTACCGATACCGGTATCCAGAAACAGTTCCTGCACATCTCTCAGACGACAGGTACTTCCATTAATTAGGTACTCACTTTCACCGGAACGATATACACGACGTGCTACCGTAACTTCTTCATACTCAATAGGAAGCTTGTGGTCGGAATTATCCAGCGTAATTGCAACGTAAGCATACCCCATCGGTTTTCTAAGCTGTGTGCCTGAGAAAATGACGTCCTCCATTTTGCTGCCTCGCAGCTGCTTTGCACTCTGTTCACCAAGTACCCAGCGTACCGCATCCGCAACGTTACTCTTACCACTGCCATTCGGTCCTACAATTGCAGTAATACCGTCATGAAATTTAAAAACAATCTTATTTGCAAATGATTTAAAGCCATGTACTTCAATACTTTTTAAATACATAGATACCCTCTCTGTTCTTAAGAATAGTCTCCCTGTTCAAATTTAAGAAGAGACTGATATGCCGCATTCTGTTCTGCGGCTTTTTTCGTCCTGCCTTCGCCTGTCATAAGTGCCGTTTCATTCATATATGCCTGTACCGTAAACACCTTATTGTGATCCGGTCCTTCCTCTGATAGAAGCACATAATGAAGGCTCTGCTTATATTTGTTCTGGATGAGCTCCTGTAATATAGTCTTACTATCATAAAAGAGCTTTTTATGTTCAATATCCTGTAAAACATATTTCAGGATAAACTCTTTTGCACTAGTAAAACCACCATCCAGATACATCGCACCGATTATCGCTTCCCAGGCATCGGATAAAATGGAATCCCGTTCTCTTCCTCCGGTTAAATCCTCTCCATTTCCAAGCAGAAGAAAGCTGCCTAAATCCAACTGCCTTGCACAAACTGCCAAAGACTGCTCACACACAAGACTTGCACGCAGTTTTGTCATTTGGCCTTCGTTCATTTCCGGATGATTTTTAAATAAAAATTCACTGGAAACCAGCTCCAGTACAGCATCTCCCAAATATTCCAGACGTTCATTGTCACTTAACCCCTTTAAGTTTTTTTCATGAGCATAGGAGCTGTGTGTTAACGCCTGACGCAGTAACTGTTCCTGCTTAAATTCATACCCTATCTGCTTTTGAAATTCTTTCAGATTTCTTAGTTTCATAATACCTCCTTTCTTGCGAAACAAAATGGGCTGTTGAGTGGTCAACAGCCCTTACGCGCCCGTTGTTTAATTCAATGCATTCTTAATCTGTTCTACTGCATCACTTACTGTCACAATCTTTTCTGCCTCTTCGTTTGCAATTTCAATGTCAAACTCTTCTTCCAGCGCCATGATGATCTGGAAAACATCCAAAGAATCAGCACCAAGGTCATCCACAAAAGTGGTGTCCATAGTAATATCATCTGCATCTACGCTTAATACCTCACTGATAATCTTCTGAATCTTTTCAAATTCCATGCTTGAATCCTCCTTATACTACTAATCCTCTTCTGATTTCATAATATTTTCGCGAATTTTTTCACCAATATTCTGTTCCTTGAAAGCAATACACTGAATAATTGAATTCTTTATTTCCTTCGCGGTGGAATTGCCGTGGCTCTTTACCACAAGGCCGCTTAAGCCCAACATAGGTGCACCGCCATGGTCTGAAGTGTCTAACTTTTTCAGGGTTTTCTTTAAAGCAGGTTTTAAAAGAATGGCACCAATCTTGCTGCGAAGACTGGACATCATCCCCTTTTTGATTTCGCCAAGCAACGCACTTGAAACACCTTCATACAGCTTTAAGATGACGTTGCCTACAAATGCTTCGCAAACAATAACATCAGCGTAACCGTTTGGAATTTCTCTTGCTTCAATACTACCGATAAAGTTTATGTCATTACAGTTTTTCAATAACGGAAACGTTTCCTTTACCAGCATATTTCCCTTTTCTTCCTCAGCTCCAACATTTACGATGGCAATCCTTGGATTTTTGATTCCTACGACATGTTCCATATATAAGGAACCCATTTTTGCAAACTGCAGTAAATGTGATGGTCTGGCATCTACATTTGCGCCACAGTCAATCAGCAAAGAAACACCTTTTGTAGTTGGAAGCAACGGTGCCAACGGAGAACGCTCCACACCTTTGATTCTTCCTACAACAAGCTGCGCTCCTACCAAAACTGCTCCTGTACTTCCCGCAGATACAAAGGCATCTGCCACACCGTTTTTTACCAGGTTCATAGCAACTACAATAGAAGAATCCTTTTTACGACGTACTGCCATAACAGGAGCTTCCTCATTAGTAATAATTTCACTGGCCGGTACCAGTTCCAGACGGTCTCCCAAATCCGGATACTGTGTAAGTTCCTTTTTCAGAACATCTTCCTGTCCTACAAGATAAACCTTGATACGAGAATCCTGTTCCACTGCCAGGACGGCACCTTTCACAATCTCAGACGGGGCATTATCACCACCCATTGCATCAACTGCAACTTTAACCAATTCGCTCATTAAAAGACTCCTCCTGTCAGTTTCTACATTGTAATATACTAGATATCAAACTAAAAATCAACTATTAATCAAACTTTTCTATAGAAGAAGGATTTCGCGGTAGCATACCCCAAAGTATTTGCCTGAATAATCTGTTCTGTGGAACCCACAAACAATACGCCATCCTTCTTTAAAGAAGCATTAAATTTCTTGTAAATATCTGTTTTGGCTTCTTCTGTAAAGTAAATCAGCACATTACGGCAGACAATCAGGTCGCAGTCTGTCGGATAGGCATCCTTTAACAGATTGTGCTGTTTAAACTCTACACAACGCTTTACTTCATCCGCTACTTTATATGTATACTCATTGACCTGAGTCACGTATTTCTTCATCAAATCATCCGGCAGCGTTTTTAAACTCTTTACATTATATAAGCCTTCTTTTGCCTTGGCAAGCACCTGCTTATCAATATCCGTTGCAATAATTTTGATATTGCTAAGCGGCATATGTCTGGACAACATCATTACCAGAGAATATGGTTCATCACCGGTAGAGCAGGCTGCACTCCAGATTTTCAAATTCTTTGTTTTTGCCATCAGAGTTGGAAGAATTTCATTCTCTAATACCTTCCACTGCTCCGGATTACGATAAAACTCCGATACATTAATAGTAAGATAGTTTACAAATTCTTCAAACATATCCTTATTGCCTTTAATGGCTGATACATAATCAGGATAACTCTTAATACCATGCTTTGCGATAAGAGAATCGATTCTTCTTCTCATCTGCTTTTCTTTGTACGCATTTAAATCAATCTGCGTCAGCGTAAAAATTTGCTTTTTAAAGCTTTCATAATCGTCCATAGTAATCCTCCTTTTGTTTCCTGCTTTTTATCCCCCAAGTAACTCTTTTGAAAAAGGGACTGTTGCTTCCAACAGCCCCTTACATATACTACATATAATATTACTCTGCATCCTCTGCTGCAGCTTCTTCTACAGGAGCTTCCTCAGCAGGAGCCTCTAATGCCTTAATACTTAAGCTGATCTTCTTATCTTCAATATTGAAGTCAACAATCTTAGCAGTTACTTCCTGACCAATCTTTAATACATCTGCCGGCTTTTCTACATGATTTCTGGAAATCTGGGAAACATGTAACAAAGCATCAACACCAGGTACCAGCTCAACGAAAGCACCAAAATCTGTCATACGAGCAACCTTGCCGGTAACTACATTACCAACTGCAAAGTCTGCTTCTGCATTTGCCCATGGATTCTGATCTGCAAACTTAAGGCTTAATGCAACCTTCTCACCTGCGATATCCTTAATAAATGCACGAACTGCATCGCCTGTCTTGAATACCTTCTTAGGATTCTCAACTCTGCCCCAGGACATTTCGGAAATATGAAGGAGACCGTCTACACCACCAAGGTCGATGAATACACCGAAATCAGTAACATTCTTTACAGTACCTTCTACAACATCGCCTACAGAAATCTTAGCAAAAAGCTCCTTCTGAAGCTCTGCCTTTTTAGCAACTAAAAGCTGCTTACGGTCACCGATGATTCTTCTTCTCTTTGGATTGAACTCGCTGATTACGAACTCAATTTCCTGATCCTTATACTTGGATAAATCCTTTTCGTAGGAATCAGAAACAAGACTTGCAGGAATAAATACTCTTGTCTCATCTACGATTACGCTTAATCCGCCATCTAAAACTGCGGAAACAGTAGCAGTTAAAACTTCCTTATTGTTGAAAGCTTCTTCTAATCTCTTGCTTCCCTTTTCTGCTGCAAGTCTCTTATAGGTTAATAATACCTGACCTTCACCATCATTTACCTTAAGAACCTTTGCCTGCATCTTGTCGCCTTCCTTAACAACTGTTGTTAAGTCAACGTTAGGAGTGTTTGTGTACTCGTTTCTGGTAATGATACCGTCAGCCTTGTAACCGATATTTAAGACAATTTCATCTTCTTTAACACGAATAACAGTACCCTCGACTACCTCTCCGTTGTGTATTGTCTTAAAAGACTCCTCCAATAATTGTTCAAAACTTAAATCTGACATGCTGGTATGAACCTCCTCGATAATATTGTTTGGGGTCGATGCCCCTGCTGTA
>JAZSEW010000089.1:0-37039 GCA_045531895.1 Lachnospiraceae bacterium
CTAGCTAATCAGACGCGGGCCCATCTCACACCTATAAATATTTGATGGCAAGGTCATGCGGTCTCGCCATGTTATGCGGTTTTAGCAGTCATTTCTAACTGTTATCCCCCTGTGTGAGGCAGGTTACCCACGCGTTACTCACCCGTCCGCCACTAAGTCAAAGGAAAACTCTTCCGAAGATTTGTTTTCCAGTGCTTCGTTCGACTTGCATGTGTTAAGCACGCCGCCAGCGTTCATCCTGAGCCAGGATCAAACTCTCATGTTGAAATGTTTGTTTCCTCTCAGAACTACTCTCTGGCTTCCTAAAAAGCAAAGGTTCGTTCCGTTCGTCTTTCGACGTTTTACTGTTTCTAAGGTCAAGCGAATTTCAATTCGCTTTGTTCTTAGAATGAAAATTCATTGAATTTTCAGGGTTGTTTCACTGTTTAATTATCAATGTTCTGTTTGCCACTCTCGCAAGCGACTCGTTTATCTTACCACAACTCTTTTTCTTTGTCAAGCACTTTTTTCAAGTTTTTTAAAAAAGTTTTTCAACTCAACTTTTTAAAATTGTATGAATTGTTGTAACTTTTCGCTCATTTAAAGCAGCTTTGTTATCTTACCACAGTGTCTGTGGTTTGTCAACAACTTTTTTTAAAAATTTTCAAATTGTTGCTGACCTCGCTTTCTGCAAGACTTTGTCGAAAGCGAGATTTATTCTAGCACGTTAGAATCGTTCTGTCAACACCTATTTTCCCATTTTTTTAATTTTCTGAATTGTTCTTTCTTTTCCAACTATTAGTTGTGCTTTTGATTTTTCATAGCCACAAGATGTTGCAACCGGACATAATAATTTATTTTCATTTTACTGCATTTATGATATTATATATGTACAGGTATATGTATCTCATATCTTAGAAGTTTAATAAAGGAATAGATCATGGTTACATTTATAAATAGAAGAAACTGTTCACAAAAGAAGGTTGCCTATGAAATATAAATTCACTTTACCAATTTTAACTCTCGGACATTTCAGCATAGACTTTGCCTGTCTGTACTATTTTTTCACAAACTATCCGCAACATAGACTCATTGCCGGAATAGGTGCTGCACTGCTTTACAATTTTCTTGCTTTTGCCTTACAGGCACCCATTGGATATTTCTTCGACCGTTTCCAGGCAAAACGGAGCACATCCATCGGCTTTCTTTTTGTTTTATGCGGATATACCTGCGGACTATGGAAATTTTCTGCCGCCGGATTAATCCTTTGTGGCTTTGGCAACGCTTTTTATCATGTTGGCGGAAGTATCGGAATCGTCTGCACCAACAAAAAGGGATTGCGGGACAGCGCTATCTTTGTATCTGCCGGAGCATTGGGAGTTTCCCTTGGAACTTATCTTGCCACCCGCAATCATGAATTATCCTTTTCCATTGCAAATTTTACTACTATAATCATTCTTCTATTATTAATAGTGCTTTTATTTTTGCAGCCAATAATACTAACACCGGCAAAACAAGCATCTTCTGCCCTTCCGGAAAGCACTAATGTAACTCTGCTTATGCTTTCTCTGATTGCAGTTTTTATACGTTCTGTAGGAGGTTTGTTTTTCCCTTCCTCCTATCGGAACCTGTTTATGTTCTCCGGCGACACTGCTTTGACGGTATTCCTCCTTGCTATGGCCTCCGGGATAATAGCATTCTCCGGAAAGTTTCTGGGGGGATTTTTATCAATCTTCAACACCCGCCTGTTACATAAATTTATCCCGCAAAAACGCATCGACATCCGCAGCGGCAATTACATCTTCGGAACTACAACGTTGCTTGTCAGCACAGCACTTCTTTCCCTGAGTGAAGATATTCCCCTCCTGTGCTTCCTTGGCATTCTGTGTTTCCATGCCGCCATGCCGGTAACCTTGTTTGAACTATACTGTATTCTGCCGGAGCATCCCGGCTTTGCCATGGGGCTTTCCACTCTGATGCTGTTCCTCGGTTATCTGCCTTACGCATTTCTACCACTAAACAAACTTCCTGCACCTTTGATTTTGTGTATCCTGACGCTCTTAGCCGCAGCATGTATGATAGCTTCGCTGATAATTTACCGCAAAGCAAACTCCAAAAATCAAAGGGAGGACAACGCATGAAACTAATTGCCCTCTTGTCACCCTACCTTGGTGCACTTATACTTACCTTAATAATAGAAGGAGCACTTTGCTGGCTGTTTTTTGGAAGCAAACCTTGGCTTAAGTTCACCTGCCTTGTAAACCTGTTTACCAATCCATTGGTGAACTTTGTCTATACCGTAATTTTTTTGGAACTGGCTAAGCAGAACTGCTCCAACATAGCCCCCTGGCTCTTGCTTCTTCTGGAAGTCGCCATCTGGCTGGTGGAAGCCCGGTTGTTTTATCGGTTTGGTAATACCACAAAATGCACAAAATCAGACCAAAACAAATCTGTTTCTACTATATATAAGTCACTGTTATTTTCACTTGTACTAAATGCAGCATCCTACGGAACCGGACTGTTGCTACAATTATAATATATCAGGAGGTATTAATTATGAATTTACTAAACACATTGTTATACCGGCTAACCCTGCTGGATGTAGCCTTTGGTCCATCCTTTTCCGCAGATGAGGTAAACGCCTCACTGGACCCTGTAACAAAAATTATCCTGATTATCGTATTCGTATGTTTTCTTGCATTTATCGGATACTTGATCTGGAACTCACTGAAAAAAAAGAAATGAGGTGTAGCGCGTGAACTCAATGTTACTTTATCTATTTACTCTCCTGGATTTGGTCCCGACGAAGCCAATCACTTACAATCCGGGCAAAGCAGACCCAACGGTGCAAGTAATCGTTATTATCATATTAATTCTCTTCCTTGCTTTTGTAGGATATTTGATTTGGAAATCAATTCGGGATAAAAGAAAGGATGATTGAACTTGTAACACAAAAATGCCCTGCTGGAACATAACGTTCCGCAGGACATTTTCTATTGACCTTTGCTTATCGCGACTATTTTTGTACTAAATGAACAGCGAATCCGCCAAGTTCACCCTTTAAGTAAACTGCAATCAGCTTGCCATTCTTATACTTTGCTGTATCCATATCGAATTCAAAACCCTGAAGCTCCATATGGTAAACTGCTCTGTCGATGTAGTTGGTACCGATAGCAATGTGACCGTTAGCACCAAGATAAGGAGTCTTCATCACTTCAATTGCTGTACCTGCAAATACGGAGCTGCTGCCCACCTTCTTTGTGAAGCCGAATAACTTCTCGAAGGAACCTGCAACGCCATCTGCCTCATCTTCGCTCTTAGCATTGATGCCGACATGTCTTAATTCAAAACCAAGCATTGTGTTAACTGCTTCTCTTGTAAGATTCTTGATTGCTTCAAAATCACCTGCTGCAACTAAGTCCTTTGGAACCATCCAGGAACCGCCACATGCGATAATCTTGTCGAAATCAAGGTAAGACTTTAAGTTCTTAGCGTTGATACCGCCGGTAGGCATGAACTTCACCTTTGTATAAGGAGCTGCCATAGCCTTAATCATTGGAAGACCACCGTTCTGCTCTGCAGGGAAGAACTTAACAACTTCAAGTCCAAGCTCTAATGCCATTTCAATGTCGGTTGGTCTTGCTGTACCAGGTGTGATTGGCACATTCTTTTCCTGACAATACTTAACAACCTTTGGATTTAAACCAGGGCTTACGATGAACTTTGCACCTGCTGCCACTGCTCTGTCAACCTGCTCTGTTGTTAATACGGTGCCTGCACCT
The DNA here is from genome assembly GCA_045531895.1 of Lachnospiraceae bacterium. Classification (GTDB taxonomy): domain Bacteria; phylum Bacillota; class Clostridia; order Lachnospirales; family Lachnospiraceae; genus SIG299. Next base: position 3,762 of record JAZSEW010000089.1, read on the forward strand.
ACTAACATTTCAGGATAAGCTTCTGCCATCTGACGGATTGCTTCTTCTGCTGCGTCAGTACGGAAAGTAACCTCTGCTACCGGAAGGCCACCTTCACAAAGAGCCTTTGCTAAAGGGACTGCGTCCTTTGCATCGTCAATAACTACTACAGGGATAATACCAAGCTTCTGAAACTGTTCTAAAATTGGGTTCATAACGTATCTCCTTTTCGTTCTTCTTTATTTAACAACTCCGCACTACTACGGAGTGTAAGTGCTTACATAAACAGTATACCCTAAACTCCCAAGAAATTCAACAGCTTTTATGCTTTTCCAAGCAAGATTTTTGATAAAACATTACTGTCATATAAAAAACTTAAAATTTTACTTTCACTAATCATCACCATACACTTTTGGCCAAACTCTGTACTTCCGAGCATCGTAATGACAATAAAAACAATCCAGAGAATTACCAGACCTTCCAAAGCTCCCAGAGCTACACCCGCCAACGTGTTAATCTGATGCAGAACCGGAAGCCTGCTGATAATATCCAACACAAAACACAACGCTGCCATTCCGGCTGCCGCTAAAAGGAAAGTAATAAAAAAACCAAGCGCATTTAGAACAATATTAGTCAAAAGCCCACATATATAAGTTTCCAGTGTGTTCAGTTGATTTCCCACAAATTCTGCCGCTTCTGCCTCTTTTTCTTCCATGGTTGCTTCCAGAGAATTCTTGATGGTTTCTTTGATACTTTCCGGAAGTTCCAAACCGTCAATAAATGCTGCCGGATCTCGTTCTTCCTCTGCACTTAATTTTTCTGCAACACTGGATAAATCAATTATCTCTATCAGTTTGTCATTAATTGTTCCATAAATTGCATCATTGCTCTTTAACATGTTTGTCACAATAGGACTTACTAAAATTGTGATAATTATAACCGCAACGGTAGATACCAGAGAAAATACGGATTTCACAAACCCCGCTCTCCAGCCTGCATACGCACAAAGACCGATAATTGCCAACGCCACAATTAGTAACCAGTTCATATTATTTTTCTCCCTTTTTCTTTTTTATCAACGCAGCTATTCAGCAGATAATTTTATCGTCTGAAGTTTCCCCATGTCCATCAGAAAGTATTGATTATTTCCGGCAGGAATCACCGCCTCCAAGCTTTGTGTAAAGGATGTGTCAAACTTCATGGTTCCGTTCACCCTGTATACCGTCACTCTCTGCGGGCTGAAAAACACAACTTCTTCCTTTGTAGCAGTAACAGCCTCGTACTCCGGTATTTCTTTCCAGTTTTGCTTTATCTCGCCCTTTTCATTATAAAAAGACATACTGCGCTGCTTTGCGGCATCCTCCTGCACCACATAAAAACCACCATCCACGCAGACAAACTCCACGATATCATTTGGCAGTGTTTTTTCACAAACCAACTCCGGTACCTCTGTCATCCGGTATAACGCAAAACCATTCTCCAAAAGCACACAAAGCGTTGTATCATTTAAAAAGCAAATATCATATGCCAGCACGTTTTCTGCAAAGGTTTTCTGCCCAACAATATTGTTGATGTAATTTTTCCCAACCTCATCTGCATTATAAAAGGTTGTCTTACACATCATAGCGTCACCTTGAAAAGTAATATACAATGTCACCAGCTTCTTTCCGTCCGGCGACAAAGCAATATCCACCGGAATACCATCGGTTTTTGTTTTGGTATTAATATCCACGCGGAGTGTTCCATCGATATCATACAGCTGGATAAAATCTTCCGTGTCATTGTCCAGAAGAACTGCCGTAACACCCTGTCCGGCCACCTCATGCTTTACAATCGGATAAATCACCTGGTAATTATACGGAATTCCGTTCTCTGCCACCACATAAATCGAAGTACCACCGATATCCGCCACAGAAGCCACATTCCCACACCAGGTAATCTCCGGATTGTCCAACTGATAAGAAATTTCCCACTGCAGTTTACCCGCACCATTCACCGCCTTGGCTCCATCATTGCTGTACATCAGCATCTGCCCATTTCCCATTTTATATCCCACCTGATTGGAATACATCGGAACCTCCGATACTGTCTCATACCCTTTATACTCTCTGCCGCGGGCATACTGCACCCATACAATTCCACCGATAATCAACGCCAGAATAAGTAAAATGCGCACTGCCCGGATAATACTCTTTTTATTCCGCTTTTCACCTTTGTTCTCTTCCAAAAAACTGACCCACTTTCGTTTAAGATAAAGTAAGTATAACATATCATCCTGATTTTCGCATTATAATTTTATTAAAGTAACTATTCCGCTTTATTAAGCAGTATATGCAGTATGCAATCTTGCCTGCAAAACACCCTATGGAAGAAAAATTTTCTGCCCTGCTTCCGGCTCCTCCTCCTCTTCCAGACTGTTTAACAGCCGGACAGACTCTGCCTGCTCTGTGTCACCGTAGAATTTCAGACAGATGGACTCCACCGTTTCCCCTTCTTCCACAAGATACACCTGTTGCATGGAAGAGACCAATCGTTCCTGCGCATTCAAAAGTTCCTTCATCTGGTCCCTTTCCCGAATCTGCATGGCCAACCCCGCAATCACCAGAATTGCGAGACAGGTAAGAATTCCGCCGGTAGCATAAAACAACTGATAAAAGGAACCAGCCTTCAGCTCCGGTCTCTTTATTACAGCCTGCTCTCTAACCGCTTCTTCCTCTCTTTCTTCCTTTTCCTTTCCTATAAGCACAGGCCTGTTTTCCCTGCGTGGGTAGCTCACCTTCTCCTCCATAGGTATCCGTTGGTTCGTTCCTCTCATATAGTTCTGCATTTCCGCATTTCTCTCATAAAATATATAATATCCCGGCAGCTCTTTCATTTCCTCGTCCTGATAATATAGCACCTTCTGTTCCTTTTCAATAGAATCCATTTTCAATAAAATTTTATCTCCGCCGCCAAAGTTATCTGTCTGAATCTTTTTCTGTCGTTCCTCATCCTCCAAAAGAAAGCCGGGGCCCCCAAGAAACCAGCCCACAATCTGTTCCTTCGGAAAATACTCCCGGATATCCCGGTAAATTCCGGTCCAGTTGTCTTCCGTAAAGCAGATTTTATCATGGCGCACCACGTCTCTTGCCTCTAACACACCTCGGACCAAAATGATTTCTCCCCGGTCGCCCTGCATATGCTCACCCACCAACACACCTACCACACAGCCGGTGTAGTCCCGCTCAGACAGTCCCTTCGCAAAAGAAAAAGCATAATCCTCGATAAATACTTCCGGCTGTGCCTGCTGTGGCTGACCAATCTGCCGACGGTTATTCGGAAGCTGCCGCCTGCCGGTCTCTGCCGGCTTTTTTTCATAAATTGTTTCCGTCATATTTGTCCCTCTTTTCCGCATCCCGGTTCTCCGGCGCTTTTCCCGTATTGTAGCACGACACCTTTGCACCATTTTGCCGGATTGTGTCACCCAAAAAAATTTCTTTTAAATTCGGTCTACTTTCCATAAATCAGGCAATACTCTATTAAAAAGGTTATATATGAACAGAAACTAATAAGTAAATAACGAAAGGAACACTCGAACACGCATGCTTTATTATAATTCAAAACAATTATCTTCCTCCTACGAATTCGGACGACAGCTTCTGCAAATGATTTCTACCCGTAAAAGCAGCCAACAGCCTCTGGTATTCCTGTGTATCGGCTCCGACCGGGCTACCGGAGATTCCCTCGGACCTATCATTGGCTATAAATTAAAGCAACGGCACCTCTCTTCCGTCTCTGTATACGGCACCCTGGAAAATCCGGTACATGCCAAAAATCTGGAAGAGGTTATCCGCAGCATCCATGATACCTTTAACCAGCCTTTTATCATTGCCATTGATGCCTCTCTGGGAAAGTCCTCCCACATCGGCTACTTCACTCTGGGTGAAGGCTCCCTAAAGCCCGGTGCAGGCGTAGGTAAAGACCTGCCCCACGTAGGGAACCTATATATTACCGGCATTGTAAACCTGTCCGGCTTTCTGGAACACTCTCTGCTGCAGACTACACGCCTTCACACAGTTATGGCGCTCGCAGACCAAATCAGTACCGGAATTTCCTACTGCCTGATGAAGCTGGAATATGGTGCAGAAAACCGCCCGGCAATACACGCCGGAAGGTAGAAACCCGCTGATTCAGCAAAGAAAAGCTCGGAAAAAAAATAAAGCAGGGCAATCGCTTCAATCAAACAGATTAAAACGACTGCCCTGTTTTTTGCTACTTATTCTTTTCTAACGTTAGTGCTTCTCCAATATCTGCCGCCTCACCCTTCCGGATGTGCGCAATCAGCTTGTCCAGCTTGGACACAGTCAGCATTTCCTTTCCCAGATATGCCTCGTACTGCTTAGACATCATTAAAGAAAAATCCTTTACCTTTTCTTCCGCTTCCTTTTGCTCAGTGCAGGTTTCCTTATATTTTTCCCGAAGGTTTAACAATTCTTCCTCATAACGGCTTTTGATTTCTGCCTTAATCTGCTGCGTCGTAGTAGTTTCAAAGGTAGTCAGCGCTTCCTTCTCTTCTTCTGTTACCCGCTGAATTTCTGCACTGATTTCCGTTAATTCTGCATCATATCGTTCCAGACCATACGTACTTTCGTCCGAGTCATTTTTAATACCTCGCTGAATATCCCTGATATTCTTTGCGTTTCTTCCATACTGATTCCGTAGCCCCCGGATTGCCCGAATGGTTTCCAGATGCTTTTCCTTTACTTTATTATTAATGGCAAGATAGATGCTTCCCACCAATAAAATCATTATCACATAAATAATTGCCAGCGCAATTTCTCCAAATTTTTTCGCAAAAGGCAACTGATAAAGTCCAAACGGAATTGCCAGAAATACAATTAAAAGACCGAACATGAAAATTAAAAATTCCACAAACGACTTTGGTAAAAAAAACGCATAAAACAACGTTGTATTACAAATACGAGGTGTCTTGTCCGCTTTCATTTTCGCTTTAATTTCCAATGCAAGCTCCTTATTTCTGTCACGCAGGTCTGCCGTTTCCTCGGCAATTCGTTCAGAAACCTTGGCTCCCTTATCCTTTTCTTTTTTGGCCTTGATTTTTTTTGTCCGGGCATTGAGCGCATTCCGCTGACTTTCATAGGATTCCATCAGCTCATTTTTCCGTTTTTTTAATGTGCTCTCTATTTCGTCGTTTAAATCCTTTTCTTTTGTGGCAATCAGTTTTTCCAGACGTGTCTCTTCCTTTTCAAGCTCTGCATTTCTTTCCTGATAGCCTGTAAGCTCCAACACATGCTCTTTGATAGTGTTTAGTTCATCCACACCTGCATGTAAAATTGCATTCTCCATCCGACACATACCTCCTATGTAACGGTCACGGCTTATAACTGCTCCGCACTCTTCCTGCAATTATAGTTCTTTTCTGCCCTCCAGTGCACGAAGCAGTGTTACCTCATCAATGTACTCCAAATCTCCGCCAACCGGAACTCCACTGGCAATACGGGTTACTTTAATGCCCGCCGGTTTTAAAATCTTGCTGATGTACATGGCGGTTGCTTCTCCTTCAATATTGGAATTTGTTGCGATAATAACTTCATTTACATCCTGCTGCAAACGAACCAACAGCTCTTTGATAGTCAAATCCGCAGGAGTTACATTTAGCATAGGCGAAATCGCTCCATGCAATACATGGTAAACTCCGTTGTACTTCTGAGTTTTTTCATATGCTGCCAGGTCTCTGGAGTTTTCCACTACCATGATGGTCTTCTTGTCCCGCTCATTGCTTCCGCAAATTGGGCATAACTCATTATCCGTCAGGGTACAGCATTCCTTACAACGGCGCACTCGCTTTCTGGCAGAAACAATCGAATCCGCCAATGCCTCCACAGACTCCTCCGGCATATTAATAATATGAAAAGCAAGCCGTCCAGCCGACTTGCTTCCAATACCCGGAAGCCCGGATAACGTTTCTATTAACTTAGTTATCTGACTGCTATAGTAATCCATTAGAACGGAAATCCTCCGCCAAGACCACCGGTCAGAGAGTTCATCACATCTGCAGATGCTGTCTCCATCTGACGCAGTGCTTCATTTGCTGCTGCCACAATCAAATCCTGTAACATTTCGATATCATCCGGATCCACAACCTCCGGCTGCAAGGTTACTGCAGTAATTTCCTTCTTACCGGATACAGTAACAGTAACTGCACCACCACCAGCTGTTGCAGTAAATTCCTTTGTTTCTAACTCCTGCTGCTTTTCCTCCATCTGACGTTGCATTCTCTGCGCCTGCTTCATCAGATTGTTCATGTTTCCAGGCATACCTCCCGGAAATCCTCCACGCTTTGCCATAATAATCCTCCTGGTTTTCTCTTTTTAATCTATAAACTCTACCGGAACCTTTTTAATCATTTTTGTAATATCCGGATACATATTGGCCTCTCGCTGGTTGGTTGCAAGCACCGCCTGCACTTCAACCTCTTTCTGAATCTGTCCCAGAATTATTTTTTTAATTTCTTCCAGATGATCTCCCTGTTCCACAAATTCTTTATCAAACGCCTCCGTGAACACCAGCAATAATTCATTGCCGCTACCCACACTCGGACGTGCACTGCTTAAAGAAACTTTCAAGGAGCCCGGAAGCTTTGATGAAATCTGCTGCCAGTTCTGCGCCACCTGGGCAATATCCTCCGGTAATGCCTTCGGATAATTTGCAGGAATTTCTTCCACAAGAGACAATTCCTCCGCCGACTGCACCGGAACACTGCCGGGACGTACTGCTACTACACCGTTTTCCAATGCTTCTTCCACTCTGGAAATCCGGTCATAGAGCGCATCCTGATCACTTTCCATCTGTGGTTTGCACAATTTAATCAGCGCTACCTCCACCAGAACTCTCTTCTGGGAAGCATAGCGTATTCTATTTGTTAAATCAGAAAAAATGCGTATAAAACGCACCAACCGTTCTTCGTCGTTTAAATGAACCTCCTGCAAAAACTCTTCCCGGTAATCTGTCGGAATCTCCATAGTGTCCAACAAATCCTCCGATGCTTTGGTAAGCAGCAGGTTTCGAAGATACCAGGTGAAATCCACTGTAAACTGGGTAAGTTCTCTGCCCCGTGCGACAATTTCATCCAACAGGCGGAGAGCCTCTGTTACATTTGCCATACGAATGTAAGACATCAGCCGTCCGAAGACAGACACATCCACTGTGCCCAGCACCTCCAACACTTTGTCATACGTTAATGTTTCACCGAGGTAAAACGCAATGCATTGGTCAAGCAGACTGATAGCATCTCGCATAGAACCATCAGCCGCTGTTGCTACATAGCGAAGTGCACGGTCTTCCACAGAAAGATTTTCTGCCGTGGTCAGTTCCTTTAACCGTCCTGCAATTTCCTCTACGGTAATTCGACGAAAATCGTACCTCTGGCAACGTGACAAAATCGTAATCGGAATTTTATGCACTTCCGTGGTTGCCAAAATAAAAATAACATAGGAAGGTGGCTCCTCCAGAGTCTTTAACAATGCGTTAAAGGCTCCGGTAGAAAGCATATGCACCTCATCAATGATATAAACCTTGTATTTTCCTTCCGTCGGAGAATACTGCACCTCCTCCACAATTTGACGGATATTGTCCACGCCGTTATTGGAGGCGGCATCAATTTCAATGACATTCATGGAAGTTCCCGCTGCAATAGAACGGCACATCGGACATCCGCCACACGGATTACCGTCCACGGGAGCTTCACAATTTACCGCCCGGGCAAGAATCTGCGCCGAAGTGGTTTTACCGGTCCCTCTTGTTCCGGTAAACAGGAATGCATGCCCGATACGTCCCGCTTTAATCTGATTTCGCAATGTTGTCACAATATGATCCTGCCCCTTCACATCTTCAAAAGTGGTCGGGCGGAATTTTCGGTATAGTGCCGTATAAGACATGGGAATTCCTCATTTCTAACCCTGTATTACTCGTTATCGCCGTACTCAGCTAAAATTTTCTGCTGTTCTTCTTCCGGCATATCGGATACTTCATCGAATAAATCATCTAAAGTGTCCTCTGTTTCGTCTGCATCTGCAACAATTTCTTCTTCCTCTGTTTCATATGCATCAAAGGTATACTCCTCTGTTTCGTCAATCGGAGTCTTGTAAACATCAGAAACTACATCTGTTTCCAATTCTTCTTCCATTGTTGCTGCCATTTCCGGTTCTTCTTCTACCGTTTCCACAACATCCTCTGTCTGTTCTTCCAAATTCAGCTGAGTTGTGCTTTCCATCAAGGTATCTGCAAGGCCAACCATCTCCTCGGTCTTTTCCTTACACTCTACAATAATTTCGTTCAGTTCCTGCATAGCAGCAGAGGTTTCCTGTGTACTTGCGGCGTTCTCTTCTGCAATTGCAGCAAGGCTTTCCACGCTGCTCATTACATCGTTCTTTAACATATCCAGCTGTTCCACCTCACCGGTAATGCTGTCAACCGCACCGGCAACGCTGTCAATTTCCGTATTTAAGGACAGGAATACTTTCTTTGTAGCATCCAGATGCTCATTCTGCACATTCATAATCTCAGACATCTGCTTCATGATTTCCACGCTGTTGTTGGAATTCTTCATAAGTTCATTGATAATTGCAGTAATTCTTGCAGCAGATTCCTTGGACTGGTCTGCCAGCTTACGAATTTCATCAGCAACTACCGCAAAGCCGCGGCCTGCTTCACCTGCTCTTGCCGCCTCAATGGAAGCATTTAAGGAAAGAAGGTTTGTCTGGCTTGCAATTTCTGTAATCATGTTGGTTGCAGTACGGATTTCCAATGCAGACTTGTTGGTTGCATTAGTCTGTTCCTGAACCTCATTTACAGACTGCTGTGTCTTAACATTTATTTCACCCAGTTCATTAAGTGTAGCATTTACTGTTTCGTTGTAATCCTTCATCTTCTGGGTACTCTTTGCTAACATTTCTACATTTTCTGTAGTAGCTTCAATCGCATTACCGATATTTAAAATCTTTTCGTTTACTACCTGAGTTTCTCCTGCCTGACTGGTTGCACCGTTGGCAATTTCATCTACCGCTGTATTTACATTGGCAATTGCCTCTGTAATAGTTTCAAAACGTGCAGTATACATCTTGGAGAAATCAAATAATCTCTCAGCTGCTGCAATAATTCTCTTTATGATATCTGAAAAGGAATCCACCAGGGAACGGATGGAACGGGCAATTTTACCGATTTCGTCACTACGGGTCAGCATCTTGGAATTACGATCCATAAACAGATTACCTGCAGCCACAGTATCTAACTGCTGTACTGCTACCAACAGCTGCTTAGTGATAATTCTTAACATAATAAAGAGTGCTGTTGCACTGACTACAAAAAGAACACCCATTAAAATCATGTTCTTTGTAATTTCTGACTGATAAATTTCCTCTGTTTCTGCCTTGGTACGACCTACAAATACACATGCTTCTGCTGCAAAGGAGTTCGCAGTATTTTTTAACGGTGCATAATAACCAAAGTAAGCCTTTCCGTCAATAATTACTTCATCATCAAATACAGTTTCCACGTTATGAATTTTTTCTAAAGTTTCCTCCGAAAGCGGATCACCCATAACAGATTCTGCCAGATCATTTGTCAATGTACTAATGATACAATCGGCTTCATAGTAAAACATTAACACAAGACCTGTCTTGGAACGGAATGTATTAAAGGTTGCCATGTTATCATTAATGCTGACATTTCTACGATAGAGCTCAGCACCCTTGACACGATAAGCACCGTTTGGCGAAAGAGCATCCATCTCCATTTCTACTGCAAGGCTGGCAGTATATAATTCCTGTTCTGCCATAGTATTAGCTGTGGCTTTACCTGTGCTTGAAATAGCAAACATAGCCACCAATACCATTAATACAATTGGCACTAATGCCATAAGGAGAATCTTTGCAACAAGATTCATTCCCTTGATTTTGTCGGCTACTTTCGTAACCTCCAATGCATTAATTTTGTTTTTTTCCTTCTTTTTCCCCATAATCCTTTGTACTCCTTTCAGGTCGTAATTTACTTCCTTTTATTCTTAGCTGCCGTTTCCAACAACGTAAGAATCGTTGTAATCGCTTCATTTAACTTACTTTTTTCCATAGCTTCCACATAAGTCTGCCGATTTTCCATGACATGATGAATGGCACGAAGTAAGGTGTCATTGGTAAGATTTTCTTCCTGAAGCACATAAGAAAATCCCTGATGTTCAAATGACTCTGCATTTAAAATCTGGTCGCCACGGCTGGCTGCTGCCGACAGCGGAACCAGAATGTGCGGCTTGCGTAATGCCAGCAGTTCACAAATGGAGTTGGCACCTGCTCTGGAAACCACCAAATCTGCGGCCGCAAATAAATCTTTCATCTCTTTGCTAATGTACTCAAACTGACGATAGCCCTCAGCATTCTGATACTCTTCTGCTGCCTTGCCCTTTCCGCACAGATGAATAATCTGAAAATCTCTGAGAAGAGTCGGAAGCAAATCCCGTACTGCCTGATTTAATGCTGCCGCTCCGGTACTGCCGCCCACAATCATAATAACCGGCTTGTTTGCTGTAAACCCACAAAAATCCAGACCTGCTATTCGATTGCCCTTAAACAGCTCTTCCCTGATGGGAGTTCCCGTAAGTACTGCTTTCTCCTCCGGAAGGTAACGCATGGTTTCCGGGAAGTTGGCGCAAACCTTTTTTGCCATTGGAATGCAGATTTTGTTTGCCAGTCCCGGAGTAATATCCGACTCATGGATAATACACGGGATTTTTCTTGTTTTTGCCGCAAGTACCACCGGCACACTGACAAACCCTCCTTTTGAGAATATCACATCCGGTTTTAATTTTTTTAAAAGCTTTCTTGCCTCAAAAAAACCTTTCATGACCTTGAACGGGTCTGAAAAATTCTTTGGATCAAAATATCGTCGAAGCTTGCCGGAAGAAATGCCGTAATATGGAACCCCGGCTGCTTCTATCAGCCCTTTTTCAATACCGTCATAAGAGCCGATATAGCTGACCTCACAGCCCTTATCCCGTAAGTGTGGGAGCAAAGCAAGATTCGGTGTAACATGTCCTGCGGTGCCTCCACCGGTTAATACAATTCGTTTCATCAAATTATAGTACTCCTATTTTCTAAGTATATCTATTTTACACCAAATGAAACATTTTTGCAATCCATGTTGCAATTTTCTCTTACAAATATCATTGTTTTTATATGCGGATTCGACCTTTTTTCGTTGAAAAGAAAATTTGTCTATGATATACTTTCAGTATCGAATGAAAAACACGAGAAAAAAAGGAGCGCATATAAGTGAAAATTGGAATTATTGGTGCAATGGAAGAAGAAGTTGCACAGTTAAAAGAAAAAATGGAAGATTTAACTATTACCGAAAAAGCAGGCATGGAATTTTATGACGGTTTACTGCTTGGTAAAAAGGTTACCGTAGTCCGTTCCGGCATCGGCAAAGTAAATGCCGGTTGCTGCACCCAGATTCTGGCTGATTTGTTTTCTGTCAACTGCGTTATTAACACCGGAATTGCCGGTTCTCTGGACGCCGCTATTGATATCGGGGACATCGTTCTCTGCACCGATGCTGTTCAACACGACATGGATGCGGTTGCCTTTGGCTATGACCTTGGTGTTATTCCAAGAATGCCGGTTTCTTTCTTCCCGGCAGATGAGAAGCTTCGCTCTGCCGCAAAAGCAATTTGTGAGAAAGTGAATCCTGAAATCAAAGTACACGAAGGACGCATTGCCACCGGAGACCAATTCATCGCAGATAAAGCGAAGAAAGACTTTATTGTTGCAAATTTCCAGGCAAAATGCACCGAAATGGAGGGGGCAGCCATTGCTCAGGCAGCCTATAACAATCACCTGCCATTCCTCATTATCCGGGCCATTTCCGACAAAGCAGACAATTCTGCCCAGATGGACTATCCTACCTTCGAAAAACAGGCAATTGAACATACCGTAAAGCTGATGCTTGCACTTGTGGAAGAAGTTGCATAAAAATTCTATAAAGCAATAGTAAAGCAGGGGATTTGTTATTCCATATCTCCCCTGCTTCTTTTATACATATTTTCACATTTTGATTCTTCAGCACTTTTCTGCGAAGACATTCTGACATAACACCCTTTCGGAAAGCTTACACGTCCAATTTCATGTCGCCGTCTTTAATAATTCCCTTCCTGCGCATAAATTCAGAAATTCCAAGAGACAACACTGCCGGCAGAACAAAATGCATGACTGCAATTTTTACAAGTGTTACCACCGCACCTTCCTCCGGCGCCATCATCTGATAGGTCATAATTTGTCCCACAAGGCCTGCCGTTCCCATACCGGAGCCTACTGCATTATTTGTCATTACAATAAGTGTTGTTCCGATAGGACCAAGAATTGCGCTGGAAATAATTGCCGGCAGCCAGATAACCGGCTTTTTTACGATATTTGGCACCTGAAGCATGCTCGTTCCGATGCCCTGAGCAAATAATCCACCCACTTTATTTTCCCGATAGCTTGCCACCGCAAAGCCAACCATATTGGCACAGCAGCCAATCGTCGCTGCACCTGCTGCAAGCCCGCTTAAATTAAGAGAAATTCCTATTGCTGCAGAGCTGATCGGCAGGGTCAGAATCATACCCATCAGCACGGATACAATAATACCTCCCAGCACCGGATTCTGTTCTACATTATAATTTACAATACCGCCCAGCCATGTCATAAAACCGGAAATGGACGGACCGATTAAAAGTCCTACCACAGAACCGGATAAAATTGCTACCGCCGGTGCCACAATAATATCCACCCTGGTTTTTCCGGATACCAGAAGTCCCAGTTCAATCGCCACATAAGCAGCAATAAACGCACCTAGCGGCTCACCAAAGCCGGATAAAACCACCATGGCACCGGCTGCGTTTCCGCTTTCTGCCCAGATAAGTTCTCCGGCAGAAAGTAAAAAGCCTCCGGCTAAAATCTTTGAAGCATACGCACCTATCATACCTGCAGTCGCTGCAGACACCGTAACAAGCGGTCCCGCCTTAAACTTACTTGCCACACCAACGCCAATTCCTGCTCCGGTCATGTATTTCGCTGCAGCGCCAAAAAATTTTATGTAACTGCCCACCATCCCCGGAAGAAAAGTACCAACCTGCTCAATAATTGTTCCGATGATAAGTGTAGCAAACAAACCAAGTGCCATACCACTTAAGCCATCAATAAAAATACGGTTTAAAACCCTTTTAATCTTTTCCATGTTATCATCCTCCTGTTCGCTTTCCCTTCACGGCATTACCATGATAAAGCAAAATGTATCACAAGTTTTATTGTTTGTCAATATTTTAACAATTTGTATTTTAAAATTGAGAAAGCATTTTGCAACAATCTTCGAGATTTCTTCTCCAATCCCGCCTATTGAAAAATTATTTTTTTTATAGTAAACTGGGACAAATGCACAGGAAAGAGAAGGTTCACCGATTATGTTTCGTTTATGGGCAAAACTCTGGAAAGAAAACCATTTACTCAAAGATATTGTTATAGAAAATGACGACAAAGAATTAAACCGTACCCGGAAAATCTTTGCCGCCATTGATTCCATTTGTTATGAATTTGATTTATCCAAACCACTATGGTTGGATGCTACCGTACGGGATTTTCAAAAACATGACAAAACCCGCTTTTATCAGGATAATTTTGTAGACTCCATCGATTTTGACTATTTGGAAATTCAGGTTATCGAAGAAGACTAAACATATTATACCAGTCTTGCTTTAATTGCTTCTGCCAAAGCGGCTGCTTCACCATCTGCATAACTCAGTGGTGTCCACTTAATATTAATGGCATCATCCTTCCAGCGAGGGATAAAATGAATATGCAGATGGAACACTGTCTGACCGGCTTCTTCGCCATTATTCTGCAAAATATTCATGCCATCGCAGCCAAGCTCCGCCTTGATTGCCGCAGCCACCTTCGGTACCACGGAGAACACTTTAGCGGCCAACTCCGCATCCAGTTCAAATATGTTTGCCACATGCTGCTTTACAAGTAAAATAGCATGTCCCTTAGCCGATGGGGCAATATCCATAATCACTTTTACGTTCTCATCTTCATAAATAGTGGAAGAAGGAATATCTCCCTTAATAATCTTACAAAAAATACAGGAATCCATAAAAAATCCTCCTTATGTAATAAATTTAACTGATAATATTAAACTGAAACAACTGGTCAAACAGACGCAAGGTTTTGAAATCACCTTTTGCTGTCAGCTCTCCGGACATAAATGCTCCCTGAAATGTAGTTCTTCCGGTTACAATACGGTTTACTACCGCTCTGGTAGTGGTCGCCACTACATCCACATAATCACTTTCTCCATAATGGCACTTCAGCTTGTCATTATCCACGTCAACAATCAATGATTTTCCGGTATCCGTCATTCGGATTTCAAATATCGCTTTCATATCTTCCTTTGGAGGAACGAAATTCTCTTTTAAATTCCTGATAAATTCCTGATTATTCTCTTTCGTATCTGTACGGTCCATCATTTCCTTAAACATCTGGGACAGTTCTTCAATGTCCTTTTTCTGCTTCTTTACATAGGAATCATCGGAAACATACTTTGACAGCTGTTCACTTTCCTGCGGAGTAAGCTCCATAGGGGCACTTCTGACAATTTTATGTTTTAATGCAAAGGTACTGGATGGCAATGCTTTAATTTTCTGATTAATAGTGCGGTACAAATGCTCTGCCCGGTCCTCAATCACCTTGGCATAATTACCGTTTGTTTCAAATTCTGCCTGTGTTTCCACATAGGTAGTAATGCCCGGACACAACGAACCGCCTAACAGCTCCCAGGATTTCATCAGATTCTGCTCTGCTTCTCTTTCCCCATATGTTGTGGAAACAACTACCGGCATCATATAGAGCATACTAAGCTTTGATTTGTCTGCATACAGCCAGCAGTCATCCAGAAACTGCTGCAATAGTCCGCCAATACCATACCATTCCACAGATGCAGCCAGAATCACGCCATCCGCTTCCTTAATGCCGTTTGCCAGTACCGCAATCTCGTTTTTACATTCGTAAAGATTAAACCGCTTTACGTCCACCCGCAGTTCTTCTAAAACTTCTGTAATTCTTGAAAGAACATACAGCGTGGAGTCTTCAATCAGGCCTCTTCCGCCATAATAAATATGTATTCTCATGGGATAACCTCCGTTTCAACCTCTGGTTCCAACTGTTTCCGGCAAAACAGCATCGCTAACAAAACTCCTGCAATCAGGCCTGCAACGTGGGCCGCATTATCTACCCCCTGATCTGCAAAACCTGCATATATACTAAGCACCGCAAACAACAGCATTCTCTTTCCTGTGAAGCCTTCCAGTTTTCCGCGGTTCCTGATGACCAGCCAGAGCATTGCTCCGACTACACCAAAGACCGCTCCGGATGCCCCAATGCTCACCGGACTATCTGTATTATACACGACAGAACCCAAAGCCGCAAGGATGCCACTGAAAAAATATACCATCAGAAAAGAAATTTTTCCGACATAATGCTCCAATGCATTGCCAAGGCAGAACAAAATCAGCATATTATTGCCTAAATGCCATATATCTCCATGTAAAAACAGGTGGGTTATCAACCGGTACCACTCCCCTTCCCGGACTGCCGGTGCGTACAAACCTCCATGCTCCAGAAGAAATTCTGTCGTATGACCGTAAAAAGTACCCTCTGTCATATTTTTTTCCCAAAGCTGCATTATCAAAAATACAATCACAGTTGTTGCTACAATGACAACATTCACTGATTTTCTTGCCGGTTCAAAAATTGCCTGCGCCTTCATTGCTTACTCCTCATCCTGCCAGCAAAGAGCACAACGTACCGCCTTATCCCAACCATGAAGAAGCTTCTTGCGGCAATCTTCCTCCATCACCGGAACAAATTCCTTTGCCAGTTGCCAGTTTTCTTTTATTTCTTCTTTGTCCTTAAAATACCCTACTGCCAACCCGGCCAGATATGCAGCTCCCAATGCTGTTGTTTCAATGCAGCCCGGACGATGAACTTCCGCCTTCATAATATCTGCCTGAAACTGCATTAAAAAATCATTGGCACTGGCACCGCCATCTACCTTTAAGGTTGTAATATCCATACCGGCATCCTGCTCCATGGCCCGAAGTACACTATACGATTGATATGCAATGGATTCCAGCGTCGCCCGGATAAAATGTTCCTTGGAACAGCCTCTGGTAATTCCTACAATAGTTCCTCTGGCATGCTGGTTCCAGTACGGCGCTCCCAGACCGGAAAATGCCGGTACAATATACATACCACCGGTATCCTTTACCGCTTCCGCATATTCCTGAGACTGAGCAGCAGAGCGAACCATGCGCAGACCATCTCGCAGCCACTGGATTGCAGCTCCCGCCACAAACACACTACCCTCTAAGGCATACTCCACTTTGTTTGAAGTTCCTGCCGCAATAGTTGTTACCAGACCATTTTTCGAAGATACTGCTTCCGTACCGGTATTCATCAGAAGAAAACAGCCGGTTCCATAAGTATTTTTTACATCACCCTTTTCGAAACAACACTGACCAAACAGTGCTGCCTGTTGGTCACCTGCCGCACCGCCAATAACGATTTCGCCACCCAGTAGTGCTTTATCCGTTTTTCCATAAATACTGCCGGATGGTTTTACCTCCGGAAGCATAGATTTCGGAATTCGGAATTTCTGTAATAGTTCCTCGTCCCAGCACAAATTATGAATGTCAAACAGCATGGTACGGGACGCATTTGTATAATCAGTTGCATGGATTCTCCCTTTGGTCAGATTCCAGATTAACCACGTATCCACCGTGCCAAACAACAAATCACCGGCTTCTGCTGCTGTCCTTGCCCCCGGCACATTATCCAAAATCCACGTGATTTTTGTAGCGGAAAAATACGCATCCGGCACAAGTCCTGTTTTTCGGCGAATAACCTCGCCAAAACCCTCCTCTACCAATTGTTCCACCATCCCTGCAGTACGGTGACACTGCCATACAATAGCATTATAGACAGGCTCTCCCGTATAGCGATTCCAGACAATAGTAGTTTCTCTCTGATTTGTAATACCAAGTGCCGCAATTTCCTCTGCATCCGCACCTATTTTCGCCAGAGCCTCCGTTACCACACCAAGCTGGGATGACCAGATTTCCATCGGATTATGTTCCACCCAGCCGGGCTTCGGATAAATCTGTTCAAATTCCCGTTGCGCCATACTGCAGACTCTGCCACTCTTATCAAATAAAATGCATCTGGAGCTAGTAGTTCCCTGATCCAGTGCCATAATATATTTTTTCTGCATCTTCCGTTCTCCTGTTCTGTTTGCCCATTTTCCGTGCACAGGCAAAACCTATGAGAAAAGTATAGCAGTTTCCGTTTTTAGTGACAAGGAAATTTAATATAAAATTCATGTAAAATCACACGAATTTCATCATTTGCCGACAGCAATGCATCTTTTCCCGGCAGCACTTCCTTCTGGTTTACATAAGTTCCGTTGACAGAATTCAAATCCGCCAGGTAATAATTATCCTTCTTTTTTATAATACTGCAATGAATTCGGCTAACACCTTCTTCATTTAGCACAAGATCTGCATATTCCGCTGCACTTCCGATATAAAACGGGAACTTGGTAAGCGGTATAACCTCTCCGGTCTGTCCGCAAACCAGCTCCGGTACATCCGGTTGTCTTTTTGCAGACAAAAGCACCGTACGTTCCGAGCTCTCCTGATAGGCAGTTTCATCCGTTCGTATTTTTTCCGCATCCGCTTCTGCCCGATACTCCGCTTTTTCTTCGGCCACTAAAGAAGCCTCCTTCTTTGCATGTGAAAAAAGCCGGTCCGTTAACCATGACACATAAGAGCCGGAAGTTTTTTTCTCCTGTCCCTTTTCCTCCGCCACCGGATATGCCACCGGCTTTTGACGGTTTGTCGGTTTCATTGCAGGTGTCGGCCTTGATTCCGCCACTTTCTTCGGTATCTCCACAGACCGTTTCCTCTCCAATAACTTCTTAATTTCAGTCAGACCACCTTTTTCCTTCATGCAAAACATATAACAGTCGTACAGCAGGCTTACCGCCTGTTTATCCTCATAGTCCATCCGATTCAGCAAGAATTCAAACAGCCCCTCCAGTTGTTCTTTCAGAGGCACTCCGTATCCGGGAACATAGCAAAATTCCACATCCATCTGAGGAAGCGTTGCAAAAATATAATTTGGTGACAAAACAAAATCGTCTTCACATAATAGATATTCTTTCCCGCTTTCCAAGGTTGCAAATAGCTGTTCCAAAATACCTCTGATTTGTCTCTCTCTGATTGGCACTGCTGCATAAATACTGTTTAATGCTTTCTTTCCGGTTATCTTGTAGCAAAAAAAGTCGATGCCATCCTTCTCCTGTTTGGAAAACTCAAGCCTTCCCTCCCCTTGATTATTAAGCAGCATTTTTTCAATATACGGCCCCTCTGCCTGACCATCCGGAAGAACCCATAAATATGTGTCCATCCACTCTTTTTTATATTCTATCTGCATATCCGCCTCCTATTATCAAAATAAGTCTTCTGCTACCGCTTCCAGCCGGATTAAATCAGCGGAAGAAAGTGCCCGTTCCTCCCGTTGTAACAGCTCTGTTGCAAACTCCTCCACGGTTTGACAGAGTTCCAGTGTAAACACAATCATCCCACACAGCATCAGACAAAGAAACGGACATAAAAATGCCGCCTCTACCGTAAAACTTGCCTTTATTTGTGAGTTTTTCTTTCTTACCATAGTAAACATAACAAATATCCGGAGCACAAGCAGGGCAAAAAAGGCAGCTCTGTTTTTCTACCAACCTTTTTCATCACTAACAGCATTATTGCCAGAATCGACGCCAGCACAAGTGCCATTCCAAGTACCGCAATTGATTTTTTCGATCCGCAGAACAAACCAAGTGCACATAAAACCGCGCCATCGCCATAGCCAATACTTTCTCGTGTACAAAATGCAAGAACTATCAGAATTAGTCCGGGTATTGTCCCTGCTACTACCTCAATCCATGCTACTCCACTGCACAGACGAAAAATTACTGCAGCCACCCCCAGCAGTAACACCGGCATCAGGGGAATCTGTTTTCTACGTAAATCCATAGCAGAAAGCACCAGCAGGCTTCCCAACACAATAATTTCTGCTCCGTTCATGTTTTCCTCCTAATTTTCTTTATTTCCACATTTATGACAGGCAGGTACTCCCACCACCTCATCTCTGTCCTTTTCCATTACTGTTCGCTTCAGTGCAGGACAGCTTGCCACCAGATGGTACTTTGTACCCCCTGCGGAAACATATACTGTTGCCATTACTTCTCTGTCATCACAGCGTTCGCACAAAGTATATTTTCTCCCATAGGAATTCCGTTCGGCATCCACCCCGGATGCCGCTACGGAACGTACTACCACATTCAGATAAGTACATGCTCTGGACTCATGATACACCGTACCGTGCTCTGTCATATAAACAATATCCTTCTCTTTCTCATTCTCTTCCGCAAACAAATCCGCATCCGTTTCACCGATATACGGATAAAACTGAAACCTTTGCTGCACCGGCATAGTAATTTCCGAAAAAAACACCGCCTCACATACAAAACGATAACTCACATCAACCTGTATGGTTCCGTCCCCTTTAGGAATACAAAGCACCCACAAATTCTCTACCTGGTCTGCCTCCGGCATGGAATTCCACATCAGAGGCTGATACAGCCAGGAGATATCCACACCCTGCTCCTCCGCCTTCCTCTCCGGATACCCGAGATGAGAATATTTCATTGCTGTATCTGTCACCTGATGGCAGACCTGTATCTGAAATAGCAATAATAAAAACAACTGCCACAGCATGTACACTGCAAAGAAAAATACCGGAAACACCAGTGCTGCCTCTGTTGTCAGAGATGCACTCCGGTACCTGTTCTTACGCCGTGCTGAAAGATTGACCTTCATTATGGGAGAGATGGCACATTTAGAAAAAACAACATTAATGACTCTTTTTGCTATATCCTTAAGAACAGGCATCGGAATGCACCTCCTTTCTACTATTTTTTAATAAGCACTTTCTTCTGACCATTCCATCTGATATACCGCCGGTAAAAACAAACCGGTATCAAATTGTTCCTCTAGTTGCGTTTTCGTGTCAAATGCAATTTTCGTTACCACATTCCGTACCCGGAAATGGTCTCTGTAACGAAGCCGGATATTTTCCTGAATTAAGTCCATCGCCCGGTACATCCGTTGTTTTGTTGTTCTTGTCAGGGTTAACAATGACACGTAATTTTCATATTCCGCACCAATGCCCTCCGACATTGCTTTCGCCTTATTCGCAATTACCGTTTTATTGAAAAAAAGAAGTTCTCCGAAAGAAATGGTTCCTGTACCGATTACCGGAATTCTCTTTCCGAGCAAAAGTGCCGCCACCTCCACCAGAGCTTCTTCCACAGACCACAAAAGCAGTATGGCATATTTTATAATTGCCAGCAATGCAGGAATTCCGGTGAATCCTGCCACTCCTGCCGCAAAGCCTTCCATCTGCGCCATCTTATCCGGCTGTTTTAAAATAGATACCATGGAAAGCAATGTCCGGATTGCTATCAGATGAAGAACCATATACAACAGATTGTTTTTGTCATCCTCATCGCCAAATATCAGATATTCCCGTTCATATTTCAACTGGGTATAAGGGGACTGTTCCGTAAAACAATGAAAGTATTTCATACTGTACAGTTCCAGTGCCGTAGTATCCAGCAGAGCATTTCCCGCGTTTTGAAGCAGCGTACCGATACTTCCGCCGCGAAACAGCCGGATAACATCCTGAATGCAGGCAATCAATTCTGTCAAAAACGGTTCCTCCTCCAGTACTGCTGACGGAAGTGCAACACCGCTTATGCTCCGATCCGATTGTTTCTCCTTCGGAACCCCGACCAGATTCAGTACTCCGGTAAATAAAATCTCTGCCAGTACTCCGGCAATGTCTGCACCGTTTTGTTCAGCCACCACAATTTCACCATACTCAAACCAAAGACCATTTGCGTGATACGTCTTCATCCCTGCTTCTACAACTTCCATTTCTCCTTTAATCCGTTCCAATTCCTTCTCTGAAAAGCCCTCCAGAGAAAAACCTTCCAGTAGCGCAAGGTCATACTCTACGCTTTCTCGCATTGTAGGAACATGATAACCCTGCTCCTCCATGCCAACATAAAGCTTCATATTCTGCAATTCCGTATCAAACACCTCATACAATTCATCCGACAGCACATTTTCCATCCCTTTTAAAAATGATTCATATGCTGTCACCGAAACTCTTGCTTCTATTTGCTTTTCTTCCAGATCAGCCAATACATCCAGATTATCTTCCAATACGGCTTCTGCATCTTTAAGTACCGACTTCAGTTTTTTATACTGTGGCTTCGCCCTGTCAATGGCATCCTTTTTGTTTTTTTCAAACTCTTTTTTTTGCATGTTAGCACTGTAAATAGCCAAATCAAGTCCTTCGATAGCATTTCTCACTGCCAGAATCGCCTGCTCGTCCGGATATTTTTCCGCCTCCAAAGTTGCCAGGGTTGTCTCCATTGCCCAGCGACTAGCCTCATATTCTTTAATAAGCTTTTCCAGCAATTCAATATCTTTTTTCAGTTGAATTGCTTTCTTCACCAATTCTTTTATATTTTTTGCTGTTTCGTCCGCACGGTAAAAGCTTCCGGCAACTGCATTATAAATTTCCTCTGTTCCATAAGCAGCCGCCAGTTCCTCCGCCGTCATTGGCAGTATCATTTTCATAAAATCTCCTGCCGCTTTTACTCTGCCGTTTCTATCCAGATGCAAGCCGTGTTTTCCCATGGCAACTCCATCTGTCAGCTCCATCAGATTCAATAATTCCCTTGTTACCGTTGCCGTTGCAGACAATGCCTTCTCCTGCTCCCAGTAAATTTCTCCGACAGCTCCGGCCTCTGTAAACATTTCCTCTGTAAAAAGCTCTGATAGCATCAATGATAAACCGTCTAACACCGTCTGCTCCCTGACCTGAGACAAAAATTCTTTTCCTTCTCCGGTCATAAGTGTTTCATAATCAGTCAGCACCACACCTGTATATTTATAATCCAGCAGTCCACCATCAAAGTTTTCCAATCCATAAACCACATCCTCCTTCAATCCATCCACAATAAGGCTTTCCGAGAGATATCCCTCCCCGTTTCCTGCATCCACTCCAAACAGGCGGTATTCCTGAAACAGCGGATAATAGTAGGACGCAAGGAAGGAATCCCCCGCAAGCTCAGACACCATGGAAACATAGGCGGATGCCCCACGGATTCTTGCCGCCTCCAGCGCTGTTAAAACAAAAGAGAACAGCAGTAAAAGAATCAGCGACAGAAAGACCGTTATGCTTCCCTTCTGTCTCATATCTTATTTGATAATTTTTCCGGCATTACCGGAGATGGCAGCAAAAGCACTGGTAACAATTGTAGTAATCTGTTCCTTGAACACCAGTACCAGACCAATCAGAATAACAAGAATCAGTACAATTTCAATTACACCGACTCCTCGGTTGTCCTTCCAGAAACCCTTTAATTTTGCCTGTTTATTCAATCCCTTCATCGATTGTCCTCCTTCTTTAAAATGTACGAAATGCCGGCACAAGTAATATTGCAAATACCAGAAACAGCAGACCCATCATCGGAAATAACAGTTTAGTTCCGGCCTGTTCCCCTTTTACTTTAATATTTGCCCGCTCCTGTGCCATTACTTCTTTTGCTTCCTGTAACAATAATGTTCGAATTCCCTGTACACCTCTGGACACGTTCTGCGTCAGAAGAGATGCCATTCTCCGGTATGCCAGAACCCCAATCCTGCTGCCAAATGCCTCATAAGCCGCCGCCTCAGAATGTCCGTTATCCAGTTCCTGTTTTGTTACCTTTAGCTCTTCTGCCAACACATGTCCGGCACCGTAATTTCTCTCATATTCCTCTGCCATGCGAAAAAAAGCCTGCCGTACCGAAACTCCTGCTGCCAGCATCAGCGACAGTTTTGTTACAAACTCCGTATAACAGCCTTCCGCCAGTTCCTTCCGCTTTTTACGTTTCGTATCCAGACTGCCGAAATATCCGGAATACAACAGCAGGGGAATTGTCACCGCCAACAACAGCATAAATGCACCGGCTCCAAAATTATAGGTTTCCTCTTGTTTTACCTGATAACCAAGCACTGTCTCCGGCAACAAAAACCGTTCCTCTGTGCGTGAGGATTCTTCCTGGCGTTTTAACTCATTCCATGCCGCCTTAAGCATTGCCTCCTCTTCCGTATATTCCGCCGGATGCACAACAATCGTCCTCCTGAAATAGCGGCACTCGGAGCCATAGGAAATTTCTCCGGTCAGCAGAACCGTTTCCGTTCCGACCAATTCCTCATTCAACACTTCTCCCTCTGCCGTCACAATCCATGGTGCATCCGTGCTCCAATGAATCGTTCCGGCATTCTCCGGAAGCCTGTCCGGCAAATACAGTGCTTTCGTAACCTTAACAAAGCTTTCGTTTTCTCCGGGAACAACCTTCTCCAGATAACGTTCTGCCTCCTCATGAAGTGCTTCAATCCTGTCTTCTTTATATTCCAGTGCACCGATTTCCAACGTCAGATTTTTCCATCCTTCTTCCGTTTCCAGCAAAACCTGTTCCGCCACGGATGCTTTTCCGGGAGCAGGTCTCTCGATTCCACCGGCATTTGTATTTTCCTGAAAGGAACATACCGCACCTACTATAAACACGACCGCTGCCAATATACCCGGAACCAGCTTTTTTTGCAGCTCCCTCCAAAGAATTTCCCGGACTTCATTCCTTGTTTTTCCCGGATAAAGTTCCATGGCGTCCCTCAGCTTTCCTTCCGGTACCAGAACTGATTTTGGCAGACTGTTTTTCTCTCGTTTCATCCTGTTACCCCTCCAGTTTCCCGACTTCACTTCGGATGATATATTCTCCAAGCAGCTTCATGCCCTGATACACCATCAAAACGCCCCACATAAACACAATACCAAACAGATTATGATAGAGTCCTGCGCTCAGAGCCGGAGCACAAAGCTTTAAATAAAGCAGAATTCCATAGGGAACCGCACACATAATCTGAAACTCCATCCGTTTTGCTGCAATGGTTGTCCGTAAGTCTCGCTTTAATTCAATTTTTTCCTGCAATACACCGCCGGTCTGACGAAGCACCTGCCCCAGATTGCCTCCGGTGCGTTTTACCACAGCAAAAATGTCCGCCAGCTGCCTGATATCCTCCACATCACTGCGACGTCCAAAGTCAAAAAAGACGTCCTCCATGCTGGTTCCCAGATCCATCTGCTTTATCATACGCTTAAATTCCCGGCAGATGGCATGCTCCTTTCCATGTAGCTGTTCCAGGCTTTTCACCGATTCCCGGACACTGCTTTCCGGCGAATACCCTACTGCCAGACTGTTTTCCAGACAAACCAGCGCATCCTTAAATGCCAGATTCAGTTCCCACTTTTTTTGCCTGCTAAGCTGCTTTCTCTTTAGTCGTACTGCCACCGGCACATAAAGCACAAGCATCAGGGAAACCGGTTCGAAATCAAAAAACAGCCATGCCGTCAGCACCAGACCGCCTGTCAATATTACAAGTGGCAGTACCACTTGTTTCATCAGTCTCTCCATCTGCCCTCCATTCCTTCATTCCGGCACGTTTCAATTTTGCCTGTTGCACAAACACTGCTCCTGTCCTGCAAAGTTTCCCTGTCCTTCCGTCCTCCTCACTCTGAAACACAAAAAGCGGATTTTTTTCAATTTCTCCGTCCCGGCAACCTAAAATCTCAGCAATTTCCAGTACGCATCGCCTGCCGTCCCGCAATCTTCCCAACTGCACCATAATATCAATGGCCGAAGAAATCTGACGTCTGGCTGCCATCAGCGGAATGTCCGATCCAAGAAGTACCATGGTTTCCAAACGATCCAGCATATCCGCTGTGGAGTTTCCATGACCGGTAGATAAAGAACCGTCATGACCGGTATTCATTGCTTGCAGCATATCAATAGTTTCTTCACCACGGACCTCTCCGACAATAATCCGGTCCGGTCTCATACGCAAAGCGGTTCGGATTAACTCCCGGATGCTGATTTCCCCGGTGCCTTCCGTATTTTTGTTACGCACCTCCAGCCGTACCAGATTTTCAATGCCATTGACCTTTAGCTCAGCCGCATCCTCAATTGTGATAATACGTTCCTCCCCGGGGATAAAGGCAGTCAGTGCATTCAAAAATGTGGTTTTACCGGAGCCGGTTCCTCCACAAATAAAAATA
Organism: Lachnospiraceae bacterium; assembly: GCA_045531895.1. Classification (GTDB taxonomy): domain Bacteria; phylum Bacillota; class Clostridia; order Lachnospirales; family Lachnospiraceae; genus SIG299. The sequence continues at coordinate 29,108 of JAZSEW010000089.1, forward strand.
TTGTATTTCGCCTCTACCAGGCACTTCAAAAACGCTGCAGCATCCTTTGTAATTGCTCCTTTTTCCACCAGCCGATCCATGGTAAGAGGCTGTTTGGAAAATTTACGAATAGTTACAATGGGCCCGTTTAACGCTACCGGCGGCAGAATAATATTGACACGGGAACCGTCGGAAAGTCTGGCATCCACAATCGGATTTGCCTCATTTACAATACGGTTTGCCTTTGCCACAATCTGCTGAATAATATCCTCCAGCTTCTGCCGGGACTCAAACTTTCTCTGCCAGCGGTGTATTTTTCCTCCTTCTTCCAGAAAGATATCCTCCGCACCATTAATCATGATCTCCGTAACACTTTCCTGTTCCAGAAGCTCCTCCAGAATATCAAGTCCTCGGATAGATGCATACAGTTCCTTGCGCATCCGCTCTTTTTTCTCTAATGTCAGAAAGCTTTCCCTCGCCTCCTGCATAATTACCTGGTCAATTCTCCGGTATAAATCCTCCTCCGTAATTTCCAACGAGTAATCGAAGGAAGAAATCACCGCTTCCCGTAATCGTTGTTTCAGTTCTTCCATACGTTGCGGCTACACCTCCGTTTCTGCCAGTACTTCTCTGAGCTGGGATAAAACGCCCTGCTCTCCGGCATACTTCATCTGTCGGAAAAATTCCTGCTTTCTTTGTTCGCCATCCTCTGTATCAGAACTGACCAGATACACTTTATTACTCTGATTCATGACAGAAATAACTCCTGTGTGGAACGTTCCTGCCAGAAATACCACATACTGGAATCCGCCATACTCCCGGCAGCAGGATACCAGCTGATTCATCTCCTCCGGGGAATACTGCCATAAATCACTGCAATAATCCGGTCCGCAAAAGTAGAACGCTCCGTTTTTCTTTGGAAGCCCGGAAAACAGTTGCTTTGCCTGCAGCCTGTCCTTCCGCATCAGATACAGAAGTTCACTGATAGAAGCTCCCATTCCACTGCCGTCTTCCTTTCTGCCACAGCCCCCAAACGGGTCCCATGGCAAAAATAATGTTTTTCCTTTCTCTGCAAATTTGCCGATAAGCTCGTCCGCATACTCCGCCGCCAGCTTGCTGCTTTCCGGCGAAAATACCGTAAATAACTCACTTAAGCGTTTCTCCCGTGCCAGCTCCGACTCTAAAATCCGGCGGATTACCTCTCCTGCCTTCTGATAGCGGAACAGCACATGGTACCCATCAGCCTCTTCTTCCTCCGGCTCTTCTTCCGAAAGCACCCACAGTCTGATACTATAGGGCAGGGGTAGTTTATCCATCTGTTCTGCCATTGACGAACCAAGTACCAGATAATTCAGCTTTTTCTGCCCGCAATAATCTAACAGATCCTGCTCTTTTTCAAAACTGACAGCAAAACAGCCAATATCCTTTCGTTCATTAATATACCGCTTAAATCGTTCTGCGTATGCGGTCTGCTCATCGAAAATACCGATGATTTTCTCCAACACAACACCTTACCTTTCCTTATAAATGATTTCCAAGTTAGGGAATCATGCGAAATATTCGCTAGAAAAAACTTTGAATTAAGAAAAATTTCCTTCCGGAGCTACCGGAAACGTACAAGAAATTCTATTGACAGAATACGCTTTTTAGTCTATTTTGTCAACCACGTTTGTCTATTTTTTTTACTTTCGGTGCTTTTTACAAAAAGATACACCAAAATTTGTGAGCTTTCCACAAAAAAACTAATACAAATAGATAAGTGAAATCCAAAACACCAAAAGAAAACCCGGCATACCAAGCAGCGCTCCTAATAAAAAAGTTCCAACGTTCACTCCTGCCAGAACGCGAAAATCATTATAAATACAAATCTGCTCCAAAATATAAATTACTACCAAGCCTACTACACCACGAAAAATCATATCCACCAACCGGTCTGTCCACGTTTTCACTTTACTCTCCTGCCTTTCCTCGGTTCTGATTCATATTTATGCAGCATCGGACGGGTCTATGACAGAATCCAAAACTTACACAAAATATGTATAAACCCATATTTCCGCGACTATACTTTACTAAGGGCATCCATTCCTTAAGATTTTTATTATCCTTTACGGACAATCTGCCCTCCTAATTTAACGAAATGAGGTATATTCCATGAGCATATTTAAATCCTTAAAAAAGAAAAAGCCCACTGCCACCGATATTTTAAAAGCCGAACTGGACATGACCAAGGCAGAGCTTGAAACTGCCTACTCCCATTTTGAAAATGTGGTTGACCCGGATTTAATCAGCAGTAGTATTTATCAGATTAACTCTATACAGGAACGGTACAAGTACTTAATGAAAATGCTGAAAGCGGTGGAAGCAGAAAACAAAGCAAGACAGAACACGGCACCGTAGCCACTGTCATATTGTGCGGATTATTCATAACACTTCCTCAAAAAAGTCAAGAAAACTATCCTGAATGATGTATAATAATAAATACATCGCGATGAAAGAAAGGAACTGACTATGAGCTATCCGCTACATACTTATGCCATTATCAATCATATTGAAGCACATCTCGGGCAGGGTAAGTTTAATTATTCAGAACTGGAACAACGAACCGGATTTTCCTATGCCCACCTCCGTGATTTTTTTAAGAAACATACCGGAATTCCGCTTGGGCAGTATATCCGTGAACGGCAGTTATGCGCCTCTGCTTTTGAACTTCTCCATACGGAGAAGTCCATTTTAGAGCTCGCCTTAACCTACGGATTCTCCAACCACGAAAGCTATACCCGCGCATTCACAAAACACATGGGCAAAAATCCAAGCATGTTTCGCACCGAACGTCCGCTAATAGGAAAATCAGAGCTTGTAAATGGTATTTATGGACTCGGATTGCTCCGTCAGAAAGAGAAAAGGAGCGATGTGATTATGAATCAGAAGGAAAAATATCAAAGCAACGAAAGTACGGTTTTATACGGTGTTCCAAAGGTGGAATGGGGAACCTACGGTGGCTCCACGCCATATCCGATTTGCTTAAAGGCCTGTGCCGATTATCTTGGAGAAGACCTTGACTATGCCACACTTTTAGTATCCTGCGGCGGAGCTTTCCGCTTCACCTGGAACGAAGAATACTGGGATATGAGCAACGTGGATATCTATCACACCTTTACCGAAGGCGCGGAAGAAACCATTTACTCCTATGCTGCACAGGCGCTGGGCAGAGAATTCTCCATGCTTGACCGAACCAATGCAACCACCAAGGAAGAGTTTATCAGCTTCATCAAGCAGCATATTGATGAAGGCTATCCTTGCATTGCCCAGGGAATTATCGGACCCCCGGAAGCCTGCATCATCACCGGCTACCGCGACAGCGGGAACACCCTGCTTGGCTGGAATTTCTTCCAGAATGACCCTGCCTTTGGCGGAGAAGTACAGTTTGATGACTGCGGTTACTTTATCTGCAACAACTGGTGGGAAAACACCGATACACAGTCCGTCATGTGTCTCGGTCCGGTCATTGGTGAAGCGCATTCCACAAAAGAAATCCTCAAAAACGCTGTTACCGTCATGACCCCACGAAAGGACGGAAGCTACCGGAAAGGCACTGCCGGATTTTCTGCCTGGGCGAAGATGCTCTCCGATGAAAAAGCCTGTTCCGTTGACAACGACTCCATCCGTTTTGAACACATGCTCTGTCAGGACGATGCCACCACCTGCCTCATCGATGGTCGGGGATGCGCTGCGAAGTATTTCAAGAAGCTTATGGAAAGCGAAGCAGGAAACATTGATACCAAGACCTTAGAAATGTACACTGCTTTAGCCAAACAATTTGCCAAGGTGAAAGCACTGGCAGAACAGACCCGGTCTTTACTTGACAACCGGGATGACATGGAACAACGTCCTGCGAAGCTGGCAGAAAAAGCAGTACGAGAAAAAGCATGTGAGTATATTGGACAAATCGAAACTTTAGAAAAACAAATTCTGACTTTATTGCAGAACCTGATAACAGAGTAAACTTCCACTATATAAATCGGACACCGGAGATGTTCCCCGGTGTCCTGTTTTCTGCTTATTTCAGTCCAATTATTTTTCTTACCAAAGGTACAATTCGAATCAAATGATACGCCAGTATTGTCAGTAAAAAGCTCCCACAACAAATACCCGCCACCTGCACTAATAAATTTTCACTTATCTGCACAACATAGTATGCCAACACCACTAAAATGGACTGGTGCAAAATATAAATCGGGTACGATGACTGATTAAAGTATGTTGTAAATACAGTCCTCCTGTTAAAATATTTCTTTCCAAGAACCAACAATACCAGAATAGAAATCCATCCGACAAAATTTACCCATAAATCACCATAGTAAGAAAAAGCATAATACATTGTCACTGAAATAAATGTCACCACAACACCTAAAGCAACCAGAAGTTTTATGCGTTTTTCTATCTTCTCTATGATTTTATCATTGCTCAGCACATAATAGCCTGCCAAATATAAAGCTAAATTTTTTCCGATACTATAACCACCAAAATTGCCTATATAATACATGAGCCATACCGGAATAAACAAAAGCAGTACTCCATAAACCGAAACCTTTTCCACATATACTCTTACCTTCTCACATGGAAGAAAGTGGAATATAACCAGTGCAACCATCGAAATCAAGAACAAATATAAAATAAACCATAAGTGCCCCGGCGTAAAAGCTCCGTCATAGCCACTAAAGTCTGTGAGATGTGTAAAAAAATAGCACAGATTGTCCCAAACGTTTCCTGCATAACCCTGAAAAAATTTTCTCGCATAAAGCGTCTGAAATGGCACCAAGACAACCAGACCAGCAAGAGACGGAACCAACAATTTATTGATTCGCTGTTTGATAAATTCCCTATTACTTCTCTTTTCCAAAGCATGCCTTGCACTAATTCCCGCCAGCACAAAAAGTAACGGCATAAACCATGGATTTATCAAAACAATGCATGTACTTAAAAATTTATTTTCCCCCTGCCAGACATAAAACAGAGAACCAAAATCATTCCATATCATAAACGTATGCACAGGAAATAAAAGCAGAATCGTCATGTTCCGTAAGTTATCTATGTAATGCTTTCTTTTTGCATTTATTTGTTGCTCCATGCTTGGTCTTCCTCTCCTGTGCAAAATCGAAACTATATTCATCTCCATTTCCCGCACCACTGGTGCGAGACTCATACCTATATGTATGTTTGACAGTCTCTAAGTGTCCGACATCTCAACCGACAGGTGTTCGAACAAGATGGACAACCAAATCTCATTTGAGTTGTTCCAGCTTGGACGAATAACTGTCGGAGGAGTCAGGCGAACACAGATACTATCAAACCTAAAAATATCTTGCTCCTGCCTCTTTTACTATATTGTTGTAGACTCTCTTAAATTACAGTTTCCACACATCTTCCACATAGTCGCGGATAGTTCTGTCACTGGAGAACTTACCAGCATTCGCAGTGTTTAAGAAACACTTCCTGCGGAACGCCAATGTGTCCTGATAATCCTTATTCACGCGCAGCTTTGCATCACAGTAAGAAATGAAGTCTGCGAACAGGAAGTAATGATCCGGCTGATGCCAGTGAGCGCCGTCTAAGAGCGCATGATACAGCTCCTCAAACATACCTGTGCCATCATCGGACAAAGTGCCATCTACCAAAGTATCTACCACCCGCTTAATACGTGGCTCGGAATCATACAGTGCTCTTGCATTATAATCGTTCTTCATTGCTTCAATTTCTTCTACGTGCTTACCGAAGATGTAATTGTTTTCCTCGCCTGCCTCGGCAACAATTTCCACGTTAGCACCGTCGTAAGTACCAAGGGTAACTGCACCGTTTAACATCAGCTTCATATTACCTGTACCGGAAGCTTCTGTACCGGCGGTGGAAATCTGCTCGGATACATCTGCAGCAGTTACCAGCTTTTCAGCGTAGGAAACGTTATAGTTCTGTACAAAAACAACCTGCAGCTTATCGTTCACCTCTGGGTCGTTAGCCACTAACTTCGCAATCTCGTTGATGAACTTGATGATGCCCTTGGCACGGTAGTAGCCCGGAGCTGCTTTTGCACCGAAAATAAAGGTGGTTGGATAGAAATCCTTAATTCTTCCGTCCTTTAAACCGTAGTAGATATCAAGAATGGACAACGCATTCAGAAGCTGACGCTTATACTCGTGAAGACGCTTAATCTGGATATCGAAAATAGCGTTGGTGTTAAGTTCTACACCTTCCTTCGCCAGTACAAACTCTGCTAACTGCTGCTTCTTTAACTTCTTGATTTCGTCGAACCTTTCCAGAGTTGCCTTGTCATCTGCAAAAGCCTCTAACTTCTTTAACTTGGAAAGGTCTGTTACCCAGCCGCTGCCGATTTTGTCGTTGATAAAACCGGAAAGTTCCTGATTACAAAGAGCCAGCCATCTTCTCTGGGTAATACCGTTTGTTTTATTGTTGAAACGTTCCGGATAAATTGCATACCATTCTTTTAACGCATCGTTCTTTAAAATTTCGGTATGAATCTGGGCTACACCATTAGTAGAATGGCTTGCAAAAATCGCCATTCTTGCCATGTGAATCAAATTTCCGGAAATAATGTCATACTGCCACTGGTCGTTTTCGGAAACGCCCATTTTGGTCAGTTCCTTGCGGAGTGCCTTCTGTAACATCACAACGTACTTGTATACGTGAGGAATAACAGACTTGAACAGGCTTGTATCCCACTTTTCAAGAGCCTCAGCCATGATGGTATGATTGGTATAAGCAAAGGTTTCCTTCGCAATCTTAAGAGCCTTGGCAAAGCTTAAGCCTTCCTCCTCCATCAAAATGCGGAGTAACTCCGGAATTGCAACGGTTGGATGGGTATCGTTCAACTGAATTGCATATTCTGCGGAGAACTTGCCAAAATCATTGCCAAATTTCTTCTTGTAGGTGCGAATCATATCCTGCAGGGATGCGCTGGAGAAGAAATACTGCTGCTTTAATCTCAGCTGCTTACCTGCCTTGGTGGAATCGTTTGGATAGAGCACTGCGGAAATTGCAGATGCAGCGTTTCTTTCCTTTGCTTCCTTATCGTAATTCTGTTCATTAAATAAATCAAAGTTGAACTCATTGACAGCCTCTGCCTGCCAAAGACGCAGAAGATTTACCTTCTTTGCGCCGTAACCGATAACCGGCATATCATAAGGAACCGCGTACACATCCTGTCCTTTGAAATGCACCAGTACTTTATCTTCCTCGGTGCGGACAGACCATGGATCGCCTGCCCTTGTCCAATCATCCGGCTGTTCCTTCTGAAAACCGTTTTCAATAGTCTGCTTGAAGAGACCATACTTATAACGGATGCCATAACCATTTAAGTTTGCACCGATGGTAGCACCGGAATCTAAGAAACAGGCTGCCAGACGGCCAAGACCGCCGTTACCGAGAGCCGCATCTTCGATTTCTTCGAATTCTCTCATGTCTCTTCCGTTTTCGCTCATCAGCTCACCGAACTGATGCAGTAAGCCAAGGCTTAACAGGTTGTTGTAGACCAGACGGCCTACCAGGAATTCTGCAGAAAGATAGCAAGCTTTTTTACCTTCAGCTTCTTTTGCCTTTTCCACAAAATCTAACCCTGTCTCCACCATAGCTGCTTTAGAAACTGCTTGATAAAGTTCCATTGTGTTAGCTTCTTTCAAGCTCTTTCCATAATTGAGTTCAAGAATTTCCTTTACGTTTTTTTGAAAATGTCCCATTGTGTTATAATCCTCCTAAAACTTCCTCGTGGTGGTCGCCTTTACGACAACCGTAATTTATGTCGGGTAGCTGATGTAAAAGAAAAGCTTTTAGAATTGAAATATTCAAGTGTCCGACCTATCAGCTGACGGGTGTTCGGGCAGGATGGACAAGCGAAATCTCATTTCGGTTGTTCCAGCCTGAACGAACAGCTGTCAGAGGATG
>JAZSEW010000054.1:0-19192 GCA_045531895.1 Lachnospiraceae bacterium
GCTGCGTGTATTCCACTTGCAGGAATAGCAGCGGCAGGAGCCAAGTTTGCAAGTAAGGGAGTCAAGGCGGCCAAGGCAGCCAATAAATTTGGAAATGTTGCCAGTGTTGCCAAGAAAACGATAAGCAGCCTGAAAAAGGGAATAGGAGAAGCTGCCGAAGGTTTGGCTGGAGCGATATATACTACAGCAAAAACTGCAAAGAAAACAGCGGTGAACGTAGCAGGCAAGGTACAGAAAACTGTAAAGAATGTTTCCAGTGCAGTAAGCTCTGCGGCAAAGAACGTATCGAAGAACATCGCAGCGGGAGCAAAGAAAACACTGAACTCTGTGAAAAAGGGAGCCGGAGAAGCAGCTGCAAAAGTAGCAGGTGCGGTGACTTCTACCGTAAATGCCGCAAAGAAAACAGCAACGAAGGTGCCCGGTAAGGTACAGAGTGCAGTAAGTTCGGTTAAGAAGAGCGTCAGTGATGGCTGGAATAAGTTAAAGAGTGCATTCGGTTCTAAGGGTAGTGCTAAGAGTGCGGATGTGAAGAATGCTGGTGCTGAAACTTTGAAAACGAATGTAACGAGTGGTAATGGATATTCAGGATACCAAGCACCTAAAATAACAACCAATGCGAGGGGAGAACTTACTAATGGAAAGTTTACACTTGACGCAGAGGGAATGGTAAAACATACAGATGGTACAGTTGGAAAAAGCCAGTTTTTATATGATGTAGATGCCAATAAAGCTGTATTAGATGCGTCAGCATATGCAGACGAATATAACTTATGGCGACCGAACTCTGGAAATCCAACAGATTTTGCAGATAAGGCAAAGGTATATGTAGAAAATGGACCAGTTGGAGTGACGGGACAAGGAGCTTTAACCAGTCATTTAAATATTTATAGAACAAAAACAGGGTATGTGCATGGATGCCCAGGTAATCCGTAGGAGGGAGACTGAAAAATAATGCGGATGCACTTATTGTTTCATAAACAACTAAAGTTGTTGGCTATTTGTGCCGAGAACGTCACATACTAGCCTGGATGAGGCAATAGAGATTGCATTCGCAAATTTCCGCTGCGCGATTCTTCAAACAAAAAAAGAACGTTTTCGGAATGGAGATTATTATGAAAGACTTAAATACAGTTTTTTTTAAAGCAAAAGAAAAAAAGTGTTATCGCAATCTTTTAGAATTTCAGAACATTATTGAAGAAATAGTGTTGGGTGATAAAGAAATTACTTTAGATTGGGATAATGGCGCTGGAGAGGAATGGGCAAGATTTACTAAAAGTGAAGTAGGTGTTATCTGTATGATGAACGCTAAAATAGGTATAGCGTTTGTACGCCAGAAATATTTTGACAAAGATGTATTAGAAATACTGAAGTCCTTAGTTGTGGTAGATGTGTTGGACTATAGTTCAGATGAGTGGTATATTGATTTATCTGTGTTAGAAAATAAAACACCAGAGATAAATTGGAATGTATCGCCCTATGCAATAGACACAAACAAGATGTCATTGAATGATTTGTATTTTGCTACAGTATAATTTGTTTATAGTTATACATCATAACATGTTAAAGCTTTTATTTTCTGATTGTTTCTTATGGCTCTGGCATAGTGATGTTGTCCATGAAATTTGAGGAATCTTAGGACGAAGTTTGCCATCTATGCATACCTGAAAACATCTGAAAGTACAAGAAATATGAGGATCAAAACCCAGAGGAAAAAGTATGCCTCTGGGTTTTGAGTGAATGGATGAGCAGGAAATAGAAAATTAGGAAGACCAAGGTGACAACAGGGAGCCATCGAGTCTTTATAAATTTGGACCCTAAAGCTGGAAAGACTAATAGAAATTCTCAATTTCCATATTACGGGGGTGGTAAATAATGATTACTTTGTGTGACATTGAAAAAAAACAAAATATTAGATTTCCAGAGGAGTATAAGCAATTATATCAATCTGGATTTAAAGAGTTTACTGGTAAGATGGAACTTTGTGTAAATGATGACGTGTTTAATATACATAAATTTTTATCTGTGTCTGAGATTAAGGATATTTTGGCAGAGTTATATGATTTTTTTGGATATAATATAGTTCCAATTGTAGAGACTGACCTTGAGGACTATATATGTTTGTATTATAGGAACGACATAATAAATCCATCAATAGTATATTGGAATTATGAATTGGCATTAGAAAATTCCTCAGAAGGAATAACAGATTTATATGATAACATACATGAATTTATAACGAATATTATAAAAAAGTAGTAAAGCCTTCAGAAATTGCCGAGGGGTAATCGTTGTAGTGCATGCATAAAAAGGGAGGTGAACAATGAAAATCGATAAACAAGCACAAAAGAAATGCGTATCAACAATAAAAGAAATTGCTGCAAAGACTGGGTACAAAAAAATACAGAACACAATTTACAAGCTGGAGAACGGAAATGTTATCTTTGTTGATTTTTTAATTGTGGATTCTATGTATTTGATTTACAGAATCAATATAAAAAAGCAATCCTATGACAAAATATTTTGGCAAATTATGAGGATGGAAGAGAACTTAAAGAGAAGTGATTCTTTGCGAGTAAATGGTGCATTTGCAGCCCCACACGTTCTGGTTGCTAAAGGGAAAATCGAATTGTCAGAAAACGTAGATATAATTGCAAACTATTTTTGGGAAAAGATAAGTGAGGAAATAAATTCTTTTCTTGAAAAATATGATGTGACACAATATATTTTTTCTGATAATGATGAAGGTGATGCGGATATTTTACAATGCTTATCGTACATTGATTCAGGTTTACTGTCTAAAGCAAAGGAGCTAGCTCAGAAACAGATAATTTCAGGAAACACGGGGCGATTTGAAAACGAAGGGAAAGGTTTCTTTGAGTTGGTCGTATTGTATAATGACGAACATTTTAAGTTAAAAATCTAAGTCATTTGGCCTGTGGAAGAGATACTAGGGAGGTTGTATCATGGTTTACAACGTGAATGCAATTGATATTATTGGAGAAAGGAATGATGGTGGGATAGATTTGTTTATTATCTCATCGGGGAGATTGGAAGATTCGGTTGAACAACAGACACTATTACTTGATAAAATTGAAAATTATTTAGTATATTTAAATAGCACTGATTTCATGAAAGATTATCCCAATATCTCCGGTGATAAATATATTAAGTTAAAGGTTTGCGAAAGACCCTCTGATATGACAATGGAATGGTTAAGTGAAATAAGCACTTGGATACAATCGAATGGCGCAAAATTTTCGGTTGTATTTTAGGACATCTGAAATCAAAATGGAATAAAAACAACAAAAGAGAAGTTTTCATCGGAGGTATCTCGCTTTCAAATCATGTAGTGGAGGTTGAAATGGAATTATTTAATATAAACGATATATACGAAGAGTTTAAATATCTAGCATCTTATTTGAAAGCCGTAGAGCTAAGTCTGGTGGATTTTGAGTTCTGGTATTTTATGTCCCAAGAACAAGTTGAAACGAGGATTAGTGGTTTAATGAATAGATATCCTAGCAGAAAATTGATTCCGTTCGCAAGACGTGATGATTGTGATGATATAAGCTACAATTGATGAGTTGATTGAAAAAGGTGAGAGTTAGAAGTGCATACAGCATTGAGCAGGTAATAGCGTGGAAATACTGTTCAAGATGGTTTAGGAAATTTGCATGGCAGTTGGATTTAAAGTAAAGTTTTATTGGTATCAAATAGGACATGGTGATTTTTTACATTCATTTTTTTCTACAGTGGCATACAATTTGGAAAATGCAAACTGGGGAAGTCGTTTTCCGGTAATTATGAATGAATTATATCAGGGAAAAATAGACCACAAGGATGTAGATAAAGCATTAGAGAAAGCAAAGGAAGTAAACGCTGATTTAGAAATTAAATCGATGCTATAATGTTACAATATTTCCATAATATAAAAATGTCTCTGATTAAAGCATATGGCCATAGGCATAATTTACATGAAAACAGGTGGTGGAACACAAGCATACATAATGCTGCTCAAAGGTATGGTTAGTGAGTTGTTTAACATTTTATACCACAAGTATAATGACAACTAAATTTTTTTGTGTTATACTCCGATATGTAAAGTGAATTGCTTGATAGAAGCAGACAAAGAATTTTTTAGAAAAGCGGACTTTTGTCCAGAAAGGAAACGTCATGAGAACAGTTATTTTTGCGTATGATCTTTATAGTGAACAGTACCTCGAAGCTCTGGAAGAACGTTATGAACAGAGTTTAGTTTTCATGTGCTCATATAAGATAAGGCAAAATAACTGTAAGAATACACTTCCCGGGAAACGGGCAGAATAAAGGCGAAAGCCGGTAATTCGATACATGGATTTTGAGACCGCTTATCTATATGGGTAGGCGGTCTTTTTATGTTGAAAGAAAGGAGAATTCAGGATGTTTGAGATTAAGGGAAAAGTTAACACCGCCCTTTGCTACGCCAAGGTAGTAGAGGGCGAAGCAATAGAGCAGATTAGAAGAATGTGTGATTATGAATTCACAGAAGGCAGCAAAATCCGCATCATGCCGGATGTACATGCCGGAAAGGGGTGCACCATCGGAACTACTATGACCATTGTGGACAAGGCAGTGCCGAACATCGTGGGTGTGGATATCGGCTGTGGTATGTACACCGTGAATCTTGGTAAGGCAGATATTGACTTTGCCAGGATGGATGAGGCGGCACACTTCATTCCTTCCGGCATGAATATCTGGGAAGGACGTCAGGAGCGGTTCGATTTAGAAGAACTGCGCTGCTACCGGGAACTGAAAAATACGAAGTGGCTGGAACGAAGCATCGGAACTTTGGGTGGCGGCAACCATTTCATTGAAATTGATGAGGCGTCAGATGGTACCAAATACCTGGTCATTCATTCCGGCAGCCGGAATCTTGGCAAGCAGGTGGCAGAAATTTACCAGCAGTTAGCGGTTGACTTGAATAAGGGTAAGGAAACCTATTTTCAGCAGAGAGAGGAAATTATCCGTACCTATAAGGAACAGGGAAGACGCAGCGAAATTCAGGCGGCGTTAAAGGCTATTGCCTGGGAAGCCAGACAGGCTACCATGCCAGAGGATTTGTGTTTCCTTTACGGCACCTACTTTGAAGACTATCTCCACGATGTGGAAATCTGTCAGCGTTTTGCAAGACGGAACCGCGAAAAGATGGCAGAGGTTTTATTAGAACGCACCGGACTAACCGGTGGAGAAGCATTCCATACCATTCATAATTATATTGATACAGGTGAAATGATTTTGAGAAAGGGCGCAATTGCGGCCCATAAAGGGGAAAAAGTGCTGATTCCAATTAATATGAGGGATGGAAGTGTCCTTGCTGTCGGCAGGGGAAATCCGGACTGGAACTATTCTGCGCCTCACGGTGCCGGAAGACTCATGTCCAGAAGCAAGGCCAAGGAAACCCTTTCCTTGGAGGATTACAGGAAAACGATGGAGGGAATTTATACTACCTCCGTCAACGAAGCAACCTTAGATGAAGCACCGATGGCGTACAAGGCTCTGGAGGACATTATTGATGTTATCCGGGAATCCGTAGATGTCATTGAGGTGCTGAAACCAATATTTAATTTCAAGGCGAACTGAAATCGGGATTAGGGCATGATTTTGTTCTTACTGTTCCGGTTTCAGTAAGCCGGAACAGGAGGAAAAAAGATGTGTAATATACCGACGATCAATATGGCAAAGACAGGCCGGAATATCAGTGCATTGCGGGCAAAGGCAGGACTTTCCGTAAAGGATTTGCAGGATGTGTTTGGATTCGCAACACCCCAGGCAATCTACAAGTGGCAGCATGGTGCTGCTCTGCCAACCATTGATAATTTAGTGGTTCTGGCAGCAGTGTTTGGTGTGTCCATAGATGATGTTTTAGTGCTGGACACGGTAAATACAGTAAAGGTTAGCGCATAATAAATGCGTTGGAAATTAAGCAACAAAGCAATGAAAAAGGAGCAGTGTAAGAAGACGCTGCTCCCATATGACCCCTTCGTCTAGAGGCCAGGACATCAGCTTTTCACGCTGAAAACGCGGGTTCGATTCCCGCAGGGGTTGCTATGGATGGGTAGCCTAGTGGCGAAGGCAGCAGACTGTAAATCTGTGACATGGAAACACCGTAGGTTCGAGTCCTACCCCATCCACTTCCAAAAAAATTGTTCCTAAAGAGAAGATTAGTAAGAAAATAGTTGATATAGAGTGGCAGATTGTGGTAAAATAGCACTGAGTTTTCGAAAAAAACAGAAATCTTACTTACGAGGAGGAGCAGAAATGTCAGACAAACTAAAAAATTATAAGGTGGAGGAGAAATTTAAGAAAGCATTCACGGTGATATTAAGAGCTTTTATTGTGGCAGCCATCGTGGCAATTGCCGGGGTTTATATGATTAATGCCAATGTAAAACGCTTTTATAATGAGTCCTATGTAAATGAAAAACTGCAGCTGGAAATCAGAAGAGACTTGCAGTTATCCGGTAAAAATGTATTATGGGCAATTACTACAACAGACAATATGCAGCAGCAAAAAATTACGGATGCAAATACATATGCAGAACGTGTAAAGACAAATGTATTGGCTTTGTTAGAAAGCTTTAGTGATAAAGAAATGACGGCAGAATTACAGGCGGATTTAGGAACGCTGGAGGCTGAGCAAAATAAGGTTATTGAACTTGTGAAAGCAGGGGATAATTATGGAGCTTTGGAAGTGTTTAATGGTTCCTATAACAATGCAACAGAGGAAATGCAGAACATTTTGATAAAGATTGGAGAATTTGCAGATGCCCAGGCGGCTACAGCATATGGCAGAATAAGCTCTCTTGTTGTGATTATTTATCTGACTCTGGTAATTGTCAGTGCAATCAGCGTTATGCTGTGTATGAAATGGAGAAAGAGGCTGACAGCCCTTATGCTGAATCCTGTGAAGGAAATTCAGCATGCAGCACAGCAGTTGAAGCGTGGAGAACTCGACATTCATATTGACTATCACAGTGAAGATGAATTTGGAGAACTGGCAGACGATTTCAGGGCAGCCTGCGATGAAATGAAGCTGGTGATCAATGATATGGGAGTGCTGTTAAGCAAGATGGCGGACGGCAATTTCAACATTCATACTGCTGCAGAAAGCAGTTATGTCGGTGACTTTGAAACATTAATTACAAGCATAAGAAAGATGAATCGTTCCCTGAATGAAACTTTGACAAAAATCAATGGCACGGCAGGTCAGGTTATGACAGGTGCAGGCCAGCTTGCAGGAAGTGCACAGATGCTTGCAGAAGGTGCATCAGAGCAGACAGGTGCTGTGCAGCAGCTTATGGCAACGGTTGGTAATGTTTCTAATATTGTGGAAGACAGTGCAGATAAGTCGGTAGCGGCAGCAGCTTCTGCAAAGGCTTCCGCAGAAAATGCTGAAAAGAGCAAAGAAGAAATCAATGCGCTTACCGGTGCGATGGAGCGTATTAACGAGACATCGAAAGAAATTGAACATATTATTGTGGCGATTGAGGATATTGCTTCCCAGACAAATCTGTTATCTTTGAATGCTTCTATTGAAGCAGCAAGAGCCGGCGAGGCTGGCAGAGGCTTTGCCGTAGTTGCTGACCAGATTGGCAAACTGGCCGCTGATAGTGCACAGTCTGCTGTGGCTACAAGAACATTGATTAGTAAATCTTTGGAAGAGATTGAAAATGGAAATAAGATTGTGGATCACACGGTAGAAGCCATGGGAACCGTATTGGAAAGCATGGAAGCGTTTGCGACAATAGCATCTGATACAGCGGAGTCCGCTAAAGCACAGGCGGAGATGCTGAAAGAAATCGAAGACGGCATCAGCCAGATTTCTACAGTTGTTGAGAGTAATTCTGCAACAGCAGAAGAAACCTCTGCGATTAGTGAAGAGCTTTCAGCACAGGCACAGTTGTTGGAACAGATGGTAGCAGCCTTTGAGCTTCGCGATTAAATAATAGAAAATAAAGAAAAGAGGGTGGTTAAATCTATGATAATTCATAGGTTTAGCCACCCTTTATATATGATATATATATTTCCTACATCTGTTCTAATACTATAGCATCTCCACCGTTAATCACTATCTGGTTTTTCACTACAGTATCTGAAATTAATTCTTTGAATATACCGCTGCATTGCATGGTGACTGCCTCATCTTCATAATTCAGCAGAATTATATAGCTACCTCTTACTGCTACTTCAATTTCTTCCGGAATCTCAATAAGTTTATTAATTCCCAGTGGTGTAGCAAGTCCTTCTTTTTCGATAAAGTATTTTGCCGTATCTTCCCCAAAGGCTCCGCCAAAATAGTATGCTTTACCCTTGCCAAGATTTTTTACGGAAATCGCTGGTTTTCCTGCATAGTAATTGGAGTCAAAGGTACCAATGGCTTTTCCATCAGTTATTCTCAGTACGTCATTAAAGCATGGAGCACTGATTTTACCATCGCCAATGGTGGCATACTGTGCCTCATCATATGGAGACAGGAAAGTAAATTCCTCGACTTCGGCACCTACCAGCTCTGACGCATAGCCCGGCATCGGCATCATGTAGCAGCTTCCGTTCAGCTTCTTATAGCCGGTACGGCAACCGAAAATGATAGTACCTCCCTGTTCGGCATAGGCTTTCAACAGTGAGGCTCTCTGCTCTGTAAAAATAGTTGGATGCGGATAAACCAACAGCTTATAGTTCTTTAATTCATCCAATGCGGTTTCGTCGGTAATGTACTTGAAATCAAAAGGCACATGTTTTTTCTGAAAGGCTCTAAACCAGCCGTCGTTACTGATGCGATCCGCTTCGGAATGCCACAGGTCCTCTTCGCCGTCCCACATATTGTCATAATCCTTTAAAATAGCGGCTTCTGCAACATATTTTTTGCCGCAAAGAGACTGTAGCTTCCGGAGATCCCTGTAAGTTTGACAAAGCTCTGCCGTTCTGCGGTTTGGGCGGTTATCATAGTCATGAAGACCATGCCAGTAAATTTCTGTACCGAAGGTGCAGGTGCGCCAACGGAAAAAGCTGACAAAGTCAGCACCGTGGGCAATTGCCTGTAAGGTCCAAAAACGCAGACGCCCCGGCTTTGGCGTGGCATGTACCATGCGGAAATTCCAGCCGGAAGGACCGGACTGCTGTTCCATAATACCGAACACCGGAGAGATGGAGCGGATGGTGGACAGGTTGTAGGAGGTGTTTCTGTCCCGAAGACCATTTTGCTTCGAAATATCCAAATTCTTTTCAAAGGCAAAGTTCGGGTAGTTGTCGTAGGTGATGAAATCGAGTACTTCGCCTACCAGCTTATGATAATCAATGTGTCCAAAAATACCGTTTGTAGTAATCGGAGCTTTCGTGTATTTTCTGATAATGTCCGCCTGTAACTTAAAGTAACTGATGACTGTGTCAGAAATAAAATGCTTTTCCAGCAAATCTACATGAGGGTTTCCCATGGCTCCAAAGTTGGTACGGCGTGGCAGGTATACTTCTTCCCAATCGGTATACGTCTGATTCCAGAAATCAGCACCGATTTCTTTGTTGTAGTTTGCTAATGTACCAAAGCGATTCTTTACATATTCACGGAAGGCCTTATGGTCACTTTCGGAATAATAGCGGTCGCATTCGCAGTTGATTTCGTTGTCTAACTGCCACATAATAATGTTTGGGTACTTGCAATAGTGTTCTGCTAATTTTTCTACAATACGGGCAGTGAATTCCCTGTATTTTGTGGAATTCATATTGTACTGGCGGCGCATACCATGATGGATTAAGTGACCGTCCGCATCAGCGTTCAAAATTTCAGGATACTTTTGACTCATCCAGGCAGGTGGGGTGGCTGTTGGTGTACAGAAAATAACCTTCATGTTTTCTGCAAGGGCAAGGTCCATAAATGTATCAAAGAAATCAAACGTAAACTCACCCTCGTGAGGTTCAAATTTATTCCAAGCAAATTCAGCAATGCGGATAACTTCAATGCCGTATTCCTTCATACGATGCAAATCATCTTTCCAAATGGAGTTGTCCCAGTGCTCCGGATAGTAGCAGACCCCTAAGGTCAGATGATCAAAATTTAGAGAATGTTTCATGCAAGCCTCCTGTTTGTTTGATAATTTAGGTATGTATTCTGTTCCTATTGTACCTTTTTAAGGAAATATGAGCAAGTACTTTATGAAATGAACAAGTACTTTGTTGAAAAATAACAAAATAATAAATTTTATAAAGAAAGCGTTGAAAAAAAGCGAGAAATTTGGCATAATAAGGAGTAGTTATTATAGTTGGATAAAGTGAACAATCTTAAGTGGTTGGGGAGAACAGCTTATGGGAAATAGCAGAAGAAATGCGCGGTCGTATGAGGTTAATCTTTTAGTTACTTATGACTGTATTCAGAAAAAGTTTCAGTATCCAGAAAATGCAGAGGAATTCTTTGGCGGTACATTTGATACTCGTCCGCTGGACCGGATTTTGAGAGAGGATGGCATTGCTTGCGAGGAAGCAGTGGATAAGCTTGGGGCAAAATTGTATGAAGTTGCTACATCTGATAAACCACAGGTATATTTCAGTGAAATGCATTTAAAGGGTGCTGATGGCAACTTCAGGTGGTATTGCGTGGGCATTGTTTCTCCGGTACCGGGCAGTCTGATTAGTGTCACCTTTGTTGATATTGAGGATGAACTGGCAGAAATTGAAATGAGCGGACGGGATGTTCTGACCGGTTTACTGCAGCACAATACATTTTGCGATGCAGTAGAACATATTATCCGTGAGGACGAAAAAGGTATCCTTGCCGGAGATTATGCGATGGTCTGCTTTGATATTATTCGTTTTAAAGCGGTGAATGATATATTCGGAAATGAAGAGGGCGACCGGCTGTTAAAACATGTTGGTACGGTATTGCAAAAAGCATTGAAGCCGGAGGATTTTTCCTGTCGCTCCAATGCTGACCGCTTCCTTTTCTTCACCAAAACCTCAGGTAAGGAACTGGGAGTTATGGTAGATAAGCTGATGGATGATATTTCAGATTTTGACCTTCCGTTTGAGATTATGTGCAATATGGGCATTTATGTGACCTGTGATACGGTTCTCCCGGCAGGTATGATGATTGACCGTGCCCGCCTTGCCCAGTCTACCATCAAAGGCAGTTATACCATTAAGGTAAGCTATTATCAGGAATCTTTACGTGCGGCCATGCTGACCGAGCAGGACATTCTTGCCATCGCCGGTACAGCTTTGGAAGAAAAGCATTTTGTATTATATTATCAGCCACAGTATAATCATGAAGATGGCACCATTATCGGTGCAGAAGCACTGGTTCGTTGGAAACATCCTGAGCGTGGTTTGATTTCACCGGGTATTTTCATTCCGATTTTTGAAAAGAACGGTTATATTTCCAAGCTTGACTTCTATGTATTTGAACAGGCTTGTGAATTTTTAAAGAGATGTCGCGACAAGGGTCTTCCGATGATTCCGGTGTCGACCAATTTTTGCCGTCATGATATTTTTCTGACGGATTTTGCAGAAAAGCTGGAAGGGATTCGTTCCAAATACGATATTCCGGCAAAATATCTTCGGGTGGAAATTACGGAGTCTGCGATTATGGGCAGTAATGAGCAGGTCAATGAAATGATTAAGCGCCTGCATCTTTATGGATATATTGTGGAAATGGATGACTTCGGCAGCGGATATTCTTCTCTGAATGTATTGAAAGACATCGAGATGGATGTCATCAAATTAGATATGCTGTTCTTGTCAGAGGAGTCTAATAATTCTCGTGGAGGTACCATTTTAAGTGCAGTGGTCCGTATGGCGAAGTGGCTGCATGTGCCGGTGATTGCCGAGGGCGTGGAAACCTTAAAACAGGCAGACTTCCTGCGCAGCATTGGCTGTAATTATATACAGGGTTACCTGTATTCCAGACCATTGCCGGAGGAACAGTATGTAGAACTCCTTACAGGAGACAACATGAGTAGTCTGAATCCACAGATGCAAATGATTGATACACTAAATTCCTGTGATTTCTGGGATCCAAAGTCTCAGGAAACCTTAATTTTCAGCAATTACGTTGGTGGTGCAGCTATTTTCGATTATCATGATGGCAAGCTGGAGGTGCTTCGTGTTAACAAGAAGTATCTTCGTGAAATGGGCATGAATCTGACAGAAAAAGAAATTATCGAGAATGACATGTTGTCTACCTTTGATGAAGAAAATAAAAAGGTTTATCTGGATATGCTGCAGCGTGCCATTGACACTATGGAAGAACAGGAGTGTGACACCTGGCGTAATATGCATTCTGCCTGCTGCGGAGAAGAACGTATCTGCATCCGAAGCAATGTTCAGATTATCGGTAAGAGTGATACCAGCTATTTGTTCTATGCCATGATTCATAACGTAACAAATGAAATGAAGCATTACATGGAAATTCTGGAGAGCGAGCGCCGGTTTAAGATGGCCAGTGAGCAGGTAAATATCTACTACTGGGAGTACAATGTGGCAACAAAGGAAATGGATCCTTGCTTCCGCTGTATGCGCGATTTGGGCTTCCCGCAGGTGCTTACCAACTATCCGGAAAGTGCTTTTGAAACGGGTGTGTTCCCACCGGAAGTACATGATATGTATCGTGACTGGCATCGTCAGATAGAGAATGGTGTAAAGGAGCTGGAGGCAGTAATTCCGTTAACTGAACAGCGCATTCCTTTTCGGGTACGTTATACCACAGAGTTTGATGAGGCAGGTCGGCCAATTAAGGCATATGGTTCGGCGGCGCTGGTAATTGAATAAAATAATTTAAGAGCAATCCTCTTGGGGTACTATGATTTAACGGCTTCAAGAGGATTTTTGTAAGAAACGGAAGTTTGCGGAAAAGGAGCAGGGAACATGGAGAATAAAAGAGACGTATTTACAGAAGTAAAAGAATTGAGAATGGATTGTGCAAAGCAGCAGAAAAAGGGACTTCATTTTATTTTGACCTCGGTAATTATCTGGACAATTATTTTTGTGGCACAGATGCTGCCGGTATCTCTGATGATGAAGAATATGCTGACCTTTTGCGCATCGGTGCCGCTATGCCCGATTGCCTTTGGAATATCAAAATTGATTAAGGTGGATTTTCAGGGGAAGAGTAATCCGTTAACAAGTCTGGGAATCATTTTTACTATAAATCAGATGATTTATCTTTTGATTGCGATGTGGGTATTTGTAGCCTCTCCGGGAAAATTAGTGATGGTATACGCCATGATTTTCGGAGCGCATTTGCTGCCATACGGCTGGCTGTATTTGTCAAAATCCTACTTTGTGTTTGCCGGCGTGATACCGGTGCTGGCATTAATGCTGGGACTTCGATATCCGGCGACAGCTGTAGCAGGAGTGATGGTTTTTGTGGAAATCATATTCTGCTGCTGTCTGGTGGCAGAAGTGCGGAGCTTGAACGGGAAAAAGTAAGTAGTGTAAAATTAGTTGCGAATATTTCTTATTTTTTATATAATTATCATAGTAAAGGGATAAAGCAACCGGGAGGACAAGAATCATGCAGGATGAAATATTAACCAATTATGAGATAAGAAAATCCAACAAGCAAAAAACAGAATTTATTGAATACATGAAAACTCGTCTTGCAAAATCCGGTTATAATCAGGAAAAGGATATTACCGTGGAAGAAAAAGGAAGCGGTTTATTCAAAAGCCGTAATATTGTTGTAGGTAATCCGGAGGAGGCAGAAGTTTTTTTTGGTGCCCATTATGATACCTGTGCCTGGATGCCATTTCCTAATTTTATGGCACCGACAAATCCGGTGCTGTTCTGGGGTTACCAGATAGTGCTTGCTATTATGATTCTGATATCCACTGCTTTGGTGGGCTTTGTAACCGGACTGATTGTCGGTAGTGGAACAGTGGCATACTTTGTTTTTCTTTTTACACTAATAGCATTGATGATTCAACTGATGGTGGGTTTTCGTAATAAGCACACGGCAAATGATAATACTTCCGGAGTTATTACATTGATCCGTATTCTGGAAAGCTTATCGGAAGAGCAACGAAAGAAAGTCTGCGTTATTTATTTTGATAATGAAGAAAAAGGTTTGTTTGGCTCAGCATTTTTTTATAAGAAGCACAAAAAAGAGATGAAAGAAAAAATGCTGATTAACTTTGACTGTGTGGGTGATGGAGAAAACATTGTTACCATGGCAGACAGCAAGTCCCGGAAAGATACAAAATACCGGTTGTTTGTTGATGCTCTGAAAAAAGAAGAGAAGGGGGCGGATGTGAAATATCTTTGTCGAAAGATGAAGTTTATGATGTTTCCCTCTGACCAGATGAATTTTAGGAAAGGTATTGGCGTGTGTTCTTTGAAAAAGTCGCCGATTGGTTTATATGTGGCAAGAATACATACCTATTTTGATACGAAATGTCGGAAAGAAAATGTGGAGTATCTGACAAAAGCGATGGTTACTTTCGTAGAGAAATTATAGTTACTTGAAAGAAAATATGGAATTATACAGGGAAGGTGCCGGTTTGGCAACTTCCCTGTGTTGTTTAGATATGAATATCGTTTTTTAACCAGTCAAGTACTTCTTCAACTGTAGCGAAGTGACCTTCAATAACGCCGGTCTGGGAACGTTCAGTGTTTTTCTGTGCCTGAACCTTTAACATGATGCTTTTACCCTCTGCAAAACCAAATGCTTTACATCCGGCTTCTACAAATGACTGTGTCATATGTACAAGTTCGGTGCCTTCTGCCGGAGATACCGGACTCATCTGAGAACAGTCTGCAATATATGCCCAGCCACTTGTTTTCCATGCTTTTGCTTCCTCTAAAACAGTTTGGGTAAGCCACTTAAGCTCATCAATATTTGTTTTTCCTACTCCTGCGGAAAGTACAATATGTCTTCCCGGAATTGTTTCTACAGATTGTGCCCCATTTTTCTTTGCCATAAGTAAATCTCCTTCTTTCGCAAGTATTACACCGGATGCTGCTTATTCGGTGTAATATTATTATAGCATAAAGTAGAAAGATGTTCAATAAAATAAAGATTACTTTTTCAGAACTATCTCACTGTTTTAAGAAAATATAGACAATATCCTGCGAACCTTTGAGTTGGCTTTCAAATCCTTTAGTAAATACAACTTTCTTTCGCCGAAGCTAAGATGGATTATGGTAAGTTGCCACCTTTGTAAACCTCCATAGTCCCCGCATTCCATCACGGATTCTACTTCAAAGGCAAGGAAAGCATTTTCTACGAGTATGCTTCTTGAGAAGTGTTCTTCTATAATTATAATATGCGTATTTTGCTGAAAATTCAATCAGTTTTTGAAGAAAATGTACATAGAATGATTTGGTTTCAAATAAAAAGCATAGAATAAAAACGTAACGACATTATAGGCCACACGGATGGATGCCACATTGAATGATTAGTAACCAGTAAAAGAGTAAGCCATGCCACAATCGTGCCACATGAGGTTGCATAAACCACTATTTCAGACCATAAAAAGAGATAGCCCCAGTACAGGAGCTACCTCTTGAAATGCTTATTATTTAAGGTTTTTGTATTAACCGAAGTAACGATTGAGCAATCCTTCAAATGCCTTACCATGTCTAGCTTCGTCCCTTGCCATTTCATGAACGGTATCATGGATAGCGTCAAGGTTTAATTCTTTGGCTCTCTTTGCTAAATCGAACTTACCGGCAGTTGCGCCGTTTTCAGCAGCAACTCTTAACTCTAAGTTCTTCTTTGTAGAATCAGTTACTACTTCGCCAAGTAATTCAGCGAACTTTGCAGCATGTTCAGCTTCTTCCCAGGCAGCCTTTTCATAGTAAAGACCAATTTCAGGGTAACCTTCTCTGTGAGCTACACGAGCCATTGCAAGGTACATACCAACTTCGCTGCATTCGCCTTCGAAGTTAGCACGTAAATCCATAAGGATATCTTCGCGAACGCCCTGTGCTACACCTACAACGTGCTCAGCTGCCCAGGTCATCTTTTCTTCCTGTAACTTGAACTTTTCTGCACCTACGTGACATACCGGACATTCTGCCGGAGCTGCGTCACCTTCATGAACATAACCACAAACACTACATACATACTTTGCCATAATATAATCCTCCTTGTTTTTTGAATAATTTATATGCTTCTTTATAACTTTTCTTGAGTGCAACGATATCAGTAATTGTTACTGATTTGATACTACCATGTTTTTCTTATCTTGTCAACACCTAAATGATAAATTTTATCATTTTTTGCAATTTGGACATTTTCCATGAAAGAGAACAGAGTGCCCTTCGATAGTTCCGTCAAACCCGGCTGCTGCTAAGATATCAATATGGTTCATAGGCTCCATCATTAAATCTAACACCCGACCACATCCGTTACATAAAAAATGATAGTGTGGCTTTGGATTGCCATCAAATCGGTCAGAACCATCACCGCAGGTTAAGCGGAGAATTTCTCCTTCATCTGCTAAAAGATTCAGGTTACGGTATACCGTGCCAAGGCTGACATTGGGATAATTGACGCGGACATTGGTATAAACTGTTTCAGCAGTGGGATGCTCCTTGGTACTGCACAGGTAATCGATAATTGCCTGACGCTGCCTACTGAATTTGACGCCTGCCATAGAAACCCTCCTTTGCATAAAATGATAATTGTTACTATTATTATAATGAACAAAGAGTTATCTGTCAATATATTATTGATAAAAATTTTCTTTTGTGGAACATATTGACAAAGTGAAACTAAAGTGATATGATTTTGATATCAGATAGATTCTGGGCATAAAATGAAAAGATGTTACAAGGAGGATTTGTTATGGAAGAAAAAGTATTACAAGGGAAAAAGAACGGTATGGCAGTACTGCTTATCAACTTATTAGTTTTGGTGGCAGCTATTGCAGGATGTATTATCGGTGGAATGATTGTGGGAAATGGCAGACGGGTTAACGGAGTGATATATGCCGGTAATCCGACATTACTCATTATCAGCATTGCGGTATTGTGTCTGGGTTGGATTCCATTGTGTGGTCTTAAGGTATTAAAGCCACAGGAAGCAGTAGTTCTTACGTTGTTTGGTAAGTATATTGGTACGCTAAAGGAAGAAGGATTCTATTGGGTAAATCCGTTCTGCACCAGCTATAATCCGGCAGCGGCTACTAAGTTAAATCAGAGCGGTGATGTGAAAGTGGCAGCAACTACTACAGAACTGTTAGATAAAAAGATTCCTTTAAAGATTATGACCTTAAGTAACAGCCGTCAGAAAATTAATGACTGCCTTGGTAATCCGGTGGAAATCAGTATTGCGGTAACCTGGAGAGTGCGTGATACTGCAAAGGCAGTATTTAATGTAAACAATTATAAGGAGTTCCTTTCCTTACAGTGTGACAGCGCGTTAAGAAACATTGTGCGTCTGTATCCTTATGATGTGGCTCCGAACGTGGATACCACCGGTGATGGCATTGCGGACGAAGGCAGTCTGCGTGGTTCCAGTGATGTGGTTGCAAAGCGTATCAGTGATGAAATTCAACAGCGTGTAGAAGAAGCCGGTATTGAAATTATCGAAGCAAGAATTACTTACCTCGCTTATGCAACAGAAATTGCAGCAGTCATGCTGCAGCGTCAGCAGGCATCTGCAATCATTGATGCCAGAAAGATGATTGTGGATGGTGCCGTTGGTATGGTGGAAATGGCGCTGGAGCGTTTAAATGAAAAGAATGTGGTCCAGCTAGATGAGGAGAGAAAAGCAGCCATGGTCTCCAATCTTTTAGTAGTTCTTTGTGGCAACCGGGATGCGCAGCCAATCGTAAATTCCGGCAGCCTGTACTAAGCAATGGCAGATACAGGGAAAAAGCAGGTCCCGCTCCGGTTGTCAGCCAAGTTGTATGACGCCATAGCTGCGTGGGCAGAAGATGACTTTCGGTCGGTAAACGGACAGATTGAATACTTGTTGACGGAGTGTGTCCGTCAGCGTAAAAAGAACGGTAAGTATGTTTCGGATGAAATTGATGTGCCGCCGGAGCTGGATATTCAGTAGAAAACATTGTAAAAGTAAAAAGACCGTGGAATATGGGAAAACCGCGTATTCCACGGTCTTTTTGTGTTGTTACCGTTGTGTCAACAAAGTATTTTTAAGATGTTGCTTTCCTTATTCAAAAGTTTGAAGTACAATGAGGTTGCTGCAGTAAGTACAACAAGGAAAGGAATGATGTTTATGGCAGAATTCGGAGAAAACTTAAAAAGAGTAAGAGAAGAAAAAGGACTTACACAACAAACACTGGCGGACTATTTATTTGTTACACGACAGGCAGTATCCCGATGGGAAGGAGGCTCCCGCTATCCGGACCTGATGACAGCCAAAAAGATGGCGCAGTTTTTGGAGGTTTCCTTAGATGATTTATTAACCGATGATGATATGAAGCTTTATGCGGAGAAAAACGCAATTTTGGAAAGTGCAACGGCAAAGAGAGGGCAGCTGATTTTGTTGTCCCTGGCATTTATGAGCCTTCTGTTTCTTAGCATTGTACAGTTAACCAATTTCTATTTTGAGGACGGCAATGTTTTAGTGTATAACAGTGAGACACCGAAGTATTTCCTTCTTACCATCCTGTTGGGAATTAGTCTGGTTTACGCATTGTTAGACAGAATCAATGCAAAAACAGCGTTATTGATTTATGGCAGTTATTTTGGGATATCACTTTTAATTGGACTTCGCAATGCGTTTTCCTTACCAGAGGGCATATCGTCGGTACCTTTGACCGGTTATTTACTATTGAATATGTGTTGCCTGCTTCTTTGCGTTTGTTTTTTTTCTGGAAAAAAGAAAATGAGTCCTATACCGGTTTATATTGTATCCGGCGCATATGCGATATATAGAATTATTCTCTGCGTTATTGCGTTTTCCTCGGAAGCGCCGACAGATGCGTATCGGAACCCGCTGATGGATAATGTGTTTTCTGTGTTGGAGCACCTGATAATGCTTGCTTTATTAGTTGTAATGACGTATACCCTCTACAGAAAACGGAAATTGAGTGCGAAATAATGCTTAAAAAAGAGTTGGGGCTGTCGGGAAATAGATAGTCCAGAACAGCGGAGGCTGTGACCAAACCAGGTCACAGTCTCCGCTAAATTTTCCCCTAAAAAGAGAAAAAAGATGGCTAACGACAACCATCTTTCCTCCGTTACATGTTATAATGTAA
>JAZSEW010000064.1:0-2893 GCA_045531895.1 Lachnospiraceae bacterium
AAACAATTCCTTATATTCCCGGCAATCGATGAGTTTTTCTTCCAACTGACTGTTGTTGAAAAAAATGTTTTGCATTCGTTGCTTCTCGTGTTTTTCTAAGAGCATGCGTATATCATCCGGTTTATAATCTCCGCAACCGCAGCTCATACCCGGTATAACATCACATTTGGGCATGGCGACGGGTGGCACGAGGCAGCCTGCAATCAGAGCATGCAACCTTGCCATAGCCAAACGGCCGGTGTATTGGGCGTTGCTTGGAAAGGTGGTAATGGAGAGAATGTTGTTGCGGGAATCATTACGCGCACCATATCCTGCCACTTTAATATCTTCCGGAACCCGAATGCCATATTTGGTCAGGGCTTTGATGAAGAAGAGAGCAACGGTGTCATCCTGGCAAATAACAGCGTCCGGCATTTCTACGGTATGATAAGCAATATCCTTAGCAAGATTTTCACCACATTCCATCCAATATCCGCCATATACCATATTCTCGTCTGTACAAGGAAGCCCATGCTTTTCCAAGGAACGAATAAATCCTAAATCATTCTTGGAAATTTGTCCCGGTTGACCGCCCAAGAAATATAAGAGGGCGCAGTCATGTTTTTCAATCATATGGTCTGTAAGCATTTCGCAACCGGTACTGTTATCGTCAAAGAGAGTCTCGGCATAGTTGAGAGAGTCGCCTAAGACCACAACCGGTTTCTGACATTTTTTCTGAATAATTTTTTCGATTTGTGTACCTAGGCCCTTTTGGGCAGAAAAAGAGTCTTCAAAAAAGATAACACCATCATAATCTTCAAAATCTATAAGCTCATAAATGGCATCTTCATTGTTAAGATGCAACTCATCCAGTAAGGGCATGGAAAACACATAGGTGGCGTAGCCCAGACGGTTCGCCTGCTTTTCCATACCAACCACATACTCATCCCGAAAATCATCGGTCATATTTGCCATAATAATGCAGATTTTACCATGCTTTTCCATAAGATCCTCCCCAATGATGGTTTATATTTTTGTTATATGACTTTTTTGCGCTGCTGTCAATATTATTTATGTATAAAATGCCGAAAATAATGTTTAAGATGCCAAGCGGTAGGAAGTGGAAAGTAAAACGTGAAAATGGCAACTTGGAATCATATATTCCCACTTGAAAGGGTGAGACGCCCTGTTATTCCATGTGTATTGAAATGAGCGGTTTGTTTTGCTAGTATAAAATCAATAAAAGGATTTGATGCATGCTTTTGCATGCATGTTCGCTCATATTTTCTGTTGTTTGCACTGCAATTTCTTTTGGTTGTTTTAGATATGCTGATGGCAACCCCAATAAAGAACCATAGAGAATGTAGGCGGAAGTAGGAGCGGAGTCCTTGAATAAGTCAAAGGTATCATGACTTGAGAATGAACGGAAACACAAATGACAAGCGCGAGCCCTACCTCGAGTGAGTATTTGTTGCCAAGTTTGTTATTAAGGATTGTGCCGGAGAGGAAGGATAGGATGAAATCCGGACAAAAAACCATGCTGCTGCCATACGGCATGGTTTTTTTGTGTGTTTTTCTTGTGGCAGAGGTGAAGATGTACTATGATGTATTTATTAGTACGTGGAGGGTGTTATGGAGAACGCAATTTGGAATGGAAGAACATTGGTGGCCTGCGAAGTGGCAGAAAATTACGAGATAGAAAAAGAAATTCGCAAGGCAAGTTATAGTGGGGAACTCAGATGTCCGGATGAGGGGTGCTTAAGCCCTATTTTAAAGTATTGTCACGGAGAAATTAGAGAGCCATATTTTGCTCATAGGGATAATGCAGAATGTGATTATGTGCTGTTTGAGAAAAGTGCAGGTGTATTCCATGGTTTGAGAGTGCTTTTATATGAGCATTTTAAGGCATGTGATTATCCGGTAAGGATGGAAATCAAGGTGCTGCCTCATCATTACAGTCATTTGTATTTTGAGTGGGAAGATGGTACGAAAACAGCTATAGAAATTGGAACCAAAGCCACAAATGTAAATGATGTGGAGAAGTTACAGGAAGAGTATGATAGAGCGGGAATACAAGTGGTTTGGCTGGTGGCGGATCAGCCCGGAAAGGTAATTGCGGAAGACCACACATACTTTATGAAACGATTCTGTCTAAATGAGTCGAAGAAAAAGGATTTGATTGTAGTGGGGTATGATGGGAAACATGTGACTCACTACAGGGAGGATCCCAATTCTTATTTGGTAGACGGACAGGAAATGATTTCCGAGAATTATCCCAAATTATTTTCTTACGAAGCGTATGTAAGTGATTTGTACTTTGAGGACGGCGTGCTGACTACCCGTGGATTTGAGGACGAGTACAACGCTTTTATAGAGGAAAAGCAATTGGCTTTTGCGGTGTATAAAGAGCAGGTGGAGGAAGAAAAAGAATATTTGCGAAAGCAATATGAGACGCTGCGTAAGGACAGAGAAATTAGGGACAGTCGAGTCCATGTCAGGGAGGCGGCCGGAGAAGATTATCAATCTCGCAAGGACTCCATTTTGCAGTACATGAATCAACAGGAGCAACCGGTTTTGGATGTCTCAGGAGAACGTTGGATACGGTGCGAGTTTTGCGGAGAAGTAAAAGAAGTATCGGAGTTTGTCTCTTTTGGCGGCCGAGGCAGAGTGAATTTGGGCAGATGCCAGGAGTGCAAGGAAAGGTAATTGTATTGCAGAATATAAGTGCAAGCAAGTCGATTTATTTCTGAAATACATTATGCTTGTTGTAGCTGGCCCGATATTCTGACGGCGAGAGCCCGGTAACCTTGTGAAAGGCGTTGGAAAAATTGTGAGCATCGGAAAAGCCCAGACTGAAGGCAATCTGGGAAATGGGGCCGGTGGTTTCGGAAAGAGCTGATTTGGCAAGCTCCAT
>JAZSEW010000079.1:0-16858 GCA_045531895.1 Lachnospiraceae bacterium
GTTCCAGGTTCTTACGAATGTTTATCTTCCAATGAGTAAGTCCACTATTGCTACAGTTGCTTTATTCTTTGCTCTTTCCAGATGGAACGGTTACTTCTGGGCAAGACAGATGATCAGCAACTTAAACGAGCATCCGCTCCAGGTATTCATTCGATTAAAACTCGAAGAATTCCAGGATCCGGATATCATGGCCGGTTGGAACGAAGCATATGCGGCTGACTCCGTTATCTTTGCTTTAATTGTATGTTCCATTATTCCGGTACTCATTATCTATCCTTTCATCCAGAAGTATTTCGCCAAGGGCGTTAACATGGGTGGCGTAAAGGAATAATTTCAGGTTATTATTGCGGAAGCATTAATGATAAAAAGAAAAGAATTAAAAATGGAGGGTAAAAAACATGAAAAAGAGAATTCTTTCTTTAGTTCTCGTACTGGCTATGTCTGTTGGTATGATGGCATGTGGCTCTAAGGGTAACGAGCTCGTAGACCCAACAAAGGCTCCGGTTGAGAACAACAACGCTGGCACAACAAATAACGATAACAATGCCGGCACAACAAACAATGACAATCAGCAGGCTGAAGCAACAGCTACTCCTGCACCGGCTAAGAAGCTTGAGTATGCAGCAGGCACAGAGCTTCGTTTAGCAACAGGTTACAACAAGAGAAATGCAGCTATTACTTTCGACCCTGAAATCGTAGGCGAAGGTGTAACTCTTGCTGATGGCAAGACTTACCATGCCGGCGATTTAAAGCCAACCTGGGTTGAATTAGAGAGTATCCTGAACGTTAAGTTCGTGGATAAGTTCACAGGTGCAGGTTCCGATGCAAAGGAATTTGATTACTGGAAGGAACAGCTTGATCAGGTAGATTTCGTTTCCGGTTCCGCTTCCCAGCTTTCTGAAGCAGGTGTTGCAGGTACTATCGTAAACATTGCTGAATACCTTGATTATATGCCAAACTTCAGAGCTTACCTTGATGCTAACCCAATCGTTCGTCTCTCCGTAACAGGTGATACAAACACAGGTGCTATCTACTTCTCCCCATACTTCGATGGTGTAAATGATATCGAACGTATGCCTCTTATGAGAACTGACTGGGTAGAAAAGCTCCTCAATGGTGAAGGCGCATTCGCAGCAGATAAGTCCAACAACGTTAACGCAGCAGTTTACACACCTTACATGCCAACAAGCGGCAAGGTTGCAATTGATGTAGTTAAGGCTGATGGTTCCGCAGTAGAATCCATCAATAAGGATTACGATGCAGCCGGTAATATCGTAGCAACAATGAACGATGCTCTTGCAAAGGGTACTGTAACAGGTGTTGACGCTGTTAACATGCTTCGTGATTACATCGACAAGGCTTACAATGGTTACTATGGTACAAACAGAGCTGACCTTTTCATCGGTCAGAATGCAGCTTGGGATGCAGACGAATTAGTAGCACTCCTTCGTTGTGTAGTTGCTAACCCACAGACTCTTAACGGAACAGATGTTGTTAACGGTCTTTTCTCCAGAGAAGATGATAACAACCAGAGAAGAGTAGATATGTTCAGATTCGTTGGTACTCTTTTCGGTGTTCGTGGTCTTGAATCCAGACATGACTATCTCTACCTTGGTGCTGACAACAAGCTCCATGATGCACGTACAGAAGTAACAACTTATGAAGCTCTTGAAAGAATGAACGCTATGGCTCAGGAAGGTCTTATTGCAAGCTCCTTCATGAATCAGGAAGACACAGATACAAAGACAATGCTTAAGAATGATGCTGGTTTCATGCACTATGACTATAACCAGACTCAGACTATCCACAATGGTAACGCAGATGTACTTTCCGAAGGTGAAAAGTACATGGCTGTATTAGTTCCTGTAGCTCGTTGGAATGATGGTGCTGAAAAGTACATGAGATTTACAGAATCCTGGAGATCCGTTAAGACCGGTGGTTGGGGTATCTCCAAGGCAGGTATCGGTGACAATCAGGATAAGCTCTTCGCATGTCTTGCACTTATCGACTATGCTTACAGCGAAAAAGGTACAATCCTTATGTCCTATGGTCCTGACGCATTCATTAAGACAGATGCTAACGGTAACTATGTAACATTTAACTTCAACGGAACACAGATGCCTGAAATCGCAGATGCTACATATGCTGAGCTTTGGGATAAGGCTTCCGGTAACTACACTAACTATGCTCGTTACTATCTTGGTTCTACTCTTTCCTTCATGAAGAGCCAGGCATTTGAGTATCAGTGTACACATGATGTAGGTAAGGAAGGTGCAGGTCACATTTCCGTAGCTATCGGTCTTGGTGTAATTAAGCACCCTGAATTAGCTATCACAGAGAACCCATGGTACACATCCGTACCTACAGTTCTTCCTACTACAGTAGCTGAAAACGAAATGATTAACGGCTTTGTTGAACTTGGTTCCAAGGGTAAGTTCTCTTCCTCCAAGGGTGACAAGAACATGTTCGTTGATATGATCGTTGGTGGTTATGCAGGTGCAGAGCTGGCTGAAATCAAGGATGCAGCAAGCGCAGCTAATACAGTAGCTAACACATGGAACGGCAGTGCATACCTTGCTATCAAGGAAATTGCTTGGAATAAGTTAGTTGCTTACTATGCAACACTCACAAAGTAATAAAAAGTCAATAAAGAAATTGGCAAACAAGTAAGTAAAGTTCGGCGGAGGAGCTGATGCTCCTCCTGCCGGATATACAATAAAGTGGATGGATGTCCGCAAGCTTTGTTGTTTCGAAAAAAATTATGCCTTGTTGCCGAGCGAAAGGCAACAGTGAATTAAACTTTGCCGGCTCCTGGCGAAGAATGGAGACAGATATGTACAAAAAACAAATGATTCTCCAGCGTATTGTGTGCTTCCTGGTTATTGCGGCCGCTACGCTTGTATTTGCATATTCGTTAGGTATTTTAACCGACTTATATGAAAATAATTTAAATTATTACGCAGAAAATTATTATCGTAATGGGGCAGACCCGTCTACATTAATGGTACAGGGTTCTGAAATTTACTATGACATGCAGGGATTTAACCGTGACCTGACAATGGCAGGTATTATTATGATTCTCCTTGCAGCTTCGCAGTTTGTGTTCCAGAATCACAACCGTAGAAGATATTACATTGCAAATTACATCACTGTTGGTGTCAATACCGTCGCAGCGGTATACTATTCCTATTGGGCACTCAGCAATATATTTACATATAAAGAACGGTATGTAACCACTTTGGACTTTGAAGCATTAAAGAAGTGGAATGAGATGTTAAAATTCTCTTATACCGAATCTACATTTTGGTTTGATGCCGGCGCGTATGTCTTTGGTATCGTTCTGTTAGCTGCCGTACTGAATGTTTTGAACATGGTATGGAAGGTATGTTTAATGAACGGCGAGAAGAAGCTGGTAAAGGCCGGTAAGGAGGGTAAATAATGGATGCCAAGACAATTAAGAAAGACCGCTTGCGTTACACAAAAAACAAACTCTCCGCGAATTTAGCTTATTTAGGTATTTTATTCGATGTTTTATACTTTGTAAGTATTTATAGCTCCGATGTAGATACCTACTACTACAACATCACTATCGGATTTTCCGTACTGTACAACCTGGTATTCCTGTTGGCAGCGTTCCTTTCCTCGGAAGGAGTAAAAAGCTACAAGTTAAATTATTCCTGGTTTATTATGGTTGTAGGCGTGCTTCAGTTTGTAAGAATTTTAGGAATTCCGCGAATGGCACACAGTACTGTAATAAATATTGACGGTGTAGAAACATTGGTAATGGGTAATGGACAGTTTGCTTATGTTGTGGCTTGTCTGATGATTTCCGGTGTGGCTTGTATCATTTCCGGTATAGCAGGTGTTTATAAGACAACAACACTGACTAAGTACATGAAAGAAAAGGGACTCGCGTAGACGAAACCAATACTCCCGAAAGAAAGGCGTAAACTATGGCTTCCTTAAGTTTAAAAAATATTAACAAAATATACGATAACAAAGTGCAGGCTGTATTTGATTTCAATATTGATGTCAAAGACGGTGAGTTCATCGTACTTGTTGGTCCTTCCGGCTGTGGTAAGTCTACAACTCTTCGTATGATTGCCGGTCTTGAGGATATTTCCTCCGGTACCTTAATCATCGATGGCGAGGATGTAACCAAAAAGCCGCCAAAGGACAGAGATATCGCAATGGTTTTCCAGAACTATGCGTTGTATGCTCATATGACAATTTATGAAAATATGGCATTTTCCTTAACACTTCGTCGCGAGGATCCAAATGTCATTCATGAAAAAGTATTAGCTGCTGCTGAAATCCTTGGTCTTACCGACCAGCTTAATAAAAAGCCAAAGCAGCTTTCCGGTGGTCAGAGACAGCGAGTTGCCATGGGTCGTGCCATTGTACGTACTCCAAAGGTATTCCTGTTCGATGAACCGTTATCAAATCTGGATGCAAAGCTCCGTGGAGCTACAAGAAGAGAAATTCTTCTTCTTCATAAGCGTCTTGGTGCGACTATGTTATATGTAACTCATGACCAGACAGAAGCATTAACTCTGGCAGACAGAATTGTTTGTATGTCCATGGGTTATGTGCAGCAGATTGGTACACCGCTGGAGCTTTATGATACTCCTGCAAATCTGTTTGTAGCGTCCTTTATCGGTCTTCCTCCAATGAATTTCTTTGACTGTAAGGTAGAAGCAGGAAAACTGGTGGGAGATGGATTTACAGTAACCTTAAAGGACAGTGACAATGCAATCCTTAAGAATTATGTTGGAAAGGTAATCACCCTTGGTGTGCGTCCGGAAAACATTATTAAAGGAAATGACATGACACTCAATGTTACTATTAACGAAAATCTTGGTCAGACAACTCTCGTGCATGGTACTATTGGCGGACACAAAGCAACTGCTAAGTTCCGTGAATGGTCCAACTACAAGCAGGGAGATGAGGTAAGTGTATCCTTTGATCGTATGCACTTCTTCGATAAGGAAACTACCAACGCTATAAGATAAAGGATTGGATACGACTATGAAAGAAATGATTAGAAAATTCCTGGTTTCCCTGAAGAAAAGTCCTCAGGTGATTCCGCTTCTTGCACATACGGTTGCATTTTGTATCTTTTCACTTAATTTGACCGCTATTTCTAACACCACAGCAAAGGTATACGGTGCCCACATGGGTCTGTGTTCTTTTGCAACAATGTTACTTTCTATTTTGGCATATGTTTGTTTGTTTAGTGCATATCCAAAGCGTAAAAAGCCAAACTGGATTATGATTGCCATGATTCTGGTAATGTACGGAATTATCATTTTCTGTGATAATTTCTATGCAGACCGTATCTGGGCAGCAGTAAAGAGACCGGAGAGTCCAATCGTTGTTGATGCTCAGACTATGTACATCAATGATGCCTGGAAGCTGATGAGTACTCATATTACAGCGTCTATTATCAGTGCAGTGCTTATTGTAACGGAACCGATTTATGCGAAGCTGTTAAAGAAGATTAACACTTCCGTAGAGGTTGAGGATAATGGTAATCTTGGCGCAATTGAGTTAAGTGACGAGGAATAAATTTTAAATGGCAAAAAAGAAAAGTAATAAAAACCATACTCCCGAGAAGAAATCTTCGGCAGATTATTATAAGCTGAAAACCGATGCAGTAGACCGTCTGGTCAATGCTGACAAGAAAACATATGATAAAACTAAAGGGGATCCCGGAAAAGAGTACAGAAGCAAGGGCTTCTTAGATAAGATTCCTTCCTGGATAAAGTCTCTGTTTATCAAGTTCTGGTTTAACGGAGCCGTATGTTTCTTCATTTTCTGGGGACTGGGGCTTTATGTTACAAACATGCTTGACATGATTGTGGTAATGGCAATTGTCATGGGTATGGTTACTGATATTTTTGTAAATAATGCCTTCCGTTTTTTTGCAACATACGAAGGGCAGAATGACAAGTGGATGATGTTTCCGAAGAAAAAATACTGGACATTCTTTGCAAATATCTTCTACGCGTTCCTAATACTTGTTGGCGTTATATGGTTTTATAATATACTTAACGTAGTGTTAAACAACATAAAGGGTACAACAGAAGAGCTATATGTTGCAGTAGAGCCGTTGCTCTTTGGTTTATCTTATATGGCAATCGATATGGTTTTCATCACGATGAAAAACACCATGATTAAAATTGTATCCGACGCAAAACAAAAAAATGGACATTAGTTGAAACTGTTTTAACGGCAGTTATCAATAATTTCAGGTAAGGAGTTTATTATGGCATACCTCAGTTTAAAAGGAATAAACAAAATCTATCCTAATGGGTTTCACGCTGTTCATGACTTTAATTTAGAGATTGAACGGGGCGAGTTCATCGTATTTGTCGGTCCTTCGGGATGTGGTAAGTCTACTACGCTTCGTATGATAGCAGGTCTGGAAAACATCAGTAATGGTGAGTTCTGTATTAATGGCAAGCGTGCCAACGAGATAGGTCCTCGTGAGCGAGAGATTGCCATGGTATTCCAGAGCTACGCACTTTATCCGCACATGTCCGTTTATGACAATATGGCATTCGGACTTTCCCTGCAGGGCGTAGACGATGATGTAATTGAAAGAAAGGTTCAGGAAACTGCAAAGATTCTTGGTCTTACCGATTATCTTGACAGAAAGCCGAGAGCGTTGTCCGGTGGTCAGAGACAAAGAGTTGCGGTTGGTCGTGCCATCATCCGTAAGGTTGGTATCTTCTTAATGGATGAACCTCTTTCCAACCTCGATGCAAAGCAACGAGTTACTATGAGATCCGAAATTACAGATATTCATAGAAAGGTCGGTGCAACTACTATTTACGTTACTCACGACCAGACAGAAGCTATGACCATGGCTGACAGAATCGTTTGTATGAAGGATGGTTATATCCAGCAGGTTGGTACTCCGTACGACCTGTATTTCAAGCCGGTTAATGTGTTTGTTGCAGGTTTCATCGGTGAGCCTCCGATGAACTTTGTAACTTCTGTAGTAAAGAATGGCAAGATTGCTGTTGGTAAGGCAGAGCTTGACTTAAATGCGATTTTAAAGGCAGATAAGCTGGCTTCCTACGAAGGCAAGAAGATTGTATTTGGTTTCCGGCCGGAGGGCACGGAGCTTGGTACTCAGGCTGACAGTTATGTGCTTAATGCAGGTGTTGAATTAACCGAGTTACTTGGTGATAACACAAATGTATATGTTGATCTGGATGGTGTTAAATCTATCTTAAAGGTAGACCCGCATGATACACCGGCAATGGATACCAATATTACATTTTCCATTCCATATAAGAATGTATACCTGTTTGATGGCGAAACAGAATTCGTTATCGAAGAAGGAAGAAAGTAGTTTATTTATAAGAAATTAAAACACATTTCGATGTGGCAATTTTTCAGAAGCCATAAGAAATGTGTTTTTTTATTTGCGTTTTTTTCAGTGAAGTGTTACGATAAGAAAAAACAATCTGGAGACCGCCTATGAAAGAAGACATCAAACAATATATACCGGATTATTACTACAGCAAGGTTGTGGATGTTGTGGGTCATGAATCCACCAGTCATATCCACGATGCTTTTGAAATATATTATATGAAGGAAGGCACCTGCACCTACTATATAGAAGATGCTGTTTATAAAGTAGTGCCGGGAAATATCATACTGATTCCCGGAAATACACGTCATCGGACTACCTATGGAGGTGTGGCGCATACAAGGCTTTTGGTAAACTGCTCCCCTGCATATATACCTGCCTCCATTCTGGAGCGTCTTGGTGCTATAGGGCATCTGTATCGCAATAACAGGGTTATCAGCCAGCTGGAAGAGCTGTTTGCTAAAATTGAGTATGAGTACAGTCATGCAGAGGCATTATCTGCAGATATGCTTAAATGTTTCACGGCGGAGCTGCTGGTTGTGATTTTACGGCATAAAAACGAGCAGGAACTTAAGAATACAGGAAATGATTTTGTTACTACGGTGCAGGAATATATCCAAAACAATTATATGAATGAAGTTAAACTGTCTGCCATTGCAGAAATGCTGTCCGTCAGCCAGGAACATTTATCCCGCGTATTTAAACAGGAAACCGGAATCGGCTTTAAAGACTATCTGGTCCGCTTCCGCCTGCAAAAGGCGGAGGAGATGTTAAAGCATGAACCGGGTAAGGCAGTCAGTGAAGTTGCCTATGCTTGCGGCTTTAACGATGGTAATTACTTTTCGTATAAATTTAAAGAAGCTTATGGCGTTTCGCCGACAAAGGTACGTCCAAAAAAAGAAAAATAAATTGATTCTAAGGTATAAAATGCCTCTTCTTACAGATACTAGGTTCAGAAAGTAAGATTTGTTAATGGAGGATTTTATATGAAAGCAACAGGAATTGTACGTAGAATTGATGATTTAGGAAGAGTTGTTGTACCAAAGGAAATCAGAAGGACCCTTCGCATCAGGGAAGGTGATCCGTTGGAAATTTTTACCGACAGAGAAGGAGAAATTATCTTAAAGAAATATTCTCCTATCGGGGAATTAAGTTTATTTGCCAAGCAGTATGCCGAAGCAATGGCGCAGACCACCGGTTTTGTTGTGGCAATTGCAGACCGTGACCAGTATATTGCAGTAGCAGGCAACGGTAAAAAAGATTTGCTTGCAAAGTCCGTCAGCAGAGAACTGGAGCATCTGATGACAGAGCGTGAAACACTGGTAGCGGTAAAAGGTGATAAAAACTTCGTTGCCATCAGTTATGATGAAGATGAATATACCGGTCAGGTTATTGTACCGATTATTTGTGAAGGCGATGTGATTGGCGCAGTGCTGGTTCTGGCGAGAGAAGCAAAGCAGCGTCCGGGTGATATGGAGCTGAAACTTGCACAAACCGCTGCTTCCTTTTTAGGGCGCCAGATGGAAAGCTAAAATTTTGTGGAAGAAAAGAATTCGAAAGATATACGGATGAGAAAAGAGGACAGAGATGTATACGTATGAAGAATTTTTAAAAGTGATAGAAACCCTTCGCAGTGAGAGTGGCTGTCCATGGGACAGGGAGCAGACCCATGCTTCTTTAAAGCAGTGTATGCTGGAGGAAGCTTATGAAGTAATTGACGGTATTGAAGAGTATGAAAGAACCGGAGACTACAAAAATCTTCGGGAAGAGCTGGGAGATGTGCTGCTGCAGGTTGTACTTCATGCCCGGATTG
This sequence comes from Lachnospiraceae bacterium, assembly GCA_045531895.1. Lineage (GTDB taxonomy): Bacteria > Bacillota > Clostridia > Lachnospirales > Lachnospiraceae > SIG299. The sequence continues at coordinate 9,198 of JAZSEW010000079.1, forward strand.
CCGAAGAAGAAGGACACTTTTCCATGGAGAACATTGTGAATGAAATTTGTGAAAAAATGATTCGGCGCCATCCGCATGTGTTTGGAGAAAAGACAGCGGAAAATTCCGCAGAATCCTTGATACTGTGGGAAGATATCAAGAGGCAGGAAAAGAAGGAAGAAACGCTGGCGGATACATTACACAGAGTGGCAAAGGCATTTCCCGCCAATATCCGTGCAGAAAAGATTCAGAAGAAGGCGGCGAAGTCCGGATTTGAATTTGAATCGGTGGAACAGGTGCTTAAAAAAGTGAAAGAAGAGCTGGCGGAGCTGGAGGAAGTAATTGAGCCGAATAAAGAGGCTGAAAATCTGAAAAAAGACCGCCTTGACGAGAAATTCGGTGAATTGATGTTTTCTATGGTAAATTTATCACGTTTTTTGGGCCTGAATGCAGAAAATTCCTTGACAAATGCTACTAATAAGTTTATAAATAGATGTGTAGGCATTGAGGTACTAGCCCGAAAAAAGGGAGAGAATTTGAATCAGATGTCAGCAGAGGAAATAGATGCCCTCTGGCAGAGCATGAAGTAATCACCGGATTACCTATTGACTCGTTATCACATACTTTTAGAGGAGGATTTTACAATGAATAAGACAGAATTAGTTGCAGCTATGGCAGCAAACGCAGAATTATCCAAGAAGGATGCAGAAAAGGCTTTAAAGGCTTTCATCGATGTTGTTACTGATGAATTAAAGAAGGGTGAAAAGATTCAGTTAGTAGGCTTTGGTACTTTTGAAGTTTCCGAAAGACCGGCAAGAGAAGGCATCAACCCTCAGACAAAGAAGAAGATTACAATCGCAGCTTCCAAGAACCCTAAGTTCAAGGCTGGTAAGGCTTTAAAGGACGTTGTTAACGCATAAGTCTAAATAACAAGAGCGAAAATTAAGGTGCTGTCTTGCTGGCAGCACCTTTTTAAATTCCGTTTTGCATCATTTTCTTTTCCGACTCAGCTGTTCTGGAGCCATCGGGAAAGCACTGAAAGGAGAAAAGCATGAGACTTGATAAATATTTAAAGGTATCTCGTTTGATTAAGAGAAGAACCGTGGCAAATGAAGCCTGTGATGCCGGCCGTGTCATGATTAACGACAAAGTGGCAAAGGCTTCCAGTGAGGTAAAGGTGGGCGATGTTATTGAAATCGGTTTCGGTACAAAATCCGTTAAGGTAGAAGTGCTGGATATTCAGGATACTACCAAAAAGGATGAGGCAAAAGAACTGTTCAAATATCTGTAAGGAATAGTTTTGACGGCCCTTGCATATGCTGTAGCAAGCAAAGGCAGAGAGTAGTTATGGACGAAAAAACATCTTCGGGAATCGGACCACATAAATTGTTGGTGCAGGGTAGAAAGGCAGCTGAACTGACCGGAGTAAAGGAGGTTGTTTCCTTTGATGCAAAGGAGGTTGTGCTGAATACTGTCATGGGGGCGCTCATTATCCGGGGCAATGACCTGTTTGTAAAGCGCCTGACCGTGGAGCGGGGTGAGGTAGAACTGGAAGGACAGGTGGACAGCTTTGTGTATGCGGATAAGCCGCAAAAGGGCGATGGAGATTCTCTCTTAAAGCGCCTGTTCAGGTAGAGTATGCTTAGTGGTAGTATGGAGCAGGAACTGACCTGCTTCTTTTCTACAGTATGCTATGGCTTTTTGATTTCTGCCTGCTATCATCCCCTTGTGTTTCTGCGTTCCCTGATTACCCATAAAAAAGCAGTAACAGATGCGGAAGATATTTTATTTCTGATGGCAGCCGGTTTTTACTTTTTTCTTGTGGTTTATGATACAAATGATGGAATTTTGCGATGGTATACCTTTGCCGGAGCAGGGCTTGGCGGTTTGGCTTATGTGCACACCCTTTGCATTCCGGTGGAGGCAGTCAGAAAGTGGCTATTGCAAAAACTGGGAAAAACGTTTACAATGAAAGAGAAATATCGCAGTAAAGGACAGGTGTCGGTGAATGAAAGTTGTAGCCCGGAACACAGGCAAAATAGAAAAAAGAAAAAATGGTCTTAAAATAATTGCAGTGGCAGTATTGGTACTGTTTGCGGTAATTTCTTACAGTGGCATTCAACTGCAGGCAGAAAAGCGCGCCCTGGAAAAGAAAAAAAGTGAACTGGAGGAGCAGCTGCAGACGGAGCAGGAACGTTCCGCGGAACTGGAAGACCAGCGGGCTTATATGCAGACTGTCCGTTACATAGAAGAGGTGGCAAGAGAGGTACTTGGTCTGGTATATCCGGATGAAACTATTTTGCGACCGGAGGAAGAAGAGTAAAAATACGTCGCTTTATGAGGAAGAGTTTTTTGAACTCTTCCTATTCTTTTGACAAAAATTGTAAATCCTCTTTTGTATAATGCAGGAGCAGTATAGAAAGGAAAAGGAGGATTGACATGGAAGGACAATATAAAAGCAAGGAGCTGGGACGCTGGACAGCAAGAGCAGCAGAATCTTATCAGGAGCTGGCCAGAGTGTTTTCCTCCTATGTATCAGATAAAAAAATAGAGGAACAGGAGCTGCTGCCTACCGGGACCGACGGCTGTACCGGAAGCTGCAGCGCCTGTGCACAGCTGGCACGGACAAAGCAGTCTGCATATAATCAGATGTTAGAAGGAAAGGAAGCGCTGGTATATCAGTTGGAGGAAACCGCCCGGTATTTCCGGCAGATGGAGCATTCCATAAAGCAGGAACAGTATCTGACAGAAGAAAGAATCCGGGAACTGTTGTTTTATCTGCGCAGGTATCATTTAAAGGGAAAAGCTGTGGAGACCTTTTGCCGGCCGGGTAAGGGCAGGGAACTGGCATTGCGGTTAAAATGTGATGGTATGAAAAAAACAATGTCCATGCGGCTGGTAGAACGTCTCCTGTCAGAACAACTTGGCTTTCTGGTAAAGGCAGGGGCGCAGTGCAGAAGCTACCTCTCCGAAGAAGAGCAGGAACTGGTATTCCGGGAGATACCGGGATACTATGGTATTACAGGTGTGGCAAGAATGAAGAAGGAAGAGGAAACTGTTTCCGGAGATTCTTTTTCCTTCTTCTACGAGGAAGAGGGAGAAATGGCGATGATTTTGTCCGATGGTATGGGCAGTGGAGAAGCGGCTGCGAAGGAAAGCGAGTCGGTGCTTATGCTGTTGGAGCGTATGCTTTCTGCTGGATTTCAGGAGGAAACAGCCATCCGGCTGATTAACTCCGTATTGGCACTTCGGGCAGAGCAGCATATGTTTGCTACCTTGGACATCAGTCGTATTAACCTGTACAGTGGCACCTGTGAGTTTATCAAAATCGGTGGAGCGGCAACCTATCTTCGCAGGGGGAAATGGTTGGAATGTGTAGAGGCAAAAACGCTTCCTATCGGCATGGTGCAAAAGGTGGATTATGATTTTCTCGTAAAGAAGCTGTATGATGGGGATTATATCATTATGATGAGTGATGGTGTTCTGGATATGATACCGGAGGACCAACGTGTCGATTTTTTGCAGCAAATTATCGGAGAAAACCCGGGTGAAAATCCCCAGGTAATTGCCGGACGTATATTAAATGCCTCACTGCTGGTACAGAATTTTGAACCAAAAGATGATATGACAGTGCTTGTCTGTGGTGTTTTTCAACAAAAATGACAGTTTTGCTACTTGTTATTTTTTCTCGGACAAGGTAGAATAGAATCACTATGGGAAAAAAATTTGAATTTCAAAACAGAATCAAGACATTTTGCAGGCAGAATGAGCTGTTGGCCGACGGAGACCGTGTACTGCTCGGTCTTTCCGGAGGTGCAGATTCCGTCTGCCTTTTTCTGCTACTGGAAGAACTGGCAAAAAGCTTTTCGCTGACGTTATTTCCGGTGCATATCAATCATAATCTCAGGGGAGAAGAGGCGGACAGGGACCAACAGTTTTGTGAGGAATTATGCAGGGAGCATAATTGCAAGCTTACAGTGATTTCCGTGGATGTGGAAACACTTGCCGGTGAAAATGGCTGGACCTTGGAGGAGGCCGGACGAAATGCCAGATATCAGGCATTTTCCGAATTAAAGGAAAACTTTAATTGTGATAAAATTGCTGTGGCACATCACAAGAATGATCAGGCAGAAACGGTACTGTTTCAGTTGCTTCGCGGAAGCAGACTCAAAGGTCTTTCCGGCATGGAGGCGGTAAACGGCAGTATTATCCGACCGCTTTTATGTGTAACAAGAGAAGAAATAGAAATATATTTGCAGGAAAATAAGCAGAATTTTTGTATAGACCGGACAAATTTGGAGGATGATTATAGCAGAAACAGGATTCGTCACCGACTGCTGCCGGCGGCAGAACAGTTGCAGCCAAGGGCGGTAGAGCATGTGGCAGAAACAGCAGAGTACCTGAACAGGGTGGAAAAACTTCTCAGGGGCCTTACAGAGGACTTGTACCGGCAATGTGTGACAGAGGATGGCCTGGGACACTTTTTTGTTCAAATTGAGCCTCTGAAGAACGCAGATGGCATTTTGGCGGAACGGGTGTTATATGAAGTGCTGTGCCGTGCCTATGGATGTAAAAAGGATATAACGGCCGGATTTGTGACAGACTGTATGGAGCTGATGCAAAAGCAGACCGGACGCTATGTGACACTGCCGGAGGGGCTGATGGTACAAAGAAGATATGCAGAGCTTTGGATTGGCAGGGAGCGAAGGCAGACTGAAACATATTATGCAGAGATTAAGGAGTTTCCATTCCGGACAAAGCTGCCGGGGAATATGGGAACACTTCATCTTTCTTTGAGTAATTCGGTTGAAAATGAAGAAAATATTCCAAAAAGCACCTATACGAAATGGTTTGATTATGATAAAATAGAAAAAATTGTTTCGTTGAGAACACCGGAACCGGAGGATATGATTGTACTATATACTGACGGCAGGAAAAAGCGGATTATGGATATTCTAAAGGAGGCAAAGGTTCCCAAAGAGGAACGGGGAAGCATCCGGATTCTGGCAGAAGGAAACCGGGTACTTTGGATTCCGGGCATCCGTGGCAGCGAGGCATATCGTGTAACAAAAAGTACGAAACGAATATTGAAAGCAACAATAGATGGAGGAAACGAAGATGGAAGACAAAATCAGTGTATTGATTCCTAAGGAAGAGGTAGAACAGAGAATCCGCGAAATGGCGGCACAAATCAGCAAGGATTACGAAGGAGAACACCTGCATCTGGTGTGCATTCTCCGCGGTAGTATTTTCTTTACCTGTGAGCTTGCAAAGTATATTACTGTGCCGGTAACAATTGACTTTATGTCGGTGTCCAGTTATGGTGACGGTACCGAGAGCTCCGGCAGAATTAAAATCATGAAGGATTTGGATGATTCCATTAAGGATAAAAATGTTTTGGTTATTGAAGATATTATTGATTCCGGCAGAACATTATCTCATTTGTTATCTTTCTTAAAGGTCAGAGAACCAAAGAGTTTAAAACTTTGTACATTGCTTGACAAACCGGACCGCCGTGTAGTGCCGGTAGATGTGGATTATGTGGGTAAGGAGATTCCGGACCTGTTTGTGGTAGGATATGGTCTGGACTATGCGCAGAAATATCGTAATCTCCCATATATCGGAGTAGTTGAACTATAGAGAAAGAAAGTATGGAGGAAAATCAACTTGAACAAGACATCAAAAGGACATGGTTTTTTTATTGCGCTGCTGATTTGCGTACTGATTGGTCTTGGACTTACGCTGGCCACTCAGACAAAATCAGAAAATTATACGTATCAGGAATATATTAAAAATCTGGAAAACGGTACGATAACCCGTGTTATTATCAGACAAAATGAAGAAGCACCAACCGGTCAGGTGAGTGTAAAGCATAAGGATGCTTCTGTACACAGCTTCAATGTAGTAAATACGGAAACTGCATGGAAGGCAGCCATGGATGCGGGGCTTAGTCCGGAGGTTATGGATGTTTCCAAACCAAACTGGTTTATGACGGAAATTTTGCCGATGATTCTGATTTTTGTTGTTATGTTCTTTATGTTTAACATGATGATGGGAAGAGGTGCCGGCGGCGGAGATTCCAAGATGATGAACTTCGGTAAGAGCCGTGCAAAAATGACATTGAATACGGATGGAAAAGGTACTACATTCAAAGAAGTAGCCGGTGTGGCAGAAGAAAAAGAAGAATTAGCGGAAATTGTGGATTTCTTAAAGAATCCGAAGAAATATATCCAGGTGGGGGCAAAAATTCCAAAGGGAGTTATTTTGGTTGGACCTCCGGGAACAGGTAAAACTCTTCTTGCCAAAGCAGTGGCAGGGGAGGCAGGTGTTCCGTTCTTCTCCACCTCCGGTTCCGATTTTGCGGAAATGTTCGTCGGTGTGGGTGCTTCCCGTGTGCGTGACCTTTTCGACCAGGCAAAGAAAAATGCGCCATGTATTGTATTTATTGATGAAATCGATGCCGTGGCAAGACTTCGTGGCACCGGTATGGGTGGCGGACACGATGAACGTGAACAGACGTTAAACCAGTTGCTGGTTGAAATGGACGGTTTTGGTGTAAACGAAGGTATTATCGTTATGGCAGCAACAAACCGTGTGGATATTTTAGACCCTGCGATTCTGCGTCCGGGACGTTTTGACCGGAAGGTCTATGTCAACCGTCCGGATGTGAAGGGCAGAGAAGAGATTCTGGCAGTTCATGCAAAAAACAAGCCATTGGCAGAAGATGTAGACTTAAAGAGAGTGGCACAGACCACCGCAGGCTTCACCGGAGCTGATCTGGAGAATCTGTTAAACGAAGCTGCAATCAATGCGGCAAAAGAAGAACGTGCTTTTGTGAAGGAAGAGGATATTAAGCGTTCCTTAATCAAGGTAGGCATTGGTATGGAAAAGAAGAGCCGCGTAGTCAGTGAAAAGGAAAGAAAGATTACGGCTTATCATGAAGCAGGTCATGCGATTTTATTCCATGTACTGCCGGATGTGGGACCGGTGTATACCGTATCCATCATACCGACAGGTGCCAGTGCAGCAGGCTATACCATGCCGCTGCCGGAGCGTGACGATATGTTTATGACAAAGGGAAAACTGCTACAGGATATTATGGTGAGTCTTGGTGGGCGTATTGCAGAAGAAATGGTGTTTGATGATATTACCACCGGTGCTTCCCAGGATATCAAGCATGCAACCCAGACAGCCAGAAGAATGGTAACTAAATATGGTTTCTCTGATAAGATTGGTCTTGTGAACTGCGAAATCAGTGAGGAGGAAGTATTTCTTGGCAGAGATTACGGTCATACCAAAAATTATAGTGATGCAGTGGCGAGCAGCATTGATGAAGAAGTTCGAGCAATTATTGACGAATGTTACGGAAAGGCAAAGCAGCTGTTAGAAGAAAACAAAGCGGTTCTGGAAGCTTGTGCGGAGCTTCTCCTCGAGAAGGAACGTATCACAAAGGACGAATTTGAAGCGCTTTTTGTATAAAATAACGGCACATTTTTGCGGGACAGGAACGGGTTATTGTAATTTTTAACAAAAAAACATGAAAAATTTTGTAAAGTTTGTGCACACTTATCGACAAAAGTGTACTATAATAACACACGTAAACCCCAATACATTATATAGTTTTTGCTACACCCCATAAGTAACAAAAATACCTTCTCCGAAAAGGCTGGCAAGCGATTGCC
>JAZSEW010000021.1:0-2756 GCA_045531895.1 Lachnospiraceae bacterium
TATGGATAGAATAGAAAAAGTAAGAGAAGTAGTAGATGAAATCTTATTAAATATGCCGGATAATGAAGAACGCAGATGTGCTTATTTGCATTTGTACGGCGTTGCGCAGGCATGTGCACTGTTGGCGTTAAAGCGTAAAAAAGATGTGGAACTGGCGATTAGTGCGGGCATGTTGCATGATATATATTCTTATGCAAAGATGGATTCGCGGAACCATGCACATAAAGGTGCAGAAATGGCGAGAGAAATTCTGGACTCGTTAGAGTTTTATGCAGAAGATGAAATAGATTTGATTTGTACAGCAATCTATAATCATAGCGATAAATCAATTGTTCATAATTCATTAGATGAGATTTTGAAAGATGCTGACGTGATGCAACACGTCTTGTATAATCCCTTATTTGATATAAAACAGCATGAGCAAAAACGTTTTATTTCTCTAAAAAAAGAACTTGATTTAGAAGGCTAAATTCCAATTAGTAAAGCACTCGAAAATTTCAGGTTATCTCTTTCTCATACACATAACACTACTCCCACTACCCCAAAAGGTAGTGGGATATTTTATTTCTTTTGCTTCAATGTTTAGCACACAAAAACAATCTTTCTAGAATTCTGAACGACACTTAACCGCCGTTTTCGACCACCAAACACTTGGTTAGGCTCGACTGCCCAGATGACTTATGCTTGTTCCCCTGTCATCCAATTTCCTAGAAAAATGACACAAAAAAAGAACCAACCCCAAGGCTCCTACGTCCTCAAAATCAGTCCTTCGTAGTGGACCGCCAGGGGCTCGAACCCTGGTCACCCTGATTAAGAGTCAGGTGCTCTACCAACTGAGCTAGCGGTCCATTTATCTGTTGTGTTGTCTCAACGACAAGGCTTATAATATCACAAGGTTTTAAAGAATGCAAGTACTTTTTTTAAAATTTTTTAGAAAATATTAACAATTGGCTCATTTCACGAAAAACCTGCAAGGTTGTGTGACCTTGCAGGTGATTTTTACTCAAATATTTTCTCTCCGTGCTCAAAGAGTAAGTCGTTCAGTTGTGCCATATCATAACCGTTTTTCAGGGCAAATAGGACAATTGCGTCGCGCTGGTCTCTTGGATAGAGGGTGCGGACTGCCCCATACCGCAGAACTTCCTGGGCCTCTTCAATCGTCAAAGGAAAACCGAAGCAAATTTGAATTAATTTGTCTCTGGATGCCTTTTTGCTGTCATCGCGAAACAATTCGTAACCATAGTTACTATCACTCATCTTGGCTCTTCTGAATACGGCGCTTTTTTCCACTTTGTATTTATCCAGCAGTTGGCGCAGATATTCTGAAAGAGACATGTCCAGTAGTTCCTCCTGATTTTGCTCCACAAAATCTCCAATCTCTTTCACCGACTTGATTTCTGCCATCAACTCTTCCGTTGTTTTCCTCATCTGTACTTCCTCTTTCACTTATTCCCTTTCCTTCGCCTTTTGGCGTACCATAGAATAATTATACAAGTTAAGCCCCTTTCAGTCTTATGCTGTCAGCGCAAATTTGGAACAAAATACTATTGCTCGCCGGTGGTCGGTACCATGGTATTTAGGAATACGACGCGGCTGCTTCCCCGCCATCCGCTTTCGGTAGTGATGAAAACATCCTCCGCAATCAAATGGTCAAATTCCTGTAATATCTCCGGATGGAGAATGATTCCATATCCATCTTCTACCAGTTCGTACTCATGCTCTGCCAGTTTTCGTTCACCGACATACACTTCTGTAATCGGGGTGTGCATGTTTTGGAAGTACAGGAATACATCATTTTGTAGCTCTGAGGAATAAAAGGCCAGCTCGCAGCAGGCGCGAATAAAGTAGTTGCCCAATTCTTCCCCTTCATCATGCACAACCAAATAATATCCGAAAAGTTCCCTGCCATAGTACAGCCAGAAAGAATAAGTTCCCGGATCCAGCGTTTCCAGCCACTCCGTGGACAATGCCCACACATTGGGGTAACTTTCGTAATAATGCTCTGCTTCCAATTGTATCCACTCGCCATCCATCATAGCAGTTTCATCGAATTTGCTGTACCAAACCTGCTCCAGCTCCAGACCTTCGATACAAACATGGTCAAACATAATCTCTCTTGGATAAGCCTTGAAGAATCGAACCGCACGGAATCCGTTTCCGGCAATGGTTTCCTGGTAGTCCGTATAAAAACCGTCATAGTATACCTCACCATCCATTACACCTACACCATTGTAAATCCAGGAGTGATTCTGCTCTATATCCGGCAATTTCGCGCAGTATTCTTCATAAACACTTGCATACAGGGGCGGTTGGGTTGGCTCAATAGGTGCCGCTGTAGGTTCTGCCGGCTCGGCTGTAGGCTGCTCGGTGGAACTGACCGTGGGGTCAGCAATTCCTTCCCGAGAAGGCTCTTGAGTGGCCTCCCGAGCAGGATCTTGCACCGGTTCAGGGTTTCTCCACCACAACACACCTGCCGCAAATACCGCACAAATACACAACGCTCCCACGGGACAAATCCACTTACGTTTCTGCCCAATATGATTCAAATCCTTAAGCACTGCTCCCATGTTTGGATAACGGTCATCCGGTGCAAACATGGTGGCCTTTTGGATAATCTTCTTTGCTTCCTTTCTGTAAGAAGCACTCACATCCGCATGTTCCAGAAGCTCCACATAAACAATTCCCAAGGAATACACATCCGTACGAATATCGGTCTGCATAAAACCGTATTGCTCCGGGGAGGCATACTCTTTGGT
>JAZSEW010000008.1:0-7729 GCA_045531895.1 Lachnospiraceae bacterium
CAACTTGTATCGAAACCATCTACGGCATTACCTTCATGGTACTTGCTCCGGACGGACAGATTGTAAAGGATTTAATGCCAAGAATTGAAAATAAAGAAGAGGTACAGGCTTATATCGATGAAACCTTAAAGAAGAACGATATGGACCGTACCGAATTAAACAAGGGTAAGACCGGCTGCATCTTAAAGCGTGTATACTGCGTGAACCCGGTAAACGGCAGAGAAGTGCCTCTCTTTATCGGTGACTTCGTATTAGCAAGCTACGGTACCGGTGCGGTTATGGCGGTTCCGTCCCACGACCAGAGAGACTTTGAGTATGCTATCGCTCACAATATCCCAATGATTCAGGTTATTGACGGTGCAGATGTCAGCGAAAAGGCATTTGAAAAGAAGGAGTACCTTGGCAAGGGCTGTAAGCTCATCAATTCCGAAGAGTTCACCGGTATGGTAGTAGAAGATGCCAAGGAAGCTATCACTGTGAAGCTTGAAAAGCAGGGTGTTGCCCGCAGAACCGTAAATTACCACTTCCGTGACTGGATCTTCGCAAGACAGCGTTACTGGGGTGAACCTGTGCCTGTAGTTCATGGTGAAGACGGACAGATTCACGTTCTGCCGGACGAAGAGCTTCCGTTAGTTCTTCCAAAGCTTGACGATTACAAGGGCAAGAACGGCAAGGCTCCTCTGGAAAATGCAACAGAATGGAAGCAGTACGATGCAAATGGCATAAAGGGTGTAAGAGAAACTTCCACTATGCCTGGTAGCGCCGGCTCCAGCTGGTATTACATGAGATATATTGATCCTCAGAACGATAAGGAATTTGCAGACCAGAAATTACTTGAACACTGGCTGCCGGTTGACTTATATATCGGTGGTCCGGAGCACGCGGTAGGTCATTTAATGTACTCCCGTATCTGGAACCGTTATCTCTATGACAAGGGCTTATCCCCGGTCAAGGAGCCATTCAAGAAGCTGGTTCACCAGGGTATGATTCTTGGAGCTAACGGTATCAAGATGGGTAAGAGATTCCCTGAATTCGTAGTAAATCCAAGTGATGTTGTGCGTGATTTTGGTGCAGACACCTTAAGACTTTACGAAATGTTCATGGGACCTCTGGAAGTATCCAAGCCATGGAGCGACAGCGGTGTAGAAGGTGCAAGAAAGTTCATCAACCGTGTATGGAACTTTATCACAACCGAAGGCAACATCGTAGAAGGAAATGATGGTGCACTGGATAAGGTTTACCACCAGACTGTTAAGAAGGTTACTTCTGACTTCGAACAGCTTGGCTTCAACACAGCTATCAGCCAGATGATGATTTTCATGAATGCAGCTTATAAGGCTGGTAAGTGTCCAAAGGCGTATGCAGAAGGTTTCGTGAAGATGTTCTCCTGTATTTGTCCTCATGTTGGTGAAGAACTGTGGGCTGAATTAGGTCATGACAACACCATCGCTTACGAGGCATGGCCAACCTATGATGAAGCAATGCTTGTTGAAAATACCGTAGAAATCGGTGTTCAGGTCAATGGTAAGGTAAGAGGTGTGGTAGAAATCGGTGTGGACGAAGAAAGCGACTCTGCCCTTGCCAAGGCAAAGGAAGTACCTGGCGTAAAGGCAGCAGTGGAAGGAAAGTCTATCGTTAAGGAAATTTACGTTAAAGGTAAGATTATTAACATTGTAGTAAAGTAATAGAGTACTACTGGAATAAAGAGATAATAGATGTTATACTATAGTGCAGAGAAGCAGTTGCTTTTCTGCACTATAGTTTTTTTGATAAAAGGAAGATATGGTATGCATAGTTTATTGATATTTAATCCGGTATCAGGGAAAAAAGAAGGAAGATTGGAGCGTCTGGGAAATCTAATAACAGGGTTGACGGAACAAGGGGAAGAACTGACGGTGTATCAGACAAGGGAAAAGGGAGACGGAGAACGTTATTTGGCAGAGCACGGCGGTTTATCATACGACAGAGTGATTTGTTGTGGCGGTGATGGAACGCTGCATGAAGTAATCAATGGTATGATGAAAAATGGAAGCAGGATTCCCATTGGCTATGTGCCGACCGGCTCCACCAATGATTATGCAAAAAATTTAGGAATTACCAAAGATACGGCATTACAATGCATCAAGGAAGGAACTCCGACAAGTATTGATGTCGGCTGTGTCAATGGAGAATATTTTAATTATGTGGCCGCATTTGGTGCATTCACCAATGTTTCTTTTGTGACGCCACAGCAGTGGAAAAATACACTTGGTTATTTTGCATATCTTCTGGAGGGGATTAAGCAGCTGACGGATATTGCTCCAAAGAAAATCCGGTTTTCAGTAGATGGTGGTGAGTGGCAGGAAAGTGAAGTGATTCTTGGTATGATTACCAACTCTTTTTCTGTGGCAGGAATCAAGAATTTTCAAAAACAACAGGTGCAGCTGGATGATGGAAAGATGGAATATCTGTTTATTAAATTTCCACGGAATTTGTTGGAATTACAGCAGACGATTACGGCATTGCTAGGTGAAAAAATCGAGGAACGGTATATGCATTACGGTCAGTTTTCCGGATTGCAGCTGGAATCGGAAGGGTTAGAATGGACGCTGGACGGAGAAAACGGAGGATGTGTAAACAGCACGGAAATTTTGACCTGTCCGGGGGCAGTGAGAATTTTGTGCTAGAAATGAAAAAAGTTTATAAAAGTACCTAACCTGATATGATTGGTTCCGACTATCTTATTGAAAACGTTGCAATGTTTCATACAGACTAAAGCGCTGGTTGTTAGGGCTGTATCACAAGGAAGAAAGAGGAACTTATGAAAAAATCAGAATTGTTGAAGTTAATCGACCAGGAATTATTAGACAAGTTGTTTGGTTTTTGCTATCCGAGAACCAGAGACAGCAGAGAGGCAGAAGAACTTTGCTCTGACATTGTGTTTGCACTTATAAAGGCAGCACAGATGGAAGGCGAAATTGGAGAGCTTTACGCTTTTATCTGGCGGGTTGCCCGGAATGTGTATGCGGATTTTTCAGAAAAGAAGCGACAGAAAGCAGAGCGAGTCTTTATGGGTAATCCCGAGGAAGAACTTCTTTTGATGGAGGCACCGGAGAGTGTGGAAAGCGTGATAGAAGCGTCCCTTATGGAAGAGGAGGATGTTTATCAGTTAAAGCGCATTTACCGCCGAATATCCTTCCTTACAAAGGCGTACCGGGATGTGATGGTTGCTTTTTATCTGGATGGGATTTCCGTAAAGGATATTGCGGTAATTCATGGGGTGAAGGAGACAACAATCAAACAACGGTTATTTTCAGCAAGAAATCTGATTCGTCAGGAGATAGAAGAGAAAGGAACAGGTGAAGGTGCAATGAACAGAACAGAAAATAAACCGGTAGCATTTCAGAAAATAGACTATGAAATCTGGGGTACAGGCATGCCAACAACAGGAGATCCGAGAGAAGTATGTACCAGACAGCTATCCAAGCAGGTGGTCTGGCTGTGTAAAAATAAAGCCAGAACAGCAAAAGAAATTTCAGAAGAATTAAATCTTCCGATGCTGTACGCAGAGGAAGAACTGGAAATTCAGGCACATGGAAAAAACGGAAAATATGGGTTATTAAAGAAGTTGCCTGATGGGCGTTATATTAATAATTTTGTGCTATTCGATGTCGGAGAAATGGAGGAGTTGTCACAGGTATATATGAAACGGATTCCTTTGATTTGTGAAAAGGTCATTGCCTATGTGGAGAAGAATAAAGAGGCATATTTGAGTTTTCCGTATCTGAATAAAAAGGTGGACTTAAATCTCGTGCTGTGGCAGCATGTTTCTACGATGGCATATATTTTTGGTGAATTGGTAGCAAACTGTTTGGAGAGCGAACATTTCAGCAAGGTGGAAGTCAGTAACCGACCTTTTACCTGCTTCGGTTATCGGACGGAACCGGATACAAAAACATGGGGAGGAGGCTTCGATCAGTCCAGTGGAGAAAACATTTGTGGTTATTCAAGGGTGATTGCAGAGAATATGTATGTAACAAAGGTGCAGAAACATTTTCACTGTGGTCCGGAAGCAATGATGGACACAAAGCTTCAACTGGCTATCCGGGCTGTGGAAGGTCTGAACATAGTTTCTTTATCAGAAGCAGAGCAGGAGCAGGCAGCCAAGGCTATTGCAGAAGGATATCTGTACAGAGAAGGAGATATGCTCTATACAAAAATTCTGGTTTGCAGTTATGATGACTGGATGAATTTAACAAAGCTGAATGATGGTCTGATTAAAGAATATAAGCCGGAAGTAGAAGAAGTGGCAGGAGAAATTGCGACATTGATTAAGAAGTATGTGCCGGAGCATGTGCTGGGTGATTACAGGAGAGCAAATTCCCTGGCAGCACTGCCGATTCTGGACACGTTGATTGATGCCCTGATTGATAAAGGATTTATGACTGCACCGGAGAATGGTATAGGTGCGGAAGGATGCTGGCTGGCGCTGAAGCATTAAAAATAAAAAGAAGTTCTGAAACCCGCTCGTCGCTGACGGTTTCAGAACTTCTTTTATTTCTTGAGTAAATTGTATAGCATCGGCTCCGCTTGCAACATCTCCAGTACCGACTCGATTTCCTCCAAATTCTTTTGCAACTTTTCTGCGCTCGGCTTTTGCTTTCTAACCGCTCTCAGCAAAATATTCTTCGGCGTATGTTCCATATCGATAAATTCTAAAATTTGGGCCTGATATCCTGCGGCTTCCAAAAGATTACCACGAATGGCATCGGTAAACAGGGCAGCAGTACGCTCTTTAATAAGGCCATATTTTAAAAGAGGAGAAAGCTCCTCATTCTTAAGCTGCTTATTCAGTTCATGCTGACAGCAAGGCACGCTAAGGATAACGGAAGCATCCCAGCCAATCGCTTTGGCCAGGGCAAAGTCAGTAGCAGTATCACAGGCGTGGAGGGTTACTACCATGTCTACCTGATTCATGCCTGTGTAGTCTGCGATGTCACCGTGCAGGAAAGTAAGCTCCGCGTAGCCAAGCTTTTCTGCCAGACGGTTACAATTTGCTATTACATCTTTCTTTAAGTCCAGACCAATGATTTTGACATCCCGGCCGTGAAGTACTTTTAAGAAGTGATAAATGGCAAAGGTCAGGTAAGATTTACCGCAACCGAAGTCTAAGATGGTAATGGTGCGGTCGTTTGGTAATGCAGGTAAAATGTCCTGCACAAATTCTAAGAAGCGGTTAATCTGCCGGAATTTATCGTACTTTGCTTTGGTAACGGTTCCGTCTTTGGTCATGACACCAAGCTCTACCAGAAATGGCACCGGAGTCCCTTCATTCAAAATATAATTTTTAGTGCGGTTATGAGAGAGAGGAAGCTTCGGTAAGGCTTCATTCTTTGTTTTTTTTCGAAGAATGGAAACAGCTCCTTTTTTGCTCACCAGAACCTGTACATCTTCCCCTTGCAGGTGTAATTGTGCCTGACGGAAGCGGTTGTCAAAGTAGGAAGGAAAAAGTTCCTGTAGTTCTGCAAGAGAAACATTTTTATGAAAAGCCTGGGTTTTGGTAAATTCTTCAATCTGATAGTGTACCTTGCCCTTTAATTCCATCGGGCGGATTTTTATTTTTGAGAACTCTTCACATTTTTCAGGGTTGCTGATAGTGATGCCAATCAAGTGTTCGGTGATAAGAGCCTGTAATTGATTTTTGACAGTGGTATCCATGGATAATCTCCTTCTATTTATATTTTATTGATAAAAAACATCATAATCTTACATCTTGTGGTTCTTTTTGCATACACACCACAATATATTTTACCAGAAAATCGAAAAAAAAGATATATTTTTAACAAAAAACTATTGACATAGTGAACTTTATGAAGTAGAATAGGCTCAATTATTTTAGTTAAAAATTTTTAAGTAAAATAATTGAAACAATTGTAACAAAATTGTAACATTTAAAAAGAATGTAGAAAAAAAGGAGAAAAAAACAATGACATTTGATAAGGTAAAGGAAATTATTGTGGACACATTAAGCTGTGATGAGGAAAAGGTGACTTTAGAAGCATCCTTAAGTGATGATTTAGGTGCAGATTCCCTTGATGCTGTAGAATTAAACATGGCTTTAGAGGAAGCTTTCGAAATCAGCATTCCGGATGAAGAACTTGCTAACTTCAAGACAGTAAATGATATCGTTACATACATTGAAAACAATAAGTAAGAAACAATGCCGGTGCAGCTGCTGTAAAAGGCGGTCTGCACCGTTCCTGTGAGGATAGAAAGAGGATTATATGGACGCAATACAAATTATAGCAACAGGAAAAGCGTTGCCAAAGAAGCTGGTAACCAATGATGATATGAGTAAAATTGTGGATACCAGTGATGAGTGGATTTCCACCAGAACCGGAATTAAGCAAAGATTTTTCTGTGATGGTGAAAAAAACTGGGAACTAGCCTGTCAGGCAGCAAAAGCAGCCATGGATAAGGGTGGAATTGAAAAAGAGCAGATTGGTGCAATTATTGTTGGTACAGCTACAAATGATTATATTATGCCTTCCATGGCGTGCATCATTCAGCAGGAGTTAGGACTTCCGGCGGATATTCCGGCTTTTGACATCAATGCAGCCTGTTCCGGATTTATATATGCATTGAGAATTGCGGGTTCTCTGCTTCAGGATGAAGAAAGACCATACGCACTGGTTCTTGGAAGTGAGCAGCTGTCTACAAGAGCGGATATGACAGACCGCAGCACCTGCGTATTGTTTGGAGATGGTGCCGGTGCGGCAGTGATTAAACGCAATCCGCAAAAGAAGTTTATTGGAGCCTGGGGCACGGAAGGTAACAAAGAGGCCCTTGGTTGTCGCGGACATTTAACCGGAAGTCCGTATATTTATATGGACGGTCAGACGGTATTCCGTTTTGCAACCCAGTATATGACAAACGCGGCAAAAATGGTATTGGAAAAAGCAGAACTTACCATGGATGATATTGACTATGTACTTTGCCATCAGGCAAATGAGCGTATTATTGACTATGTGCGCAAGCAGTTCAAGGCTCCGGAGGAAAAGTTCTTTAAGATTATACATAAATATGGTAACACTTCGGCAGCAAGCATCCCTCTTGGTCTTGCAGAAATGGATGAGCAGGGATTATTACAGCCGGGTAAAAAGGTAATTGTTGTAGGCTTTGGCGCAGGCTTCACCTGGGGAAGCCTGCTGTTAGAATTTTAAGTTTTTTTAAACTTATGGAGGATAATTCACATGAGAATTGATAAGAAGTTAGGCATCCGCTATCCCCTGATTCAGGGTGGTATGGCAAATATTGCAACCGGTGAGTTTGCTGCAGCAGTTTCCAATGCAGGTGCTCTTGGCTTAATCGGTGCCGGTGGCTGGACCGTGGAACAGGTAGAAGAACAGATTGCTATCTGTAAGAAATTAACGGATAAGCCTTTTGGCGTAAACCTGATGTTAATGAATCCACAGGCTCCGCAGATTGCAGAGCTTCTGGCAAATGAGAAGATTGCAGTAATTACAACAGGTGCAGGTAATCCTGCTCCATACATGGAAAAGTGGAAAGCAAACGGAAGTCTGGTTATGCCGGTTATGACGAGTACATTGATTGCTAAGAGGTTAGAGGCGGCCGGTACGGACTATATTATTGCAGAGGGTACGGAAAGCGGCGGTCACGTTGGCGAGATGACAACCATGGCAATGATTCCGCAAATGGTGGATGCCTTAAGCATCCCGGTGATTGCGGC
>JAZSEW010000112.1:0-22120 GCA_045531895.1 Lachnospiraceae bacterium
TGAAAGTCCATACATATCGGCTCCAGTGACGCGACTTTGTTCACTTTGGCAAAATCAAACGCGGTGCAAACGAAAGGGCAGTTTTTTCATTGTTTAAGACTGCTTTTTCGTTTACACCGCTATTGATTGTAGCCTAAAGAAGTTTACGCTTAACAATACAAAAGGATGAGATTTAGCATTACTCGACATGGTGATAAATTTTCAATCTTTGTGCTTCATTTGCCTCAAATCCAAATTTTGCATAGAACGGAATCTTATCAGGAACTGCACATAACTCCACAAAAATATCCGTTCCTTTAACTCCATTGTCATTTATGAATCTTCTCAATTCATTTATTAGCATCCTTCCAATACCTTTTCCCTGATATTCAGGTCTAACAACAACATCCTTAATATAATAATTAAGCCCCATATCACCATTCATTCTTGCCATAGCAACGATATAATCTCCGTCCCATATAGAAACTCTAAATAAAGTATGTTTCATTGCTAACCTTGTCTGTTCAAGTGACGGTCCATTTCCCCATACAGTTTCCCATAATTCAATAAATTCCTCTGCTGTTAATTCGTTGTATTTCACTATTAAATCCGACATATTTTCCTCCCACAGTTAACCAAACTAAAATCAACCAAATCTACAACTTCAAATTTCACACTACACTCGTATCCCGCTTCAAATTCCTACAACCTGCAGTTCCCTGAAACTCATATATCCCCGTAAAAATATACAACTATTTTGTGTATGTCATCGTATAAAGTCCGGCATACACACCATTTTTTGCGAGTAACTCCTCATGGGTTCCGCGCTCCTTGATGCCATCCTCCCCAAGTACCAGAATATTCTTCGCATTCTTAATGGTAGAAAGGCGATGTGCAATCACAAAGGTTGTACGGTTCTTGGCAAGCTTCTCTAAGGATTCCTGTACCACCTTTTCACTCTCGTTGTCAAGTGCCGAAGTTGCTTCGTCAAAAATAAGAATTGGCGGATTTTTAAGGAACACTCTCGCAATGGAAAGCCGTTGCTTCTGTCCACCGGATAATTTAATGCCACGCTGCCCGATATAAGTGTCGTAGCCATCCGGCAGTTCCATAATAAATTCATGGGCGTTGGCATTCTTTGCCGCCTCGACAATTTCCTCCATGGAAGCATCCGGTTTACCATAACGAATGTTATCAGCCACCGTGCCTGCAAACAAATACACATCCTGCTGTACAATGCCAATACTGTTACGTAACGAGCGCATGGTTACCTTACGGATATCCTTCCCATCAATCTTAATCACACCTTCGCTGACATCGTAAAAGCGCGGAATCAAACTGCAAAGTGTTGTCTTACCCACACCGGAAGAACCAACCAGTGCCATGTAATCACCGGCTTTTACATCCAGAGTAATATTTTTAAACACATCACCTAACGTTCCTTCATAGCGGAATGCCACATTTTCAAAGGTAATATCACCTTTTACATTGTTAAGTTCTGCTGCGTCCTTAGCATCCTGAATATCAGGCTCAGTGTCCATAATTTCCATAAAACGTTCAAAACCGGTAGCGCCGTTCTGAAACTGCTCGGTAAAATTAATAAGCTTTCTGACCGGCTCCACTACATTGTTCACATATAAAAGAAACGTCAGCAAATCACTTAACTTAATAAATTCCCAGGCAATCATTAAACTACCGCCTACAATCACGCCTACGTTAATGAGACTGGTAAACAGGCCAAGACCGGAATGAAACGTACCCATCTCCTTATATGCAAGCTTCTTGCTGGCAACAAAACGACTGTTGCCTTCCCTGAACTTATCAACCTCCATATCCTCATTGGCAAAGGATTTTACTACACGGATGCCGGACAGATTATCTTCAATCTGAGCATTAATATCCGCAATACGGGCACGGTTTGCCTTAAATGCCACATTCATTCTTGTCTTCATTTTCCATGCAAAAAGAAACATTATCGGCAGGAAAAGAAATAAAAGCAACGTTAATGGTACGTTAATACGGATTAAAATAATAAACGCACCAACGAATTTGATGATGGAAATTACAATATCCTCCGGACCATGATGTGAAAGCTCCGTAACTTCAAACAGGTCATTCGTGATACGGGACATCAGCTGTCCCGTCTTCTGATTATCATAAAAGCTAAAGGAAAGCTTCTGGAAATGGTTGAAAATGTCGTTTCGCATATCGAATTCCATTTTCGCACCCATCACATGACCCTGATAGGAAATAAAATAATTACAGAATAATTCCAGCAGCGCCAGCCCCACCATGACAAGAGCAAGCTTTGCAATAATGACAACAGCCTCAGAAATTTCATAGTTGACTAATATGTCATTTGTAATGTAACGTACAATCAGCGGGTATACCAGAGAAATGGCAGCCGCACCTAAAGCACAAACCATATCCGCGGTAAATAACCGCAGATATGGTTTGTAATAGGATAAAAACTTTTTTAATTTTCTATTCATGAAAACCAACTTTCTATTATGTAAGTCCTTATCTGGAAAGCTTCTTTGACATGCTCACAAGGAATTCGTCCGGCATTTTCTTCATATTTAAAGCTTCCTCAATATCATAATCAACAAATTCACCATGCTTATATGCAACTACACGGTTTGCCTTACCTGCACACAGAAGCTCTACTGCCTTAGCCCCCAGAGCGGACGCATATACACGGTCCTTTGTTGTCGGACTGCCGCCACGCTGAATATGACCAATGATGGTAGCTCTGGTTTCAACACCGGTAGCCGTCTCAATTCTCTTAGCCATTGCTTCAGAGTTTCCAACACCTTCCGCATTAATAATGATATGATGAGTCTTACCAACTTTCTTTCTCTCAATAATATTCTGGATAATCGCTTCTTCATCGTTATCATATAATTCCGGAAGAAGAATGCTTTCTGCACCATTGGCAATACCACACCAAAGGGCAATATAGCCGGCATGACGACCCATTACTTCAATAATACTGCATCGTTCATGAGAGGTAGAAGTATCACGAACCTTGTCAATAGCTTCCATCGCAGTGTTTACTGCAGTATCAAAACCGATGGTATACTCAGTACATGCAATATCAAGGTCAATTGTTGCCGGGACACCAATCGTGTTGATACCACGCTCGTACAGCTTTCTGGCACCCTGGAAGGAACCGTCACCGCCGATAACGATAATACCGTCAATCTTGTGCTTCTTACAAATGTATGCACCTCTGTCCTGACCTTCCTTTGTCATAAATTCCGGGCAACGTGCGGTAAATAAAGTCGTACCACCACGCTGAATAATATCGGATACGCTCTTTGCATCCATATCGAAAATATCTTCATCCAACAAACCGGAATAACCCCTTCTGATTCCCTTTACCTTTAAACCGTTTGCTAATGCAGTACGAACTACCGCACGAATTGCAGCATTCATACCAGGTGCGTCACCACCACTACTTAATACACCGATTGTTTCTACTTTTTTATGCTTTACTGCCTTTGCCATTTTTCCATCCTCCTACATAAAGTACATCTTGTCTCTCCTATTGTTAAAACATAGACAAACTCATTTCCACTATTTTAATCTATTTGCATCTATTTTTCAATAGTAAATACTATATTTTTTTACATGCAAAATCCTATCTTTTTTTATCTACCACCTTAATCTGTTCTTCACCATAGGTATTTTTCAGTATTTCCAGCAAATTTCCTGAAAGCTCTACGCATCTGTTTTTCGGCAGACGCTTCACAGCACGCTCCTCTTCCAGATAAATTACAACCTCCTGCTTTCCGTCACTTTCCGACAGCACTTGATAGAGACGTTCCTCTTCCGAAAGAAAGATATCTTTATTCTGAAAACGAATCCACAGTTCTCTCGGCAAATCGTCCATAGAGATAATTTCGGTACAGATTAGTTTCGCCGCCTTATCTTCTTCTGCGGACACACGTCCCCTGATTAATACCTTGGCATCTTCAGTAATAAGACTGCGATACTTCTCATAGTCCCTTGGAAACACAATAATTTCCACGGTGCCAAGCAAATCTTCCAGAGTTAAAAACGCCATAGTTGTATTAGTCTTGGTCGTCTTTCTGGTAATCCCTGCAATCATGCCTCCCAATGTCACCGTATCGCCATCCTGTGCCTTCACCTCACCGGTTTCCTCATCCAACTGGAATGCCAGCGTATCAGCAGTTGTATTTTTCTTAAGCACCGACATATATGCTTCCAACGGATGGCCACTGATATATACCCCAAGTACCTCTTTTTCAAAGGTAAGCATTTCTTCCTTGGAATACTCGCCCACATTTGGAAGCCGGACCTCAAATTCCTGCCGTTCTTCCTCGCAAGCAAAATCAAACAGACTCATCTGTCCGGTGAGACCTTTTTTGCGTTCCTGCGCCACATCATCCATCACCGCCACATACACGTGCATAAGCTGCTTTCTTGTACCAAATTCTGTTCCAAAGGCTCCCGCTTTGATAAAGCTTTCCACTGTACGCTTGTTAACTTCCTTACCGGACAAACGTTCCACAAAATCCTTTAAGCCGGTAAACTTACCATTGGCCTCCCGTTCGGCAGTCATTGCCTCGATCACCGGTTTACCCACACCCTTAATGGCAGAAAGCCCATATCGGATGTTATTTCCGGAAACGGAGAAGCCCATCTCACCTTCATTTACGTCCGGCGGCAAAATTTCAATGCCCATCTGACGACAGGAATAAATATATTCGGTCACTTTACCCGGATTATCTGCAACGGAAGTCATAAGCGCCGCCATAAATTCGACCGGATAATAGTATTTTAACCATGCAGTGCGATAAGAAACTACTGCATAGCAGGCTGCATGCGCCTTGTTAAAGGCATATTTAGCAAAGTCTGTCATTTCATCGAAAATCTTATTACCAATCTCCTCCGAAATACCATTTGCAATACAGCCCTTTACTCCTTCTTCCTCATTACCGTAAACGAAGTTCTTGCGTTCCTTTGCCATTACATCCGCTTTTTTCTTTGACATGGCACGACGCACCAAATCGCTTCGTCCGTAGCTGTAGCCTGCAAGTTCTCTTACAATCTGCATAACCTGTTCCTGATAAACAATACAGCCATGAGTTGTTTTTAAAATCGGTATCAGTTCCGGGCAATCATATACAATACTCTCAGGATTCTGCTTACCCTTAATATATTTTGGAATAAATTCCATTGGTCCCGGACGATACAGAGAAATTCCTGCAATCACATCTTCCAGGTTTTCCGGCTTTAACTCCTTCATGAAGTTTTTCATACCGGTACTTTCCAACTGAAATACACCATCGCATTTACCGCTGCCAATCATCTCATAAATGTTCGCATCGTCATAATCAATGTTGTTCATGTCGAGCTTTTCGCCCTCAGATCGTTTTTTATTAATCAGGTTCTCCGCATCCTTAATTACAGTTAATGTCCGAAGTCCCAGAAAATCCATTTTTAAAAGTCCAAGCTCTTCCAGCGTTGTCATCGTAAACTGAGTGGTAATGGCATCATTAGAGCCTCTGGACAACGGTACATACACATCTGCCGGTGCATTGGCAATAACAACTCCGGCCGCATGCATGGAGGTGTTTCGAGGTAAACCTTCCAGACGCTTTGCCATGTCAATCAGGTAATGTATCTTTTCGTCACTTTCATAGAGACTTCTGAATTCCGGACTGCTTTTTATTGCCTTATCTATATTGATACCTAATTCCATCGGAACCAGCTTTGCAACCTGGTCACACAGAGCATACGGATAGTCAAGAGCACGTCCCACATCGCGGATAACACCGCGGGCCGCCATGGTACCGAAAGTCACAATCTGCACCACCCGGTCCTGTCCATACTTTTCCACCACGTAGTCAATAACTTCCTGACGTCGTTCGAAGCAGAAATCAATATCAAAGTCAGGCATGGATACCCGTTCCGGATTTAAGAAACGTTCAAACAGCAACTGATAGCGGATTGGGTCAATGTCCGTAATTCCTAGAGAGTATGCCGCAATACTTGCTGCGCCACTGCCTCGTCCCGGTCCAACCGGTATGTCATGATCCTTCGCATACTTTATGAAATCCCACACAATCAGGTAATAATCATCAAAGCCCATGCGGTGAATCACACCCAGCTCATAATCAAGACGAGCCTGAAGCTCCTCCGTAATTACCGGATATCGTTTCTTCATACCCTCCGCGCATAGATGCTGTAAGTACGTCCAGGCATCAAAGCCTTCCGGTACATCGTAGTGCGGCAATTTGTAGTTACCAAATTCAATGGTAACGTTACAACGTTCTGCAATTTTATGTGTATTCTCCAATGCTTCTTTTGCATAGGGAAACAATCGTTCCATTTCTTCAACAGATTTTAAATAATACTGACCGCCATCATAGCGCATACGGTCTTCATCCTGCACTTTTTTCTGGGTCTGAATACAGAGCAGGATATCGTGAGCTTCCACATCGGTATCATAAATATAGTGCACATCGTTCGTGGCAACCAAATCGATACCTGTTTCCTGATGTATACGAAGCAGTGACGCATTCACAGTCTGTTGCTCCGGTATACCATGATCCTGCATCTCCAGAAAGAAATTTCCTGCGCCGAAAATTTCCTGCAGACGCAAAGCCGCCGCCCTACCCTCTTCGTAAAAGCCGCGTTTCAAATTCATAGCCACCTCACCGGCGAGACAGGCGGACAAAGCTATAATTCCTTCATGGTATTCCTTTAATACTTCATAATCCACACGTGGTTTATAATAATAGCCTTCCGTAAAACCTTTGGAAACAATTTTCATCAGGTTGGAATAGCCTAAATCATTTTCTGCTAACAGCACAAGGTGGTAGTAACGCTCGTCGGCAACACCGCCCTCTTTCTGAAAACGTGAACCGGGTGCCACATATACCTCACAGCCAAGCACAGGGCGGATTCCCTCCCTTTTACAGGCACGGTAAAAATCAATCACACCATACATGACACCATGGTCCGTGATGGCAAGACTGTCCATGCCCAGTTCCTTTGCCCTGGCCACAATTTCATTGATTTTGGCGGAACCGTCCAACAGACTATATTCAGTATGCACATGTAAGTGTGTGAAATTCATGTAAGCGCTTTCCTCCCTCGAAAAAAAACCTTTCGGAAATCCTTATGAGATACCCGAAAGGTTCTGTTTTTTAATTATGCTTCTAAAAACTGTTCAATTTCAGCAAGTGCGGCTGTTTCATCCGGACCCTCTGCTGTAACAGTAGCTTTAGTTCCGGCGGCGAAATTCAGGATCATCACGCCCATAATACTCTTGGCGTTTGTGCGCTTTTCTGCCTGATCCACATAAACGCTACTTTCAAATTTACTCGCAAGCTGCACTAACATTGCCGCAGGGCTTGCATCCATACGAGTGAAATCCTTCATTACCAGTTCCTTTGTTACCATTTCAAATCCTCCTAATCAAACCTTGTTCTCAATCCATCCGCAATTTCACTGATTTTTTTTAACCGGTGATTTACTCCGGATTTACCTACAGGTGGACTCAGCATCTCTCCCAGTTCCTTTAAAGAAGCCTCGGGATACGTTGTCCGAAGCAAAGCAATTTCCTCTAATCCCTCTGCCAAAGTAGCAAGTCCGACCTTTTCTTTAATGAAAAGAATGTCTTCTACCTGCCTTGTCGCCGCTTTTACTGTTTTGTTAATGTTTGCAGCTTCACAATTCACCTTACGATTAATTGTATTCCGCATATCTTTAAGAATACGTACATTTTCAAATTCCATCAATGCAACATGAGCCTCCATGATGTTCAGTAAATCTACAATCTGGGACCCTTCCTTTACATATACCACATAATGGTACTTTCTTGCAATCATTTTCGCATCAATGTCAAATGAACGCATTACCTCACATAGTAATTCGCCATTAGTTTCCTGGTTCACTACAATTTCAAAATGGTACGAGTTATTTGGGTTGGACACAGACCCTGCCGCCAGAAACGCTCCCCGAATAAAACTTCTTCGGCAACAGCTTTTTGTTACAATTGCCTGTTCTGCCACAAATAAATGTCCATTCTTTTCTTCCTCCGCTACTGCCAGTTTGCATGCTGCCAGCACAAGAACAGTCTCCTCCGCATTCAATATCAGCTCATATAAATTTTTCTTTGCTGATATAGACTTCGTCGTCAGTTCTGCACTCACTCCAAACACCTGCTTCAGTAACAGGAAAATTTTCTTTGTCAGAATGGAACTTTCCGTTTGCAATTTTATGATAAGTCGCTGGTCTTTGTCAACTACTATTTTTCCGCAAAACGCAATTATTGCCGAAATTTCTGCCAATCTACAGTGTCTGGCAGGGGAAATCTGCTCACACAGTTCCTTCTTTACTACGCTCGAGAACGACATTTGCAGCATCCTTTCCTATATCCCTATGCTCCACTTTGATTCCATATTCCAGATTGCCAAGACGTTTTGTAATCGCATTTGCCAGTGTAACAGAACGATGTTTGCCGCCGGTACAGCCAATAGCGACCACTAACTGGTTTTTTCCCTCATTAATATAATTCGGAATCAAAAATTGCAGCATATCTTCTAATTTATCAAGAAACTGCCCGGCAGCCTCTGTCTGCATAACATATTCCTGTACTTCTTTTTCGTTTCCGGTTTTATATTTCAGCTCCGGCACATAATACGGATTTGCCAGAAAACGCACATCAAACACCAAATCTGCATCCGCCGGAATTCCATATTTAAAGCCAAAGGAAAGCACCGTAATCATAAAATTAAGGAATCCCTCATTTTCCACAAAAATTTTATCAATCTGTGCTTTTAACTCCCGTACCAGCAGTTGACTTGTATCCAGAATATAATCCGCCTGACGCTTTAAAAATGCAGTCTTTTCACGTTCCATTCTGATACCCTTTTCCACACGTCCGGAACCGGTCAAAGGATGTGTTCTTCGTGTTTCCTTATAACGCTTAATCAACACCTCATCAGAGCAATCCAGATATAGGATTTCATACGGTTGATGCCTTTCTTCCATCTGCATAAGAAAAGGTTCCAATTCAGCCAGGCTCTGTCCGCTTCGAATATCCACACCAATAGCAATCCTGTCATATTCCGCAGGCTCACGAAACAAAAGCTGCGTAAACTTTGGAATCAGAGGCACCGGAAGATTATCTACGCAAAAATACCCCGCATCCTCCAGCATTTTTAATGTTGATGATTTTCCTGCACCGGACATCCCGGTTACAATCACAAATCTCATGGTATCCTCCCAAAAACACCGGATATGTACCTACTGGAATTCTCCAAGAAAACGTACCTCCGGCTCCAGTTCTATCTGGAATTTATCCTTTACTTTCTGCTTAATATACTGAATCAGCCGATATATATCATTAGCGGTAGCACCGCCTGCATTAATCACAAATCCGGCATGCTTGGTGCTTACCATGGCACCACCTATGCTGTAGCCGGAGAGACCGGCATCCTGAATCAGTTTCCCTGCAAAATGCCCTTCCGGATGCTTAAAGGTACTGCCTGCGCTCGGATACTCCAACGGTTGCTTTTCCTGTCTTGCCTTTTTGTAGGACTCCATTACCGCAAAAATCTGCAGTTTTGGACGTACAGCCAGTGTAAAATATGCTTTCAGCACAATATCACCGCTTTCCATCATAACACTGTGGCGATAGGAAAGCTTTAACTCCTCTTTTGTTAGCCTGCGTATTTCTCCGTCTTTCGTCATTACATCTGCAGCCACAATGGTATCCTTAATTTCACCGCCATAAGCACCGGCATTCATCAATACGGCACCTCCCACAGTTCCCGGAATCCCATTTGCAAATTCAAGACCTGTAAATCCTTTTTTTCCTACCCTGAGTGACAGAGTTGCCAGCATGACACCTGCACCGACCTGAACATCACAGATTCCCTCGTTTACTTTTTCCTTTGGAATTACTTCTTCAAAATCACCTGTCAGTCGGATTATCACGCCCCGTACCCCTGAGTCGGAAACAAGTAAATCACTGCCGTTTCCAATAATATAATACGGCTCTTCCTGTTCCTTGCAAAGAGCAAGCACCTGCTTTAGTTGTTCTATTGTATTTACTTTTACAAACCATTCCGCAGGACCTCCCACGCGAAAGGTAATATGTTTTGACATCGGCTCCTCAGAAAATACGTGGTCTGCACCGAGAATTTCCTGCAACCGGTTTAGCATGATTTCTTTTTTACTTGTATTCCCCATGTAATCCTCCTAAATCAACCGGTAGCATTAGTTTGGTACTAACGACGCCCCAATATCGTTACACTTACTTAGCTGCTACCTGATCCAAAATCATTTTTGCACTGCCGTAGATTCCTGCATCATTTCCCAAGGTTGCCAGGCAAAAATCCTTGTCGTACAGCGCAGAAAGTAAATTCTGATTGTAATGCTTCTTCAAGCCTTCTGTCAGAATTTCACCTGCTTTGGACACTCCACCGCCAATCACAAACACCTGTGGATCAACGGTTGCTGCCACATGAGTCAGGGCTCCGGCTAAAATAGCACACAGCTTATCTACCAAAGCAACAGCCACTGCATCGCCTGCTTTGGCTTCATCGAAAATATTCTTGGCATACAGTGTTTCGTAATTTCTGAGTGAGGTCGGCACATCACTTGCTGCCAGCTCCTTCTTTGCCATGCGTACAATACCTGTTGCAGAAGCATACTGTTCCAGATGTCCGTGACCACCACAGCCGCACACATCTGTTTCTTCCGGATTTACAATCATGTGACCCAGTTCACCGCCGGCACCGTTACTTCCTGCCCATATTTTACCATCTAAAATAATCCCGCCGCCAACGCCGGTACCAAGAGTAATCATAACTACATCCTGATAGCCCTGTCCGCCGCCCTTCCACATTTCGCCAAGAGCCGCAACATTCGCATCATTACCTGCTGCTACCGGAAGCCCGATGAGCTTGCTCATCGCTTCGTTTACATTAAAGACGCCCCATCCAAGATTTGCACACTTAAGAACAGTGCCATCACCCTTTACCGGTCCCGGAACACCAATACCGACACCAAGGACAGCAGATTTTTCAATGTTCTTTTCTGCAAGCTTTTTATTAATTGTATCTGCAATATCACCTAAAATAGACGCTCCGCCATCTTCTTTGTTTGTTTTGATTTCCCATTTATCAAGTACTGTACCTTCTGCTGTAAACAGACCGCACTTTACGGTAGTTCCGCCTACATCAATACCAAATACATAGTTCTCCATGATTCATTCTCCTCTTTTTGCTGTTTATTTATTCCACTGGCTGGTTACACGCTTATATAATTCCTGAGCCGCATTATATCCCATCTTTTTCTGACGGAAGTTTACTGCTGCAGATTCGCAGATAATTGCCAGATTACGTCCCGGACGAATTGGCAGGTCATGACACGCCACCTTATTGCCAAGGAACTCCGTATATTTATCTTCCAGACCCATACGGTCATATTCTCTGTTTTTATCCCACTCTTCCAGACGGATTACAAGGTCAATGGACTGGGTATTCTTTACACTTTCTACACCAAACAATGCTTTTACATCCACGATACCAATGCCGCGAAGCTCAATAAAATGTCTCGTAATGTCCGGTGCAGAACCAATCAGGGTATCATCACTTACCTTCTTTATTTCAACCACATCATCGGATACCAGACGGTGTCCCCTCTTAATAAGCTCCAGTGCTGTCTCACTCTTACCGATACCGCTTTCACCTGTAATTAATATACCTTCACCGTAAACGTCGACCAATACACCGTGAATAGAGATTCTTGGCGCCAATTCTACCTTTAACCAGCGAATTACCTCACCCATAAAATCCGAAGTGGATTTCTCTGTCTGAAAAATCGGCACACCATATTCCTTTGCAATTTCCATTAATTGCTCATGCACCGGAAGATTACGACAGAATACAATACATGGAATTTTATGACTCATAAGCTTTTTCATAATGCCGATGCCATGGTCTTTCTCCATCTTTTCCATATAGGCATGCTCCACATTACCGATAATCTGCACACGATCATAATTAAAATAATCAAAAAAGCCGGCTAACTGAAGTGCCGGACGATTCACCTCCGGCTGTGTCAGCAAAATCTGGGAAATATCAATTTCCGGTGTCAGGTTGACAAGCTTCATCTTTTCTACAAGCTTTGTTAATTCTACGGTATACATGTGAGTTCTCCTTTTCTCATATGACATAATACGCTGTTCAAAGCTGTGCCCCGAACAAACAGATACAATTAATAATATTCTATCACAACCATTAATGAACTTCAACGATGAAAAAACTATTCTTTTTTACTATGAAAAAAATCATATACTGCCTGAGCTGCTCTAATGTTCATACTTGGCAGTTTCGCCAGTTCTTCCACATCTGCCGCCTTTAACTCATCCAGTGAACCATAATGCTTCATCAGTGTCCGACGTCTTGCGCCTCCGACTCCCGGAATATCATCCAGAATAGAATGCGTCTGCGCCTTCCCTCTGAGAGAACGGTGATATTCAATGGCAAACCGGTGAGTTTCATCCTGAATTCTCGTAATCAGATGAAATCCCTCACTTCTTGTGTCAATAGGAATTTCTACATTGTTATAGTATAATCCCCGGGTTCTATGGTTATCGTCTTTCACCATACCGCAAACCGGAATAGCCAGTTTCTGCTCATTAAGCACCTCCAGGGCAATATTTACCTGACCCTTGCCTCCATCCATTAAAATCAGATCCGGAAGTCTCGTAAAACCACCCATTTCCCGAATATCTTCCCTGGTGGCACCTTCATACTTCTCTTCCAGTTCATGAAGTTCTCTCTTGGCATGCTCAAATCGGCGGGTTAATATTTCCCTCATACTTGCGTAATCATCCGGTCCTTCAATGGTTTTTGTCTTGAATTTGCGATAATCCGCTTTCTTTGGCTTACCACCCTCAAATACTACCATGGAAGCCACGTTTTCAAAGCCACTGGTGTTAGATATATCGAAAGCCTCAATGCGGTTTAAGTTATCCAGGG
Organism: Lachnospiraceae bacterium; assembly: GCA_045531895.1. Taxonomy (GTDB): domain Bacteria; phylum Bacillota; class Clostridia; order Lachnospirales; family Lachnospiraceae; genus SIG299. Next base: position 13,011 of record JAZSEW010000112.1, read on the forward strand.
AAAGCCACTCCGCTATTTCCCGCAAGGCTCCTCTTGTCTTCTTTTCCTGTTCTGCAATCCGTTCGGAATCCTTTTGTAAAACAAAGGAGGCATTTTTTTCTGCAAGTTCTACCAGACGCTCCTTAGCCCCCTTCTTTGGCACCGCAATCCGGACTTTTTTACCTCTTCTTGCCGTCAGCCAATTCTCCAAAAGCTCCTGCTCCTCCGTTTCCTCAGAAAGCAGCAGTTCCTTTGGAATATGGGGGGTTCCTGAATAAAACTGTTTGATAAAGTTTGCCATAATGGTACTTCTTGCTTCATTTTCCACTCCGGTAAGATAAAAGTGCTCTCTGCCCACCATCTTGCCACCCCGGACAAAAAACACCTGGGCCACCGCTTCATCCCCCGCTGAGGCAAAAGCAATAATATCACGTTCAATATTCATGTCATCGTCTGCCTTCTGCTTTTCTGCCAGACGTTTTACACTAAATAACAGGTCACGAAATTCTGCTGCCTTTTCAAATTCCATTTCCTCGGAAAACTTCATCATCTGTTCTTCCAGACGCTTTGTTATCAATGCATAATTACCGTTTAGGAATTCCTCCACCTGACTCATATTTGCCTGATATTCTTCCTTAGAAACGTAGCCCTGACACGGAGCCTTGCACTGCCCCATATGATAATACAGACACGGGCGCTCCTTGCCCATATCTCTCGGAAGAACCCGATTACAGCTTCGGATAAAGTATGTTTTTTTCAGCAAATCGATGGAATCATGGACCGATGCCGCACTGGTATATGGTCCGAAATATTTCGCCTTATCCTTTTTCCGCTCTCTGGCTAACATAATTCGCGGATAATCTTCATTTGCCGTTACCCTGATATACGGATAATGCTTGTCATCCTTTAACATGGTATTGTACTTTGGTTGGTGCTCCTTAATCAGGTTGCATTCTAATATGAGCGCCTCCATTTCCGAATCCACCACAATATACTCAAACCAGGCAATCTGTTCCACCATTCGTTGAATCTTAGGGGATTTGCCCCTGCTGCTCTGAAAGTACTGTCTCACACGGTTTTTAAGTACAATCGTTTTTTCTACATATATAATTGTATCATTTTTGTCATGCATGAGATAAACTCCCGGTTTATCCGGGAGTTTACGCAATTCTTCTTCAATATTAAACATTAGAATCCTCATTTGGTGTCTTGTCAGCAAGGAGAATCTGCTCTTCAATCAATACATCTATTTTTGGCTGAGCCTGTTCTGCATTGACTGTCTTTTGCTCTTCTTCATTTTCTGCAAACTCATCCTTACCGGTTACACGGTTATAAATATCTACAAATTCCTTACCGGTAATACTTTCCTTCTCACACAGAAACTCTGCAATTTCCTTTACTACATGCTGGTTTTCCCGAAGCAGTGACTTTGCCTGAGCATAGCACTCTTTCATTAATGCCCGAAGTTCACGGTCAATTTCCGCAGCAGTTTCATCACCGCACTGCAATACTACCCTGCCATCCAGATACTGGTTTTCAACTGTTTCCAGTCCTACCATACCAAAGGTCTCAGACATACCATAGCGGGTAATCATGGCTCTTGCAATGCGGGTTGCCTGTTCAATATCATTGGCTGCACCTGTAGTAATCTGACTAAAGAAAATTTCCTCTGATGCACGACCTGCACAGAACGTAACAATGCGGGTCAGCATTTCGTCTTTGGTCATTAAATATTTTTCCTCTTCCGGTGCCTGCAATACATAGCCCAACGAGCCCATAGTACGTGGTACGATGGTAATCTTCTGGACCGGCTCGGAAGATTCTTTCTTTAACATACTAATCATGGCATGCCCCACCTCATGGTATGCCACAACACGTTTTTCTTCTTTACTTAAGATACGGTCTTTCTTTTCCTTACCGGCAATCACCACTTCTACAGATTCAAATAAATCCTCCTGAGTGACATACTTCCTACCGCACTTCACCGCTAAAATTGCCGCCTCATTAATCATGTTAGCAAGGTCAGAGCCTACCGCACCGGAGGTAGCCAGTGCAATCGCCTCCAGGTCTACGGAATCATGCATCAGCACATGCTTTGCATGCACCTTTAAAATATCCAGACGCCCCTTCAAATCAGGCTTATCTACAATCACACGGCGGTCAAAGCGCCCCGGGCGAAGCAAAGCTTTATCTAACACCTCCGGGCGGTTGGTAGCCGCTAAAATAACAATACCCTTGGAAGTATCGAAACCATCCATTTCTGCCAGCAGCTGATTTAAGGTCTGCTCACGTTCATCATTGCCGCCATAACGGGAGTCTCTGCTCTTACCAATGGCATCAATTTCATCAATAAAGATAATACATGGTGCCATTGCCTGAGCCTGTTTGAACAAATCACGGACACGGGAAGCACCCACACCCACATACATTTCTACAAAATCAGAGCCGGACAAGGAGAAAAACGGCACCTTTGCCTCTCCTGCCACAGCTTTTGCGAGCAATGTTTTACCTGTACCCGGAGGTCCTACAAGCAGCGCACCTTTGGGCAGCTTTGCACCGATTTCTGCATACTTTTGCGGATTGTGTAAAAAATCCACCAGCTCACGGATAGAGTCCTTTGCCTCCTCCTGACCTGCTACATCTTTAAAGGTAACTCCGGTTTCTTTTTCCACATAAACCTTGGCTGTACTTTTTCCCACGCCCATCATTCCGCCACCGGCCTTACCAATCATACGTGACAGAGACAAGGACAGAATCACAACCATCAGTATCGGGAAACCTATATTAATAAGCAGACTTAATATAACAGAAGAGGTATCCTCCGTCACCCGAATGTATTCCACGCCGGATTCTTCCAAACGTTGCTGAAGTAAATTTCCGTCCTCCAAAACACCGGTATAGTAGGTAAAAGTCATGCCAAGCATACCTGCATTCTTATACGGCTGATTCTTTGGAATAATTAACAGTCTTCCGCTGTCTGCGTTGACCTCCACACGTTCAATCTTGCCTTCCTCCAGATATCGGATAAACTCATTGTAGGTAATTTCCTCTGTCGATTTGCTCTCCATATCTTTCATAACCCACATGAATCCGATAACCATAATTAAGGCAGATATCAGGGAAATTATCATGGACATCTTGTTCGCGTTCTTTTTGTTATTATCCCCTTTATTATTTCCATTATTTCCGCGGTCACCGGAACTGTTTGAGTTCTGGCTGCCCCGGTCATTCATCGTATTACGGTTTTCGTCGCTCATTTCTATCCTCCAATATGCACTCTATAGTATGTTCGGATTTCTCCCAAAAATATTCTATCACATCATGTATTATACTGGGAAGTTCTTTAGAAAATCAATAGATTCCTTCTAAAATTTTAGTAAAGTTGTTATTTTCGAGCTTGACTATGAACTGCTGATAATAACCGCAAAAAGCTTTTCTTTGCAAGTAATAGCCACCGCAAGGAAAAGCCTTTTAACATAATTATCATTTTCTTTTTTGGAATATTCTATTTTCTTAAAGAAAACAAAGCGCTGCCCGCCTGTACTGATGGCATATGTAAACAAACTGCCTCTGTCTCTTTCAGGTTTTCTACTCGCTCTTTCCAGGCAGCACCATCTTCATCATAGCAGATGGAAATTCGGTCATTTTCCAAAAGCTTCTTTAATGGTGAAAAGGCACATGCCAGTTTTATAATCTGACCATTACTTTCATATACCACAATGTGTGCTTCCGGTTTCAGTTTTGCCAGCTCTGCGACATGATATCCCATGCCAAAGCCCTTTATCAAATAAGTTTTGGCTTCCTGTTTTGCAAAACATCTTGCCAGCAAAAAGGCCTCCATTGCCACTTTATGATTAGAATGCAAATATACGGCACCGCGGTCTGTTCCTACTGCAACCGTCATCAATCCACAGGAAGTCACTTCCACACGATATCCTTGCTCCATCAGTTCTTCCGGATTTAAAGGTGCTTCAAACAGAGTTTCCGCATCCTTTGTTCCACCCTGTACCAGTTTTTCCGACATTAACGTACACTGTTCCTGATACATACTCTCAGAGAAAAATGCATATTCTTCTTTTCTCATAATCATTTCCTGCACATTACAAAGCAATGTACTGACCTGAAGTTCCAGCAAATCTGCCAGTAATACATAGTCTTCACACCGGCTTGCTTCCACAATGCCCGCCAGCATTTCTGTTAAAGAATCAATAGAGACCAGTTCAAAATAATCTTTTTCTGCCAGAAGGCCATCCATAACCTCTTTTATTTTTTCAGACACTTCCGGCATAACATCCAGAGCAGCCGGATATTCCTGTTCCCGAAAATATAGTACTGCCTTATCTACCAATTCCAATAGTTCCACATTGGTCTGGAACAATTTTTTTATCTGTTCTGTCATCCCTGACCTACCTCTCCCGTCCCAACAAACTCTCGTATTGCGCTGCTTCTTCCATGCATCCCTGTTTTTTTAACAGCCGGATGACATGCTGTAACGCATATTCTCCCCCATATAAAATACAAACATAGCATTCTGCTTCCAATGCCGCTTTTCTATACCAGAATATCGCTTCTGCTTCCTGTCCTGCCACTTCGTAATACTCTCCAAGCAGAAAAAAAAGCTCCGCAGCCGGCGTTTTATTTGTTGCCATTTCCATTAATCCCAAGGACAGCAATTGTTCCCAGTCTTTTTGTAATGCACACATTTTTGCAAGCACGCAAACCGCCTCTGTTTTTGCTTCGTCGGAAAACTCCGGTTGCAGCAGCCGTTCCTGAAACCACGGTGCTGCCGTGACAAAATCTTCTGTTGTTCCCGAAATAAAAAGTTCTTTGGCATACATGCTGTAAAGCCTCGCCGATAGCCTGCCATTTTTTTTCAGTTCACGTTCCATAGCCTGAAAATCCCTGGAGGAATGTAGCTGCTCCGGCAAGTGCATAATTTCAATATCACTGGAGTATACTACCGGGTCTAACGCAACCGTTTCATGAATCGGATCGATCCAGCGGAACTCCCGTAGCCGTTTAAACAGCTTAGGACGCGGTTCCTTCGTAAAATTGTATACCATGTTACAATCTTCAGGATTGACATAAATCATTTCTACAATTTCTACTTCCGGAAGAAGTACCTGCTTTAGTGCCAGGAACTTCTTCCGGTCAGTTTCTTTTAATACTTCATCTGCATCTGCGGAGTAAATGTAATCCATGGTAGCCTTGGAAAACGCAAAGTTTCTTGCAGCAGAAAAATCATAAATCCATGTAAAATCATAGATTTTATCAGTATAGTTTGCCGCAATTTCTTTCGTTCTGTCGGTGGAGCCTGTGTCCACAATAATAATTTCCTCTGCAATTCCCTGTAAGGAATTAAGACACCTTTCCAAAACTGCTTCTTCATTTTTTACAATCATACATACGCTTATGGTAACCATGATTTACTCCGAGATATTATTTTCGTTACGGTGTAGGTGTCGGTGTAGCAGGAGCTTCCTGCTTAATACCCTTTACCGGACCTACCTGGTCGCTTTCCATGATAATAGTCTTTTGCTTACCATTATCATCCGGCACTACTCTGGTCACTACAACTCTGACATAAGTATCTGCCTCATTGTTGGTCAGTTTGTACTCAGATGTTGTGGCACCTGCAATAGATGTCCAGGTATATGTACCATCATCATTTTTCTTATAGTATTCCCACTGATAGGTTACATCATTTTCTGTTAAGTTTGTACTGATAACAGCCTTTAAAGTCTGTCCGGAAATCTTCTTTGCATTGGCAATTCCTACATATGTTAAATGGTCAAACTTTAACGGACCGTATACCTGATAACTGGACGGAATACTGTCATCCTCTCCCGCAATACGGTATAACAGATAAGATTCCTTCGGCACCTTCTTGTTGGAGATTTTCAGCATTTTACCAGGCTTTACACTGGTCCAGGAAATGCCGGAAAGATCGATATTATCCTTATCACCGGCTTTTATCTGCTGATATGCATCGTCTGTCGGCTTAATTACTGCAACCTGATACTTATAATCAGCCGAATTGTTATTTACTACAATACCACCTGTATTGGTCTTGGATTCTCCATAAGAAAAAGCAATCTTAGCATTTGCTACATCTGCGATTTCCTGTTCCACATTTTCATCCGCATACGGAATATATACTTCAAGAATTTTGGATGCTGCTTTTCTCTTTGTGCCTGCATCACGTACATATACTAACAGACCTTCATTTGTAAAAGTCATGCCTTTACCTGCACATTCTGCTTCGAGATTAGACTTACTCATTGGAGTATTCAATGTGAAATCCGGAACCATTTCCTTAATGAATTCCTGCATTAAAATTGATGTTACACGCTCACTTGTGTAAATTGTCTCAATTGCAGCGGCTCTCTCTGTTTCGGTAACAAATTTATTTTCTTCGGTACCGAACTTCTTGTTATATTCCGGAATCATAATCCAGGTCTTTTTATCAAAAGAGAACTCCATGCCGTTCTTCATTGCAACAGTCATAGTATTTTCATTTACAGACACCTTTGGCTGAGAAGGCAGCTTGGAAACACTTGCTGATGCCACAGAACTTGCTCTTGCTCCTCCCGTATTACTTGCCACAATACGGAACTCTAACTTGATACCACGGATGTTCATCTCTCTTAGATCAAGTTCGTCATAGTCTCTCCAAACACCGTCATCACCCTTACGCCACTGGATATTTTCCAGGTCAAAATAGGACATATCCCGTCCGTTTTCTCTTCTTGTAAAGATAAAATAACCGGTTTCTTCGGAGAATTTAGGATATCCCGGATATTTGGCTGCATTCGCAGGATCACCGTTATATACCTTTTTCCATTCCTCAGCTTCCGTAATATCGGTGGTCAACAGGGTTCCGATAAAATCCACACCAAAATCCTCTTCCCAGGTGATATCCACATTGATTACCTCGGTATTTTTATCGCCACATACATAAATACGGATAGTCTTGTTCTCATTTACCCAGGAAATGTCAAACATTGCCGCATTAATTTTTTTATCATTACCATTTTCATCTTTGACGGTTATTTCTCTTACTTCACATGCGGACCATTTCTCTACGTCCTTTACATAGTTTTCCGTAAAGTAGACTATCTTATCATCCGTTTCAACCGTAATTGTTTCATTTACATAATCAACCTTAACCTTATCTGCCGGAATCGCTGTTGCTGTTGCCGTCAGCTTCATGGTGCATAACAGCACAAACACAAACATCAATGTAAATGCTGCTAATTTACCTATTGTACTTTTCTTCATAACTGCCTCCATTTCTGAAACTCCTACTTCTTCTGATCCATAAAGTAGGACGCTCCTGTTTGCATTCCAATCATATTTTTGTAATATGTATTTGCTGTCTGCTTACTGACTTTGAACTGACGAATACCCTGCCGCTTGCCCTGCAGCTTTGTCTCCAGCGCCGTCTTGTTTTTTGTCTCCAACGCAGAAAGCTTTACTCCAAGATCAGTAACCTTTGTGATAAGTTCCTGCATCTGAAGAATTTGCTCTTTGTAATCGTCCTTGTGTTCCTTCATTTCTTCCGAAACCCGGTTATAGATGGATTGGAACCCACTGTCAATTTCTTCAATCTTACGCAGATGACCACTCTTTTTTTCTACCAGAATTGCAAACTCTGCATCTTTAAATTCCTCTTCCTTAAGCAATGCCTCCTGCTCTATAGTAAATTCCAGAAGCTTTGTTAAGTGAATCTCTTTTTTGCTTAATACATCCAGCAGCATGCGGACGTATGTCATTCCATTTGCTTCAGCCATAAGCATCATCCTTTCCGCATTCCCATTGTCCGGAAACCATATCATCAGTATGCACAACAGGGCTGCCGCAGTTTTTGCTGCAGCAGCCCGACATTATACAGTGTGACTAACGTACATACATATGATTCTGCTTCATAACTTCCTTCCAAAGGTCTCTCATTTCACGAAGCTGGTCTAATGCCTGATTCAGCATTTCCGGTTCCTTCTTGATGTTAGCCTGTACCAGCAGACTGTTAATATACTCGTAAACCACATCAAAATCCTTTGCCGTCGGATACTTGAAATCCAAAGTAGCGCGAAGCTCTGTAATGATGTTCTGTACCTTGATAATGTTATTATTTACTTTTTCGTAGTCCTTAGTTTCAAAGCCCAAAAGACCAATATTGCAGAACTTAATTGCTCCTTCGTATAACATTAATGTAAGTTCGGCAGGGGATGCTGTATTTACCTTGGTTCCCTGATAAAGTGTAGCCGGATTACCGTTAAGCGCCATTGTGATGTACCTCCAATATCATTCTGTATTTTTATTTTACTACTGTATTGTCTGTCCTAACATTTGTGCTAAAGAACTCTGCTGACTCTGTAACTTACTTAATGCAGTTTCCATTGCTGTAAACTGTTTGTAGTACTTGTCTTCCAAATCCTTGATACGCTCTTCCATAAGGTCTAAATCGTCCTCATAGTCATTCAACAGGTTGCTGTACTGCTTATCATTGTAGAAAGTAAGTGCACTGCTGATTTCAGTCTTTGCACACTTTTCTGTCATGGTTTCATATAATTTTCCAAACACATGGGTTAAGGTGTCCATTACGGTATCCGGATCTTCTTCCAATGCCTTCTTTAAACGATCACCGTAGGTCGCATAGGTTGCATCGTCTTCGTCACCGTAAATATGTAACTTACCGTTTTCTGTATAGTTACCGGTTACAATACCAAAGCTGGACAGGGAATAGGTCTTTCCGGTTTCTTCATCCTTATAGGTGGAAGAAAGAGCGGTTCTCATACTGGAAAGCAGAGTGCCAAGTGTATTGTCACGACGTAACAGGGAACCCTTAATTTTATCTTCCCAGTTTTTGATGTCATCTTCGGTCATTGCTTCCTTCTGCTCATCGGTTAACGGATCGTAACCTCTTGCAGAATCAGCTGTGTAAAGCTTGTTCATTTCTTCGATTAACTTGTTGTATTCGGTTAACGCTTCTTTTACAAGCTCGTATGTGGAATCACTGTCCTTACCAACGGTAATCTGTACATTTTCATATTCTCCGCTTTCTTTATCCAGCGTTGTCTTAGAAAGATTAAAGGTAATGCCGTTTACCGTAAAGTTGTTGGAGGATTCGG
>JAZSEW010000100.1:0-2758 GCA_045531895.1 Lachnospiraceae bacterium
CATATGAAACGTTTCGATTTTAAGGATCTTATGTCCTTTGGAATGTTCCTCTTAGCATTATTAACTTTCATATTTTTAATATGTCAGTAAAATAAAAAACTTTCCCTGTACTTTGGACAGATAGGGAAAGTTTTTTCTCAAAACACGGCCAACCACTCTGTGGCGATTGCCTTTTATGATTGTATTATAACAAATTTATCAGATATTACAAGTTATTTATATTAAAAGCTGTGCTTTCTTTGGCCTCTAGCGCGATAAATCTACGCTTCTAACTGCCTCTCTGACTTTTAAAACGAAAGTAGGAGATACAGAAAGTTCATCAATTCCCATACGAAGGAATCTCTCTGTCAGGCTGGTATCTGCTGCCAATTCACCGCATATTCCAATCCAAGCGCCGTGTTTGTGGGCACTCTGTGCCGAAAATTCAATCAATCTTAAAATTGCTTCATGATGGGTGTCACAGAATTCCTCAATTTCAGGATTCTGGCGGTCTACCGCCAATGTATACTGGGTCAAATCGTTGGTTCCCACACTGAAGAAATCCACCATAGGTGCCAGCATATCACTGATAACTGCTGCCGCAGGGGTCTCAATCATGATTCCCAGTTCCACATTATCACTCATTTCCACGCCTTCTGCCTTAAGTTCGTCACGAACCTCGCTACAGATTGCAAGAATCTTCTCAAGCTCGCTAACGCTTGTAATCATGGGAAACATGATGCCTAAATTACCGTATGCGGATGCACGATATAACGCACGAAGCTGTGTTTTAAAAATCTCCGGTCGTGTTAAGCAAATACGGATTGCACGATATCCAAGAGCCGGATTCTCTTCTTTTGCAAGGTTAAAATAGTCCACCTGCTTATCAGCGCCGATATCCAACGTACGAATGATCACTTTCTTGCCTGCCATACTTTCAAGCACCTTTTTATAGGCTGCAAACTGTTGCTCTTCCGTAGGATAGTCGTTGCTTTCCAAATACAAAAACTCACTTCTGAAAAGACCGATTCCGCCTGCATCGTTTAAAAGAACCGCACCGATATTGTCTACACTTCCGATATTGGCATAGATGTTAATCTTTTTGCCGTCCAAGGTAACATTTTCCTTGCCTTTTAACTCCTGAAGAAGCTTCTTCTTTTCTTCATCTTCCTTCTGCTTCTTCTCTAAGCAAGTTGTTGTCGCCTCATCCGGGTGAACAAACATTTCTCCGGTAAAACCGTCTACAATCGCGCTGTCGCCATCTTTTATCTCAGATAAAAATGCATCGCCCAGGCCGATAATCGCAGGGATATTCATATTTCTGGCTAAAATCGCGGTATGTGAATTGGAAGAACCATGCGCGGTTACGAAGGCAAGCACTTTTTCTTTGTCCAAAAGCACTGTCTCGCTGGGGGCCAAATCGTCGGCACAGATGATCACCTTATCATCTCCCAAAGCATTGTCGCTTCCGCCGGCCTGGAGATTGCGGATTAAACGGTTGGAAATATCCCTGATGTCCGCTGCACGTTCCTTCATGTATGCATCGTCCATAGCACTGAACATTTCCGCAAAATTGTCAGAAGTTACGGCTACCGCGTACTCTGCGTTTACGGACTGGGTTTCAATAATATTACAGATAGAGTCATTGTAATCCAAATCCTCAAGCATCATCATATGAATTTCAAAAATCTGCGCGTTAGCTTCGCCCACTTCCACCAAAGCTTTGTCATAGATTTCCTGTAACTGCTCTGTTGCAAGGGCTTTCGCAGCTTCCACACGCTGTTTCTGCTCCTCAGTGTCCTCAATTCGTTCTCTCTTTACAGAGACTTCCTGACGCTTAAAAATCGATATTTTACCAATGGCTACCGCCCCATAAACACCTTTACCGGTATATTTCTTCATAATCCGCCTCCAAACTTACATATATCATAACAAAAGTCTTTTCGGATGTGCTTATAAAAACATATCAGCAGGTTTTTGTGCTTCTCTTAAGGACCGTTTAAGAACGTCGGCACTTAACGAGTGTACATATCATGTAGCACGAGTTTAGTGTCCGCTACGATTCTTAACCAAGCGAGAGCGCGTCCGCAAGAGAACACATAACACCTGCTGATTCACTTACAACCTATCCGAAAAGGCGCTCTTTTTACTCGCCGAAACCGCTTTCAAACATGCCTGCAATTTCATCAAGCACTGCCTGCTCATCTGCACCGTCACATACGATTTCTACAGTGCTGCCGCATTTGATGCATGCTGACATAATCTGCATAACTGCCTTAGCGTTTACACTCTTATCATTTACTTTTAAAGTTACGTTACATTCTTTATGAGCTGCCGCCGCCTTAGCAAGAAGACCTGCGGGACGCATGTGCATTCCCTGGGCATTGATTACATTTACTGTTTTTGCTACCATAATTTTCCTCCGTTTTAAAGCAATTTCACGCCAAATTCTTTTATATTAATATTATCCGTTTTTATTTGTATTATTTCAACTATTCAGAACCATATTCGCATGGCCCTGAATAGTTTTATGAATTATTTCTGAACTTTCTTCTTTAATAATCCGAGTAAAAGCATACCTACCAATGAACCAACTGCCAATGCAAGAAGGTAGAAAGGCCAGTTTCCAACTACAGCAAATACGAAGATACCGCCGTGAGGAGCCATAAGTGTACAGTTGAATGCCATTGATAAAGCACCTGCTACACCTGCACCGATCATACAAGAAGGAATTACTCTTAAGGGATCTGCTGCAGCGTAAGGGATTGCACCTTCTGTA
>JAZSEW010000003.1:0-7618 GCA_045531895.1 Lachnospiraceae bacterium
GTTACGATATCCTGAGTGTACTTATACTGCTCAGCAATATCGGAATCCTTAATACCAAGATCCTTAATTGGTAATGCATACTCGGAATCGATGTACTTTAATGCATAGTCAGCTTCGATAAGGAAGATATCTACCTTGTCATCAGCTGCTGCAGAATCCTGATTTAACAGAGTGTTATCCAGGTTGTTCTGATATGCATTGTCTGCATTTGCTGTGATGTTCCACTTAACAGTTACATCACCAATCTTACCGGTAGTTTCATCAACAATTTCATAGCTAGGATAGTGATCCTGAACTCTTCTCTGGAACTCATCATTCCAACAATAAACGTTAAGAACCTTACCATCGCTTGCTACCTTCTCTCCACAGCCGCCTAACATGGATAAGCCCATTGCTGCTGTGAGAAGAACTGCTAAAAATTTCTTTCTCATCTTTTTTTCCTCCCTCATTTAAAAAAGATTAAATAATATTTTATATTACGCAATCCGCGCAATACAGTTTCACGTTTAAAAATGATTAAGACATTTGTTTTATGAGTTGTACTCATAAAACAAGACAGCTGTCTTGTTTTTACTTAAACGTTTACTTGCTTTTACTATACAGCATGTTGACATAAAATGCAAGTACTTTTTTAATTTTTTTATATATTTTGCACAAACAAGAAATAGTCAAGTTTTTACTTAAACAATTCTTTCACCGTTCCGCCTTCATAAACAGTGCCTTTTATCACTACCTGCTCCAGTATTGTGCTCTTTGGATGTTCAATCAGAGAAATCAGTTTTTCTGCCGCTTTTACCCCGATACTTCTGGTATCCTGCTTTAAGGTTGTCAGCTTCGGACTTAAATGCCGGCTGATTCGGATACCGTCATAACCAACCACGGATATATCCTCCGGCACCCGGAGTCCCATTTCTGAAATTGTATTTAATCCGCCAAGGCAGGCAAAATCATCCGGATAAAAAATACAGGTTGGTGGATTTTTCAAAGAAAGCAACTCTCTGGTACGCTCCCCGGTTCCCCAACTGTCACGGTACGGTGCTTCTTTTATGTACTCATCCGGAATTTCCAGACCCAGTTTTTCTGCCGTATGATAAAAGGATGCCAGACGTTCTCTGGTAACTGCCGAATCCAGACCGTGAATATATGCAATTTTCCTGTGACCTTTGGCATACACATATTCCAGAAGCTGTCGGATTCCCCCCACATTATCGGACATTACACCAATACGGCTGTTAAACATGTGGTCAATGGTAACCAGCGGAATATTACTGCGCACCAGTTCTACCACCTGCGGATCGTAAAAATCCACGCAGGCAATCATGACACCATCAAAGCCACGGTAACGACAATGCTCCAGATATGACATATGGTTGCGCCCCTTATTCAGAAACGTAATATCATAGCCTTTATCCTCCACCGTACGTTTGAAATTATCCAGTACATGTGAAAAATAGTCATGTGTCAGCCCGCTCTGTGCCTCATCTACAAATAAAACTCCAATATTATACGTTCGGTTTGTCTTCAAAGCCCTTGCCAGCGAGTTTGGAAAATACCCCATTTCTCTGGCTACTTCTTTAATATGCTGTTTTGTTTCTTCGCCAATATCGCTGTGGTCATTTAACGCTTTACTTACCGTAGCTACGCTCACTCCACACACACCGGCAATATCCTTCATCGACACCATTTTTTCTCACGCACCCTCCATAAGATAGCAGGTCACTTAATCGTTTTCGCTTATATCATAGTATATTTTGAACAAAATATCAAGCTCTTTTTTTATTTTTTTGCTCCACATTTCCTAAAAGCTTCTGATTTTGTCCCCCGAATCGTCTTCCGTTTTCGTAATAGAGCGGATAACAATATAATATTCGTAATTATCATTCACCTTTACTTTCACCCTATCCCCTGCTTTTCTGCCGTAAATCGCCTTTCCGATTGGAGATTCCACACTTATTAAACCTTTAAGTGAATTTTCTCTTACGGTTGTAACAATGCGATAGGTCTCCACTTCTTCATCCTCCTCAAAGTAAACCTCCACTGTATTATTCATGCCTACCTCATCCTCTGCCGAAGTATCCTCCAACACTTCAGCCGTTTTTATCATACGTTCCAGATAGCGGATGCGGCTCTCATTCTGATTCTTATACTTCTTAGCTGCATAATACTCAAAATTCTCGCTCAAATCCCCCTGTGCCCTGGCTTCTTTTACTTCCTCAATAGCCTCCTTCCTTACAACCAGCTTTCTATATTCAATCTCATCCTTCATTTTCTGAATGTCGCTCCGTGTCAATTGATTATGCATATCATATTCCTCCTGTTCCTCTCATATACTTCTATCAAAATCCAGTTTCGGAGGTTCCATGGAACTTTTAACCTCTTTGTTTCAAAAATACGGACTTTTGGGCCTATGCCTAATGATTCTGTTAGAATATGCCTGTTTTCCGATTTCAAGTGAAATCGTACTGCCCTTTTGCGGTGCTTTTGCAAAGTCCTACAATATTTCCTTTTTCCTTCTGATTCCCGGCAGTGTTCTCGCAGGACTTATCGGCACTTCCCTTTGCTATGTCATCGGAAGAATCGGTGGCACCCGAGTGCTCTCCTTCCTGAAAAAACAGTTTCCAAAGACTGCAAAAAGCATTGATGCTTCCGAAGAAAAAATGGAGCGCTATGGCGCCCTTGCTGTCTGTTTCGGCCGAATAATTCCTCTGTGCCGCACCTATATTGCTTTTATCGCAGGAAGCATAAAACAGCCTTATACTCAGTTCCTCACCTATTCTTTTTTCGGAATTACTGTCTGGAACTGCATCCTCATCAGCCTTGGCTACCTGTTAAAAAGCAACTGGAATGAAGTACAGCGGTACTACGAAGAATATAAACTTGTCCTCGTAGCTACCGCTGCTTTAGTTCTCTTTGTATTTTTCCTGCGTAAGTTTACAAAACGAAAAGCGTCTTCCGACAGCTCCCATATATAAATCCTTTACTTAATTGCACTATTAATATCAGCCTTCATATCAAGCACTGCTGCTCTTGCCGCATCTGCATAGCCGGTTTCGCCAAACTTTGCGTATGCTTCCTGCTTGTACGCTGCAATAATGCCTCTGGAAGAGTTGACAATCGCACCAAGACCATCTTCGTTGAAGAAGTAAGCAAGGTCTTTTCCCTTACCGCCCTGTGCACCGTAACCAGGCACTAAGATGAAGGTCTTTGGCATTAACTTTCTGAGGATTTTGCCCTGCTCCGGATAAGTAGCACCAACTACCGCACCAATGTTGCTGTAATCGCCGCTCATGCAGTCTGCGCCCCATTCAGCCACCTTTTCGCCCATATGCTCATACAGCGGTCTGCCATCAATCAGTCTGTCCTGGAACTCACCGCTGGATGGATTGGATGTTTTAACAAGGATGAACAACCCTCTGTCATTTTCCTTACATACATCCACAAAAGGCTTGATACCATCAGTACCCAGATATGGGTTTACGGTAACAAAATCCTCTCCAAACGGCTCATAGGTGTTACTGCCGATAGTAACCTTACCAATATGACCGGTAGCATAAGCGGCAGAAGTGGAACCAATATCACCACGCTTAATATCACCGATAACAATAAGTCCTTTTTCCTTACAATACTGTACAGTCTTGTGGAAAGCCATCATGCCCGGAATGCCGAATTGTTCATACATTGCTACCTGTGGCTTTACTGCCGGAATCAGGTCGCAGGTTGCATCTACGATACCCTTGTTATACTGCCACACTGCTTCTGCTGCACCCTCTAACGTTTCGCCGAATTCCTTGAACGCAGCCTCCTTGATATAATTCGGAATGTAGTTTAACATCGGGTCAAGACCTACAACGATAGGTGCGTCTGTTGCTTTAATTTTTGTAATCAGCTTGTCAATCATGATAATCCTCCAATTGTATTCTTTGCTATTTTTCACAGCATTTTGCTGTATTTGTTACTTCCGGCTAAATGCAATTTCACCATCTGCAATAGTATAAAATACCTTGCCATATACTTTTTTTCCGGCAAACGGAGTGTTTTTACCCTTGGAATAAAATTTTTCCGGGTCAATTATCCAGGAAGTCTCCGTATCCGCAATCGTGATATCCGCTGCCATACCAACCTGCAGGCTACCCTTATGAATACCAAGAATCTTTGCCGGAGACACACTCATACGCTCTACCAGCTGGGTCATGGTAATTTTTCCTGTCCAGACCAGTTCTGTGACTGTCAGTGCATAAGCTGTTTCAGAACCTACAATACCGAACGGCGCCTTTCTCATGGATTGTTCCTTTTCCTCCTTGGAATGCGGCGCATGGTCTGTAGCAATTGCCTCTAGTACATTATCCTGCAAGGCCTGAATCAGAGCTTCTTTATCCTCTTTTCCTCGAAGCGGCGGATTCATTTTATAATTGCCCCAGTCTTTGGGAATTTCCTCATCAATCATGGTAAAATAATGCGGACCTGTTTCACCACTGACCGGTAGTCCTTCTGCCTTTGCCATGGCAATCATCTTTACACTGTCTTTCGTAGAGCAATGGCATAAATGAAGCTGCACACCGGTTTCTCTTGCAAGAAAAATATCTCTTGCCGTAATAATGTCCTCTACTGCATTGGTAATGCCCGGTAAACCCAGTTCTTCCGCCCGTCTGCCGGCATTCATAACGCCTCCCCTGACAAGATCAATATCCTCGCAATGGGCAAATACAGGAACCCCGGCCTCTGCCGCCAGTTTCATCCCCTCTGCATACAATGCGGAGTTCATCACGGACTTGCCATCCTCGCTGAATGCCACAGCACCTGCTTCAACCATCCCTTTTATATCTGCCAATTCTTTTCCTTCCTGTCCAATGGAAATAGCTCCGATCGGAAGAATATGAATTTTTGCATCTTTCTTCGCCTTTTCTAAAAGTGCATGTATTTTCTCCGGAGAGTCTGTAGACGGTCTGGTATTCGGCATCGGACACACACTGGTGAACCCACCTGCCGCCGCTGCCGCTGCCCCTGTTGCAATGGTTTCTTTATATTCCAGCCCCGGTTCTCTTAAATGCACATGTAAATCAATAAACCCCGGCATCACATATTTTTCCGAGGCATCAATCACCGTATCCGCTACATCTCTTTCCCAAACAGGAGCTTCTCCATTTTTCCATTCTGCCAAATCCGCCACTATACCGTCTTTGACAAGCACATCAAAAATCCCGTCTCGTCCTGCCGCCGGGTCAATCAGATGCCCGCCACGAATCAACATACTCATGTCTCTTACTTTCCTTTCTGCTACAAATCAGCCCGTTCAATATCTCCGAGCAGTCTCTGATTTTGAATATAATCTGCAAACTCAAAACGGTCTACCCAGGCCGCATCGGTATATTCCTCTGACAATACAGTTTCTGTATCATGGGCATGTAACAGATAGCAGATACCGATATTGGAAACCTCACCTACGGTGTACTGCCAGGTATACAGCGGTCTCGCCGCCTCCGCACTGATTCCGGTTGCTTCTTCCACAATACGTTCTGCTGCCCGCTCCGGCGATTCACCAAATTCCACTTCGTTTTCCGGAAATTCCCACTGATACGGGTCATCAATACGGTCATCATACCACTTTTGAAGCAGTAAATAATCACTTCCGTAGTTTACTACGCACTTTACTAGAATTCTGTGCATTTCCATACTCCTCCTTGTTTCTTACGCGTATTTTACATCTGCAAGGAATAATCCTTTCGGGTCCACTGCCCTGCCAATTCGTTCTCTGTCACCGGAAGCAATAATATCCGGAATTTCCTCCGTAGAAATTTCCCCCAGTCCGACATCCAGAATAGTACCCACCAGATTTCTTACCATATTCGGCCAGAAATCATCCCCGGTAATGGTTATGGTAATCTCTTTTTCATCACCGTAAATATCAATATCGGAAATCGTACGCACCGTAGACTTTTTCATTCGTTTGTTATCGGAAAAGGATTTATAATCATTGGTTCCGGTAAGCTTCTTCGCTGCCTCTTTCATTGCAGTAATATCCGGTCGCTTAAAACAGTAATAATTATATTTCCGATCAAACACCGATGGTACCTCACCAATGGTAATACGGTATTCAAATACAAAGCCTTTGGCATTGAATGCCGCATGAAACCGGTCATTTACCTCCAAGGCTTCCAGCACGGCAATATCTCTTGGCAGATACCGGTTTAAATACTGCTTGATTTCATATGTTTTTTTCTTAGATTCCGTATGGAAGTTTGCTACCTGACGATATGCATGGACTCCCGCCTCCGTACGAATAGCCCCGATCAGCTCCACCGGAGTATCTTCCATCTTTGTCAGTACCTCTTCTATTTTTTCCTGAATAGCCCCGCCTTTTGCCGATGCCGCATTTTTAGCAGTAGTTACTGCCTTTTGCCAGCCATCGTAACGGGAACCGTCATATTCAATAATCAACTGGATATTTCGCATATATGCCTCCATTATTCCCGATTCCGGAAGTAGGTATCAATGCCGTCACAGATTGCCTTTATCAGCTTATCCTGGTATTCCTCTGACCAGAGATTTTTGTCTTCTTCCCTGTTGGACATAAACCCTAACTGCAACACTGCCACCGGAATTTCACTATAGTTAATTGCAGCCACCTTATCATTTTCCTGAACGCCTCTGTCCTTAGCTCCGGTTTCCGCAATCAGATTATTCTGGATTTCCTTTGCCAGACTCTTGCTATCCTCATGTAATTTACCCACATATGCATTTCTCTGGGACGGAATCTGTGTGTAAATACCCTTGGCATCTTTATTGGAAGCAGCATCTGCCTGAATACTCAGATAAATCTCTGCACCGCTTTCATTTGCAAACTTTGCACGTTCCGCATTACTGATCTTTACATCCGCTTCTTCTCTCGTCAGAACAACCTCATAGCCACGGGCAACCAGTTCTTCTTTTAAGCGCATTGTAAACGGAAGGCTCCATTCGTGCTCTCTCTTACTTGTAGTTACACTGGTAGCACCATAAGACATCTTTGCTGTCGTATCAGATGCGCCCGGACCCACCGGTTCTTTTTCATCCATGGCACTCTTCTGCTGACCAGGGTCGAGAGCAATCTTATGACCGCCTGCTACCGGCGCTTCTGTTGGAACCGGTGTTTCTGTTGCTTCCGGTGTAATTGTCGGTGTTGGTGTCAATTTATCACCCGTATTCCCCGATTCTGCTCCAGAGGTTGGAATCGGTGTCACCGTTGTACTGCTTGCCTGATTGTTTCCCTGATTTTCCTTACTATCTTTAACCGCTGTCATAATACCAAGTACCACGGTGATTACTAACAAAACTGCAACTACACAAAACATCACTTTTGTCAAATTACTTAACTGCTTCATATCAATCTCTCCTTATCTCCTGTTCTTTCCGGCTCGTTTTCTGTCGCATAATTACATTTGGTAATAGCATACCACAATTATAATTTTTTTTCTACCTTATCCACAAAAATTTCAGAAAAAAAATATATTTTTTGAACGATTTTCACAAAAAAAGAACTTCGTATAAACAATATACGAAGTTCTTTTTATAAAAGCTTCCGAGCGGACTTGAACCGCCGACCTCATCCTTACCAAGGATGCGCGCTACCAACTGTGCCACG
>JAZSEW010000091.1:0-60305 GCA_045531895.1 Lachnospiraceae bacterium
ATGGTTGTCGTTAGCCATCTTTTTTCTCTTTTTAGGGGAAAATTTAGCGGAGACTGTGACCTGGTTTGGTCACAGCCTCCGCTGTTCTGGACTATCTATTTCCCGACAGCCCCTTTTTTACATTTTCTCATAAAAAACTTGCAATTCCGAAAAAAATTGTCTATACTGTAGTTTAATAGTTTAATTTACTAAAACATCCTACGGAGGTACGAAATCATGAAGCTTTGGGGCGGACGTTTTACCAAAGAAACCAACCAGCTTGTACATAATTTTAATGCATCCCTGTCTTTTGACCAGAAGTTCTACAAACAGGATATTCGCGGCAGTATTGCCCATGTAACAATGCTTGCAAAACAGGGGATTTTAACAAACGAAGAGCGTGATACTATTGTTGCCGGTTTAAAAGGAATTGAAGCTGACATCACTTCCGGTGCTCTGGAATTTGACGAGGCACAGGAAGACATCCACAGCTTTGTTGAGGCTGTCTTAATCGACCGTATCGGTACTGTAGGCAAAAAGCTTCACACCGGCCGCAGCCGTAACGATCAGGTTGCTCTTGATATGAGACTTTATACCAGAGATGAAATTGATGAGTTAGATAACCTGCTCTATGATTTATTAAAAACTATTTACAACATTATGGAGGCAAATCTTACCACCTATATGCCGGGCTTTACCCATTTACAGAAGGCTCAGCCTGTAACATTAGCCCATCATTTTGGTGCATATTTTGAAATGTTCCTTCGTGACCGTGACCGATTAAAAGATATCCGCAAGCGTATGAACTACTATCCTCTCGGTGCCGGTGCGTTGGCAGGAACCACTTACCCGCTTGACAGAACCTATTCCGCAGAATTATTGCAGTTTGACGGTCCAACCCGAAACAGTATGGATTCCGTTTCCGACCGTGACTATTTATTAGAAACCTTAAGCGCCCTTTCCATCTGTATGATGCATTTAAGCCGCTTCTGTGAAGAAATAATTATCTGGAATTCCAACGAGTACCGCTTTGTTGACATTGACGACAGCTACTCCACCGGAAGCTCTATCATGCCACAAAAGAAAAACCCGGATATTGCTGAACTTGTCCGTGGTAAAACCGGTCGTGTTTACGGTGCATTAACTTCTCTTCTTACTACCATGAAGGGAATTCCTCTGGCCTATAACAAAGATATGCAGGAAGACAAAGAAATGACCTTTGATGCCATCGACACTGTAAAGGGTTGTCTTGCCTTGTTTACCGGTATGATTGCCACCATGAAATTTAACAACGATGTCATGGAAGCCAGTGCAAAGAACGGTTTCACCAATGCTACCGATGCTGCAGATTACCTTGTAAATCATGGTGTGCCATTCCGCGATGCCCACGGCATTATCGGTCAGCTGGTATTACTGTGCATTGAAAAAGATATTTCCCTGGATGAACTTCCTCTTGCGGACTACAAGAAAATCTCTCCTGTCTTTGATGAGGATATTTACGAAGCCATCCGCATGCAGACTTGTGTAGAACGCAGAAACACCATCGGTGCTCCGGGACTTATTGCAATGAAAGAAGTTCTTAACGTTTACAAAGAATATTTAAACAAGTAATTTATACCATAAAAAAGCTCTTATCCTACCGTTTCGATAGAATAAGAGCTTTTCTTTCACTTGATTATAACAACATTTTTATACCTTACGCATCAGCTTCTTTGCCACACAGCCTGCTTTATCGATAAAGCGGACATCTGTACCGAAGCGGATTTCAATTCTCTTTACATCAGAATTGTCAAATACAACACCTTTGCCAAAGTACTCATGATATACCAAGTCACCAGGACCTAAGTTATCAATTTCTTCCTTCAACAATTCCTTTTCTTTAAGACTTTCGGACAGCTGCTTTAACTCATCTTCCTTCTTCTTTTCCTCATTCGGATCATAAAAGCGGGATTTTTCCATTATTTCAGCATTTACCATACGGGCATGTTCTTTTCTTGCCAGCATTGCCGCATCCGATTCATACCCCCTGGACTGCATACGAGGTGAAGACGTTTCTCTCGTATCTTCGGAATATTCCTGCTTACGTTTCATAATGTTAATCGGATTACCGTTTGCATCCTCCGGTCCTTTTTTCAGTTGAATATTCTTCAAACTGTCAATTTTATCAGATGCTTCTGCACCGGCAGCTTCACGTTTTTTCACCATAAGTACAACGTACGCACCTGCTGCAATGACAAGCAGAAGGAGCACAATTCCGATTCCCTTCCAAATAGAGAATCCACCGTCTTCTTCCGGTTCCGGAATCGGTGTCGGAGATGCCACCGGTGTTGGTGTTGCTATTGGAGTCGGTGTCGCCTCCGGTGTTGGCGTCGGTTCCGGTGTTGGTGTTGCCTCCGGCGTTGGTGTTGGAAGCGGCATCGCACGGGTCTCTGACTTTTTAATATATCTTCCACTGACATAGCCGTGGTATTCTACCCCGTCTTCCATCCAACGGATTTCATACCAAACCTTACCACCGGCAGACAGTCCGTCCTGCATGATAGCAACTTTATCACCCTTCTCTAACACTACATTTTTTCCATTCACTTTTACCTGGTCAAAATCCGTACCACGACCGGTACGCACATTTAGCGACTCTGTATCATATACCTCACCTACATATGCCTCTATCTGCGAGGTTAAATCAGTTGACTCATACGTAGGTTCCGTTTCCGCATATGCATGAATTTCCGGTGCAGTCACTGCCGTCAGCAGCCAAAGTCCGGTTCCCAATACTGCAAGCCATTTTTGCATTCTTCTCATATACCTTATCCTCCTTTTCTATTCCTGCCTGCTGAGCAGATAGGTAATAAACTGCTGGGCAGTTCTCCCTGATTTGCCTCCGTGGGCAATCTCCCATGCATTCGCCTTCAGCAGTAGTTCTTCCTCCGTTAATGTAATTTCCGGATATTTTTCCGCCAAACCTTTGACGATTCCGAAAAATTCCTTCTGGTTTGGTGACATGAAATAAATACTGATACCAAAACGTGCCACCAGAGATAATTTTTCCTGCATGGTATCCGACCGATGCAGTTCATCCTTAGACATATCCGAACGGTCTGACCACGTTTCCCTGATTAAATGTCTCCGGTTAGAGGTAGCATAAATCAGTACATTATCCGGTTTAATTTCCAATCCACCCTCTATTACCGCTTTCAGGTACTTATATTCTATTTCAAACTCCTCAAAGGATAAATCATCCATGTAAATGATAAACTTGTAATTTCTGTTTTTAATTCTTGAAATCAAACCTGCCAGTTCAGAAAACTGGTGCTTATAAATTTCAATCATACGAAGTCCGTCTTTATAATATTCGTTCAAAATTGCTTTTATACTGGTGGATTTACCGGTTCCGGCATCCCCGTACAGCAATACATTATTTGCCTTTCTGCCTTCCACAAAAGCTCTTGTGTTTTCCATCAGCTTCTGCTTCTGGTCATCATAGCCAATCAGATCATCCAGATGTACTTCTTCCGTATTGGTAATCGGAACAATCACCTGTTCACCATTTTCTTCCTGCAGACGAAACGCCTTGTTGAGACCAAACTGTCCGACACCATACTCTCTGTAAAATGCCGTAACCACTTCAAAAATCTCTTCTTTTTCAGAGGCAGCAGCAATTTTTTTACTTAATTCTTTTACCTTCTCGCTGACACTTTTGTTATAATACTTTTCTGCTTTAGCCACAGCATGATACGCTGTAATCACTGAAAAGCAGTCAATTTCCAGTTCCCGTTCCATGTTCGAAAAATCATAGTGAAACAACTGGCGGAAAATTTCAAAATCTTCCTTGGCAAAAATATTGACACTTCCTTCGGCTGCACCTTTCTTTTCACAAACAAAGCCAAAAGGAGTTTCTGTCATGGCAATCAGATAGGCGAGATAATTCTGCCACAGGTTACCATCAAAACCATATTTTGTTGCCACATCCAACAGACGATTAATCTGACAATACAGTCGGTTGATGGTCTCCTCTTTTTCTGCTTTCTTTGTCTGCCACTTCTCAATAATATCTGCCAACTTAAACAGAATACTGTCTTTTTCTATATTACGATATATGACCAGTTTTGATAAATAACGGTACATTTGTTTCCTCTTTCTTTACAGCTATAAATCTTCTAAACCAACCAAAACTACTTTGCAGTTCTTTACGCTGCCGTTTTCTACCCGCTTCCGTAGTTCTTCTGAAAATCCAGCCTTGGAAAACAGGTATAATTCCTTTGGCTGAAGTAATGCCAGTTCCAACAAATCTTTATATGCCGATAAATCTTTTCCTGTCATCATACGGCTTTCAAACTGACAAAAGCCTGCCAGAATTGCACCATCGGAATTTCCTGCGACCACATCAATACGGCCGGACTTTCCATACCAGGTACCCCAGTTTTCATACCGGTTTTCAAGCTTGCCGTACTGTTCCATCAATTTTAAATATTCGCTACAGACACCGGAAAAGCTCTCCTGCATATAAAGTGCAAAATCCTTTGCCACTTCCTGTTCATACACCTGCTCCCCCTGTCCAAGAAGAATCAGGGAAAGGTTTGGAAATACATAACGGTACCAGAATCTCAGATAATTATCTTTAATTCTGTAAAGTCCCTTTTGCACATTGGCATGTACCAAAGTTGCACTTTCCGCAGCATCAAAGGAAAATACCTTTTCTACCACGTCAAGTTCAATCAGGTTTTTAATATACACACTGATTTTCGCTCTGGAAAAACCGGTACGGGTATAAATATCATTTAATTTATTTCTTCCTGATGCCAACGCAGCAAGAATTGCGTTATAAGCACCCAGTTCGCGGAGTTCTTTCTTCAAAAAATTTTCTGCACCAAACAAAAGTGGAGCATCTTTTCTAAAGAATATGCGAAGAATATTTTCCCGTAAGCTTCCTTTTTCATTCCAATAGGCCAAATATTCCGGCACACCGCCTAATATTGCATTTGCATAAATTGTTTTTTCCACCGACATATTCGGAAAACGTTTCACTAATTCCAAAAAAGTGAATTCTTTCAGCTTGATAATTCCGTACAATGCTCTGGCCGCCGGACCAAAATCCTGTACCATAGCATTTTCTACCCAGTTTACGGAAGAACTTAAAAACAGAAACATGCACTGTTCTTCCATAAGCATTTTTAAAAACGCTACAACAAACTCCTCACTGTTTTTTACAAGAAAATGAAATTCATCAATAATAATAAGCGCTTTTTTTGACTTATCCTCTCTGCCTGCCACAACCTGCTTGAGGCAGCTATAAAAGGATGGAAATTCCTCTCCGGCTTCTACACCAAGTTCTTTCGCCATACTAAAGCATTGTTCCCTCTCGGACAATTCTCTTGCAAGATAATATACTGTCGGCTTTTCCTTGGAAAAAAGGGCAGCAAGTTCTGTTTTTCCAATACCGGACCGGCCATATAAAACAATCGCCGCATTCCGTTCCTGACGATATGCATCTTCTAATTGTTTTAATTCCTGTGTTCGTCCAACAAACATACTCACTGTTCCTCCAACTCTAAATGCTACATGCGTTCCGGTGCCTCAAATCCAAGAAGGTCAATGCAGGTTTCCAAAAGCTTTAACACCAGTGTAATCAGAGCAATCCACTCTCCCTGCTTCTTCTTGTCTTCCTCACTCATAATCTTGTTACCATGGTAAAAACTGTTAAATGCATTTGCCATTTCGTAAATGTACTGACAAAGCTTGTGCGGTGCCATTTCCTCATAAGTTTTGGAAACAACATCATTAAATTTTGCTGCTGTTAACATTAAGTCAATTTCAGCATCACCATAAATGCGTTCTTCCGTTTCACCGCCGTAAGGGTGGGCGATTACACCTGCTGCCTGACCATGGTTTTCTGCATACTTTGCAAGAATAGACTTAATACGCACCATTGTATATAAAATATATGGTCCCGTGTTTCCTTCAAAGGAAGTGAAACGGTCAATATCAAAAATGTAATCCTTTGCAATCTGATTGGAAAGGTCTGCATATTTTAAAGCAGCAAGACCAACCGTTTTTGCAATTGATTTTGCCTCTTCTTCCGGCATTTCACGACCAGACATTACTTTGTTAAATACCTCTTCATTTACGCCGGCAATTAAATTTTCCAGACGCATTACACCGCCGTCACGGGTCTTGAACGGCTTGCCGTCCTTACCGTTTACTGTACCAAAGCCCAGGAAAAGAAGTTCCTTCTCCTTTGGAAGCAGTCCGCACTTCTTTGCTGCACGGAACACCTGTACAAAATGCAAATCCTGACGTTTATCAACAACGTAAATATAACGATCCGGATTAAAATCCTTTTCTCGTTGAATAATTGTTGCCAAATCGGTAGTTTCATAAATTGCCGCACCATCAGACTTTCTGACAATACATGGAGGAAGTTCCTTACTGTCGCTTTCTTCTGCAATATCTACAACCAAGGCACCCATGCTTTCTCTTGCATAGCCCTTTGCTACCATATCCTCCAGCATAGCCGGAATGTATGGCTGTGCGTCACTTTCACCAAGCCACCATTCAAACTCTACATTTAAGTTCTCATAATTTTTCTTCAAATCCGCAATAGAAACCGCTAAAATATGCTTCCAGAGTGCAATATATGGTGCATATCCGGACTGTAGCTTTGCAGTTGCCATATGCGCACGTTCTTTGAATTCTTCATCCGTTTTGGACTTTGCACTGGCACTTGGATAAATTTCTTCCAACTCACTAATATTAAACGGAGCTTCTGACGGATATTCTCCGGTAAAGGTTTCATCAAAATAGCAGAGGTTTGGCTGACGTTCTTTCAGTTCTTCAATGATAAGTCCCATCTGTAAGCCCCAGTCTCCAAGATGCACATCACCAATTGCCTCGTTACCTGCAAATTTGCAAATTCGCTTAATACTTTCACCGATAACTGCAGAACGCAGATGTCCGATATGCAAAGGCTTTGCAACATTCGGTCCGCCATAGTCCACGATGACCTTCTGTCCCTTACCCTGCTCCTCGTAACCATACTTTTCTGCTTTTACCATATCCTCTAAATACATTGTCAGATAGTATGGACATACCTTAATATTGATAAATCCGGGAGCAAGCGCCGTCACTTCAGAAAACAGCTTCTTATCCAGCGCTGCAACTACCTCCTGTGCTATCATGATTGGTGCTTTTTTATATTCCTTTGCGGCAGCCATGGCACCATTACACTGGTACTGGCACAAATCAGGGCGGTTGGATACCGTAGCCTGTCCGTATTTTTCTGCATATCCGCAAGCCACAAACGCCTGCTTTAACTCTTCACTAATAATGTCAATTAAGGTTCTCATGACATTCCTCCGTTTTCTTAGAAATGTTATATCTTGTTTTAATCTATCATAATTATATGTTATCATACCGTTGTAGAAAAAACAACATATAATTTATTTTTTTCATAATTAAAATCCGGGTATTAAACTACTAAATCGGAAGCATATCTGCGTCTCCGAACTAATAGTTCAATACCCGGATTATTTATGCTATAAAAATATAGAAGCATTTAGTTGTCCGGCATAATAATTGCTGCAATAATGTAAGCAAGTAAGCCTGCACCACCTGCAATACTGAATAAAATCCATAACAAACGAACTAATGTAGGATCAATATTGAAGTACTCTGCAAGACCACCGCATACACCACAAAGCTTCTTATCTGTCTGGGACTTGTGCAACTTTTTCATAATTAACATCCTCCTGATTTTTCTACTGTTTACAAAAAATACTGTTATTCTTTGTTTATTGTAAGTTTACAATGTTTTAATTGAAATTGCAACTACTCCGGTGCAATTCTAATGTATTTCTAACCCTGCTCTAATTTCCGTCCACACTAATTTCAATATGACCAATGCCGCACTCCAGACCGAAATAGTCAGCATCCGAACGGTCAAAATTATTCCGTTCTACCGTACCACCAAAGCTGCTACCATCAATTTCCACTTCGCCGATACCGCAGTCAATGGAATAGTTAAAATTCACACTGCTTCTGTCAGTCAGGGAAAGTTTCACCTCTCCGATGCCGCATTTTACTGTGTTATGACCGGAAACTGCTCCTACAAAGGAAATAGCACCAATGCCATTATCTACATTCAGGTTTTTTGCATCCATATCATATACTCTGATTTCACCAACACCGTTTTTAATGTCCAGCGATTCTTCAGCCACCAAATCAAACACCTTCAGGCTGCCGGCATCCACTTCCAAAAACATATTCTCTGCAGCCAGTTTATCCACATCCATTGTACCAGCCGCAAGATAAATTTTCATCTGTTCAAAATTCATTTCATCAGGAATCGTCACCGTAATATCCGGAGAATAATCCGAATGAACACTTCCACTGTCAAGTAATCTGTCCTCAATATACCATACACCATTTCTTATCTCACTTGTAATAGCATTTTCAAACATATCTGTCACTGAAAGCTCCATATCGTCTCCTATTTTGATTTTTACTTCACCAACAGCAAATGCAAAATCAATTCCTGTTATTATTTCTCCCTCAGGAACCGCAAAATGGTAAGATTCCTGTGTATCAGCCTTATTATATCTGGTTCCCTTTCTCGTAACACTCATGTACTCATCTACTTCAAAGTAATCCAAGAAATTTCCTTCCGTAATTCTTAATTCATTCCAGTGGTCCTTTATTTCATCCGCAAATTCTACGCCAAGCACCAGTGCAAGTACGCCTCCTGCCAGCAGACAGGAAAGACCGGTAATCAATATTATTTTCCAAAACTTTTTCATACGTTTGCTCCCTTCTTTCCATGAAACATGCGATTGCAAATCTTAATTATTCCGTTGATAATCCAGATTGCCAACTGAATAACTCCAACCGCCAGCGCAATCATTAAGCAGCCTGCACCAAATAGTAATAATCCGACTGCCATCATCGCTGCACCCGCAGCAGGTGTCGTAAACACATTTACCAGACCAAGAGCAAAGAAAATCACACCGCTTATCAGTCCGCCTATGCCACCAAATCCAAAACCAACAGTAATTCCAACCGATGCTCCAAAAAAGCCCATTAACAAGCCAAACGCTACTCCTAAAACAGAAATCCAGATTGGGAAGGTTACTATTGCAGCCAGAATTACTACAACCAATGCACCTCCGCTCAAGCCCTTCTTTGTGACATAGACACCGGAGCTCTGCGCCTCTTCCGTACGTTGTTCTTTATCTTTATCATCCGAACTGTAACGAATTGGTGACTGTTTTTCCTGTTCTTCCGCCTGATATCCCTTCTCCGTATAAACACCTCCGCCATTTTCCATGCGATAGTCCCTTAAAATCTGAGCAGCAATTCTTCCTGCCGAACCGAGTTCCTCTAATACAATCTGCTCCTGTGAAGTTCCGGCTTCTTCAAAATAAGACTCATAATACCGAATTGCCTCTTCCCTTTCTTCTTTCGGAAGTTCTCCGAGCAATATTTTAAGCTCTTCCATAAATTCATTTTTAGACACTTACATTACCTCCTCAAACAGCCTTGATATTTTTCCTGAATAGTTAATCCACTCCTGACAATACAACAGTAGCTGCTTTCTTCCCTTTTCTGTAATTTTATAATATCTCCGATTTCTGCCTCCGAATTCCATATCATAGGTTTCCAGGCATTCATCCTTCTGTAACCTGCGAAGCACCGGATACAATGTGGATTCTGACAATTCCAAAACACCTCTGGCTTCCTGAGTAATTTTATACCCATATGTTCCATCCGGTTCCTTGGATACTGCAGCCAGTACAATAGCATCCAGTAATGCCGCCCCTGTATTAAATACCATTCTGACCTCCTTAATGAAACAATATTGTTTTGATGACAATACTATATCTCATATAATATTATACGTCAATATCATTAATCGTTTTCTAATTAAATGTTAATTTTCTTTCATTTTTACTATACTGTATCTGCACCATGCAAATAAAAACACATTTTATGCAGTGGCTCATGCCACTGCATAAAATGTGTCTTACTTGCTCATAATACGGTTAATATTTTTTATCAGCACTGAAATCGTTCCATCCTGATTTGTGATAAATTCCACATGCTGTTTGTTATTATATTCTTCCATTGGAATATTGATTTCGATACCGGAATCTGTCGTTAAAAACTGTTTTTCAAACTTCTTTGTAGTCTTCTCATTTTTCACCGTTATTTCTTCCTTCGGAAGCTTGTATTTTTCCAGCTTTTCTACAAACTCTTCTTTTATTTCCGGCACCTCGCCAAAAAGCTCTTCACCGATTTCCTCCGGAACCAGCGTTCCCTGTTCCGCATAAGTATTATGTATAACACTTTTTGCTTCCATTTTCTTTTCAAAATCGTCCTCATAATACTTTTTGTTAATCTGGTCCACTGCTTTGGTTACGATATCCAATTTTGTCTTCTGGGACATTTTTGCATGGCACTGCAAATACACTTCCGAAAGATAATTTGTCTTCACACCATTGATATCAACTCTTTTTTCAATAAGCTGTACCGTATTGTCCGTAAGGGAAATCGTTACTGCCTCAGAAAGCCTTCCGCCACCTCCCGGCAGGGCACAACACTGTTTCATCACATCATTTACATTACCGTCCTCATCATTCATGGAAGTAAAATGCATGTAAACTTCTTTATAGTTCATTTTTAGAATTGCCAGATGTTGCTGTGACTCCACCTGATACGTTACGAAAAACACATCCGCCGGCGGAATTGCTACATTAGAATTCATAATACCATATAACAAATCTGCCAGCTTTTTCGTGGTTTCCACCATATTTTCCTCAGTAAACTCCTGAATCAGAGGATACACCGCAGAACATTCTTCATCAAACACACAAGTCTTTAATTCGTCTCCGGAAATCACTTTATAAATATGATTTCTCAAAAAATCGTTCATATCCGGTGTCAGATTTAACAATTCATCCGACAGCACCGGCATCCCTACCGTAGAATCCAGAATGTGCATAATGGCACTCCGGATAATAATATCATCTTTTTCCATTTATATATCCTTACTTTCTTTTGTTTCTTTTTTTGCCCGAAGTCCTGGCAGGATTTTTTTTCACAGGTTCATTTTTTATAGGTTCGACTGTTGTCATTTGCACAGTTTCACTTCGTGTTGTCGCGGCCGCTGCTTCAGCCAGACTAAGTTCTTTTTTTCTGTTTCGATTATTTACGTTTTCACGGATTAATGCATACAGTGTAGACATCAGTGGAATAAATACCAACATACCTACAACACCAAACATACTACCGCCAACAGAAACTGCCACCAAAACCCAAATTGCAGGCAGACCAACTGAATTTCCCACCACTCTCGGATAAATCAGATTACCTTCCAACTGCTGTAAAATCAGGAACATGATAATAAAAATCAACGCCTTTACCGGACTCACCATAAGAATCAGAAACGCACCTACGGCACAGCCAATGAAAGCTCCTACAATCGGAATTAATGCCGTAAATGCAATCA
The DNA here is from genome assembly GCA_045531895.1 of Lachnospiraceae bacterium. Taxonomy (GTDB): domain Bacteria; phylum Bacillota; class Clostridia; order Lachnospirales; family Lachnospiraceae; genus SIG299. The sequence continues at coordinate 11,480 of JAZSEW010000091.1, forward strand.
GTACACCAACCAATACCGCATACGGCATCCGAAATATAGTCATACATATTACGAACATCGTTCCCAGAATGATAGCCTCCAGACATTGTCCGGAAATAAACTTTGCAAAATTATGATTACATAGTGCAACCACCTTCAGTGTCTTTTGAAATACTTTTTCCGGCAGATAGGCATGCAATAATTTTCTTACCTGACTACCCAGTTTTTCTTTACCGGACAAAATGTAAATCGCAAATACAAATGCAATCACACCATCAAATAATGCACCGGCAACACTTCCCGCAAATCCCACAGTAGAAGACAAAATACTGCCTACTCCGCTTGTCAGAAAACCACTCACATAACTGATAATAGCATTCCAGTCAATACTGATTTCTTCCAGTGCAGAGAATGCTTCTCTCCACTCCGGATACTGTATTGCCAAAGCTTCCAAATCTTTTACCAGTTCATCAAAATATGCCGGAATTACTTTTCCCAGTTCCATTAACGTTCTTGTCAACTGTGGAACTACTGTCAGTATTACAAATACAATAACAGCAATGATAAACAAAATTGCCAACACAATACTCAATCCACGTTTCAAGCCTGCTGCTTTAGGATTTTTCCAACCGGCAAACAACTTCTGCTCAATAAATCTGGCAGGAAGATTTAACACAAATGCCACGGCAGCACCAACCAGAAACGGAGTCAGCATGCCGATAAACAATTTTGTTACCCCAAGTACTTCCTTACTGTACATAATGCCAAGAATAATGGCTCCGGCAAATAAAATCAGTTTACATATCATTCGAAAAATTCGTTTTTCATCCATAACCTTCTGTCTCCTTACGCATCCTCACAAACCTGGAAGATATAGAATTTTAAATAATATGACTCTTCCGAAGACCATAAAATCGGATGGTCCGGTGCCTGAGTCCGGTATTCCACCTGCTTCAATCTACGATGCACACTGCGGGCCGCCTGACCGATTACTTCGGTAAACAGTTCCGGTGTCATAAAGTGCGAGCAGGAACAGGTAGCAAAATAACCACCCGGCTTCACCAGTTTCAAACCTCGCATATTAATTTCGCGATAACCTTTCATAGCGTTCTTTACAGAATTCCTGGATTTTGTAAAAGCCGGTGGATCTAAAATAACTACATCAAACAGTTCTCCCTTTTCTTCCAATTCCGGAAGAAGCTCAAATACGTCTGCACAAACAAAGGATACTGTATTTTCCAAACCATTTAATCTTGCATTTTCCTCCGCCTGACGGCATCCCAGGTCAGAAGCATCCACACCAATAACCTCTTTAGCTCCGGCAATTCCTGCATTTAATGCGAAAGAACCGGTATGGGTAAAGCAGTCTAATACTCTGGCATCTTTACACAGCTTCTGAATAGCCAGACGATTATATTTTTGATCCAGAAAAAATCCTGTCTTCTGTCCATCCTCTACATCCACCATATATTTTACGCCGTTTTCTACAATTTGTACCTTAGTATCAAACGGTTCGGTCAAAAATCCTTTTTCCCGCTTCATTCCTTCCTGTTCTCTGACTTTGGCATCACTGCGCTCATAAATTCCACGGATTACTATACCGTCCTTTGCCATTTCTTCCTTGAGAAGGTCAAGAATCAGCATTTTATAGCGGTCTATACCAAGTGCCAGAGACTGTACCACCAACACATCTTCAAATTTATCAATTACCATTCCCGGTACATAATCTGCCTCACCAAAAATTACCCGGCAACTACTAATGTCCACCGTTTTTTTGCGGTATTCCCATGCATCCCTGACACGTTTCCCAAAAAAATCCTTATCAATAATCGCATCCTTATTTCTGGTAAGCAGACGTATTGTGATTTTGGAATTACGATTGATAAATCCAATCCCCATCGGATAACCGTTACAATCCTTCACCAGCACAAGTCCTCCGTTTTCCACCGTACCTGTAATAGATTCAATTTCATTGTCATACACCCAAAGCCCACCTGCTCTGAGTGTTCTTCCTTCACCTTTTTTCAGCGCAACAATTGCCTTAATTTCCTCTGCCATACCCTCTCTCCTTGTATTTATTCTTCCTTATTTTTCTTTGTAAACACAAATAATTTGCTGAAAATATAATTTAAAATAATAACTAACACCGCAACAATCGCTTTCATAAGAAGGTTTGGACCATGCAGCAAATCAACTAAAATAAACATCCCCAGTTCTTCCACACCAAAGGTCACAAGTCGCGCACTGAAAAACTTTACAACCTTTTTGGATTCACCGGTTGCATCTTCCCGCTTGTCCTGAAACACCCATCTCGCATTTAGCACATACGCAAAGGCGACCGCAAAAACCCAGGCAATGGCATTCGCCACCAGATTCGGAACTCCTATCACATTACAAAACAAATGATATGCAATAAAATTTACCACCGTGGTACTTACACCGGAAATTCCATAGGTAATTGTTTCCCTGTTTACGAATAACTTCCAAAGCTTTTTAATCACTGTTCTTACTTCCTTTACCAAATCTTTGCCATTCTTCTCAATTCCATAATTCCTTAGAAAAACCGCATAAAACCATTATATATTACGTTCTCCGATTACTCAAGCAGCACTTTTAAAATTCTTAAATTTTTTATATTTTTTGTTTCCCTAGTCTAAAAATTATGCTATACTTAATTGTGTGGGGAAATATCTGCAAAATCGTATCGTAATCTACAAAGGGGGAGACAATTCTATGAAAGAAAAATACAGCAATTATTTTCGTTGGGGTATCACCGTAATATCCATAATCGTATTTGGAGTACTGTTCTTTTTCTTTGTCTTCCGTATTGACGCTATTCTTGGATTTTTTAAAGAAATAACCTCCATCCTCGCTCCGATTATTTCCGGTGCAGCTATCGCTTATCTGATTAATCCGTTGGTCACGCTTATTGACAAACATTTGTTCAATCTTTTTAAGCGTTGTCACTTTCATGCAAAAATAGCAGGTTTTCTTGCCAAAGCAATTTCAATTTCAGTATGTCTTGGACTTTTAATTGCCGGTGTCGCTCTTTTATTCAGTATGATTGTTCCTGAACTTTACAGCAGTATATTAAAACTAGCCGGAGATTTCAGAGACTATGTAAATATTATTTATGAATTTATCAATGAACACTTGGAAAACAACCCGGAGATTTTAAACTATATACAGGAAGCTTTAAACACAATGACAAATTTTGTATATAACTGGGTTAACAATGAATTGATTATCCAGGTACAGAATATTATGTCAAAGCTTTCCGTTGGCATTTCCTGGGTTGTCACCCTGTTAACAAATGTTTTAGTCAGTCTTATTGTATCCGTTTATCTTCTGGTCAGTAAGAAACGTTTTCTTGGTCAATTAAAGAAGCTGTTATACGTTTTCTTCAAACCGGAAAAAGCCAATGTCGCCCTTTCCATTTTCCGTCAGGTTAATAAGATTTTCGGCGGTTTCATTTCCGGTAAAATTATTGATTCCCTGATTATCGGCATTTTATGTTTTATCGGTGTTTCTATTTTAAAGATGCCATATCCACTATTAATCAGCGTTATTGTTGGTGTTACCAATGTAATTCCTTTTTTTGGTCCTTACATCGGTGCTATACCAAGTGCATTCCTTGTACTGCTGATTGACCCGGGGAAATGTCTGGTATTCCTTATTTTCATTCTGGCATTACAGCAGTTAGACGGAAATGTTATCGGTCCTGCCATTTTAGGAGATTCCACCGGTGTTTCTCCATTCTGGATTGTTGTCTCTATTCTCGTTGGAGGCGGTTTATTCGGATTTATTGGCATGCTGCTTGGAGTTCCGACCTTTGCGGTACTTTACTTTTTGGTTAAAACATTTTCCGATTATCACTTAAAGAAAAAGCAATTGCCGACAGATTCGATGCTCTATTGTCGCATTGAGAAAATCGATCCCGAAACCGGTGCTGTCATTTTACTTCCAAAACAAACAATTCGTCGTAAACATCAAGCAGATGATCATGGTCTGATGGATGCTCTGGATGTTGTTTCTTACAGAAAACGTCTGGCGAATGCGACACCTGCATCTCCAAAAAAAGAACAGGTTGCCCCACCGTCAGAAACACCGCCGGATGACATTGCTTAACTATAACTTATATATACAAAAGGCTGCCTAACCATAGGCAGCCTTTAATTTATTTAATGCTTTTTTTTCGATACGGGACACATAGCTTCTGGAAATATCCAATCTGTCTGCAATTTCACGCTGAGTTATTTCTCTTCCTCCATACAGACCATACCGTAAAATAATAATCTCTTTTTCCCGCTTTGTCAGCACCTTATCTATGTATTCCTGTAATTTACTTATATTCTGTTCTTCTTCCATCCGGTCTATCACATCTACTTCTTCTGCCACACAGATATCCAGCAGCTGTATAGTATTTCCTTCCTTATCTGCCCCGATTGGGTCAAACAGGGATACCTCTTTGGACTGTTTTTTACTACTGCGCATCAACATTAACAATTCATTTTCAATGCAACGGGATGCATAAGTTGCCAGACGAATTCCCTTTTCCTGATTAAAGGAATCTACCGCTTTAATCAATCCGATGGTACCGATGGAAATCAGGTCATCTGTTTCGTAAATAGTATTACTGTATTTTTTCACAACATGCGCAACCAGTCGCAAATTGTGCTCAATCAGACGATTTCTACAGGATAGGTCTCCTTTTCTCATACCCTGCAGCAGTTGTTCTTCCTCCTGAGTTGATAATGGCTGTGGAAAAGCTTGCATTTTAGTTTCAACCTTGTTTCAAAGGTTACTACTACTTTATGCAGGGACACTTCGTCCTGTGATGAAAATTCGGTCTAATTTCTTAGTTCACACTATCTTCTGCCTTCTGGCGAATTAAATCAAATTCCTCCACTGTACAGGAAAGCTTTACATAAATTTTCTGCTTTGGATGCGGACAGCTTTCCATCGGACTGCCTTCTTCATTTTTAATTTCCAGAACAGATGCAGTAATATTGTCCCCGTTCTTTCTCATTATCTCTACTACATCTCCCACAGAAAACTTATTTCTCTGTTCCAGTATCGCAAAACCTTCTTCCGTCACACTGCCCACAATACCAAGATAAGTATATTCCTTTACGTACACGTTATTGTCGTAAATCTGTGCATCAGTCTTAGGCTTATCAAAAAAGAATCCGGTAGTAAACTGGCGATAGGTGCACTTTGCAATTTCTTCCCTATAGTACTCCAGATTTTCCTGATATTTTTCCGGACTCTCAAAGAAATCATCAATAGCACGGCGATAGGTTCTTGCTACAGCGGCCACGTAAAGCGCCGTTTTCATACGACCTTCCACTTTCAGGCTGTTAATTCCTGCGTCCACAATTTCAGGAATATATTCAATCATGCACAAATCCTTGGAATTAAAAATGTAAGTTCCCCTGTCATTTTCAAATACAGGCAAATATTCACCCGGACGATTTTCTTCCATCAGATAGTACTTCCAACGGCACGGATGAGTACAGGCCCCTAAGTTAGCATCTCTACCGGTAAAATAGTTGCTGAGTAAACATCTGCCGGAATAGGAAATACACATTGCTCCATGAATGAAGGTCTCTATTTCCAGTTCCTCCGGAATGTTTTCTCTTAATTCCTTGATTTCAGCCAGCGAAAGTTCTCTTGCGGATACCACTCTGGTCGCTCCCATACGATGCCAGAACCGATAGGTTCCATAATTTACATTATTTGCCTGTGTACTAATGTGTACATCAATTTCCGGTGCATGTTCCTTTGCCAGATCAAACACACCTGGATCAGAAATAATCAAAGCATCCGGACGGATTGGAGTTCCGTCTTCTGACACATCCAGACAGGAAAGTTCCCTGAAATACTCAGCAACACCTTCCAGATCACTATTATGTGCTGTAATATTAGCAGTCACATATACCTTTTTTCCATGGGCATGGGCAAATTTAATTCCCTCTGCCATATCCTCTCTGGAAAAATTTTTCGCTTTAGCACGAAGCCCATACATTTCCCCACCGATATACACGGCATCCGCGCCATATAACACAGCAACTTTTAATACCTCCAGGCTGCTTGCCGGAATCAGAAGTTCCGGCTTTTTCTTTCCTGATACCATACTTAATTTGTACTCCTTTCAACCGATACAGCTTAGCGCTTTATGCTTAAAGCCATTCCGTCTCCTACCGCCACAATGGAAGTGGTCAGCAGTTCATTATGTTTCAATTCATACAGATATTCTCTCATTCTCATATGAATGGTCCTGTCTCTTCTCGTAATACTGTATTTTGATTCCACAATGGAACCCTCCTGTAGTACATTATCAGTAATCAACACTGCTCCCGTCGGAAGCATCGGCATGATTTCCTTTAAAAAACTCATGTACTGGGCTTTTGCCGCGTCCATAAACACAAAATCATACCGTTTTCCCTGTTCTCTTAAAGATTTCAATACCTCATCTGCATCTCCTGTCAGAAACGTTACATCCTGACTTCTTTTCAATGCGGCCAGATTTTTTTCTGCCTCCACAATACGCATCGGCACTTTTTCGATGGTGGTAAGCTTACAATCTGCAGGCATGTATTCACACAGTAAAGAGGCAGAAAAGCCAATCGCCGTTCCCACCTCTAAAATACTCTTTGGTGCTTTAAGTTCCAGAAGAAATTTCAGCAGACTCTGGGCTTCCTTGCGGATAATCGGCACCTCATGCTCTATGGCATATTTTTCCAGTTGTGCCAAATGCTCCGGCAGTTCTGTTTCCAGGGAATTTAAATATTCCACAAGTCTTGGTTCTACTATCATTTTATTCGTCCGGTACCTCCTGCACTATGGAATTTGTATAATTTGTTATCTGATTCAGTATCTCATCATAAGTCATAGACGTATTCAAAATATACGTCCCCGCAAGAATTTTGTGTCCCATAAGCTGTACCTTTAAGTAAAAGGAATAACGGTTTGGAATCAGACGATACTGCTCCAGTGCCGCCGCCACCTCCATGGTAGATGCACCGTCTTCAATCGTTATTTCCGCATTAATTCCCGGCTCCGCATCCATGGAATAGGCTCCAAATACCTGAAAGCAAAATTCTCTTGCAGTAATTCCAATTTTATAAATTGCAAATATTACAACTGCATAAAAGATGACATTCAACAACAGGTGCAGAATAAATCCTGCAATGTCAATCGCAATTTTAGTCCCATCACCCTTCTGCGCCATGCTGTACTACCTCCTTTTTATGCTTCTACTTCTACAATAATCGGAAGAATCATCGGATTTCTTTTGGTACGCTTCCATACGAAGTCTCCCAGAGAATCCTTGATAATGTTCTTCATTTTACCCCAATCGGAGCTGTTACGGTTCAGACACTTATCTAAAGCATCTTCTACCACGGTTTTTGCTTCTACCAGCAGATTCTCAGATTCTCTCACATAGACAAAACCACGGGATACAATATCCGGTCCCGCTAAAATTTCATTTGAATACTTTGCCAGTGTAACAACAACCACCAGCAGACCGTTTTCTGATAAATGCTGACGATCACGCAGTACAATATTCCCAACATCACCTACACCGAGACCATCTACTAAAATTCCCTGGGCAGTTACTTTATCTACCACAGCCGCCTGCTCTGCTTCCATCTCCAGCACATCGCCTGAGGAAAGAATAAACACATTATCCTTTTCCACGCCCATGGTCTGAGCAAGCTCGGCATGACGCACCAGATGGCGGTATTCACCATGCACCGGAATGGCGTATTTTGGCTTTGTTAACGCATAAATCAGTTTTAATTCCTCCTGACAGGCATGACCGGACACATGAGTATCCTGAAAAATCACCTTAGCTCCCATTCGTGAAAGATCATTGATAACCTTGGATACATGTTTTTCATTGCCCGGAATTGGGGAGGAACTTAAAATCACCGTATCTCCCGGCATGATAGAAACCTTTTTATGCACATTGGATGCCATTCTGGACAATGCCGCCATAGCCTCACCCTGGCTTCCTGTTGTAATCAAAACCACCTTCTCCGGCGGATAGTTTTTAATCTGGTCAATATCAATCAATAAATTATCCGGAATGTTGATATATCCCAGTTCATTCGCAGTAGTAATAATATTTACCATACTCCGGCCTTCAATTACTACCTTGCGGTCATACTTAATGGCAGAATTGATAATTTGCTGTACACGGTCCACATTAGAAGCAAAGGTTGCCACGATGATTCTGTGGGCAGTGTTTTCTGCAAACAAATTATCAAAGGTTTTTCCTACGGTACGTTCGGACATAGTAAACCCTGGGCGTTCTACATTAGTAGAGTCAGCTAACAAAGCCAAAACACCCTTCTTTCCGATTTCACCGAGACGCGCCAAATCAAAGCTGTCACCAAATACCGGAGTATAATCTACCTTGAAGTCTCCGGTATGGACAATGGTACCTACCGGGGTATAAATTGCAAATGCCGCAGAATCCGCAATACTGTGATTGGTACGAATAAATTCAATACGGAAGCATCCAAGGTTAATGGACTGCCCATGCTTAATAACCTTGCGCTTTGTCGACTTAACCAGGTTATGCTCCTTTAATTTATTCTCAATAATGCCCATAGTTAACTTTGTAGCATAGATTGGCACATTCACCTGCGGAAGAATATACGGTAAGGAACCGATATGGTCCTCATGGGCATGAGTAATGACGAAACCTTTCACCTTTTCAATGTTGTCTTTTAAGTAGGTTACATCAGGAATCACCAAATCTACACCGAGCATATCTTCTGTCGGAAATGCCAGACCACAGTCCACAACAATGATGGAATCCTCATATTCATACGCAGTAATATTCATACCAATCTGCTCCAAGCCGCCCAAAGGTATGATTTTTACACCATGAAGCTCCGGCTTTTTTTCCTGCTTCTTAGTTACAAGCACCGTTTCCTCTGCAACTGTTTTCTTTGTGCGGCTTCTTGTAACAGCAGTTTTTTTCTCCTTTACAGCCGGTGTCGTCTGCTCTGCCTGTACTGCCTGCTCTGTCTTTACCTTCTTTGCTTTTGTTTTTCCGGCAGGCTCTTTCTCTGTCTTAGCAGTGGTACTCTTTGCTGTTCTTCCCGTTCTGCGAGTCTTCTTTTGCCCTGTGGCAGTTTCCGACTTTTTTTCTACAGCCGTAGTACTCTTTTTCGACACTTCCTCATTCGTATTCACTTTTTTGTTTCTCAAGTCAATCCTCCATTCTCTATTCCTGCGTCACCAGTTCGAGGTCGTCCAACAGTTCCTCGAAAATAGCCGCAACGGCAGTTAATTCTTTTTCATCTTCTACAATATCATAAAGCGCTTCCTCTGCGCCTTCATTCGGTACTTCCTTTAAAATCAGTGCCTCTTCCTCTTCGTCCTCAATATCATCTAACACAAGAAGATATTTTACACCATTAATTTTTGTTTCCTCTATCACACGGAAAACAGCCACATCGCCGTCTTCTGTTGTAAAATTCACTGTAGTTTCCTGATTGTTACTCATTTTCAATACTTCCTTCCTGCTCTGTACGGGCAGCCTCTATTACCTTCCTGTTTGCCAGATAATCCAGATATCCCTGCAAAATAAATACCGCAGCCAGTTTATCCACCACCTGCATTTTTTTGCTTAATGCCACAGCACCCTGATCTAACACACGATGTGCTGACACGGTAGTCAAGCGCTCGTCCCATAAAGTTACCGGCAACCCGGTTCTTCGTTTCAAATCCTCTGCAAATTCCTCTGATTTTTGCGCACGTTCCCCGATAGTATTGTTCATATTCTTCGGGTAACCAAGTACAATCTGCTCTACACCGTATTCCTTTACCAGTTCTTCAATACGCTGGTACGTCTGGCGGAGCTGGTTCTCTTTCTTTCTGCGGATTGTTTCAATGCCCTGGGCGGTCAATAAAAGCTCATCACTGATAGCTACTCCGACCGTTACAGAGCCATAATCCAGTCCCATAATTCTCATAACTGTTATCCTTAAAAATGATGTTTAATGTAATCCTGTAATAATTCCTCGATGATTTCGTCTCTTTCCACCTTCATAATCAGACTTCTCGCCCCATTATGACTGGTAATGTACGTCGGATCACCGGACATTACATAGCCCACAATCTGGCTGATTGGATTATAGCCCTGCTCGGTCAGTGCTTCATATACACTGTCAATCACGTCCTTAACCACCGGCTGAACTTCTTTCGGTACTCTGAAATACTGGGTTTTACTAAGTTCGTTCATAAAATTCCTTTCTTTTCTTATAATACTTCCGTTCTTTCTCTTATCTTTATATATTAATATACATTTGGAAAAAAGTAAAGTAGGCAATCGAAAAAAGAATTTTTAAGTTTCTGCTAATAATGTTTCCTGTTCTTTGGCAGTCTCCACAATCCGCACTGTTTTGATACAATTTGACAAATCCATCGTTGTCCTGGCTGCAATCCGAACATAACGCTCGTTATAGCCAATCTGGCATTCTGCTCCGTCTACTATGGCACTTTCTTCAAACAGTACCATTTCCTCTTTATTAAGAAAATACTCTCTGTATTTTTCACCCATAGCCATTTCCAATGCCATCAGCCGGTCACTGCGCTCTGTCTTTACCTGTTCCGGCACCTGTCCGCTCATTTTATCTGCCACAGTACCTTTTCTTCTGGAATACTTAAACACATGAATTTTTGAAAAGCCAATGTGCTCTACGAACTCCAGCGTTTTCAGAAATTCCTCCTCTGTCTCCTGTGGAAATCCCACAATGATGTCCGTGGTAATCGCCGGTACTTCATAATATTTCCTCAAAACTTCTACCCCTGCTGCATACTCATCGGTTGTATATTTTCTGTTCATTCGTTTTAAAACCGCATCACATCCACTCTGCAGAGACAAATGAAAATGTGGACATACTTTTTCACATTCACACAAAGTCTTGACAAAATCTTCTGTAATAATACGAGGTTCCAACGAGCCGAGACGGATTCTTTTGATTCCTTCTACCTGATTAATCTGCCGAATCAGACTAAGTAGTGGTCCGGCCCCCTCTCCTATTGTTTTTTCATAGGATGTTTTTCCGTAGGAAGAAAGATGAATTCCTGTCAGTACCACTTCCTGATATCCTGAAGACGCCAGACGCTTCACCTCATCCACCACATCCTGCGGATTTCTGGAACGGATACGTCCTCTGGCATACGGGATAATGCAGTAACTGCAAAACTGGTTGCAGCCGTCCTGAATCTTAATGTAGGCTCTGGTATGCTCCACCTGCGTATTAAGGCTCAATTCCTCGTACTCCGTTTCCTTGTCGATTTCCAGACGTTTATTTTCCACACCTTCCATATACTGCTCTAAGATTTCTACAATCTGCTTCTTCTGGTTATTTCCGATAATCACGTCCACACCATTTTCCCGCATGGAATCTTCCTCTGCGGTCTGTGCATAACACCCCGCCGCAACTACTACAGCCCCGGGATTGTTTTTCTTCGCCCTATGCAGCATCTGTCTGGATTTTCTGTCTGCCATATTAGTCACAGAACAGGTATTTACCACATAAATATCCGCCACCTCCTGGAATCCAACCATTGTGGCTCCCGCCTCCGTAAGAAGTGCCTGCATTGCTTCTGTCTCATAGGAATTCACCTTACAGCCCAGGGTCAGAAATGCAATTTTTGCATTTTTTATATTAAAATTTGTCCTATTTTCCATTTCCATTCTCCAATCCCAACACAAATTCACACATTTATATAAAATTCTCCTTAATTTTTTATCTACTTTGCATATTGATTTTTCCTTCAAAAAGAAGTACTATAGACATTGTAGAAAAAACTATGCAAGGAGGTAACAATTATGACAACAGTTAACATTTGTTTAGATTCCATCGATAAGGTAAAGTCTTTCGTTAATGAAATTACAAAGTTTGATTCCGATTTCGATTTAATCTCCGGAAGATATGTTATCGATGCTAAGTCTATCATGGGTATTTTCAGTCTTGACTTATCCAAGCCAATCGAACTGAGCATCCACAATGATAATGCTGATGATATTCTTGCTACATTAGCACCATACATCGTAAAGTAATTGCAATATCATAACAAATACATAGGTATTAAAAACAACTGCGAGAGCTTGCTTTCAGCAGTTGTTTTTTATGCCTATGGTAGTGGGCTCCGCCCACAGTCCCAAAATTCAAAGAATCTCAGGACATGTTCCGTATAATCTTTTTCTTTATCCTACCTGCACTACTTCTACTGTATCCAGTGCAGCCTTTACTAACTCTTCTATCTTTTCCTCCAGATGTGTTTCCGACTGCTCAATTACAGAAAGAATCGGATGTGTTACCGGATGCTTTGCCACGAAAATGGTACAACAGTCTTCGTAAGGAAGAATGGATGTCTCGTAGGTCTTAATCTTTTCAGAAATTGTCACAATATCCTGCTTATCAAATGCAATCAGCGGACGATATACCGGTAAGGTACATACCGCATTGGTTGCCACTAAACTTTGCATCGTCTGGCTTGCCACCTGACCGATACTCTCACCGGTAATCAGGCCAAGACACTTACTGTCCTTCGCAAGCTTCTCTGCAATACGCATCATATAACGGCGCATAATAATGGTCAGCTGCTCATGCGGACACTGCTCGTAAATATATAACTGAATGTCAGTAAAGTTCACGATATTTAAACGGATCGGACCAGTATAGGCACTGATAATCTTTGCCAGATCCACAACCTTCTGCTTTGCTCTGTCGCTGGTATACGGCGGCGCATGAAAATAGGTTGCCTCAATTGCAACACCACGTTTTGCAATCATGTAGCCTGCCACCGGACTGTCAATACCACCGGAAAGCAGAAGCATTCCCTTACCGCCGGAACCAACAGGCATACCTCCCGGACCCGGAATGATATGGGAGTAAATGTAGGACTTGTTTCTTACTTCTACCCAGACGCGAACCTGCGGATTGTGCACATCTACCTTAATACCCTGGTCCATAAAACGGTATAAAATAGATTCACCCAGCTTCATACACATCTCCGGAGAGGTAATTGGATAACGCTTGTCTGCACGCTTTGCTTCTACCTTAAAGGTAAAGTTCTTGTCTTTATAAAACTCATCCACATACTTTAAGGCTTCCTCCGTAATGACATCCCAGTCAGTGCTCTCCACCACTACCACAGGACAGATCCCGGCAACACCGAATACCTTCTGTAATTCCTCAATAGTCTCGTCATAATCGTACTCCTCCGGACAGGAAACAAAAATACGTCCCTGCTCTCTGGAAACCTCGAAATTTCCTAACTTATCCAGGTGATACTGCACCTGGTCTCTTAAAATATTTTCAAACACATGGCGGTTCTTGCCCTTTAAGCCGATTTCCGCATATTTAATCAAAAATGCTTTGTACATAGGATTTTTCCTCCAAATATTTATTTTCTAAAAAATCTGCGAAGCTGTGGAAGCAACGTTTCCACACAGTCTGCCGCATATTCTATTTCTTCCATCGTGGTTGTTACCGAAAAACTGAATCGTAAGGTTGCATCCAGCAATTCCTTTTTTACTCCGATAGCAACTAAGGTACCGCTGATATCCGGGTGATTAGAGGAACATGCAGAGCCGGAAGACACGAATACCCCTTTTTCCTCCAGAGCATGAAGCAGCACTTCACTACGGATTCCCGCAAAGCTGACACTAAGTACATGAGGTGCGGTTGCAGTAATTCCTTCCTTAGGAATACCATTAATAGTCACACCTTCCAGCTTCGAAAGGCGTTCTGCCAAACGTTCCTTTAGCCCAAACAAGTGCTTTCTGTTAGCCTCCAGATTCGCATACATATCTTTTGCAGCCTGACCAAGACCGGCAATCGCCGGTACATTTTCCGTACCGGAGCGCATACCCTTTTCCTGACCGCCGCCGTGTAATATCGGCTTAATTTTGGTTTTATTTTTGATATATAAAAATCCGCTGCCCTTCGGACCGTGAATTTTATGACCGCTGACACTGAGCAGGTCGATGCCTTCCTTCCCCGGCTGAATTTTTAATTTGCCATAGGCCTGGATAGCATCCACGTGGAACAGTACCTTCGAATTTTTTTCTTTAATCTTTTTCGCAATCTCTGCAATCGGTTCCACACAGCCAATCTCATTATTCACGTACATGACGGAAACTAAAATGGTTTCCTCTGTAATTGCTTCTACCAGTTCATCAATTTTCACTCGTCCGGCTTCATCCACCGGTGCAAAGGTTACGTTAAAACCCAGCTCTTCCAAAAACAGTAACGGCTGATACACCGACGCATGCTCAATGCGGGTGGTAATGATGTGGTTTCCGGCACGCTTATTGGCAAGTGCCGTACCGATTAGTGCCATATTGTTGGATTCGGTACCTCCGGAGGTAAAGATAAGCTCTGACGGCTCACATTTTAAGGTGTCTGCAATCCGCTGTTTTGCCTCTTTAATATACTGCTCCGCTTCCATTCCTTTTTTGTGCATGGAGGATGGGTTTCCGAAATCGGCTAAAAATACCTGATTCATTTTTTCCATAACGGCATCACTCACACGAGTGGTGGCCGCATTATCTAAATACGCTTCCACTTATATATTCCCTCCGTTTTCTCCTGCACACTCAATTTCATACATCAAAATCGACAATATTGTAAATCCCGCTGTTTCCGTACGCAGAATTCTTTTACCCAAAGATACCGGAATCACACCGTTTTCCTTTGCAAACTCTGCCTCTGCTTCCTCAAAACCGCCCTCCGGTCCAATAAACACAGAAATCACCTGTTGTTCCGAAGCTTTGCCTACCGCTTCTTTCAATGTTTTCATACCCTCTGCCATTTCATAGGGGATTAGGGCCATACCTTCAGATGATGCTTTCTTAATTGCTTCTTTATAATTTATGACATGTCCTACCGTCGGAATAATTCCGCGCCCGGACTGCTTTGCTGCACTCTCTGCAATGGCCTGCCAGCGTTCCAGTTTCTTTGCTTCTTTTTTATCATCCTCCAGCTTGACAATACAGCGTTTGGTCATTACCGGAATAATTTCTACCGCTCCAAGTTCCACTGCCTTCTGGATAATAAGCTCCATTTTATCCTTCTTGGGCAGACCCTGATACAGTTTTAAACGCACAGGAAGCTCCGTAGAAGCTTTTTCTGCCTTTTGGATAGAGAGCAGCACTTCTCCTGCCGCAAATTCCTCAATTTGGCATGTATACTGCATTCCGGTGCCGTCACATATCATCAGTTCTTCGCCACGCTCCATGCGAAGTACATTTTTTATATGATTTACATCAGAACCGGTAATTGTAATCTTATGTTCTGATACATTATTAGGTTCACAATAAAAACAATGCATGTTATTTTTCCTCTTCTGCATGTGGAATCCTTGGAAGATTCCACTTATAATGAGCTGCTAAAATTCGAATGATAAATACAGCTGCCGCGCCAATTAACATTGCAGTAAGCTCTCCAAACTGCTTTCCAAGCAATACACAGACAATTGCCCCGATAATGGAAGCACTTGCGTACACGTGTTTCACAAAAATATACGGTGTATTTCCTGCCATAATGTCTCTTAGAACGCCACCACCTACGCCGGTCAGCACACCGACAAAAATCTGTAGAAAGCCTGTAGTTTCATACCCAATGTTCACTGCAGTTGTAACACCAACTACAGTAAATAGTCCCAGCCCCAGGGAATCAAAAATCATCATCAGCTTGTCATATATTTCATAAAACCTGCTTTTTTGCAGCTTTCCCTGAAAGAAATACATACTGCAAAACACAAATACGGAAAACGCAATAGCAAGCAGTGCATAGGTCGGATTCTGAAACATCACCGGAGGAGTCACTCCTAAAATCAGGTCACGAATCATACCTCCGCCCACTGCCGTGGTCATGCCAAGGACACAGACACCAAGCAGGTCCATCTGCCTTTTTATGCCCACCATAGCACCTGATGATGCAAAAGCAATGGTTCCGATTATTTCAATCACAAAAATATATTTGTCAAGCATGTTATCTTTCCTTCATTTTTGCTTCGATATCTTCTACTGTACGCACAATATCTTCAGAAAGTACCAAACAGCCATTCTCAGTGATTAACAAATCATCTTCTACACGAATACCGATTTCTTCTTCATCAATGTAAAGTCCCGGCTCGTCAGTGATAATCATTCCCGGCTCCAGCTTGTCCTTTTCGGGAACAGTCACATCATGCACATCGATACCCAGGTGATGGGACACGCTGTGCATATAATACTTGCCCACTTCCTCTTCCTTTTCAATAAGACCAAGCCCGATTAAGCCCTCTGCCAAAACACTTTTACAGTGGTCATTTAATTCTTTTAAGGTTACCCCTGGCTTTGCCATCTCAGCCACAGAACGGTTTGCCTTAAGGACGATATTGTAAATCTGCTTCTGACGTTCCGTGAACTTACCGTTCACCGGATAGGTTCTGGTAATATCCGCATTATATCCCTTTACTCTGGCACCCAGGTCTAATAAAATCAAAGTGTTTTCCCTGCACACATCGTGATTTGTCTCATAATGGAGCATGGTTCCATTGATACCGGAACCTGCAATCGTTGGAAACGCCATACCATCGGCACCAAGGGACTTCACCTTGTATTCAAACTCTGCCTGCACCTGATATTCCATCATGCCAGGCTTTAATATTTTCAGCACATGATTTAAAGCTTCTTCGGTTACCTTGATTGCTTCTTTGGTTACTTCAACTTCTTCTGTATCCTTATTCATTCGAAGAGCTGCCACTACCGGATAAATGTTATCCACTGCAATCCCCGGATAACCTGCCATAAACTCCTGTGCCTTTACCACGTTGTAATCCGGCAGGTCACTTCTCTGATGGCGGTACGTATCAAAATAAACCTTCTTCGGAAGCTTGCGGTTCATAATTCTGTCCAACGCAGAAGCCAGATTATCGATAATAGCAATGTTCTCCACACCACTGACTTCTTTCGCTTCTTCTTTGGTCATCTTCTTGCCCACCCAGCGTTCTACGGATGGGTCAATTGGCTCGATAAATAAGGTTTCTGTTAACTTGTCCCCACATTTATCAATCACCAGTGCCATATTTTCCCTGCAGATACCGGTCAGATAAAAAAACTGACGGTTCGCTTCAAAATGATGGTAGGAATCGGCGCTGATATGCAATGCCTCACCGGAGTACAGAACAAGAATACTCTTATCCTCCATCTGACTGTATACTTTTTCTCTTCTCTCTCTATAATTCATTTTACTATTCCTCGCAGTTGCCTCTGTTTTTATTCTTTCTACCATTGTAGACTATACTTAAACTAATTCTTTCTTGCCACGTAGGAGAACCAGTCTCCCATCCGGGTTACTTCCACAATCTCAAAGCCGTTAGCAAGTAAGGCTTCCTTTACTTCCTCTGCCTTTAAGTAAATGATTCCGGAACTGATAAATACGGCTCCCGGCTTCATAAATTCATCTGCAATTTCAGCAAGAGGAATAATCACATCTGCTAAAATATTCGCTACAACTACATCGTAATCATTGCCCAGCACTACTCTGGATTCCGGCTCCGAAAGCACATTGCTTAAATAATAGCCACAGCCCTTTTCTGCCATTTCAAACACTGTATAGTCATTATCCTCATCTGTGCCCGGCTTTGTCAGGGCAGTTGCTGCACACAAGCCATTCTGGCTGGCATTTTCTCCGGAAACATTTACTGCATTTTCATCAATATCCGTACCCATCACAAAGGAAGCACCCAGCTTTCTTGCGATAATGGATAAAATACCACTGCCACAACCAAGGTCCAGCACCTTATCACCGCTCTTTACATACTTTTTCAGATTCAGAATGCAGAGCTTGGTGGTTTCATGGGAACCGGTACCAAAAGCAGTACCCGGATCAATTTCGATAACCATATCACCTTCCTTGGTTTCCTCCAAGGTTTCCCAGGTTGGCTTAATAACGATAGTATCATCTACACGAAATGGCTTAAAAAAAACTTTCCAGTTGTTAATCCAGTC
Source organism: Lachnospiraceae bacterium (assembly GCA_045531895.1). Classification (GTDB taxonomy): domain Bacteria; phylum Bacillota; class Clostridia; order Lachnospirales; family Lachnospiraceae; genus SIG299. The sequence continues at coordinate 29,493 of JAZSEW010000091.1, forward strand.
CACATCTTCTGTTTCAGAAACAGTGAAGGTCTTTGCACCGGTATCCACAAAGGTGTCCAGTTCTTCTAAGCCTGCTTTAATTTCCGCAAGCTTTGTATCAATATTTTCATCTTCATCCAGATAGAAATTTACAGTTGCCTTACCTTCATCCGGCGGAAGCTCCGGTAAAAAGTCAATAAACATCTTTTTCTGATCTTCCTCGGAAATCTGCACATTATCTTCAATTTCAATACCATCAATACCAAGTTCATTTAACATATCACTGACTAAGTCCACCGCATCCGTTGTTGTTTCCAATGCAATTTTTATCCACTTCATGCTCTCTTCTCCGTTTCTTTTAAACGCAAAGAAACAGACTAGCCCCTTTTACGGTGCTACCCTGCTCTTTTTTACTTATTTATCATCATCTACCAAATTATCGAAAAACTCTTTTACTTTCTTCATGCCCTTTTTTTCCGACTTCTTTTCTGTGCCGGAAGGACTGTCACCATTCATCACTTCATCCAGACGACGTATTGCTTCCTTTTGCTCGCCGGTAAGCTTTGTTGGAACCTGAACAACCAGAGTTACATAATGGTCGCCACGAACCTCCTTATTTCTGAGGGACGGAACACCCTTGCCGCGAAGACGTACTCTGGTGCCGGTCTGTGTTCCCGGAGCCACATTATACATCACATCACCATCTACGGTGCTGATTCTTACCTCACCGCCAAGGGCCGCTGTAGTAAAGCTGAGCGGTGCGTTGGAGAAAATGTCGGTATCCTGACGCTGGAAGGTTGGATGCTGGCTTACCGCAACTTCTACTAACAGGTCACCTCTTTCACCGCCACGTTCGCCCGGCTCACCCTTGCCACGGATACGAATACTCTGTCCATGGTCAATTCCGGCAGGAATTGTAACCTGGATTTTCTTACGTACGGTCTGATAGCCTGCGCCACGGCAATCGGTACACTTATCTTTAATAATTTTACCTGTTCCGCGACAGTCCGGACATGCCTGCACACTTTGAGACATACCAAACAGTGTCTGCTGTGTATATACAACCTGACCACGTCCGCCACACTTCTGACAGGTATCTGCCGAAGAGCCCGGTTTTGCACCGGAACCGTGACAGGTATTACATTCTTCTTTTAAATTTAAGTCCAGTTCCTTTTCTGTACCAAAAATTGCTTCATCAAAGGTAATACGGATACCTGCCCGAACGTTGGCACCCTTCATTGGACCATTATTGGCACGACGTCTTCCGCCACCACCAAACAAATCACCAAAAATATCACCAAAGCTGCCAAACAGGTCACTCATATCACCGGAGAAGTCAAAACCTCCTCCTCCCATGCCGCCCTGTTCAAAGGCCGCGTGACCAAACTGGTCATACTGACGACGTTTATCTGCATCACTAAGCACGGCATAGGCTTCCGCCGCCTCCTTAAACTTAGCTTCTGCTTCCTTGTCGCCAGGATTTGCATCCGGATGATATTTTTTTGCTACTTTACGATATGCACTTTTAATTTCCGATTCAGAGGCACCCTTTGCTACGCCAAGGACCTCGTAATAATCTCTTTTACTCTCTGCCATATTATCTCACCTAAGCTTTATCAAATAAAGACTCTCATAAATGTAATAGAATGACATCTGCGAAAACACCCGCAGATGCCATTACTATTTATAACACACTCATTGCATTTATGCAATAGTAACTATTATGCTATGCATACAGTTTTGCAAGCAAGCTTGCACCCTGTATACACAGCATATAAGGCCGAATAGTTACTTGCGAACAAATTAAACTTCTCTATAGTCGCCGTCAACTACATCATCCTGATAAGAGTTGGACTGACCACCCATATCAGCACCGCCAAAGCCTGCGCCGCCCATGTCAGGACCTGCACCGCCTGCACCCTGGTTCTGCTCGTAAAGCTTTGCAAAAAGTGCCTGCGCACTGTTCATCAGCTTTTCCTTGGCAGCCTTGATGTCAGCAACTTCACCTTCGGACATAACCTCAGGATTTGTCTTTTCGATGAGTTCCTTTAAGTGAGCAAGGTCTGCTTCAACTGCTGCCTTGTCATCCGGACCAATCTTATCGCCAACTTCGTTTAAAGCTTTTTCTGTCTGGAATACCATGGAATCTGCATCATTTCTTGTTTCTACAGCTTCCTTACGCTTCTTATCCTGAGCTTCGTACTCCGCAGCTTCCTTTACTGCCTTTTCAATATCAGCGTCGGAAAGGTTGGAGCCTGCAGTAATGGTGATGTGCTGTTCTCTGCCTGTTCCAAGATCCTTAGCGGATACATTTACGATACCGTTGGCATCGATATCGAAAGTAACTTCGATCTGTGGAACACCTCTTCTTGCCGGTGGAATACCATCCAGACGGAATTGTCCGAGAGACTTGTTATCTCTGGCAAACTGACGCTCACCCTGTACAACGTTGATGTCTACAGCACTCTGGTTATCAGCTGCGGTGGAGAAAATCTGGCTCTTCTTGGTTGGGATAGTTGTATTTCTTTCAATTAATCTGGTTGCCACGCCACCCATAGTCTCGATGGAGAGGGAAAGTGGAGTAACGTCCAGAAGAAGGATGTCGCCTGCACCTGCATCGCCGGCAAGCTTACCACCCTGGATGGAAGCACCGAGTGCTACACATTCGTCCGGATTTAAGGTCTTGCTTGGCTCGTGACCGGTTAACTGCTTTACCTTATCCTGTACAGCAGGGATTCTTGTAGAACCACCTACTAATAATACCTTGGAAAGCTCGGATGCGGAAATACCTGCATCTCTTAATGCGTTCTGAACAGGAGTTGCTGTTCTCTCAACTAAGTCATGTGTTAATTCATCAAACTTAGCACGGGTTAAGTTCATGTCGAAGTGCTTAGGACCTTCTGCTGTAGCTGTGATGAAAGGAAGGTTGATGTTAGTTGTGGTCTGGGAAGAAAGTTCCTTCTTTGCCTTTTCTGCTGCTTCCTTTAATCTCTGCATAGCCATCTTATCTGTGGATAAGTCTACGCCCTCTGCCTTCTTAAACTCATCTACAAAGTAACGGGTTACTCTTTCGTCGAAATCATCACCACCAAGGCGGTTATCACCGGAGGTAGCAAGTACTTCGATAACGCCGTCACCGATTTCAATTACGGATACGTCGAAGGTACCACCACCTAAGTCGTAAACCATAATCTTCTGTTCCTTTTCATTATCAAGACCGTATGCAAGTGCTGCTGCGGTTGGCTCGTTGATAATTCTCTTAACGTCAAGACCTGCAATTTTACCTGCATCCTTGGTTGCCTGTCTCTGGGAGTCATTGAAGTAAGCAGGAACTGTAATAACAGCCTCTGTTACAGACTCACCAAGATAGCTTTCTGCATCTGCCTTTAACTTCTGCAGAATCATAGCGGAAATTTCCTGTGGGGAGAACTTCTTGTCATCAATTGTGATGCGGAAGTCTGTACCCATATGTCTCTTGATGGAAGCAATTGTCTTGTCAGCGTTTGTAACAGCCTGACGCTTTGCAGCCTCACCTACAATACGCTCACCAGTCTTTGTGAATGCAACAACGGAAGGTGTTGTTCTTGCGCCTTCAGTATTTGCGATAACTACCGGCTTACCGCCTTCCATAACGGCAACGCAGGAGTTGGTTGTACCTAAGTCAATACCAATGATTTTTCCCATAGTTGAATCCTCCTTTATAAATTGAAACCTTAGTTAGCTACCTTAACCATAGAATGTCTTACGACACTCTCTTTATACATATAGCCTTTCTGAAACTCTTCGACTACGATGTTTTCGCCAGCCTCTTCATCTTCCACATGCATTACCGCATTGTGAAAATCCGGGTTGAACTCGCATCCGACAGCTTCGATTGGCTTTACGCCCGCCTGTTCAAGCACTGTCAAAAAGTGCTTATATACTTTTTCCATACCCTGTGCAAAAGCATCTGTTTCCAGCACTTCCGGGGATACGGTTGCAAGACCGCGTTCCATGTTATCGATAACCGGAAGGATTTTTTCTACAATATCCTTGGCTCCGATTTCGAACATCTGGGATTTTTCCCGTTCGGAACGCTTTCTGAAATTGTCGAACTCTGCCATCTGACGTACCAGACGGTCATTTAATTCTTCAATCTTTTCATCCTTTTTGTCTTTCTTTTCTTTCTTTTTGAAGAAGCCCTTCTTCTCAGAACTCTCTTCCTGTCCCTCTTCTGTTTCTTCAGAAGTAGTTTCTTCTACAGATTCTGCTGTTTCATTTTCCACAGTCTCTTCCGCAGTCGTTTCTACTGCTTCTTCTGTTGCCGCTGTATCTACAGTTTCTTCCACAGCCTCTGCTTTTACCTTGTTTTCTAAATCCTTGGCGTTCACTTTCTCACGTCCTCTTTCTATTTCTTATATATTTCGTCCAGCTGGGTACGGATTGTTTTTAAAGTAGAAACTACTTTTTCATAATCCATTCGTTTTGGTCCGACAATACCTATCTTTCCATAAACCCCATCTGTTAATTCATAAGTTGCTGTGACCACGGAGCAGTCTTTCATAGATTCCATCGTGGTTTCATTTCCGATGTATACCTGGATTTCATTGGAATCACCGGCTTCTTTTTTCATCAATTCCGTGATTTCCTTTTTTTCTTCCAGTGCATACAGCAACTGGGATACATTTTGATTATCTCCAAGTTCCGGATACTTTAACATATTAGTGGTTCCGCTGGTGTATACCTTAACTTTATCCTCTTCGCTGATTGCTTGGGCAATTGCATCTAAAATATCACTGACGATACTGCCAAAGCCATCTGACTGCATTTTAATCTGTTGAATGACATCCAGATTGATTTCAGATAAATCAAGTCCCTGTAAATAAGTATTTAACAAAATATTCAGTTTCAGGATAACTTCTTTTTCCACTGCCACACCGGTAGCAATCATTTTATTTTTTACAATATTGCCTTCTATTACAATGATTGCAAGGATTTGTGATTCATCTACCTCGGTAAGCTGTAAAAACTTTATCTTTCGGCTACGATACATCGGTGTGGTAACCATGGCTGCATAATTTGTATTCACTGCCAGAAGCTTTGTTACCTGCTCCAACATATTTTCCATTTTATCTGCCTTTTCCAGCTTTTCCTGAAGCAAAGCCTTCATTTCCTCTACTTCCTGTTCTTTGGTTTCCATCATCGTATCTACATAAAGACGGTAGCCTTTGTCGGAAGGAATACGACCGGCGGAGGTATGCGGCTGAATGATATAGCCCATTTCCTCTAAATCTGCCATTTCGTTACGAATGGTTGCCGAACTCAGGTTTAAGTCAGAAAACTTGGAAATGGTTCTGGAACCAACCGGTTCTCCCGTTTCTAAGTAGTTTCGGATTATTGCCTGTAATATCTTCAGTTTTCTATCATCTAACTGTTCCATCCGGCACCTCCATTCTTTTTTGTTAGCACTCATTTGGTTGGAGTGCTAATATCTTATGGATATAAAATAGCACCTGACAAAAGAAAAGTCAAGTGCTATCTTAAAAGTTTTTTTATTTTAATGTTTTTCTAATAATCCGAAAGTACCTTCTGACTATTTCTTTATGTAACGGAAAGTTACTTCCAAAGTCTTTACCTCACCAAAAGCAGCCTTATCCATTGGACATGGAGTACAGTTTTTCGTACTGCCCATCATGGAACGTGCTTCTGCCGGCACAGAGGTTACCCATTCATTATAAAGGTTTACTCTGGTACAGGCTCCATCATCACTGGTAGTAAACGGAAGTCCGGTCATTCCGACCACTTCTCCATTAATCTTTACTTCTGTAATATGCATTACATAACCAGGGAACAATTTTTCACCATTACCAACAGCTACCGCACTAAAGGTAACACCGTTTGCAAAACCCGCACCGGTACCGGTAAAGTCAAGTGCCACGGTATATGTACCCTCACCTGTTACAGGGACATCCGTTGCTACCAGACCTGCTGTTGCAGAACGCGGAGCATAAGTATCACCTACACTGTAGCTGGTAGCCCAGTGACTGGAGGTATACATAATCCATGCTACTGCTTCGTCATCAGAAAGCGCCTCTGCTTCCGGAGCTGCATTCGTCGCATCTGTAATCGTTGCCTGGGCAACAGACATAATCTCTTCTCTGGACATATTTTTCTGCGCTTCATAATTTCTTCCTATAAAGAAATCCTTATAGTCATCAATCAATTCACACTTATTTCTGTTATACATATTGTTGCAGTCCCAAAGAACCGGGCAGTAACCATACAAATCACAATTAGCCAGGAAGTTTACCATATATTCGGTTCTCTGATTCTTTACAGCGTTATTTTCATAAAGAACGCCCCATTCACCGATAACAATACCATATCCCTGCTCGGTGTACTTCTGCATTTTTGCAAGCATATCATTCATTGCCTGATATTCCTGCTTAGTGCCCCAGTCCTCTACACTGGTAAAAATACAGTAATTGGAAGGATCATAATAATGTACGGATAATAACAGCTTACCCTCTACCGTATCCGTTGGCATTTTGAATCTTTCATCGCAGGTATAGGTAACATCAGTATTATAACCTGCAATTAAAAGAAAACGATCTGCATTATTGCCGCCGGTTGCACGAATAGTATCTACAAATGCCTGATTAATTTTATGGGAAACTTCAAAGCACTCATCTTCAGACAGAGAACCGGAATCCGGGCAGACATCCTTATCATTCAGACGGTTACCTAATTCTTCGTTACCTGATTCAAAAATAAGCTTATAAGACTTATCTCCATACTCAGTTGCAATCTGAGTCCACATCTCAATGTACATTTCCATGGCAGCTTCTCTGGTTACTTCGGTAGCAGAACCAAACATGCCCCACCAGCCGCCATCCCAGTGGTCATTGACAATGACGAACATATCTGCGTTAATTGCATAGTCAATAATTTCACCCACACGGTCTAAGTAGGACTGGTTGATGGTGTAATCACCATCTTCGTAGTTCATGGCATTGGTCCATGCCACAGGTACACGAAGTGTATCAAAGCCGGCTGCCTTCATACCGCTAACCATCTCCTGAGTAGTAACCGGCTGTCCCCAACAGGTCTCATACTTGGAAGTATCTGCACCTACACCATAAGATGCACGTCCATACGCTTCCATGGTATTACCAAGGTTAATACCATTACCCATAAGTTCGGTAACTTCAATTGCATTCAGATTTTTTAAGTCTACAGACGCTGCATCCTCCGCCGGGTCCACGGAAAATTCCGGATCAATAACTTCTGTTGGTTCCGGAGCCGTTGTTGCCGTAGGTGCCACACAATCCTCTCCCGGTGCCGGTGCACAGTTTGACAATTCCTTATCTTCTCCTGCCGGTGTTGCTACCGGTACACTTGTAGGTATCGGGGTGGTTCCTGCATCCTGCTTTGGTGCACCGCAGGCTGTAAACATCCCTGTAAGCAGTGTGGCAGACAGAAGCACTGCCGCCAGCTTTTTCATTGACTTTCTCATTTTTGTTGCCCTCCATTCATAACAATCAGAATTACTTCTGTTGTCATTCTTCTCTTCTATTTGAACGTCTACCGACGAACAAAGCTTTCTGGTACAAATTCGACAAAAACCTGATTGCTCACATCTATTCCGATTTCTGTCAAGGCGATATTGTCACCTGTCAGAGTAAGCAGCCCCTGTTTTTCCAGTTTTTTCAGAGAACTACCGTACACCGTTTCTATCGGCTTGCCAAAACGTTTCTGGAACTCCGTCCTGCTAACACCACACATACGTCGCAAACCCAGAATCATAAATTCCTCCATCTGCTCTTCCGGCATCAGACGTTCAATTTCCACACGAACGTCCTGACCCGCTTCAATTTCTTCCATATAAATGTTCAGATTCGTTTCGTTATGATATCTTGCATTCGTAAACAAAGATGACGCACCCAGTCCCACGCCGAGATATTCTACACCAATCCAATAGGACGAATTGTGTCGGCTTTCAAAGCCCGGTTTAGCATAGTTGGAAATCTCATATCGTTCATAGCCTGCAGCTTTCAGACGATTCTTTGTGTAAGCATACATAGCGCGGTCCGTTTCTTCGTCCGGCAAATCAGTTTCCTGCGCCTTTCCTTCACTATACTGCTCAAAAAACGGTGTACCTTCCTCCACAATTAAGCTGTAGGAAGAAATGTGCTCCGGATGCAGAGAAAGAATTGCTTCTACATTTTCCTGATAAGCTTCCAACGTCTGCCCCGGCAGAGCAGAAATCAAATCCATACTCAAATTGTCAAATCCCGCTTCCCTTGCCCATTGTACCGTATTTTTCGCATCTTCAAAGGTATGAATTCTGCCAAGCAGGGCAAGCTCCTTTTCCTTTGCAGACTGGACACCGATGCTTAAGCGATTGATTCCAAGTTTCCGATAACATTTTAACTTTTCCTGTGTCACAGTCCCGGGATTAACCTCAATGGTCACCTCCGCAGCCATAGTAACTGCAAAAGTGTGTTTTATCACATCCAACAGCTGTTCCAGCAAAGAAACCTCTAACACTGACGGAGTCCCTCCACCGAAATAAATCGTAGAAAGCTCATACTCTTTTGTCAGGTCTTTATAGCCTTTTATCTCCCTGCAAACAGCATTCACATATCTTTTTATTGTATCAGCATCCGCAGGAGCAGATAAAAAATCACAGTAATTACACTTTTTTACACAGAACGGAATGTGTACATATAACCCCAGCGGCTTCTTCTGCTCTGTCTTTTTCTTTTTAAAAAACAACATATAGGAATTGCCTCTTTCTTATGCAGATTGGCAAATTACGCCATCAGCTTTAGTCCTCGTCCAGCTTCAACACACTCATAAACGCCTTCTGTGGAATTTCCACATTACCGACCTGTCTCATGCGCTTTTTACCTTCCTTCTGCTTTTCCAAAAGTTTTTTCTTACGGGAAATATCACCACCATAGCACTTGGCAAGAACGTCTTTACGCATCGCCTTAACGGTTTCTCTTGCAATAATCTTACTTCCGATAGCAGCCTGAATCGGAATTTCAAACAGGTGTCTCGGAATTTCATCCTTTAAGCGTTCGCACATTCTTCTGCCACGTTCATAAGCGGTGTCGGCATGCACAATAAAGGAAAGCGCATCCACTTCTTCCTTATTGATTAAGATATCCAGCTTTACAAGGTTGGACGGTACATATCCCTTTAACTCATAATCAAAGGATGCATACCCTTTGGAGCGGGATTTTAATGCATCAAAGAAATCGTAAATAATTTCGTTAAGCGGCAGTTCATAACGAAGCAGTGCTCTTGTCTGCTCCATATATTCCATACCAAGATATACACCACGGCGTTCCTGACAAAGAGTCATAATCGCCCCTACAAATTCGGTAGTCACCATGATTTCCGCAGAAACCATCGGTTCCTCCATATGTTCAATTTCTGATGGGTCCGGTAAATTTGACGGATTGGTAATGTCAATGACCTCTCCATCCGTTTTATACACCTTATAAATTACCCCCGGTGCTGTAGTCACCAAATCTAAGTTATACTCACGTTCCAAACGCTCCTGGATAATTTCCAGATGAAGCAGTCCAAGGAATCCGCAACGGAAACCAAAACCTAACGCAATGGAAGTTTCCGGCTCATAATGTAAGGATGCATCATTTAACTGAAGCTTTTCAAGCGCATCACGTAAATCCGGATACTTGGCACCATCCGCAGGATACATACCACAGTAAACCATCGGATTCACCTTCTTATAACCCGGCAACGGTTCAGCACATGGGCGGTTAGCATCGGTAACCGTATCGCCAACACGGGTGTCCTTCACATTCTTTAAGCTGGCAGTAATATAACCTACCATACCGGCAGACAATTCTTCACAAGGAATGAACTGTCCCGGTCCGAAAATACCAAGCTCTACAACCTCTGCCATAGCTCCGGTTGCCATCATCTTAATTTTTGTCCCCTTCTTTACAGTACCCTCCATAACACGAAGGAATACAATAACACCCTTATAGGAATCATAGATCGAGTCAAAAATCAAAGCCTGCAGCGGCGCAGTCGCATCCCCCTTTGGTGCAGGAACTTTTGCAACAATTGCCTCTAATACATCTTCAATATTTAAACCATTCTTCGCAGAAATCTGCGGAGCATCCTCTGCCTCTAACCCGATGACATCTTCAATCTCAGCAATAACACGTTGTGGTTCTGCACTCGGCAGGTCAATCTTATTGATTACCGGAATCACATCCAGATTATGGTCAATGGCAAGATACACATTTGCCAACGTCTGCGCTTCAATACCCTGAGCTGCATCCACCACCAGAATAGCTCCTTCACATGCGGCCAGACTTCTGGAAACTTCATAGTTAAAGTCTACATGTCCCGGAGTATCAATCAGGTTAAAAATATATTCTTCGCCATCTTTTGCCTTATAAATGGTACGCACAGTTTGCGCCTTGATAGTGATACCGCGCTCACGCTCAAGTTCCATGTTATCTAAAACCTGTGCCTGCATTTCTCTGCTGGTAAGCAGACCTGTTTTTTCAATAATACGGTCAGCCAAGGTAGACTTACCGTGGTCAATATGTGCAATAATACAGAAATTTCTGATTTTGCTCTGGTCAATTGCTGCCATAGAATCCTCCTTATTCAAGGAAATGTTCACTTCATCATTGTAAAAGAACATTTCTTATATTACTATCGTAAAAATTCTTGATACATTACCTTATTTTTATGCGCTTTTCCAAGCGTATACAAAACCAGAATAATAGTAACTGATTCCAGAGATTCTGTCAAGATTTCCTTTATTATCCGCCCAGCACCTGCGCCAGTATATCCGCCAACGGTTCCATGGCATTTTTCGCTTCCTCTACGGTATTTTTCTCCGTACCGAGCTCGATTAAGAGATACCTCTCCTTCAAATGCATGTTGTATCGATAATCCTTTAAGAAAATTCGATTCATCAACCCGGGATACAGCTCATCACCTATGAGTTTCATCTGAAAACTAAATGCAAGATTATCCTGTAAATTATCATTTGGTAAATAACTGAGTTTTCCGTTCGTATTCCGGCAAAGTCCGTTAAACAGCATCACTTTGGCTGCCTGCTTTCCGTTTACGGTTGTTACTCTCTTTGTCCCTGCATCCCTGTGCAAATCAATAATCACTTCAATGGACGGATTTTCTTTTAATAGCGTCTCCAGATAATCCAAAGCATCATTGTATGCATAATTACGATTGTCTTTTCCGTCCTTCCGGTCAAATAAAGTAGTGTCATGTATCACCGTATATCCATATTTTTTCCGCAAAATATCTGCCAGAAGTTCTCCTATTCCCATAACCGTATCCTCTTCGTTTCCTGCCCGGCTGTCCGCAAAGCCTTCCGAGCCATGAGTATGGAAAATTAAAATCTGAGGCTCCTCCGATTGTTCCAACGATAAATCTTTTTCAATAAAATATTCTACATCAAATTCAGCTTCCGTCATTTTTGTCGTAGCATTGACTATGTACAAATTCTCCTTTAAATAGTTTAAATCAAGCAATTCTTCCATCACATATTTCGTTCCCACCAGGTCCGTCACCCTGATACTGTCCTGCGGCGGCGGTACATAAGTCGGAACAGGTGTCATTGTTGGCAGTAAAACAGGAGAAATTACCGGTGTAGGAATCCACACACCTCCTGCTTCCCTGTTTAATAATGTATCACTGCCTGTGGAATATTCTACCGCCAACATTTCTCTGGTCACCTGCTCGTCCGTCATTTTATCAACAGACTCTTTCTTCTGCTCACTTCCCAATGGCAATGCCTGAAACAGCAATACCCCAAAGCAAAGCAGCAATATCAATTCAATTTTAAACTTCGTTTTTTTGATTAACACGATTAATCCCACCTGCTAATAATTCACTGACATACTGTACTGAGCTGTCAATATTTCTTGGCATCACAAAAAAATGCTTTACCTCCTCTGTCACTTCTTCTTTTGCAATCGTCACCGCATCCAGCACTGTTGGCACCCCAATGGCAACTACCGGGCAGCCAAGACTTTTCTCATTTAACTCCTTCCGGTTATTCCCCACCCCTGCTCCCGGGCTGATACCTGTATCTGTCAACTGAATTGTCGTGTTTAAACGCTTCGGACTTCTTGCCGCCAAAGCATCTATCACCAGTACGATATCCGGTTTTGCTTCTTCCACCACACCTCGAATCAGTTCCATCGTTTCCATACCGGTCTGTGCCATCACACCCGGCACAAAAGCACTGACCTTACGATATTTTTTTGCCACTGCCCGTCTGATGCTTTCCTCCTGAAAATAATGTCTTGTCACCAACAGACTGTCTATGGTCAAAGGACCGACGGCATCTGCGGTAACCTCACGGTTTCCAAGTCCCACAACCAGCATGTGTTCTGCTGATTTCCCTTTCAAGAGTTCCTTTAACTGTTTTGAAAGTTCCAGTTCCGCCAGTTCCTTTAAACCTTCCTCTTCAGAAAGCAGTTCCGGCAGTTCTATTGTAATATAAGTCCCCATGGGACGTCCCATAGCTTTCATCCCGTCTTCATTCCGAATCTGGACTACTGTCACTTTCATATTTTTTTCCTCATTCCAATGTTCCTTGACCACCACTCCTGTCACTTTCTTAAGGCCTTCGGAAGATTTTTCATCAGCGGTCACACTGCCGGCTTCCATCCCTTCTGTTTCTATAATCAAGTCGCTTCTGCTCTTTTCCACAATACACCTCCTTGTTTTATCCATCAGAAAATTGCACCTTCTACTGCACGAAAAATGTATCTTGTATATAGTATGTTAAAAAACACAAAAAAAATACTAGATATATTTTAAAAAGAGGTCTTGACTTTTTCTTTTTTATAGATTATTATTATAAAGTATGTTTTTAGTGAAACGTCCGTGTCCTGTTTCACTAAGACAGGATCATGCAAGAGAAAAAGAGATTATTGCATTGGAGGTGTTTTCATTGGCTAATATTAAATCTGCTAAGAAGAGAATCAAGGTTATCGAAACAAAGACTTTAAGAAACAAGATGACTAAGTCCAAGATTAAGACTTTAGTAAAGAAGGTTGAAGCTGCTGTTGCACAGAATGATAAGGCTGCTGCTACTGCTGCATTAACAGAAGCTGTTGTTGCTATCGACAAGGCTGCTGCTAAGGGAATCTTCCATAAGAACACAGCTGCTAGAAAGGTATCCAGACTCACTAAGGCTGTTAATACACTTGCTTAATTAATTGGCATAAACCTATTAGGTTACAAACGCCGTAGTGAAAACTACGGCGTTTTCTGTTTATATTGGAGGAAAATCCTCTGCCCGCACACGCGGGCGGGCATTTTGCTTCGCAAAACGAGGAGGATTATTATGAAAGTAAATTCTGTTAAGGGAACAAACGACTATTTACCAAAGGAAACTGCCCTGCGTGACTATTTGCAGGGAAAAATTCTAGAAACCTATCGCGCCTGCGGTTTTGAACGCATCACTACTCCAATTCTTGAGGATATCGAAAATCTAGATAAGAGCGAAGGCGGCGAAAACTTAAATCTGCTCTTCAAGATTTTAAAGCGCGGTGACAAATTACAGGAAGCCATTGAAAAAGGAAATCCAAAAGAATTGTCTGACATGGGACTTCGTTATGACCTGACACTTCCACTGTCCCGCTACTATGCCTGCAACCGTAATAATTTGAGCACACCGTTCAAGGTAATCCAAATTGACCGTGTATTCCGTGCAGAGCGTCCGCAAAAAGGTCGTCTCCGTGAATTTGTACAATGTGATATCGACATTTTAGGTTCCTCTTCCACCAACTGTGAAGTAGAGCTGATTGATACAACAGCCAAAGCATTACTTAATATTGGCATTGAAAACTTCAAAATCCGCATCAATGACCGCCGCATTTTAAAGAATTTGATTTCCGCGGCAGGCTTTGACGCAGCAGATGCCGACAGCGTTTGCATCACCTTTGATAAGTTAGACAAAATCGGTGCAGAGGGTGTCAGAAAGGAATTGCTTGAGAAAAATTTTGCAGAAGCAACGGTAGAAAAGTTTGTTTCCATGATGAGTATCACCCCATTTACCTTAGATGAGGCAAGAAAGTATTGTACCGATACTGCTGCCATTGACAGCGTAGCTTCCATCATCGAAACCGTAAAACAGTTGTCCGGCGACCGTTATCAGATTGAGTACGACCGTTCCCTCGTTCGTGGTCAGGGCTACTATACCGGTACTATTTTCGAAGTAGAATCCTTAGATTTCGGCTCATCCATTGCCGGCGGCGGACGTTATGACAACATGATTGGCAAGTTCATCGGTGAAAGCGTTCCGGCCGTTGGTTTCTCCATCGGTTTTGAGCGTATTGCCAGCATCCTTATGGACAAGCAGGCGAAGCTTTCCGGTGCCCGTCCAAAGCTTGCTGTGATTTATCCGGAAAGTGATGTAGTTGCTGCTATCAAGAAGGCTGATGAGTACCGCACTGAATACGATGTAACCTTATTTGAAAAGCCAAAGAAAATCGGTAAGCTCTTCGGCAAATTAGAAGAATCCGGCTTTTACGGATGCCTGATTATAGACGAATCTGCAGAAATTAAAGTACTTCAAAAATAAAACCGCTTATAAAAAAGACTTCCGCAGGAAATCTCCCACGGAAGTCTTTTTGTTGCAGCAAATATTCATTTACTAGTTAATGCTGAGGTTCCAGATGTCCTCCTGATCAAGCTCCAGTACAGACTCATATTTTGCCTTTCCTGTCATCTTCATCACACTGTAATTATCATCCTCCTGGAACATAAAGTACACGGCATTCTTATCTGCAAATACAGTTGCCACTTCTTCACCGCAAACATCCTTTACGGACTTTGCAGAAGTAGTTGCATAGAACAGTTCATCATCTTCAATGAAGTACAGAACACCATACTTATCACTGTATACGAAGTCTTCCGCATCATCCGCAATACGAACACCTTCGCCCTTCTTCAGATAGCAAAGTTCATCTTCATCGGTGTCATAATAATAAATATCCTTTAAATCTTCACTTGCCACAAACTTGTTAACATAGTAAAGACCACGGGCAACGTTTTCACCCTCTCTGGACTTACTGATATTCTTTAAAAGAACTAATTCGCTGCCATCCAGATAGAGCATGGACTTACCGTTTTCTGTCATCTGATATGTAGTAATAGAGCTGCTGAGCTTTTCTGTTTCTTCGCCCTTATCAAACACATAATAAGCTTCACTGTAATCAATGCGCCACAGTGTTTCATTAAAGGAATCTACGCCAAGGTACTGCATTACATAAGAACCGTTGCCTGTCATTGCAGAACCCTGAACCATGGTTGCCGGAGCATAAATACCACTAAAGCTGCCCTTCTTTACCTTTACAGGCCCTTTCATCTTTGCAGTAAAGTACATGGTATCACCATCTTCATTGAATACAATCTCTGTACAATCCTGATTAAAATATACACCGGAACTGATTTCTGTACCTAATTTTTCTTCATTCATAAACAGCTTGTCATCACCCTTGATGTAGAATACATACTTACCGCCATCAGATACTGCCAGAGGCATTGCATCGGAAGACACTTCCTTACCTTCTTTACCATTCTTGGAAACAAATACGGTACCGGTTACTGTATTGCTGTACCAGCCTTCTTCTACTTCACAGTCGCTGACATATGCAACTGACTTACCATCAGCAGAAAGTACGATATCTCCTGCATAAACTTCCTCTGCAATTTCCACAGACTTCTTCTTGGAAACTGTGTATAAATATAAAGTACCAAGACTATCCTCTACATCAGCTACATAAGCGATGGAATCACCGTAAGCAGATAAGGTATAATACCCTACTTCTTTTGCTACCTCTACAGCCTTTGCCCCATCAAGTACAAATAACGTATTTTCTGTATCCTTCACTACAGTCAGAGACTGATCTGCATTAGAAGCTATAGCACTTACATTTTCATCAAAGGTGATTTCGCCACCGTTGAAATCTACGACTACATCAGATTCCAGCTTCATATAATTATTTGTCTCTTCTGTTGTAACAAAGCGGGAACCGCTGTTTGCTACAATACTGCCGATTACACAAATTACAATCAGCGCTGCCACACCAATGGCAATCCACTTGATGTTCTTTTTTACAACATCAAGCATCTGTGTTAAATCTAAATCCTTCTTTTCTGTGGCAGGTGCTTCCTCCACTGTCACATTTTCACTTGCTGTTTCCGCAACAGGAGATTCTTCTGTTTTTACTTCTTCTGTTACGCCTACTTTTGTTTCTTCTTCGTTCATAATGTCCTCCCTTGTATTATGCTCTTACACTTTAGCATACTGCTCTATTATATTGATTTTATCGCTTTCTGTCAATCTTTGTTGCAAAATTAAGTACATGAATTGCTGTTTGCTGCAGTTCTGCTCTTGTGATTCCTCCATTTTTTCCCAGTGTTTCCAGCAATGTACCATCAGAAATATAGTCCGTTTCTTTACTTCCGACAACACCGCCCGGCATCAGTACATCTACACAGGCACGCACACGATATGCATTATCACGTATTTCCGGAAATTCCGGACTCGTAGATTTTTGCATCCACCAGTCAGTAATAATAACACCGTCATACCCCCACTCTTTCCTGAGTACCGTTCTGGCAAGGTCATAATTGTAATGGCTCCAGACGCCGTTCACCTTATTATAGGACATCATCAGATTTTTAGGTTTACTTTCTTTTACACAGATTTCAAAGCCTTTCAGATAAATTTCACGAAGTGCTCTTCCTGAAACCCTGGAATCATTGTGATGACGGTTTACTTCCTGATTATTACATGCAAAGTGCTTCGGACAACCTGCTCTTCCCTTGGACTGGATTCCTCGTACTGCCGCTGCAGCCATTTTACCGGAAATCAAAGGATCCTCGGAAAAATACTCAAAGTTGCGTCCACACAATGGGTTTCTGTGAATGTTCAGACCGGGAGATAAAATAACATCCACATCAAAACGAATCAATTCATCCGCAATTTTCTCAAATAAACTTTCTATCAGTTTCTCATTCCAGGTACATGCTAATGCTGTTCCGCACGGCAGCAGGGAAGTATAACGCTTTATTCGAAGTCCTGCCGGACCATCTGCAGTCACAATAACAGGAACCCCCTTTTCCCTTAAAGATGGCAATACACCACCATAAATACCGGTGTTTCCTCCAACCCCCAATGGACGGTCCATTCCGCCTTCTCCTCTGGTCAACGCTTCCAGTTCTTCATCTGTCAACTGAGCTACAAACCGTTCCACAGATATTTCTCCGCTTTGTACCTGCGAAAAACGAATATCCCTGTCTCCGGTATAAGGAATCTCCTCCGGCAGCGACATCTGGATACGTTTCTTCATATCCGTCATTCCCTTACGTACCACTTCTTTTCCCTGTACGAGTACTCCATTTTCCATCACAGGAACAATACGTTCCATATCCTCCTGAAGCGGACAAATTTCCTTCAACTGACGGAACAGCCTTGTCTGCTTCATATCCGTACCGCCTGCATTCCGGTATACCATCCTGCCTTTTTCACCACTGACACCACAAAAATACCAATACTCTCCCTTTTCCATTACATAGGTATTGGAGTAACCGGTTTTTCCAACATCATCAAAGGCTGCCAGCTGCTCATACGGAATTCTGAACCGGATATCCTGAGATTTTCCGGGAGCCAGTTCTTCTGTTTTTCGAAAAGCTATCAGGCTTCTTTTTTCTCTTCCCAATGCTCCTTGCGGTGCCTCCATATAAAGCTGTACAACTTCCTTTCCTGCCACCTTGCCCGTATTGGTTACCCTGATTGTTACTTCAAAATATTCATCATCATGTTGTCCATAATAGGACATTGGTAAAGTATCAAAAGTTGTATAAGACAATCCATACCCGAAAGAATATAACACCTTTTCTGCGGCAAAAGTTTCAAAATATCGATACCCCACATAGATATCTTCTTCATATGAATTAAAATCATGTCCTCCAAAGTTTCCGGCACTTGGATAGGATTCGTAATCTACGGCAATGGTATCTGTCAGCTTTCCGCATGGGTTTTCCTTTCCTGATAATATGTCAGCCAGGGCATGTCCTGCCTCCATTCCGCCAAGCCACATCATAAGAATGGCGCTGAAATTATATTCTTTTGTCCAGGACATATCAATGATATTTCCACAATTCAGCAATAATACTACATCTTCAAAAGACGCAGTCACAAGAGAAATCATTCTCTTCTCCTCTGCGGTTAAATAATAGCTTCCTTCTCCTAAAAAGTTTTCCCGTTCCTCACCGGCAGCACGGCCAATGATAATAATTGCAGTTTCCGTTTTTTTTGCTGCATTTGATACAAATTCTTCGCTAAGCTCCATTTCCGGATAAAAATACGGCCATTTGCCCCACTCCTTACCCGGATCTGCCAGATTTTCTTTTTTATGACACCATTCTTCATACACAGAGGCTACTTCTTCGTTCACACAAATATCTTCACATGCGCGAAGTCCCTCCAATACAGATACCTTTTCCGGCGGATGTACATTGCCGCCGCTTCCGTAGCCTACATAAAAAGTATCCACCTGACATCTGCCAAACACAGAAACCTGCTTATTCTTTTTTAACGGAAGAACACCATTATTTTTTAGCAGCACGCACCCTTCC
The DNA here is from genome assembly GCA_045531895.1 of Lachnospiraceae bacterium. Taxonomy (GTDB): domain Bacteria; phylum Bacillota; class Clostridia; order Lachnospirales; family Lachnospiraceae; genus SIG299. Next base: position 48,132 of record JAZSEW010000091.1, read on the forward strand.
GCCGCGCTTTTTCTTGCCAGTTCCCGTATTCCCGGAGTGTAAGCTCTTTCGCCCTCAATTTCAGAAATCAGTTCCTGCTCCAACCCTGTTACATTATTTTCTGTACACATACTTCTCCACCCCTTTTATCAATCCTTGTTTTGCCAGGCACTTGCCCAGTCAGATTTTAATAAAAACAGTAAAAACACAATACTGCTTAATGACCATGTTAATGGATATGCCCAGGATATTGTCTGAAAATCAGGAAAAAATTTTAGCGCCTGGGTCACATATATAATTCGGACTCCACACCAGAAAGCAAGCATTGTTACCATCGGTACAACAGACTTCCCACAGCCTCTGAGTACTCCCGCTGCACAATGTGAAAACGCCAGTAAAAAGAAAAACATAGAAACTACCCTGGCATGGATTTCTCCAAAAGCGATTGCCTCCGGAACATCCACAAACATACGTAGCGCATATGTTGCTCCGAAGTAACACAATAATCCCACTGTCTCTGCCATCAGCATGCCGGAAAGAATTCCAAACAACGCTCCTTTTTTTGCCCGGTCCGGTTTTCCGGCACCAAGATTCTGGCTGATAAACGTCGGTAGCGTCATAGACATACTGGTAATCGGCATAAAAACCAGACCCTCAATTTTTGCATAAGCCCCATGTCCTGACATGGCAAATGCACCAAAGCTGTTAATATTCGTTTGCACTACCATATTTCCAATGCTGATAACTGAATTCTGAATGCCGGTTGGAAGTCCCTGACGTATTACTTCGCCCATAATCTTTTTATGATATTTTATTTTTTTAAAATCCAGCCGGTAGGTATCTTCCTTCATCCGACACATCTGAATGATACAAAGCAATGCACTTAATCCCTGAGCTATTACCGTTGCGACAGCTGCCCCCGCAACACCCCAATGAAATACCGCTACAAACAGCAAATCAAGTACCACATTGGTAACTGAAGAAATTGCCAGATAATACAGAGGATGAATGCTGTCACCCAACGCCCGCAGAATAGACATTCCTACATTATACATAATGACCGTAGATACTCCGGCAAAATAAATCATAAAATACACTCTTGAATTTGCCATCACACTGTCCGGCACCTTCATCCATACCAGAAGTTTTGGTACAATAAGTAATCCTACAATTGTAGAAAGAATTGACGCCAGAATTCCAAACAAAAAATTCGTATGTATGGAACGCTTTATCAACTCCTTACTTCCCGCTCCTACATAACGTGAAATAACAACTCCGCCGCCGATGGCAATACCACTGAAAAAACCGGTAATCAAAAATATCAGGCTGCCTGCTGAACTAACAGCGGCAAATGCATCATTGTCTGCAAAATTGCCTACGACCCAGGCATCCGCCATATTATAAAGCTGCTGTAACAATTGTCCCAAAAATACCGGCACAGCAAAGGATATCATTCCCTTTATTATAGAACCGTTTGTCAAATCCACTACAGCCTTTTTCTTTTCTTTTGCCTTGTTCATTGTTGTTTAATTCCTTACCAATAAAGCTATATTCTCCACATGATATGTGTGACAGAAGCAATCCACTGCCTGCATTTTTTCTACTCTGTAGCCCTTTTTCTTCAGGAACTCCATGTCCACTTTCTGGGTTGCCGGATTACAGGAAATATAGACAACTTTCTGCGGTGCCATCTTTACCATGGAAGACAAAAATCCGGTATCACTGCCGCTTCTCGGCGGATCCATAAATACTACCTCCGGCTTTTTGGCTGCAGCGTCTTTTGACAACCGTACCATATACTCTCCGGCATCCTCTGCCAGAAACCGGACATTGGTACAGCTGTTTTTCTTTGCATTCTTTCTGGCATCCATACAGGCAGCATCATTTAATTCGACGCCGATTACTTCCTTCGCCTGTTTTGCTGCCACCATGGAAATAGTTCCTATGCCGCAATATGCGTCCAGTACCGTTTCTGTTCCGGCAAGTTCCGCAAATTCTACAGCTGTCTTATATAGTTTTTCCGTCTGTACCGGATTTACCTGATAAAAGGACTGGGTAGAAATTTCAAATTTCAAACCGCACAGTTCGTCCTCAATTGTACCGTTTCCGTACAGTACCGTTTCTTTTTTTCCCAACACCATGCTTGTTTTTGCACTATTCACATTATGAACTATTGTGGTAATCTGACGGAATTTTTTACACAAAGCATCTACAAACAGTTTTTTTTCTCTGAATTCCTTACTGCCGGTAACCAGAACAACCATCACCTGCCCTGTTTTCTCACCGACACGAATATAAACATGGCGGAGTACGCCGCTTCCCCTGTCTTCATTATATGCCGGAACATTATATTTTTTCATTATTTCTACAATTGTAGTAATGATTTCATTAGCCAACGGATGCTGTATCCGGCAATGCTCTGTTTTCACTACCCGGTGAGAATTTTCTTCATAAATTCCTGCCAAAATTCCTCCTTTTTTTCCGGCGGAGAACGATGCATACACCTTATGACGGTAATTCCATGGCTGTTCCATGGCAATAATAGGCAGAATAACTCCGGCTTCCTTCTCCTCAGCAAACAGCTCTTCTATTTTCTGCTGTTTCCATCGAAGTTGTGCCTGATATTCCAAATGCATCACCTGACAACCGCCACAGCTTTCATACACCGGGCAGTCCACCGCCACTCTGTCTGCTGATGCTTCGTCCAAAGAAACAAGACGTGCGCCTGTTTCTCTTGCTTTAAACACAAGTTCTATATTTCCCTTTTCTCCCGGAAGAAAGTAAGGAACGGAAAACGGACGATTATTAAACACAGCCTTACCCTTTCCGTATTCATCTAATCCTTTACAACCCACGCGATAATTTTTTCCCATTTTATTGACCTCTTATCTGAACACACTTATTACATTATATCTTATTACAGTATAGCTCTTTTTTACAGGAAAGGCAATGCTGTTTTTGACACTTTGTAAATAACATAGTATACTTATTTGGAACAGATACTGTTTTAATAAAATCCACGAGGAAACAATAATCATGATTACCTTTATTACCGCTTTATACCCGGAAGCCCGGGAGCTTATATCCAGATTACAATTAAAGCAACAGATTACAGAAACCCGGTACCGTCTGTTTGAAGGGGAACACCACCGGGTAATTATTACCGGAACCGGAATGATATCTGCAGCCACTGCTGCAGCCAGACATTTTGCACTTTATCCGGCAGAACACCGGCATGATCTTGTCATCAATCTGGGGGTTGCAGGCTATGCACCGGGAAAAAATCCCTCCGGTCATCAGGCATCCCCCGGTGATTTGTTTCTGGCCTCCTGTCTGACCGAGCAGGTCACCGGACGTACATTTTACCCGGATTTACTGTACCGCCACCCATTCCGGCTCCTTCCGGCAGTTACTACTCCTGTAGTCTGTACGGATTCCTCCGTCTTTTCAGAGGAAACACTGATTGATATGGAAGCCTCTGCCCTGTATCAGGCATTGCTTCCCCATATTGCACCGGACCGGATGCTGTTTTTTAAAGTTATTTCAGACATTCCCGGTCAAACGGAAGCTTCCGCGATTCATCCGGAAACCCTGTTAGCTCCACACATAACAGAAATTCTTTCTTATGCGGAACGGCTTCAGCACTTTTTAATGAGTATATCTTTCAAAGAACCGACCCTTTCCGAAAACCTTTCTACATTAGTAGAGCGCATTAAAAAACAAGTTCCAATGACAGAAAGTATGGAAAATGAGTTTGAACGGCTTATCACTTATGCCCTGCTTTCCGGCAATTCCCTTGCCCGGCCATTGCAAAAGTTTCTTGCTACCCTTCCGGAGACACCGGTACGCGGTAAAAAGCAGGCTATGCCTCATTTGAATCGTTTGCGTGACTTAATTTTAAACGAAGCAGAAAATACTTTAGAGAGTGCTTCCATTACCATACAGGACACTTCCCTTTTTCAGTCACCATTTACTACCGTCTATGTCGAAAAAGAAGTGTGGAATACAGATTGGAACACTTATTTTTCCTCCGAACCGATTTTCATCAACCATTATAAAGACATTTTTAAGCGGAGCCATCAGGACTTTGCTGCCCAGAAAAAGGCACCGGCACTGATACTGGCAAAAAAGACCGGAACCCTGATTTACAAAGGAGCCCCGGTATGCCAGAGCTTCGGCAACGAGCACTTTTACTATACCTCCTGTATGATGAACTGTATTTACAACTGCGACTACTGCTATCTGCAGGGGATGTACCCTTCCGGGCATGTGGTGGTTTTTGTAAATCTGGACGATTATTTTTTAGAATTGAAAGAACTATTATCAGAGCATCCGGTTTATCTTTGTGTTTCCTACGACACGGACCTGCTCGCCTTAGAACAGCGATTTGGCTTTGTCTCCCGTTGGCTTTCCTTTGCCGCAGAGCATCCGACGCTTACACTGGAAATCCGCACAAAATCCGGTAACCCGGCAGTTTTTGAACCACTTGCCTCCTTATTTGCCGGAAAGGAATACTTAAAACAGCAGATTATATTTGCATGGACGCTTTCCCCGGAACAGCTCTGCAAATCCACGGAACTCGGCGCTGCATCCCTTCCTCTTCGTCTGAAAGCACTGCAGGCCGCTAAAGCTTCCGGTTTTTCCGTCCGGCTCTGCTTTGACCCGATGATTTTCCACGCCGACTGGGAAAGGAATTATTCTACATTAGTAGACACAGTATTTTCCACTATTTCTGCCGACTGTCTGTACGACGTCAGCATCGGTGTGTTCCGCATCAGCGCCGACTATTTAAAAAACATGAGAAAAACACGTCCGGACAATGCCATCGTGCAATACCCATATATCACAGAAAATGGTGTAGCTCACTATGGAACTTTATCCGAAAAAATGGTACAATATTTAAAAGAGCTTCTGTCCGCTTATTTGCCGGCAGAAAAAATCTTTGTATGGAACGGAGAAAATTAAGATGAATACACCAAAAACCATACTGCTTACCGGAGCCTCTTCCGGCATCGGACTTGCCATAGGACTACGGCTTGCCAAAGAAGGATTCACCATCTGCGGCATCGGCAGAACCTTTGATGAAACAATTGCCTATCCGGAGAATTTTCACCGGTTTGTCTGTGATATTACAGAAGAGAAAACTCTTACGCAGACACTGAAAACAATTCGCAAGTGTCTGTCCGTTCCCGCACCGGATATCATTATTCACAGTGCCGGTGTCGGTTTTTACGGACTTTCAGAAACGCTGAATCCAACCGACCTGCAAACACTTATCCGTACTAATTTAGAAGCTCCGATACTCATTACTACAGAATTTTTAGGCTATATGAAGCAGCGAAAAAGCGGACATATTATTTTTATTTCCTCTATCACAGCAAAGAAAAGTAACACCTATGGCTGTGCCTACGGTGCCACAAAAGCAGGGCTCTTAAGCTTTTCCAACAGCCTGTTTGACGAAGTGAGAAAAAACAATATCAAAGTTACAACACTCCTTCCTGATATGACCCGGACAAATTTATACCGTAATGCTGATTTTACCGCAGACGAAAATGCCTGCCTGTTTCCTGAGGATATTGCGGATACCGTCTCCTATCTTTTGTCTCTGGGTGAACACTGCAATATCACAGAGCTTACCATCCAGCCCCAGAAACACCGCATTCAAAAAAAATAGTTTCATTTGGCAACATATAAAAGTAATATAACTTGGAGGTATAAAGGAATGGACCTGACAGATAAAATAAAAACGTTACAAACCATCATCGATAACGGCAGGCGAATCGTTTTCTTTGGCGGCGCCGGAGTAAGCACAGAAAGCGGCATTCCCGATTTCCGCAGTGCCGACGGTCTGTATCATCAGAAATACAAATATAACCCGGAAACCATTTTAAGCCACTCCTTTTTCATGCAGAAACCGGAGGAATTCTACGAATTCTATCGCGACAAAATGGTAATCACTGACGTGGAACCCAATATTACCCACCGATTTCTTGCAAAATTAGAGGAGGCCGGAAAGCTTTCCGGTGTAGTCACCCAGAATATCGACGGTCTGCATCAGGCCGGCGGAAGCCACACAGTCATCGAGCTTCACGGCAGCATTCATCGAAACTACTGCATGAAATGTAAGAAATTTTACCCACTGTCTGCCATGACAGAAACAGAGCATGTACCGCGCTGTGATTGTGGCGGTATCCTCAAACCGGACGTTGTACTTTATGAGGAAAGCTTAAATGAGGATGATATCAACACTGCTCTTTCTCTGATTTCCCAAGCGGATGTTTTAATTGTAGGCGGCACTTCCCTATCCGTATATCCGGCAGCCTCCTTTATCCGCTATTTTCAGGGAGAGCATCTGGTGCTGATTAATAAGTCCTCCACTCCATATGACAGCAACGCAGATTTACTGATTCAGGCAGGCCTTGGAGAAGTTTTCTCCGGATTGGAGGTGCGATAAAATGAATCTTTCTTTAGAAGAACAGCTGGTCAATCAGCTGCTAGAAAAAAACTGGCACATTTCCTGTGCAGAATCCTGTACCGGAGGTCTGGTAGCAGCCCGTATTGTCAACGTAGCAAATGCTTCCGGGGTATTTGACGTAAGCTTCGTCACCTACGCCAACGAAGCAAAAATAAACTATGTCCACGTTTCTCCCGATACCATCGCCAAGCATGGTGTCGTCAGCGAAGAAGTGGTGCACGAAATGGCTCTTGGTGTTGCCAAAGTCTCCGGTTCCGAAGTTGGCATCGGCATTTCCGGCATTGCCGGTCCAAGCGGTGGTACCGATAAAAAACCGGTTGGTATGGTTTGCTTTGGCTTTTATATCGATGGCAATGTCACTACAAAAACTATGCAGTTTGGCAATCCCGGACGCAATGAGGTGCGACAGCTTGCTACAGATTTTGCCCTTCGCACTGCTTTAGAGCTGATTTCATAACTCGCATTATTCACCGGTCAGAATTTCCGATTGAAGACAAATTTTTTATTGAAATTTAAAAGCATATCGTATAAAATACAAACGTTCCTTTCATACTAAGTTTATCTTAACAGGAAGGAACGTTTCACATGGCACTACTTACTTTTTTTAAAAATTTTTTTGTCTGCGGGGCCCTTGGCTGGTGCATGGAATGCTTCTGGACCGGGCTTGGAGCCATCCGCTGTCACAAAGATAAAATGCTGCGTTGCCAGACCTCCGTCTGGATGTTTCCCATCTACGGAATGGCTGCTCTTTTTGCACCTCTCAGTCGGCTGCTGAAGGGAGTTCCTACTGTATTCCGCGGGATGCTCTATACCCTGCTGATTTATACAGGAGAATTTTTCAGTGGTTCATTGTTAAAAAAACATCACTCCTGCCCATGGGACTACAGCAAAGCAAAATATAATTACAAAGGGCTTATCCGGCTGGATTACGCCCCTGCCTGGTTTATTTCCGGACTGATTTTTGAAAAGGTATTGGAAAAATAATTTTTTACAAAAGAAGGAGGCATCCTTATGAAACAAAAGAGCTATAAAGAATATCTTACAAATATTTTCCCTTGCGTCTGCTATGGCATTTTAACCGGTATCCTGACCGGTGGCACCATCTTTTTATTTAAGTTTCTGGCAGGCAAAGCAGAAAACCTGTCCCGCTCCATTTACGATTGCGCAAAAAATTCTTTTCTGCCTATGCTGCTTGTTTTTTTTGTACTGATTATCCTTGCATATCTTATGTCCCTTATCCACAAAGCAGCGCCGGAATGTAAGGGCGGCGGTATCCCACGAAGTGAAGGCATTCTACGTGGAATTCTTCCATTCGCTCCGTTTCGCACCTTCCTTGGCACCTTTTTCGGAAGTATGATTAGTTTCTTTGCCGGTCTTCCCTGCGGTAGTGAAGGTCCTGCGGTACTCATCGGCACTTCTCTCGGTAGTATGGCAGGAAAATCTTCCAAAAAGCAGTTAGCCTTAGAACGCTACGTTATGACCGGCGGTGCAGGTGCAGGCTTTGCCGTTGCCACCGGTGCCCCGCTCTCCGGTATTTTATTTGCTTTGGAAGAAATACATAAACGCTTTTCCCCAATGCTGGTACTTACTGTCTCCATGGCAGTACTTTCCGCTACCGGAACCAATCATCTGTTATGCAATACCTTTGATATGAAAGCATCCCTGTTCCATTTGGATGCTTTACCGGAGTTTACTCTTACGCACATAGGTTACCTTCTCCTGATTGGTATATTTATCGCTCTTGCCGTAGCCTTATTTGACGGTTCCATCCTTCTGTTCCGTCGTTTTACAGGCCGCTTCAAAAAAGGAGCCGTTCCGGTAATAAAACTCATGATTACTTTCATATTGGCAGGAATCCTTTGCTTTTTCCTCGCAGACGGTGCCTACAGCGGACATCACATGATTGAACATGTACTTGAACATACTCCGGCCTTTGGCCTTTTACTTGCCCTCTTTGTCATCCGCCTTGCCATGATGCTTCTGGTTACCGACAGTGGCGCTACCGGTGGTATTTTTATTCCAACCCTTGCCATTGGTGTTCTTGCCGCAGCCATGATTACCAAATTTTTAGTTTTTCTTGGTATGCCGGAAGAGCTTTCTTCCCTTATGATTTTCCTTGGCATGTGCGCTTTTATCGGCGGAACCCTGCGGGCTCCTCTCACAGCTTCTGTGCTGTTTATTGAGCTTTCCGGGCAGTTTACCGGCCTGTTTTATGTTGCTGTAGTTGTTTTTGTTGTCAGCCTGATTACAGAACTTTTTGGTCAGACACCGTTCTATGATAAAGCACTGGAAGAAATGACCGAACGCTATCATCACGGAAAGCAGATGAAAATTTCCCGCTTCACCCTTATTGTCTCTCCGGGTGATTTTGTTGTTGGCAAGTCTGTCAGAGACATTATGTGGCCACACACCTCTGTTATTGAAAGCATCTCCCATGCAGGCAGTCGCGTTCTGGAAGAAATGGACGACGGCGAACAGCGCCTCTATGCCGGTGATAAGGTAACTATCCGTGCCGCCTATTATGACAAAGAAGAAATTCTTAAATTATTGCTGGGTCTTGCCGGGGATGATGTAATCGTTGAGGATATTGTATCCTAAGAGTTTATATCATCTATTGACATTAAAATGCTGCCTCCAAAACAATATTGGAGACAGCATTTTTTATGCCCCTTATTTTCTCTGACACAAATTTATTCCTTAGCCGGAATAACAATCCGGAAATGGCTTTCTACACTGCTTCGGTTAACCTTTTCTTCTTTCTCACAAGCAAAAGCAGACCTGCTAAAACAAAAGCGGGAATATAAATAGGTTTATTATTCACCTTGTTTAATACACATTTATAGGTAGCTCTTACCGGATAAGCATACACCGTGATTTCTGCTCCTAAATCCGCACCTTCAAACATCGGATAATCGTCCTGATATTGCTTACCGTCTACGGTAAACTCTATCAGCGGCCACTGCTCCATAATTCCTCCGACGTTTATCTCCGTATAGCCGACAATAGTTCCGGTACACTTGATTTTATCAAAATTGCGGATAAACTCGTTACCCAGATACCAACCTCCTACTACCAACAGTAAAAAGCCTGCCACCGCAAAGATTGGCACCACCTTTTTCTTTTTCTCCTCTCTCGCAATAAAAATGCAGGAAGAAATCAGGAAACATGCCCCATATAGCACAGAAGCAAAGAAACTGAATAATACCTCATCCAAGTAGGAAAGTCCCGGCATAAAGCCGTAACCTGGCAGGTTGTCATAATATTCCTGTATCCGATATGCAGCAAGTACAGAAACAAGTTCCAATAAAATCAAAATGAGCCAAAGCTTCTTTGAGTCCCTACGGATTGCCTGAACCTGTAAAAAAATCAGTAACACAAAAACTAAAAGGTAAACAATAACCATATTCTTTCTATTCTCCGTTATATAATTATGTAAGTTCAAGTATAACTAATTACATTCTACTTGTTGCCCGCATAAGTGTCAATAATGTGTTTTTTGTCCTAATTTTTTAGCTGCTATCCGGTGGAGAGCGTTTAGCGCCGACCGAGCCCGGCAGGCGAGACGTAACTCGAAGTACACCGTCTTTCGTAAATATGCATAAATAAAGGAGGAAAAGCACGTTGCCTGCTTATATATACAAATTATATACAACTAAACTTACAATGTCTTCCTCCTGCACTACTTTTTATTTGGTGGTGTAGTATCATTTGTTAAGCCAGCAATGTAGTCCAAGGAAACATTGTAAAATTTAGCCAAGGTTCTTGCATATACATGCTGTGTTTCATTTAAAGATTATTTATTCACCCGAAAACCCTATTCCGCATTGAGTATGCTGGTGGCTGTATTGCATTTAACGTTTCTTTCTATGCAAAAACAGAAATTGATGACTTTCAAAAGCAATTACGAAGAGCAAAGGATATAGCAGAGGAAAGCACTACTGTAAAGGCAGTTACAACGGAAGCATCATTAGAAACCTCTGCACAGAGTAATACAGCAGATAATTTACGTAAATATGCCGAGTTATTAAAAGATGGTTTGATTACGCAGGAAGAATATGATGCTATGAAAAAGAAATTATTGGGATTATAGGTGTTATCATGAACTTACTTGAAATAACAAGTTTTCCAAACAAGAAAAAGCATTGCACGATACAAGTTACCGAAGAACATTTTAGCATACAAGGAGATTTCTATTTTCTTGTAAATAAAGAGTTCTACAAGTCTAAGGCAAGGAAAGACAGTTGCTCCGTTAAAGAATACCTGGGTTTGGGAACACTCCGAAAACGTTCCCCCCAAAAAAACTTGTTCTTTTTAGCATTTGCCGTCATTTTGGAATTTGTTGATATGCTCGCCGGAAAAATAGAAGATATTTTCTTTTTTGTAAATACAGATTGGACTTCTTACATAGTAAATGCAGTGGCAATCCTTTGTATTATGGCAGGTCTGGCTGCATTCTTTTCAAAGAAAAAAGTAATCGAAATCTCTTTTTTGTCCAAGAGAATATGTGTAGATGAAAAGTTGTTCACAAAAGATGATATAAACAAGTTACATCATTTAATGATGAAATTAAGATAGTGTTCCTATTCCTCCACTTGAAAATAATGTTCTGTCTTTCACAAGGTTCATGATTTGTTCCTGCAAATATGTAACTATCGTTGCATAAAACGGCTTAAATTGATTCTTTACTGTTGGAAACAGAATGTAACCGCATTGTAAAAGATTTTAACCGTGCCCGTAAGGAATGGACGAATGTAAAAACTATTTTGTTTGGTATGTTTGAATATGCTCAGCGCAAGAAGTATTTGACCGTCAATCCAATGAACGAGGTCAAAATTCTTGTAAAGTATCGCCAAGTGGTAAGAAAAACCGCAAAGACACAAACTTTCAACACGGACGAATTGGCAGAGTTAAACCGCTATCTTGATGCAAAATTCACAGAAACGGAGGATTTAGCCTTTTTAGCGATTCGGATGAACTTCTATCTGGGTTTGCGTGTTGGAGAATTTGTAGCATTAAAATGGAGCGATTGGGAGGACGAAACCACACTGCATATTGTCCGTGAGGAAGTACGAGAACAGGAAAGCAATACTCGGTAACGTGGCTGACCATACAAAAACGCATCTTGACCGTTTTGTAGCAGTTCCACCAAAGGCAATCGAGCTTTTAAAGCAGATACTACGGCAAAGTGAGTATATTTTCACTAGAGACGGAGAAAGACTTATGCTTCTCTCCTAGCTTCAAATGGTGTGCCACTGGATGCAATCAGAGAATTGCTAGGACACACGGAACTTTCCACCACTCTCGGCTACATATACAATCCATTGCCGGAAAAAGATACTTACGAATTGATTAGTAAAGCGTTGTAACCGCTCTGTCGTCAAGTAGATACAACTGGGTACAAAACTGTAGACACACAAACTTTGCGCGAGACGGGGTGCACGACGTCCGGGGGACGTCGGCTCTGCACCGACCGGAGCGAAGCGGAGACCTCGGACCCATGCGGGTTTCACGCATGGGTTCTGACCCCTTCGGGGTCAAAAAAAGAAGAACCAGTCTTTCGACTGATTCTTCTTTTTTCAAGAGCGCGAGACGGGACTCGAACTGGAGTGTCTCTCACAACCCGCATAAATAAAGGAGGAAAAACACATCATCCATCTGTGTATTCAAATTTGTATTCAAATCATGATTTTTTGTATGTAATTACGCTTGTTAATCATCTT